>NZ_JBLYPN010000001.1:0-591951 GCF_051851875.1 Duffyella sp. Ts4 | reverse complement strand
GCCCCTGCTCGGGCGGCCCGAAGGGCAGAACGAAATGGCCGTTGACCTTAAAGACATTGACCTTAAAAGCCTGCCCGAAGGGCAGAACGAAATGGCCGTTGACCTTAAAGACGTTGACCTTAAAGACGTTGACCTTAAAAGCCAGCCTGCAAGGCAAAACTCCCCTGGCCTTTCCGGCCAGAGGAAAACGATCCCCCGGCGTTCCCCGGGCCCTCAGCGGAATGGCGGCTCGTTAAACGTCCTCAGCTTCCTGGAATGCAACTTATCGCCCTCGGCGCGCAGCTGCTCCACCGCGTAAATACCGATCTGCAGGTGCTCGGAAATCGCGCCTTCGTAAAAGCGGTTGGCCTGACCCGGCAGCTTGATCTCGCCGTGCAGTGGCTTGTCGGAGACGCAGAGCAGGGTGCCGTAAGGCACGCGGAAGCGGTAACCCTGGGCGGCGATGGTGGCGCTCTCCATATCTACGGCCACGGCGCGGCTGAGGTTGAAGCGCAGCGCGGAGGCGGAGTAACGCAGTTCCCAGTTGCGATCGTCAGTGGTGACCACCGTGCCGGTGCGCAGGCGCTGTTTGACCTCTTCGCCCGGCATGCCGCTGACCGCTTTGGTGGCGTCATACAGCGCGCGCTGTACTTCAGCAATGCTGGGAATCGGGATATCCGGCGGCAGCACGCTGTCCAGCACGTGATCGTCACGCAGATAGGCGTGCGCCAGCACGTAATCGCCGATGTTCTGGCTCTCGCGCAGGCCGCCGCAGTGGCCAATCATCAGCCAGGCGTGCGGACGCAGCACCGCCAGATGATCGCAGATGGTCTTGGCATTGGATGGACCGACGCCGATGTTCACCAGGGTAATGCCGCGACCGTTGGGCGAGGTCAAATGCCAGGCGGGCATCTGATGATTCTTCCACGCCAGGCTGGAGATCAGCGCATCAGCGTTTTCGCTTTCGGCGGTAATCACCGCGCCACCAGCGCAGGCAAGGCTGTCATAAGGTGAGTTTTCATCGCGAATCTGTTCTATCGACCAGCGGACAAACTCATCGACATAACGCGTGTAGTTGGTAAACAGCACAAACGGCTGGAAATGCTCCACGGCAGTGCCGGTGTAGTGGCGCAGGCGGGCCAGCGAAAAATCGGTGCGCAGGGCGTCAAAATGCGAAAGCGGAAAAATGGTCTCAGCGTTGAACAGGCCGTCGGCGTTTTCATCGCCGATATTCGCCAGCTCGGTGGTGGGGAAATGTTTGGCGATACCCGCACTCATTGAGCGATCCAGTATCAGATCGGAGCCGTCGATTACGTAGGGAAACGGAATCTCCTGCTGCGATGGGCGGACTTCGATGGTGACATCGTAATCTTTCTCAATCATCGCCAGCTGCTCGCGCAGATAGTGCCGTAGCAGTGCCGGACGGGCGATGGTGGTGCTGTAGCTACCCGGACGGGTAAAGCGGCCCCAGGCGCGGGTGCGATTCAGCGGCGCATTCTCGCCATCCCAGCTGATACGCAGTTCCGGGTAGACAAACAGCCCGGCAGCACGAGCTGCGGCATCGGGCAGGCTGCCGTCGGCAATGTAGGTTTTGATCGCCTCACGCAGCGCCTCAACGGCGTTTTGATACTGCTCTTCGAGCTTATCCAGCGCCTGCACGCTGGTGAGACCGGAAAAGTGCTTCTCAGGCATAAAATCTCCTTGTTGTCGCGCGACTGACATCGGGATCGCGTCGCATCATAAAAACCGCAGGTCATCCCCGGTTACGCTACTGTCAACAGTATGCATCAGAACGAGCGGTTTGGGGCTGATGAGCGGTGAGAATGAGACGGTTTCCCCTGGGCAGAGTTGTAATAAAAAATAACTAAACGCCGGAAAGACTTTGCGTTTTTCCAGGCCATTGATCATGATTATTACTCCTCTGGCGATCGACTCTTCAAGCTGGTATTAAATTGCAAAATCCTGGCGTATTACTGGTGCAGGCAGTTAAACGCACGGCGTGGTATCCCAAACGTCGTTCTTATAATGTGCTGTTCTGGCGCGAAATTACCCCTTTAGCCATTCCTATCTTTATCGAAAACCTCTGCGTCATGCTGATGGGCGTGCTCAGCACGTTTTTGGTGAGCTGGATTGGTAAAGAGGCGATGGCGGGCGTCGGTCTGGCGGATAGCTTTAACATGGTGGTGATCTCCTTTTTCGCCGCCATCGATCTCGGCACTACCGTGGTGGTGGCCTTTAGCCTGGCGAAACGCAACGGCAAGCGCGCACGGGCGGCAACGCGACAGTCACTGGCGGCGATGACCGTGCTGGCGTTGCTGCTGGCAATAGGCATTGAGTTTATCGGTCCGCAGATCATTGACCTGATTGCCGGTCAGGCGGAGCCGCAGGTGAAGCAGCTGGCGCTGAGCTATTTGCAGATGTCAGCATGGAGCTATCCGGCGGCGGCGATTACCCTGATCGGCAGCGGCGCGCTGCGTGGCGCGGGCAATACCAAAATCCCGATGCTGATCAACGGCGGCATGAACATCCTTAATATCATTATCAGCAGCGTGCTGATTTATGGCTGTTTCTCGTGGCAGGGAATGGGCTTCGACGGTGCGGCGCTGGGGCTGACTATTTCCCGTTATATCGGCGCGATTGGGGTGATTTATGTGCTGGTCATCGGTTTCAACCCCAAGCTGCGTATCAGCATTCCCAGCTACTTTCGGCGCTGGAACGGCGATATTTTGCGTGAGGTGCTGAGCATCGGCATTCCCGCCAGCATTGAATCGGTGCTGTTCAACGGCGGTAAGCTACTGACGCAGGTGTTTGTGGCTGGCATGGGCACCAACGAAATTGCCGGTAACTTCATCGCTTTTTCCATTGCCTCGCTGATCAACCTGCCGGGCAATGCGCTCGGTTCCGCTTCCACCATTATCGTCGGCACGCGCCTCGGGAAAAATCAGGTGATGCAGGCGGAGCGGCAGATCAAGCATGTGTTCTGGCTCTCCACCATCGGCCTGTGCGCGCTGGCGCTGCTATCGGTGCCGCTGGCGGGCACCATCGCGCGGTTTTATACCCGCGATGAGGAGGTGATCTCCGTGGTGAAACACCTGATCTGGCTCAACGCGCTGTTTATGCCGATTTGGGCCGCCAGCTGGGTGCTGCCTGCCGGACTGAAAGGCGCCCGCGACGCCCGCTTTACGATGTACGTTTCCATGGCGGGTATGTGGGGCGCGCGCATCGTGTTTGGTTATCTGCTCGGCATTGTGCTTGGCATGGGCGTGATCGGCGTCTGGCTTGGCATGGTCATGGACTGGGCGGTACGCGGTGCCTTCTTCTGGTGGCGCCTGAAAAGCGGCAGCTGGCTGAATAACTACCGCAAAATGATGGCCAGGCTCAGCGCCAGCGAAGCCGCGCAAACGGTGCCGACGCCGCCGCAATAAACCATGACGCAGCGCACAAAGCGCGATATTGCCGGAGAAATTAGGGCGGACGCCTGAAGCGCGCCGCCCACCGTCCGGCTAGTTTAAAAGCCTGGAGGCGCCTGCCGCCGCTTTTATTCGCTTTGTGGAGTCGTTATGGCTTTGAAAAAAACGCTGTTAATGGTGTGTCTGCTGGCCAGCCCGTCGTTGTGGGCCACCACCTTTGTCTATGTCTCCAACGCCACGTCCGGCTCAATTTCCCGTTATCAGCTCGACAGCGCCAGCGGCGCGCTGGAAAAACTGCACAGCTGGCCGAATGCGGTGGCGGCACGTTATCAGCTGGCGCACGGTCGTCAGCGACCGGCCGATTACAGCGATCCCACGCCGCGCATCTGGGCGGCCGATCTCAAAATCACCCCGGATGGCCGTTTTCTTTACATGTCTGAACGCACCTCCAGCACCGTCTCCGGCTATCGCATCGATGCGCAAAGCGGGGCCTTAACGCTGATCGGCAGCTGGCCGGTAGAAAAGCAGCCGCGCGGCATGGCGATAGACGGCAGCGGCAAGTGGTTGCTGGTCAGCGGCGAGAAGAGCGCGGTGGTCGGCAGCTACGCGATCAACGACAAGGACGGCACGCTGGCGCGCGTCGGCGAAGCGGCCTGCGGCACCGGTGCCAACTGGGTAGTCACCGTCACGCGCTAAGCGCGGCGTCGTCTCAGCCTGCCCACCGTGGCAGGCTTTTTTATGTCTGCAGTCAGGCAAAGGCCGGAGGAATAATTGAAATTATTCAGGATATTAACTACACCTTTATAGTTCCCTGATGAAAGAGCGACCTGCGCAGACAATCCGCTGCGCGCGCGTCAGCAGGGTGATTAATGGGAGTAAAGGGATGACGAAAGAGAAGCAGGATGAGGCAAAAATTGCGAGTGAACTGCTGCTGGAGTGCAACTGCGCGTGGAATGGCCAGCTCTATGGCGCTTATCCGCAGGGCACGCCGCAGCTGTCGCTGATGCGGCTCTCTATTCCGCCACACACCTCGCTGCCGTGGCACACGCACCCGATGCCCAACGTGGCCTATCTGCTCTCCGGTGAGCTGACGGTGGAAGATAAAGAGAGCGGTGAAACCCACACTTTTCGCGCCGGTCAGGCGATTAACGAATCGGTAAACAGCGCGCACCGGGGTTATACCACCGGCGTGGCGGCAGAGCTGCTGATCGCCTATGCAGGCGTGGAAGGGCAGGCGCTGTCGGAGCCGCTGCCAGGCGAACCGGCTGAGTTTTAACGCCGGGCTTTAGTACTTTTCCTGCTAAGCAAGTGAGAATGAGTGGCTTCCGTTTTGTGCGCAATCGGCGTTAACTCAGGGCTTCACCTTGTTACCGTCAGGAGTCACCGATGCGCAGATTACTGCAGTTATGGAAGAACCTCGGCCAGAATGCCCGACAGTCAGAACAGGACGACAGCGATGCGCGACACTATTTTGAGTTGGTGATCCCGATGAGCCAGCTTTACGGCATCGAACCGCACCCCTCGCTTCAGCGCTATTATGGAAAATAATCCCGCTTTTCACTGAGTACTGCCTGATGTAAAACGCGACAGCCCGCCAACCGTGCGGGCTTTTTTGTGCCTGTTATTTCAGCGTGATGCTGCTTCTTTCGCCAACTGTATGAATAGCGTCGGGTTTATGTAAACAAATGTATTTATTTAAATTGAGCTGCGTGATAATAATGTGAACATAAATGATAATCATTATCTTTCAACTTATCATTTAAGGTGTCACTGCGCCGACCCGTTAGCGGAGAATCGGTTGATTACGTCGTAACTGGCTGCGGGTGACGGAACAGAGATAACAATAAAAAGCCGCTGAATAATTTAAAAAATGGATAAAAATCGCAACCTGCCTTTTGGTAATTTTAGTTCTTTGACCTTATTTACCGGTTTGTGCATTGGCGTCACGCCTGCTGCTGCGCTTGCCGTTGACCAGGATGAGATGCTCGTTGAGGCCAGTGCGCCGTCGCTCTATGCGCCAAACGCCTCGGCAGACCCGAAATTCAGCCGACCGCTGGTTGATACCACCCGCACCATCACGGTGATCCCGGAAAAGGTGATGCAGGATCAGGGCGTCACTAATTTATCCGACGCGCTGAAAAACGTGCCCGGCGTCGGCGCGTTTTTTGCCGGTGAAAACGGTAACTCCACCACCGGCGATGCGATCTATATGCGCGGTGCCGATACCTCAAACAGCATCTATTCGGACGGCATTCGCGATATCGGCAGCGTCTCGCGCGACACCTTTAACACCCAGCAGGTTGAGGTGATTAAAGGGCCTTCGGGCAGTGATTACGGCCGCAGTGCGCCGACCGGTTCGATCAATACCATCAGCAAACAGCCGCGTCTTGACTCCGGCCTGGATGCCTCGGTGAGCGTCGGCAGCGCCTGGTTCCGCCGTGGCACGCTCGATCTCGATCAGGCGATCAACGACACCAGCGCTTTCCGCCTCAATCTGATGGGCGAGGAGACGCACGATGCCGGTCGCGACAATGTGAAAAACCGTCGCTGGGGCGTGGCGCCGTCGCTGGCGTTCGGCCTGGATACGCCGACGCGGCTCTATCTTAACGTTCTTCACGTCGAGCAGAACAACACGCCGGATGGCGGCGTGCCGACCATTGGTCTGCGTGGCTATCGTGCGCCATCGGCCGGCACCGCGGCGCTAAACGGTGCGGGCCGGGTGAACAGCGAGAACTTTTACGGCACCGATTCTGACTACGACGACTCCACCACCGACAGCGCGACGCTGCGCCTTGAGCACGATCTCAGCGACAGCACCACCGTGCGCAACACCACACGCTGGGCGCGGGTGAAGCAGGATTACCTGCTGACCGCGGTAATGGGCGGCGCCACGAATATTGTGCAGCCCAACCGCAACGATGTGCAGAGCTGGAGCTGGTCACGGCTGGCGAATACCAAAGATATCAGCAATAAAATTCTGACTAACCAGACCAATATCAGCTCACGTTTCCAGACCGGATCGGTGGGTCACGATGTCAGCGCGGGCGTGGAATTTACGCGCGAAACGCAGACCAACTACGGCGTCCGGGCGATGACGCCGCCGCCGGTGAATATCTATCATCCGGTCAGTTCAATTTCCGTGGGGGGACTCGATCGCAACGGCGCCAACGCTAACGGGCAAACCGATACTTTTGGTGTTTACGCCTTTGACACGCTGCAAATTACCCGCGACGTTGAGCTGAACGGCGGCGTGCGCCTCGACAATTACCGCACCGAATATGACAGCGCCACCGCCTGCGGCGGCACCGGTCGTGGCGCGCTGGCCTGCCCGGCGGGCACGCCGCGCAACACGCCGATCACCACCATCGATACCGCGAAGTCGGGTAACCTGGTGAACTGGAAGGCGGGCGCCCTCTATCACCTGACCGACAACGGCAATCTGTACGTTAACTACGCCATTTCGCAGCAGCCGCCGGGCGGCAGCAGCTTTACCCTGGCGCAGAGCGGCACCGGCAGTAACGCTAACCGCACCGATTTCAAGCCGCAAAAAGCCAAAACCAGCGAGCTGGGCACGAAGTGGGAAGTGCTGGATAAGCGTCTGCAGCTGAGCGCCGCGCTGTTCCGCACCGACATCGAAAATGAAGTTGAGCAGAACGACGACGGTACTTCGTCGCAGTATGGCCGCAAGCGGGTAGAGGGCTATGAGCTGACCGCCGCTGGTAATATCACGCCGGAGTGGCAGCTGCTGGCAGGTTATACTTTGCAGCACGCCAGCGTCCGCGAAGGGGCGAAGACCGCGCAGGATGGCGGATCGACCGTACCTTATACCCCGGAGCATGCATTCACGCTCTGGACGCAGTATCAGGCCAGCGACAGCATTGCTCTGGGCGGCGGCGCGCGCTATGTTGGCGGCATGCACCGCGGCACCGACGGCGCGGTCGGCACACCCTCTTCCACGGAAGGCTACTGGGTGGCCGATGCGAAAGCGGGCTACAAGGTCAACGCCAACCTCGATCTGCAACTCAACGTCTATAACGTTTTCGATACGCACGCTGTTTCCTCGATCAACAAGAGCGGCTATCGCTACCATCCCGTCGAGCCACGCACCTTCCTGTTGTCAGCAAACGTGCATTTCTAATCTGCAAGGGGCGTCACGCCCCTTTACTTCATGAGTAACTGCGAATGATGTATCACATTCCCGCCGTGCTGACGCCTGATGCGCTGAGCAGCTTTCGCGACGCGTTGCAGCAGGCCAGCTGGATTGACGGCCGCGCCACCACCGGCAGCCAGGGCGCACAGGTCAAAAATAATCAGCAGATCGATATCCATACGCCGCTGTACGATCGGCTCCAGGCGCAGGTGCTGCAGGCACTGAATAACAGCCCACTGTTTTTTGCCGCCGCGCTGCCGCTGCAGATCTCCACGCCGCTGTTTAACCGCTATCAGCAGAATGAAACCTACGGCTTTCACGTTGATGGCGCGGTGCGGCACAACGGCAGCCAGGGCTGGATGCGTACCGATCTCTCCGCCACGCTGTTTCTCAGCGAGCCGGATGAGTATCAGGGCGGCGAACTGGTGGTGAATGACACCTACGGTCAGCACAAGGTCAAACTGCCAGCGGGCGATCTGGTGCTCTACCCCTCAAGCAGCCTGCACTGTGTCACGCCGGTAACGGCGGGCGAGCGCATCGCCTCTTTTTTGTGGATTCAGTCGATGGTGCGCGATGACAAACAGCGTGCCATGTTGTTCGAACTGGATCGCACGATTCAGACGCTGAAAGCGCGCCATGGTGAGAGCGACGAGCAGCTGTCGCTGCTGAATCTTTATCACAACCTGCTGCGTGGCTGGACCGAAACCTGACAGATGGTGGTATCCGCATATTCAGCCAGGTTGAATCTCTTCATCAATATCCTTCGATAACCCTTTGTCCGGCGGCGGCGTATCATGGTTGTTAAGGCGCCTGACCGTTCAGGCCACCGTTTCAGGATGGAGAGTTATCATGAAGAAGATTGGGTTTTTGTCATTTGGCCACTGGTCGCCGTCGCCGCAGTCCGGCACCCGCTCGGCGGCCGATGCGCTGCTGCAGTCGATCGATCTTGCCGTGGCGGCTGAAGAGTTAGGCGCAGACGGCGCCTATTTCCGCGTGCATCACTTTGCCCGCCAGCTAAGCGCACCGTTTCCGCTGCTGGCGGCGGTGGGCGCGAAAACCAGCCGCATTGAGATCGGCACCGGCGTGATCGACATGCGCTATGAAAATCCGCTCTACATGGCGGAAGATGCGGGCGTGGCCGATCTGATTGCCGGTGGGCGGTTGCAGCTCGGCATCAGCCGTGGCTCGCCGGAGCAGGTGATCGACGGCTGGAACTACTTTGGCTATCAGCCGGAGGCGGGGGAAACCGAATCGGATATGGCGCGTAAGCATACCGAAGTGCTGCTTAACGTGCTGCGCGGCGAGGGCTTTGCCAAACCGAATCCGCAGCCGATGTTCCCTAATCCGCCGGGGCTGCTGCGCGTGGAACCTTATTCTGAAGGGCTGCGCGAGCGTATCTGGTGGGGCGCTGGCTCCAATGCCACCGCCGAATGGGCGGCAAAGCTGGGCATGAACCTGCAAAGCTCGACGCTGAAAGATGATGAAACCGGCGAGCCGTTCCATATTCAGCAGGCGAAGCAGATTCGCGCTTACCGTGCCGCCTGGCAGGCTGCCGGTCATACGCGTCAGCCGCGGGTGTCGGTCAGTCGCAGTATTTTTGCGCTGGTGGACGATCGTGACCGCGCCTACTTTGGCCGCAGCGGTCAGGAGCGCGACAGCGTGGGCTATCTGGATGAGAAAACCCGTGCCATTTTTGGCCGTAGCTACGCCGCTGAACCGGAAAAGCTGATCAAGCTGCTGGCCGACGATGAGGCGATTGCCGAAGCGGATACCCTGTTACTGACCGTGCCGAATCAGCTCGGCGTCGATTACAACGCCCACGTGATTGAGGCGATCCTCAAGTACGTCGCACCGGAACTCGGCTGGCGTTAACTCAGTCATCCATTCTCCCCGGTACGCCGGGGATTTTTTTGCCTGCTCTCCGGCGATCGCTGTCATAAAATCTTCACCGCATAGTGTGAAGCCTCACCTGGATTCCGTGCGCGCCACGGCGTAACGTAAGCAGGCTATTGTGCAGAGAGGAGAGTGATGATGATGCTGAAAAGTGGCTGCGTTGCGCTGGCTATCATGATGTTGCCCTGCGCCGCATTCGCGGTGACAGCGAACGGCGGCGATGGCTTGCCGGGCAAAGCGGGGCGCCCGGGACTGCCTGGCTGTCCTGGCGGCACCGCTCCGTCGCAGGACGGTAAGTTTTATCTGCCCGGTACGCAACAGCCCTGTCATGCCGGTAAAAATCCGTCGCGCGGAGAGCAGCCGGTGAAAAAAACGCCGCTTGAGCGAGCCTGATGCAGAGGGGGCTAACCGCTAATGCTGCGCGCCACTTAGTTAACGTGCTTCACCGTTTTCCGGCAGCAGTCGAGCACGACAGACCTGCAAAATTTCATCGGCCAGCGCGGAGTCATCCGGGCAGCCGCGTGACAGCACCAGCGCGCCCACCATCTGCGACAGCGTGGCGATCAGATCGGCACGCGTCTCGCCGCCGTCAGCCCTGGCGATGGCCAACAGGTTTTCGATGCCCGCGGCAAACTCACTTTTAATGGCGTCGGATTGTCGCGCGGCATCGCTGCCCAGTGACGCCATCACGCAGCCCTGGCCCATCCCATCACGATGCTGGCGCGAGAGATAGTGCGCAACAAATTGATCTCGCGTGACGCCCTGTGCATCTTCGGCAGACTGCATAAAGCCGCAGCGCATCGCCTCTGCCATCAGATCGGCCTTGGAGGCAAAATGCTTATAAAATCCGCCGTGAGTCAGGCCAGCCGCTGACATCAGATCGGCAACGCCAACGCCATCAAATCCCCGTTCGCGAAACAGCGTCGACGCGGTTTGCACGATACGCCTGCGGTTCTCCTGCACTTGCTCTTTTGACACTTTCATTCACTACTCCTTCCGGTACGACCTATGGTCTGATTATACAATGATGATGAACATAATCAAAACCATTGACTTTTTAGATGACGATTATCATCATTATAGTCATTCTTACCCACTGCGCAGAGCAACCGATGAGAACCAATACCATGCAGGCCTTTACCTTTAAACGCTACGGCAAGAACCCGGCGCTGGGCATTGAACACGTTGCGATCCCGACGCTGAAACCGGACGAGCTGCTGGTGAAAGTCTGTGCGGCGAGCCTCAATCCCATTGATAACATGATCATTAGCGGCACCTTTAAGCCAGTGTTACGCATGACGCTACCGGCCACCCTGGGCAGCGATCTGGCCGGCATTGTTACCGCGGTGGGCAGCGGCGTGACGCGCTTTACGCCGGGTGATGCGGTATTTGCCAGCATTTTTGATACGGGCCAGGGTGCGCTGGCCGATTTCGCCGTGGTTCCTGAACGTCTGGCTGCCTTGAAGCCAACAAACCTGAGTTTTGTCGAGGCGGCAGCGCTACCGATGGTCAGCCTGACCAGCTGGCAAGCGCTGCACGAGCACGCCAGGCTGCAAGCGGGTGAGAAGGTGTTTATTCCCGCCGGATCGGGCGGCATTGGCAGCATTGCGATTCAGCTGGCGAAAACGCTCGGCGCGACCGTGGCGACCACCACCAGCACGGAGAATGTTGACTGGGTGCGCCAGCTCGGCGCCGACCAGGTTATCGACTATAAAAAGCAGGCGTTTGATGAGGTGCTGCGTCATTACGACCTGGTGCTGGGAACCCTGCGCGGCGACGCGCTTGAAAAATCACTCGCTATTTTGCGGCCTGGCGGGAAGATCATTTCGCTGGTCGGGCCGCTGGATGTGGCGTTCGCCCGCAAACGGCGGCTGAATCGCGTGCTGATGGCGCTGTTCTGGCTGATGAGCCGTAAAATTAAACGCCTCGCACGCAGACAGGGCATCGATTATCGCTTTCTGTTTGTGCAGCCCGATGGTGAGCAACTGAAGCACATTGCACAGCTGGTGGAAGCCGGGCAGCTCAGGCCAGTGATTGACCGGGTGCTGCCGTTTACGCAAAGTGCGCAGGGGCTTGCCTGGCTGGCGCAGGGAAGGGCCAAAGGCAAAGTGGTGATTGATCTGGAAACGCCATAGCGCAGAACAGAAAAAGCCCGCTCAGGTTTCCCTGAGCGGGCTTCTCGAATGTGGCTCCTCTGACTGGACTCGAACCAGTGACATACGGATTAACAGTCCGCCGTTCTACCGACTGAACTACAGAGGAATCGTGTGAACGAGGCGAATATTATCGGCGTCGGTGAACGCTGTCAACAGCCAGAAAGCGTTTTGCTTTCAAGTGGCTAGCTTTGCAGCAATCGGCTGATTCAATCGCCAGTTGTGGCCTGATTTGTCAGCCTCAGCAGCGGATCCTGTTGATAAAATCCACGGTAAAGCCCATAGAGCGTGGGGAAACGCTCCATTAAGAGTTCGGGCGCGGTAAAGAAGTATTCTGATAACACCGCGAAGCACTCGGCGGCATCGCTGGCGGCATAGGCATCGATACGGGTAGCGTATTCGCCCACCAGCATAATTTCCTGTTCAATATCGGCCATCGCCAGCTGGATTTCCCGTTCCCAGCGCGCCACGTCACGCAGTGCCACCGGCGGTACGCCGTTGTTGTAGCCACTGCCGCGCGCCTCCAGCTTGTGTGCCACTTCATGGATCACCAGGTTAAAACCGGAGAAATCAAACGAATCGAGAATATCCTGCCAGTTGAGAACCACCGGACCCTGCAGCCAGCTCTGCCCCGACTGCGTGGTGCGCTCAGCGTGCACCAGACCATCCTCATCCTGCCAGCTGTCGTTAACGATAAACGGCGCCGGATAGATCAGCACTTCATGAAAGCCATCCAGCCAGGCGAGGCCCAGCTGCATCACCGGCAGGCAGAACAGCAGCGCGATACGTGCATGGCTCTCGGCATCCAGTTGCAGATTCTGTAGCGCCACCAGCCGCTTTTGCCGCAGAAACTGGCTGGCAAGGGCGATAAGCTGCTGCTGCTCCTGATCGGACAACACGCTAAACAGTGGGGCCGACAGCGCCTGTTGCCAGGGCAGGGCAGCGAGGGCTTCTTCAGCCTGAGATTTCCATGGCCACTTGATCATGATGGTTGGGCTGTTCCTGCAGATGAAAGGCGAAGGATCCGGCAGATGCTAATCAATGGCGGGTAAAAATGCAGCAAGCGGGCGCGTTGTCTGTGAGCTGACGCACAAATGAAAAAAGGCGGGAGAGCCCGCCTTTTTAAGTTAGTCGATCTTTTCGAACTCAATCACCCACACCCAGGGATTCACTTCCCAGCTGGTGCCGCCGTACTGTTTTTGCCAGGCCTTTTTATAGGCCTCTTTTGGCGAAACGGTGTTGTTGTTCATGGTGAAGAAGTTGTTAAGAAAGTGCGAATCGGTCTGCACACCTTCTGCCATCACATCTTCGTCGCTGATATCCTGGATTTTTTCCGCCCGTACGGCGGTAATCAGCAGATCGATACGGCTTGCCCAGCGCGGCATGTGAATCGCCGTCTGCCAGCCAAACTCTTCACTGTTTTTATCCTTGTCATAAGGATGGCCCAGCTCGTTGTTCGCCGCGCGGTACTGGCAATATTCTGGCCGGCGGAATTTGGCCGGCGAACGTTCATAATCAGGTAGCGCGTCGGTGGGCACCACCGGGCCACGCCAGGTTTCACGCACCCAGAGCCGGTCGCCGGGCTGACCGTAAGGACAGCGATAGCTAAGGTCGTTCATGTTCACCATCTTATAACCCTGGAGATGGTTACTGCTGACGTCAAAAGCGTAACAGCCTTCATGATTATCCTGACCAGGGCCAAAAGCCTGGGATTTCATGATGCGCCGGGTTTGCGTTTGCTGGCCAATTAACAGGGCGCGTACCCGTTGCTCAGAAAAAAGAATCGGCCGTTCTTTCATTGCATACCTCTTATTGTGTTTATGCGCTATCCAATCGTGTAAAATACAATCAGATTAATCTTAACCTTACTCAAGATACCACGTTTACCCTGGTTTGCTTATCGGAGTTGTGCAATTTTTCCGAATTTTCGCCTGCGCGAAAAACAAGCACAACAACCAATTTTTCTGTTTAATCGTGGTCCGGTTATAATCATGCGCTGTATGGTATCAGGGTTTACGATCAACGTATTTTTCATCGATTTCAGCGTTAAAATTTCGCTAAGCCGCCGAAATACCTGATCAGTGCGTTGAAGGTAAGCCGTAAAGCTAACATAAAAATTGGTGATTATCTGGCGTAAACGCATTTTTACGGCCAGGAATAATCCCTAAATTATATTACTTTGGCTAATGCTTTTGGTTTGAAAAATCACCAGATCTTTTTACTGCTCCTGCTTTATTTGCCGCTTCCATGCGATGTGATGCACAGGATCTGCTATAAATTGAAGAAGATCACTTTTTCAATCAAACCGTTGCAGTACTTACATCCTGATTGCGACAGCAATCATCAAACTGTCATTCTCATCACGCTACTCTCATGCATGTTTGGCTTCGCCCGTTAAACACCTGCACCATTTCATCGCACAAAGGGAGAAGTTTATGTCGCTACATCACTGGCAATCGCGCTTTGAAAACTGGATGAACCAACACTGGCAGCACGGTGACCAGGCCCATGACGTCGCGCACCTGCGTCGTGTCTGGCAAACCGCGCAGCAGATTATGCAGAGCACCGATGCCACGCCGCTGGTGGTGCTGGCGGCCTGCTATTTTCACGACGTGGTGAATCTGCCGAAAGATCATCCCGAGCGTCATCTCGCTTCCAGCCAGGCCGCAGCCGCGACGCGCCGCATCCTGCTGGAATCGTTCCCTGACTTCCCCCATGAGCTGCACGATGACATTGCGCATGCCGTGCAGGCGCACAGCTTCAGCGCCGGAATCGTGCCGCGCACGCTGGAAGCCAAAATCGTGCAGGACGCCGATCGTCTGGAATCATTAGGTGCTATCGGCCTGGCTCGCGTTTTCTACACCTCCGGCGCACTCGGTCGCTCGCTGTTCGACAGCAACGACCCGCTGGGCAAGGCGCGGCCGCTGGATGACAAGCTCTGGACGCTCGACCATTTCCAGATAAAAATGCTGCGTCTGCCAGAAACCATGCAGACGGAAACCGGCAAAAAGCTGGCGCAACACAACGCTGATTTTGTTGTAGATTTCATGGCAAAGCTCTGCGCAGAACTGCAGGGCGACCTGATCGGCAAGGATGCGTCGGTGTTACGCGATTTCACTTCTGATAAAACCAAATATTAAATTTTTGTGACAATCTATGAATTAGCCGTTGCGCATGGCAGGGTGTCGCAAACAATAAACAGGAGTGATTGCATGAACGACACCGTTAATCTGACCATTAAAATTGACCCTGAACTCAAAGAGACCATTAAAAACCTCGCGCTTGAGAATCAGGTTTCCATGAGCCAGGAGATTTGCCAGCGTTTACAGTTAAGCCTTAGTCAGCAACGCCCTGAGATCGACAGTTCACATACCGAAGAGCAGGAAACCCCGCAGCTCACCGACGGCGAACTGAAACAGATTCGTAGCCTGTTGAAAAAAAGCAAAAAACGTAAGGTCTAATCTGACGCAGGGCCGTGATGCGGCCCTGTTGTTACAGCACCTCAACCAGCCGGAACTCCTCATATATGCGTTCCATATCGGTCGCAAACAACCCTTGCCGTTGAAAAAATTCCTGATGTGCCTGCCGCCAGTGCGCCAGGCTCAAGTCGCCTTCACCCTCTTTTTGCGCCATTTCTGCCGTGACGTCACAGAAGCGCACCAGCCGCATAGCCACGATTTGAATCACGCACACCGGCTGCGCCTGAGCGTCGAGAATGATGTGAAAGCTGCCGGGCGTCTTCCTGCTGATAGGCCGCCAGCGAGCCGCAGGAGGCGGTCTTCTTACCGGCAACCACCAGCGCCGCCAGCGCATCGGTCAGCGCCGGTAAATCGCCAAAGCCCCATTGCAGGGCATCGGGATACTTTTCCATCAGGTTCATCACTGCACGGCCTTTTTTTATTTTCAGTGAGGATAACGTTAGCGGGCTTCAGGTTGCGCCACGACCTGTTTGATAAACGGCAACAGCTGATGCGCCACCGCGGCAAACACCGGTACCACCACCGAGTTGCCAAACTGTTTGTACGCCTGTGTATCGGAAACCGGGATACGAAAGCGGGTTTCGCCGGGCTGCTCGAAGCCCATCAGACGTGCGCACTCGCGCGGCGTCAGACGGCGAGGACGACGCTGCATATTCTCCGCGTGGGTAAAATCCTCTTCCGCCAGCGCGCTGTCCCAGCCGCGATCGATGAGGATTTCCGAACCATCTTTGTAGTAGCGCGCGGAGAGGGTGCGTGCGCAGGCCAGCGGATTGTGGCTATCAATCAGGCCAAAACCGAAGCCGTTGCCTTTGGCCTTGTGTTTTTTCGCGTAATGCCACAGATAGCCCCACAGCTTGGGCGACAGAATGTATTTCTCCTGCTCCTCATCCAGCAGATCGCGGAAAGCGGGACGGGGCTGCGGCAGCGCCTGCAGCACGCCATTCAGTGAGAAATCGGCGCTGAACGGGTAGTCACGACGAATGCCCACCAGCACGATGCGCTCGCGATGCTGCGGCAGAAAGTGGCGCGCGTCGATAATCTTGCGGTCCGGCGCGTTGTCGGCGGCGTTAGCGATGTCGTAGCCAAGCTGATCAAGGGTATCCATGATCACGCGGAACGTGCGCCCCTGATCGTGGCTCTTGAGGTTTTTCACGTTCTCCAGCACGAAAATAGCCGGTTTTTTGGCGGCGATGATGCGCGCCACGTCGAAAAACAGCGTGCCCTGCGCTTCACAGGCGAAGCCGTGCGCGCGGCCCAGCGCATTCTTTTTGCTGACGCCAGCGAGCGAGAAGGGCTGGCAGGGGAAACCAGCCAGCAGCACCTGATGATCGGGGATCTGCGCGTCAATGTGCGCGGCGGCTTCTTCATCGCTGGCTGGTGTGGCGGAGAGCGTAACGTCACGAATATCGCTGTTGAAGCGGTGCTCGTCGGGGCAGCTGTAATGGTTGGCGCGGTAGGTTTTGATCGAGGCGCTGTTCCACTCGCTGGTGAACACGCACTTGCCGCCGATGGCATCAAATCCGGTGCGAATGCCGCCGATGCCGGCGAACAGATCGATGAAACGAAACAGCGGACGATCGTAATGGGCGGGGCGTTCAGGCAGCAGCGCCTGCAACATTTTTACTTCGACATCCAGCAGCGCACGGGCGCGCGCTTTGCCGTTGATGTAGCGGTTGAGGCTTTCGCGCGTCCAGTCGTTGGCACCGACTTTACGCAGCGCTTCAGCGATCGCCTTCTGGCCATAAATATCGATGGTGTGCTGCAACAGGTGTTGATCCTGTGCGAGCTTGGTGTGCTGTTGCAGCAGATGTTCCTTCTGCAAGCGTTGTGCCAGGGCGTCCGTAGCGTGCATGGTGATTCCTTAGGGTCAAATGCGTGTCATGCTATCACTCATTTGACCCAGAGAGAATCGGCCCGCGATCAGCTTTTGAGTTCGCGCAGGGGCAACCCATATTGCTTGCCGTTGATAATGACCTTCAGACAGGCAGAAGAGACATCAAAATTACTCTCGTTAGCCAGCGTGCCCTGAATTAACAGCTCATCGTTGTTATTAAAGCCGTAGCCGACTTTGTTGTTGCCTTCCCAATGCTGATGAAAAGCGTAATCGGTTTTGGCGTTAAGCGCCGTATTTTGCGCAGCATCACAGGCCAGGTAGTTGTTCTTGTTATCCGCAGCTAAGGCGCGGATAAAGCGAAAATGCACGCCGTTCTGAAACTGGTCGACCACGTTGGTGTCGATAAGCACGACGTTATGCGTGGAGTAACCGGGCAACCTGACGTAAACATCAGCTTTACCATTGCCCAGACGTTCGACCCAAACCTTGCTCACAGGCGACGAGCCTTTACTGGCCCAGGTGACGCCGACATCCAGCTCAAGAATGCCATGAGCATCAATGCGCTGAAACCAGAGATCAGCCACGCCTTCAGCCGTACGGGTTGTCGATGCCGTGGCTGTCTCCCTGATGACATTGTAGCCAGCAGAACCGATGACGCGCAGATGGGCCTGGCTACCTATGCCCGGCAGTTCAATCATTCCCAGTTTGAACCAGCTCTCTTTCTCGGCAAAATTGGAGAGGTGCACCTGACTGGTTTCATAGAGATAGTTCAGCGAACCGTTGACATTGACGCCGTGGTTGGCGATATCCACATCGCCCAACTCATATTCTGATAAATAACGGTCACCCACCGGTGAAAAATCCATGCTGGCGCCCGACTGCAAATTACGTTGTAGCGTTATCGCACGGGTGTAGTGGCATTTCATCGGCTGCATGGTGCTTTCAATACTCAACGCATCGATAATCCACTGGCCGTTAGAAATGTCACCTGGATAGTCGCAATGCTCAATCCAGCCGTTGCGGATCAGGGATTGGGTTGCACGCTGTAAATCAATGACCGGCTTATTTTTGCAGTTCTGCGCGTTGAAATTAGAGAGCTCGATGGCGGTGAGATGATTCCAGCCGTGTTCGCCGTCGGTCCAGAAGCCGTAGATCACCGTATCCTGACAATCGCTGGCATACCACTGGTCGATTTTACAGTCGAGCGTATCGAGCACGCTGATGCAACGACCGCCGACCTGATCAAAGTTTACGCAGCTGACGCGCAGATACTGGCCCTGAGCGGTGTGATTGCGATAAAAACCCTTGGTGTTGCTTTGTACATTGTATTCACCATTGAAATTGATGCCGACTATCTCTACCCGTTTAGCCAGAACATCAAAAACGTACTCGTTGTTTTTCCGATCGGAAACCAGCTGTGTGGCAGCAAAATAGCCAAAATCCACGGCGGCACCAGAGACCTTGAAGTGTGAGACTGAGGTATTGGCGATATTAAGCGTTGAAAGCAGGAATTTTCCGGCGGGAAAGCGTATGCCCACGGTTTTAAAACGCGCGTTGCTTTGTGCCCAGTTGTGCATGCGCTTTACCGCCTCGGCACAATCTTTATCACCGCCCTCAATGGCGCCAAAATCCAGCACGGTCAGCGCGTTATAATCGGTGATGTTTCGCTTCCAGCGTTTGCCGCCCACGGTGACGATCACCACGCCATAATCCTCTTTGCTGGAATCGTTGGGATGGTAGACAAACAGCCCGCCGCCCACCCGGCTATTATTGGAATATTCCAGCACCACGGCCATATCACCGGGAGCAGAGGGTTCGGTTTTGCGCAGCGTATCAATGTCGGGCACCTGCGTGACGCTGATGTTTGCGCCACCGCCGCTACCGGTCAGGCTGGCCAGTTCAATCAATACCTTACCAAAGTCGAGCGGATTGCCTTGTTTGTCCATTACGCGCAGGCTGTTGGCCGACGCGGCAGGGGTATTGCGGTTATCGTTCGCCATTAAAGGTTCCTTGAGGATTGATGAAAAAAGAGACAGCTGATTGAGTATATCGATTTACAGACGCAGCGGGAGCCAGGGCCAGTGAGATAGCAGTCTTGAAAGCCAGTGATATTAACTGGCTGAAATAACGCTATTTCTATCAATGCCACGCAGAGCGCGGCGACAGATTTTGGCGATGCTTTACAGAATTTCCTTATGCTTGCTCTGTCAGGCAATGGACCTGAAAAGCCAGCTGCAGCAGGCGCAGAGGAAGGGGAGAATGATTATCCGCGCTTATCCACCGCTGCATCCAGGCTAAGATCAAGGCAGGAAAACAAGGAGAAGGTATGGTCGACGTACATTCTGCTGCCACACGCAGCAAAAACATGCGCGCAATTCGTACGCAGGATACCGCCATTGAACTGCGGGTGGCGGCGCTACTGGAACAACGCGGCTTCACCTTTCACGCGCAGGATAAAACTCTGCCCGGCAAGCCCGACTTTGTGGTGCCGGAACATCAGGCGATTCTGTTGGTGCACGGCTGTTTTTGGCATCACCATCACTGCTACCTGTTTAAGACGCCAGCCACGCGCACGCAGTTCTGGCTGGATAAGATCGACGGTAACGTGACCCGTGACACGCGTGACCGCCAGGCATTACGCGAGCAGGGCTGGAAGGTGCTGGTGGTGTGGGAGTGCGCGCTGCGCGGCAAGCTCAGGCTGGACGATCAGGCGATCGGCGATCGACTGGAAGAGTGGCTGTTTACCATCGATGGCGCTGCAGAGATAGATTACCAGGGCATTCATCTGCTTAAGCCAGCTAACCCGGCGTAATTTCCACGGCGACGATTGCCATATTGATACATAATTGCTTAGATCGATGGTTTCCCATCGGCAAACACAGGCGGGCGTGATGGCCACAGTGAAATTGACGGTACGCAGGCTTTACCGGCTTCAGGATGAGCGCATGGTCAACGCGCAGGCAACGGCGCGCATCTACGTTGGCGACACGCTGATTGCCAGCGAGGAGATTGGTGGCATGACGGAAAGCCCGGTCAGTAAATATCTGCATCATCAACTGTCGGCGACGCTGCCGGTGCGTGTCGAGTGGGATTGTAATGGCATTGCCGATATGGCAGTGACCGATATTGCCCTCTGTCCATGCTGCCAGCATGACGGGCACGAATAAAATAAGGAACAGATTTTGGCCGCGAGCAGCTTACTGACGTTATTAGATGATATTGCCACCCTGCTGGATGATATTTCCGTGATGGGAAAGATAGCGGCGAAGAAAACCGCAGGAGTATTGGGGGACGACTTATCGCTTAATGCGCAGCAGGTCACCGGCTTTAAAGCCAACCGTGAATTGCCCGTGGTCTGGGGCGTCGCAAAAGGGTCTTTTCTCAACAAGCTGATTCTGGTGCCGCTGGCGCTGGTGATCAGTGCCTTTGCGCCCTGGGCGATTACGCCCTTGCTGATGATTGGCGGCGCCTACCTCTGTTATGAGGGGGTTGAGAAGGTAATGCACAGCTTCCACAAGGACAAGTCGCAGGAGAGCGCCGATGCGCGCCAGCAGCGCCTGCAAAAGGAGATTGAAAAAGATCCTGCCGCCTACGAAAAGAAAAAGATCAAAGGCGCGGTCCGCACCGACTTTATTCTTTCGGCGGAGATTGTCGCCATTACGCTGGGCATCGTCTCGGAAGCACCGCTGCTGAATCAGGTGATTGTGCTGGCCGGCATCGCGATTCTGGTCACTATCGGCGTCTACGGCATCGTAGCCGGTATCGTGAAGCTCGATGATCTCGGCCTGTGGCTGCGTAAGAAGTCATCGTCGGTGGCACAGGGCATCGGCAGCGCACTGCTGTTTGCTGCGCCCTGGCTGATGAAAATTCTCACCGTGGTCGGCACGCTGGCGATGTTTCTGGTCGGCGGCGGCATTGTGGTGCACGGCATCGCAAAATTGCACCACTGGATTGAGGCGATGAGCCACGGCTACGGCGGGCTGGTTGCCATGCTGATCAGCAACGGCGCTAACCTGGTGATCGGCTTTATTATTGGTTCCATCGTGCTGTTGGTGGTAAATCTGATTGCGAAGCTACGGGGTAAATCAGTATAAAGGCAGGTTCAGGTACCTGAAGCAAAGGAGCAAACATGAACGACGACATTTTTGAATTTGATATCGATGCACAGCTGGAAGAGGCGCAAGCCAACGCCGAGAAAAAAGCCAGCGAAGTGCCTGCCGATCTCAGCGACGACGCAGATTGCGAAGGCTGCAAAATCTGACGGCACGCAGCGATCTGAAAAGCGGATAATCATTATCCGCTTTTTTTTTCGGCTTATTCTCAAAATCTCCCGCCATCTGCTTTGCACCTCGCCCGTTGCTGGGCAAATCGCCATAAGCTGCTATACCTAAAAAAACCTGATTTTTTCTGGAGGCAACAGCATGTATCTGGCAATTGGCGATGAAGTACGAAAAGAGGAAAATGGCCCGCTCATGATCGTGACCGGCTACGCCAGCGGCATGGTGGAGTGCTGCTGGCATGACGGCTATGCGCTGCAACGCGAAGCGTTTCGCAAGGATGAGCTGGTTCTGGCTGCGGCCATGCCGACATCGCTGGCCAGTTAAGCGTGCCTGCAGTACCAACCCGCCCGCCTCTGAGCGGGCTTTTCATTTTATCCGCGATAAGATAGACTTTTAGTTCATTTTGAACCAGCGGGTAATTTTTATGACAGCAGATCTCGCCTCACCAGATGCTTTTGCCCAACGTTTACAACAAGCCTGCGACAAGAAAGGGCTGGAAAGTCATGGCCGCGGCGTCGCCATTGCGCGCGCGCTGTCGGTGACGCCGCGCGCGGTAGGAAAATGGCTGAACGCCGAATCGGTGCCGCGTGGCGCTAAAATGGAACAGCTGGCGCAGTTTTTGGACGTGCCTCGCGAATGGCTGCAACTCGGCTACGTCTGGGACAACAACGTGCAAGCCACTGCGCAGCCGCAAGGTTATAACAGCTATCCGCTTATCAGCTGGGTCAGCGCGGGCTTGTGGAGCGAAGCGTTTGAGCCCTGGCCACACACGGAAGTTGATCGCTGGCCCTCCACCACGCGCCACGTCAGCGAGAACAGCTTCTGGCTGGAGGTCAAAGGGGATTCAATGACCGCACAGGTGGGTCTGAGCATTCCCGAAGGCATGATGATTCTGGTCGATCCTGAAGTTGCCGCCACCTCGGGCAAGCTGGTGATCGCCAAACTCACCGATGCCAACGAAGCGACCTTCAAACGTTATGTCGAAGATGGCGGTCGCAAATACCTCAAGCCGTTAAATCCCGACTATAAAATACAGGAGATTCATGACGATTGCCGCATCATCGGCGTGGTGGTGGAAGCGAAATGGGAGAATTTAGGTTAGTCGCACTCGTCACATAATGAACTAATAGTTCTTGTTATATGTGAACTTAAAGTACATTATTAACCTGTTGTCACTGAGCAGGAGGATAATAATGGAGTTAATAACAAATGCGCTGGTGGTGCTGTTTGGCGTGGCAAAAGGCTGTCTGGTTCATCTGACCGTGCAGGAGTGGAGCTGTCTGATTGGTGCATTTTGCGCCGCGCTTCGCGCCTTGATGATCTGGCGAGACAACCGTGCCGAACAGCGTAAACGCACAGCGCTATTGCAACGCTATTCATGTTCCGTCCGACCCACGCTTTTTCACCCCAACCCAAAAGCACGTACGCTGCCGCCACGTAAGGATAATGCGGGCAAGTAGGCCCGCACCGGCAAAGGAATGCCATGCCTTACGCGGCGGCGCCGTTTATACGTTGCCTTCGTTATCCTCTTCTACCGCCTGATAAATCCGCTGCAAAATATCCGGGAACGCCGACTGCACGCGACTCCAGCTGGGAATAAACGGCTTGTCATTGGGCCGCTCCATAAACGCCTGGCCCGCTTCGAGAATCGCCTGGGTAAACATCTCCACCGCGGCTTCTTCGCTGTGCTGATCGAACTTCAGGCCGTTCATCGTCGCTTCATGATTATAGATTTCCATCATATCCAGCGCGTTACGGTAGTAGGTTGCTTTCAGTACGCGGAAGGAATCGCTGGAGAGATGCACGCCCATAGTCGCCATTTTGCGCAGCAGCGACTGCACGATATCGCCGCTCATACGGCGCAGGCCGCCGGTGCCATCCTCTTCCGACAGCGGCTGATGCTTGTGGTCGTAATTGTGGGCGATCTCGACCTGACAGCTCTGGCGGGTGGTGTAATTACGGTAAATCTCCGACAGCACGCCAATCTCCAGCCCCCAGTCGCCCGGAATCTTAATGCCGTTCAGCACGTGGCTGCGCATGGCAAATTCTCCTGACAGTGGATAACGGAAGCTGGTGAGGTAATCGAGATATTCCGAATGGCCGTAGACCTGTTGCAGTGAACGCAGCAGCGGACCGACCAGCAGACGACCAACGCGGCCATTCAGCTTGTTATCGGACACGCGTGCGTAAAAGCCTTTGCAGAACTCATACTGAAATGACGGATTGGCCAGTGGATAGAGCAGGCGCGCCAGCATGCCGCGCTCATAGGTAACGATGTCGCAATCGTGCAGTGCTACGCAGTCGGAACGATCGGACGCCAGCGTATAGCCGGTGCAGAACCAGACGTTGCGGCCTTTGCCCGGTTGCGTGGGCGACAGGCCTTCTTTATCCAGCTCGGCGTCAATCGCCTTCAGGCGCGGACCATCATTCCATAAAATACGGTGGCGCTGCGGCAGGCGGGAAAAAAAGTCGCGGGCAAACAGAAACTGATCGCGATCGGCACGGTCGAGGCCGATCACGATCTCTTCCAGGTAGGGCACTTTCGCCAGTTCATCAACGATATGATTCAGCGCCGGGCCTTCCAGCTCGGAGAACAACGACGGCAACATTAATCCCATGGTGCGTTTACTGGAAAAACTCACCAGATCTTGTTCTAAATCCTCAACGGGGCGACCGGTTAAATTATGGAAGTTAGTGATAACGCCATTCTGGAAAAAATCACTCATTCTTACGCTCCGACAGAGAATAACGCAGCCTTACGGCTGAGTAATAAAGTAGTCCAGACCTTCACTCCAGCCCTGTGGGCCATGATGAGCGGTGTGGTAAACGCGTTGTTCATCGGTGCGCTGTAGCACAACCGGGTTCTTACTGTAGCCTTTGATCACCACCGCATAATCGACCACGTCGAGCATCGGCGCGTCGTTGGGACCATCGCCGAGGCCCAGCGTGACCGGCCGCTGCGGCAGCTGATCGAGCAGCCAGTTTACCGCCGCGCCTTTGCCGCTACCGGTGGCCATCACGTGCCAGAAGCGGCCGCCCTGGGTTAGCGACAGTCCATCGGCAGCCAGCGCCTCGCGGAAACGATCAAACTGCTCTTCGCTGTCGCGCCACACCAGCGCCTCAGAGGCTTCACGAATACGCGCCAGTTGTGCATCGCGCAGCGTCAGGCCAGTGATGTCAGAGACCTCTTTGTCGCTGAAATCGGCAAAGCCGGTGAAGCGAAACTGGTGTTCCAGACGACGCAGCGACTCAACAATATCGCTGTAGTCACGGGCATCGCCATTGACGATCGGGTTGCCCGTCGAGTCGGTTACATGAATACGTGCGCCGTTTTCGGCAATAAACGGCGTGCCCTCAATGCCCAGCTGTTTCTGGAGAGGCACAATCTCCGCGGCGGTTTTGCTTGAGCAAATCACCAACGGCACCTCATGTTCCTCCAGCCGTGCCAGCCAGGCTTCGGCCGCCTGCCAGCTATAGGTGTGATGATCGAGCAGCGAACCGTCGAGATCGGTGATGACCAACAGTGAATCCTGTAATGACAACATATGAAATCCTCCTCACCACTCTGCTGGCATAAGGGCTGACAGGTCGGTTAAGTATAATGGTTAACGCTAAATTGACAGGCGGCAGGGCGGATAGTTGGCGATTTATGTGCCGTAAACGGCCAGGAAATTTCTGAAAAAAAGGCAGCGGGCGGGCGAACAGGGCGGTAAAACGTCGTCAGAGGAGTCAACCGCATAAAACGCGAATTATCCGACTTTTGTTAGTGAAATGGCTGGCGTAAAATAGCGCAGTAAGAGAATTTCTCCTGCGTAACGAATTTGCAAAATAGTTTACCCGGCCTGGTGCCGGGTTTTTTTTATTCAGCGATCGCTCTCAGTGCAGCGGCAGTCGTGAATATCGAGTTCAAACGCATCGGCGAGTTGGCGACAGCTGCGCTCACGCGGCGCGCTGGTGGCCTGCATAAATTCCTGCATATCGCCCGATGTATGCCGCTGAATAGCCTGCAGCAGCGCGTCAACATCAACTTCGCACTGCGCCGTTTCATCCCGTTCCTGCTCTGTTGTCATGATCGATTCCTCCACCTGATAACACCCACACTATAGTTGCTCATCTTCTTTTCGTTTGCTTTACGCTTCACAGAAAGATTTCTGACAGGCGGGCAGGGTAGAATTTTTTCACAGCGCCACCCCCAAAAGGCGCAGTAACCTAAAAAGTAACAAGGATTTTGCCCGCGCAGCGCGGGCTTTTTTTATTCTCTGACCGCATTCCGCTGATACTTACCTTGTTTTACCTTCAGACCTCAGCATATCCTGCTGGAAATGCTATGTTTATTGCCTGTAGTCAAGACTAATAACCATGATGAGGACCTGTTTATGGATTTGTTACGCATTATTATTGCGATTATTCTGCCGCCGCTGGGTGTTTTTATGCAGGTGGGTTTCGCCGGGGCGTTCTGGCTCAATATTTTGCTCACGCTGTTAGGGTATATTCCGGGCATTATTCATGCCATCTGGATTATTGCCCGTCGCTAACCGCACGGCGCGCCGGATGAGCCTTATGCCACAGAGAGAGACTGTTCATGAAGGTAAACGATCGCGTTTCTGTTAAAACCGATGGCGGCCCGCGCCGCAAAGGCATTGTGTTAGCGGTAGAAGATTTTAACGAAGGCACCATGTATCTGGTGGCGCTTGAGGATTATCCGTTGGGGATTTGGTTCTTCAACGAGGTGGGGCACGCTGACGGCATCTTTGTTGAGCCGCTCGATCAGCCCGCCTGACAACAGGGGCCTGCATTGCAGGCCCCTTTTTTTTATCAGAAGGTTTCCCAGTTGCCGCCATCAGCGGCCAGCGCCGGACGCGGCGACAGCTGCGGCTTCTTCAGTGGGGCGCTGCCAGCGAGCGACTGCGGCGCTTCCTGCGCGGTGACGCGGAAGGTGGCAACCGCCTGGGTCAGTTTGCCTGCCTGATCTTCCAGCGAAGAGGCGGCGGCTGAGGCTTCTTCCACCAGCGCGGCGTTTTGCTGCGTGACGTTGTCCATCTCGGTCACCGCCTGGCTGACCTGCTGAATGCCGCGGCTCTGTTCGTCGGAGGCGGCGGCAATCTCGGCCATAATATCGGTAACGCGACGCACGGCATCGACTATATCGGTCATGGTGTTACCGGCATGGCTCGCCTGGTTAGAGCCTTTGCCGATCAAATCTACCGATTCCGCAATCAGTCCTTCAATCTCTTTCGCTGCCTGGGCGCTGCGCTGCGCCAGATTACGTACTTCGCTGGCGACCACGGCAAATCCACGTCCCTGCTCACCGGCTCGCGCTGCTTCCACGGCGGCGTTCAGCGCCAGAATATTGGTCTGAAAAGCGATGCTGTTGATCACGGTAGTAATTTCAGCAATTTTCTTCGAGCTGCTGGAGATATTGTTCATGGTATTAACCACGCCGCTGACGATATCACCACCGTTACGCGCCTTGCCGGAAGCATCGGCGGCCAGCTGGCTGGCGTGATGGGCGTTTTCAGCATTCTGTTTCACCGTGGCGGTCAGCTGCTCCATGCTGGCAGCGGTCTGCTCCAGCGCGGCGGCCTGTTGCTCGGTACGGGAAGAGAGATCGGTGTTGCCCGCTGAGATTTCACCGGAACCCTGGAAGATGGCCATTGCGCCTTCGCGTACGGTGCCCACGGTTTTCACCAGCGACTGCTGCATTAATTGCAGATTGTGGCCCAGCGAACCAATTTCGTTGCGTCCCCACTGCTGTTCCGGCTGGGTTAAGTCGCCTTGCGCAATACGTTCAATGCGATCCACTGACAGGCGTAACGGCGAAATAACAATGCGGCGCAGGGCCACAAAGGTCATCAGCACCAATACCAGCGCCAGAATAAAGGCACCGGCCATAAAGCTGTAACCCAGCGCGCTCTGCTGCGCGGCGTTGGTTTTAATCGCGTCGGCACGCTGAGTACGCAGCTTAATGGCCTGTAACAGCACGTCGTTATAAGCGTCATCCAGCTTGCGGGTTACGTCAGTTTCCTGAGCAATAACCCCTTCAAAACTGCCATCTTTGGCTGATTTCACCATCGGCAATAAGCCCTGATTAACGTAGGCGTCAAAATGTTCTTTTAACGGCTTATCAAGCGCAATGCCTTCCGGTTTTTTATTCGGGCGGTTGTAATAGATATTAAAACCTTCCTGTGCCTGCTGAATGCGTTTTTCTGTTTTTGCTAAGTTGGCGCGAAACTCATCCATTTCCCCGATACGCGCCGCGGCACCGGCATGAATAACATTCAGACGCGCGGTACGCAGGTGGTTTGAGCTGTTGGAAATGCCCATGCGAATCTGAATTTCCTGGTTAGACTGCGCCAGATAATCGTTACTTTTATTCAGAAACCAGCTCGCCAGGCCAATTGATAGCGCAAACAATAATAAAATGCCGGTGAAAATCGTGGCGAACAGCGGCATCAGCCGCACGTTTTGCCAGAAACCCACGCTGCCGGGTGCGGCAGTAGACGATGTGTTATTCATATCCTTTGCTCTCATTCAGGGGAAGGGGCTGCCGTTAGTCTGCTAATAAGATCGGCAAGGCCGGAGAAAGGATGAGCGTAAAAAGTGCGATCTTCATCGCACTTCAGGCATAAAAAAAGCCGACGAGCGTCGGCTTTTTGTTCAGGCTGCGGGCAGTAATCAACGGATGTTGACGTAAATCCCGGAGGTGACGTTGTCAGTTAAGCGAACCACATGATAAATAACCTGCTTATTATGGGTTTTGATTTTACGCTTAATATTTCCCTTATGAGAGGAAACCGTCTTAGCCTTTATTTGCATCTTATCCGAAATCTGAATGGTATCGTGCCCGGACATCCACATTTTCAGCATATTTGATTCAGTCTGACTCAGGGTCAGTGGATGAATGTCGAGCCCGGCAGAAATCCGTGGCGATGCATTAATTTTCTTTTGCAGATAGGTGCTCAGTAATGAATCCAGTGTCGACGTCTTGACCGATTTTGATGTAATAATCAGGTTCTTACGAACGTAGAGATATTCCTCAAAATGGATGTTTGAAATCGCCATAAAAATTAGAAAAAGTGTTTCAGGATGCTGATTAATTATATTTCTGATGCGTTCGCTGGCGTCTGTTTCATGAATGAAGCAATCTTCGTTGATAAATACAACGCCTGGCTGAAGTTGTTGGCATTTTGTGTGTAGTTGTTCAATATCTGCAACGGAATAAATATTTTTCTTTTTGACTCCTTTCACGGACATATAGTCCATTAAACCCAGTCGTGTGTAGTTGCATGAATCCATAATAATCGTTGGCATGTTAGCGACCCTCACCAATTTGTTATCCGTTTAAATCAACGATGAATAGGTAGTATTTGAGAGAGATTTCGATCGACATCAATAATGTGCCTCTTCAGAAAGGCCTGGTGTGCCCCTTCAAAAGTCATCTCTTCTTCCATAATATTGCTGCATAGTTGGGTTATTGCGATGTCAAAATGCTCGTATGCCGCCGGTCACACGCCAGCAAAATAGCTTGCCGGTAAGGTGTGACACTGCACATATTGGTTAAACGTTTTGCGAGCGTTGTCACTATCGCGCAGAAGCCGGAACTTTCTGATAGGACAATTCTTAAAAACATTTAAATCCCGAATGTGTGACGGTTTTAAGCGTGTTGACAATGCCGTAAAAAATGATTTTACACAAGAAAAATTACACTTGAGTCTTTTTCCTTTAAAAACAACCAGTTGATTTTTTTTGCTGCAAAATCAGTACTGGACGTAATCCTAAAATCACCGCGGTAAAATACTTGAAGCCAGCCTTAATAAGAATATTTTTCAGATAAAAAGCCGCTTTATCAGAATTTCCTTAGTGAAATTCTAAAAAAAATGGTGCGAAAAACAGGCTGATTGATTTTGAACGCTTAACTATCGATTAGTAATAATGTGTAAACACTTAACTATTAATTCGGGGTAATTCAGAAAGGATCTCAGAAAGTAAATCAAATACTTCACTAAAGAGATGTTCGCAGAACGGCGCAACTAAGGGCATTAACAGACCCATGGTCATAATGCCGATGGATAAGGTCACTGGAAAACCGATAGCAAACACCGACAGTTGAGGTGTAACACGGTTTAACAAACCCAGGGCCATATTTAAGGTGAGGAGGATAATTATTAAGGGTAACGCTAACATCATGCCATTAAGGAAAATTAGCCCTGCTGCTTTCGCCAGTGCCATGAAAGCATTGGAGTTTACCAGGGTCCCGCCGATCGGTAAGGTGTGAAAACTGTCTGCCAACAGCGAGATCAACCATAAATGCCCGTTGAATGACAGAAACAGTAGCATGGCGAGCATATCAAGGAAACGAGCAAGTACCGGCATGTTGAGCCGGCTCCCAGGATCGAAAAAAGTTGCAAAGGAAATGCCCATTTGCAGGCCGATAATTTCCCCTGCCAGGCGCACTGCGGCAAAGGCGAACTGCATGGTAAAGCCAATAGCCACGCCGATCAGCATCTGTTGCAGCAGCAGGCCAAAGCCGTTGGCCGAGAAGATAGTGACGTTCACCGGCGGCAGCGAAGGTACCAGCAGCCAGGTGATCATCACCGCGAGGCCGATTTTCACCTTTTTACTGATACTGCGCTCACTCAGGATGGGAGCGGTAGTAATTAATGCCAGTACACGGGCCAGCGGCCAGAAAAACTGACTGACCAAAAGCATTAGCTGGCCGCTCTCGAAATTAATCATTAGCCGATCATATTCGGGATATTAGTAAATAATGTACGCATATAGTCGAGGATCAGGTTCAACATCCACGGACCAGCGATAACTGCGGTCGCCGCAACGGCGAGAATTTTCGGAATGAATGACAGTGTCTGTTCGTTAATCTGGGTCGCCGCCTGCAGCAGGCTGATAAACAATCCGCTGACCAGCGCCGCCAGCAGCAGCGGGGCGGCCATAATGAGCGCGACTTTCATCGCCTCATGGCCCATAGCCATAATTGATTCTGGTGACATGGTAAGAGTCCCGGTTATGGCCGCGTTACGCCGCCGTTGCAGAGGGTGATCAGGAGTAGAAGCTTTGCGCCAGTGAACCAATCAGTAGCTGCCAGCCATCCACAAGAACAAACAGCATCAGTTTGAAGGGCAGTGAAATACTAGCCGGTGGCACCATCATCATCCCGAGAGCCATCAATACGCTGGCGACCACCAGGTCAATAATCAAAAATGGGATAAACACGGTAAAGCCAATCTGGAACGCCGTTTTCAGTTCGCTGGTGACATAAGACGGCAGCAGGATGCGCATCGGCACCTCTTCCGGCCCGGCGAGCGGAGCCGTATTAGCCAGGCGAGCAAACAGGGCGAGATCCGCTTCACGGGTTTGACGCAGCATAAAGGCGCGCAGCGGCTGGATGCCTTTGTCGATGGCCACTTCCATGCTGATCTTGTCCTGGCTGAACGGCAGATAGGCATCCTGGTAAATTTTGTCGAACACCGGCGCCATAATAAAGAAGGTTAAAAACAGCGCGAGCCCCATCATCACCTGGTTTGGCGGTGCGGATGGCGTGCCCAGTGCGTTACGCAGCAGGCCGAAAACGATGATGATGCGGGTAAAGCTGGTCATCATCAGCAGAATAGCGGGCAGGAACGTCAGCGAAGTAATAAATACCAGCGTCTGCACCGGCAGCGACCAGCTCTGGCCGCCGTTAGCCAGGGGCTGACTGACCAGACCCGGCAGCTGGGCATGAGCAGCCGGAACCGCCAGCATCAGTAGTGGCAGCAGTATCAACAGGCGTCGAATCATTGCGGTTTACCGGGACGTTTAATTAACGTCTGAAGAATCTGGCGAAAATCTGCCGGGGCGGGAGTATCAGACGCTTCAGCCTGAGGTTCACGCGGTGGCAGGGTATGCAGATGGGTGATCTGCTGAGCAGTGACGCCCAGCACCAGCCGCGCGTCCTCAACATCAACAATCACCACGCGTTCGCGCTGGCCGACGGTCACGCTGGCGCTGACGTTCAGCCCGCGCAGGTTGCCGCGCTTTGGCGCAAAGCCGGTACGACGAGCCAGCCACGCACAGACGAGAATCAACATCACAATCAGCGCCAGCACGCCGCTGACCTGGGTTAATACCGAGCCGGGCGACATCGCCGGCGCGCTGATACTCTCTACCTGCTGGGTTTGGCTTTTCATACTTAACGGCTCAGGCGACGCATGCGTTCAGAAGGCGTGATGATATCGGTGATACGCACACCGTATTTATCCGCCACCACCACCACTTCGCCCTGGGCGATGAGGTAGCCATTAATCAGGATATCCAGCGGCTCGCCGGCCAGGCCATCCAGTGATACCACCGAACCCTGCGTCAGGCGCAGCAGCTCTTTGATGGTCATCTTGGTACGACCCAGCTCAACGGTGAGCTTAACGGGAATGTCCATGATCAGGTCGATATCCTGCAGCGAGCTGCCGAGATCGCCTGCTTCCAGCGACTTAAACACATTGTCAGTAGACGCGGCAGGCGTGCTGGTCTGCTCGTTCATTGCCTCAGCCCACAGATCGTCCGCAGAGACATCATCGGACGGCTTATTACTGTCACTCATCGGGCTGTTCCTCATTAAGCGAATTCAAAATTGGGTTAATCAAATGCTCGACACGCAAGGCGTACTGGCCATTGATGGTGCCATACTGGCTGGTCAGCACCGGCACACCGTCGACGTGCGCAATAATTCTGTCTGGTTTGTCTATCGGTAATACATCGCCAGGCTTCAGCTGCAAAATCCGTGACAGGCGCAGCGAGACGTCGGCGAAGTTGGCAATCAACTCCAGCTCTGAATGCTGAACCTGCTTCACCAGCGTGTCACGCCAGTTACGGTCTTCCTGTCGCGAGTTCTCCAGCGGCGGGTTAACCAGCAGTTCACGCAGCGGTTCAATCATCGAAAACGGAATACAGATGTTGAACTCACCCACCAGGTTGCCAATCTCCACCTGGAACGGCGTGGTGACGACAATGTCGTTCGGTGAGGTGGTGATGTTGGTGAACTTCACCTGCATCTCGGAACGCACATACTCTACGTCGAGCGGATAAATCGCTTTCCATGCATCACTGTAGCCTTCCAGCGCCAGCTTAAGCATGCGGCGGATCACACGCTGCTCAGTATGAGTAAACTCACGGCCTTCCACTTTGGTCGGAAAACGACCGTCACCGCCAAACAGGTTATCCACCGCAATGAACACCAGGCTGGGTGAAAACACAAACAGAGCGGTGCCGCGCAGCGGTTTCAGGTGGATCAGGTTCAGGTTGGTCGGCACCGGCAGGTTGCGGGCAAACTCATGGTACGGCTGAATCTTGATCGCCCCTACGCTGATATCCGGACTGCGGCGCAGCAGGTTAAACAGGCCCATACGAAACTGACGGGCAAAACGTTCATTAATGATTTCCAGCGCCTGTAAACGCTCGCGCACCACGCGACGCTGGGTATTCGGGTCGTAAGGGCGAATGTTGCTCTCACCAACCGTACTTTTACTCTCATCTTCCGCGCTGTCACTATCGCCGTTCAGCAGCGCATCGATTTCAGCCTGGGAAAGAATGCTATCGCCCATTGATTCACCTCAAAATGAAGGCAGTAAACAGCACATCGCTTACTACCTGCGGAGGTTGACCTTTCACCAGCGGAGGCGCCAGTACCTGAATAATCTGTTTGACCAGCTCTTGCTTGCCTTGTTCAACCGCCAGACCTTGTGCGTTCTGACGAGAGAGCAGCAGCAGCAGACGGCTACGAACTTCAGGCAAATAATCATTCATCCGAACACGGGTCGCTTCATCGGGCAGACGCAGAGTAAACCCTACATACAGCACGCGATCGGGATCGTTATCGGGATTGACCAGGTTAACCGTAAATGTATCAAGTGCAAAAAATACCGGTGCCGGAGGCGGTTCCACTTTCGCGGCGGCCGCGGTGCCATGTCCGTCGGTTTTATTCATCATTCGCCAGACTGCATAGCCTGCCACACTACAAGCGGCCAGCGTCAATACCAGCAACACCGGGATTAAGATTTTACGTTTGCCACTTTTAGCTTTTGCGTTGTCAGCCATTTTTGCTGTACTTCCTGTGAATTTATCGACGGGCGGAGTGGCCCGGTAGAAGAGATTATCCCGCGTCTTAAGCCAAACCAATGGCAAGAAAAGACGCGGGTTTTGCGCTTACCTTCAGCGTTTGTCGCTGTCAGGCAAATATATCGACAGAGCCGCTGCCGTTCGCGCGCGCCTGGAGGGCTGCCGGGACGGCAATAGGCGTTATCTCGTGTTCATCATCCTGGCCGAGGCTGAACATCCCGCTTTGTGCATCACGGCGGTTCTCCTGCTGGCCAGTAAAGCCTTGATTCTGTGGCAGTGTTTCACCACTGACGTCGCTCTGGCCCAGGTTGATTCCGCTGTCCGCCAGGGCGGTTCTCAGCTGCGGCATGGCCGCTTCCAGCGCGGCACGCACCTGGCTGTGACCCGACACCATGCTCATTTGCGCCTGATCGTTGTCGATTTTCAGGCTGATCTGAATTGAACCCAGATCTTCCGGATGCAGGCGCAGCTCAGCGTGTTGCTGACCGTTGCGGCTGAACATCAACACCTGTTGGCTCAGCGCCTGCTGCCATTCCGGGCTGCCGAGCTGTGAATTGAGCTGCGGCGTCATCGGTGTGCTGGTGGTGGCCGACGCGGTGGGTGCCATCGCCATACTGCTGGCGCTGGTCAGCGTCACCGCAGCGCTGTTGTCATTCTGATCTTTGATGCTCTCTTTTAACGCGCCGCCCAGCATCTGCTGGAAGCTGGCGTCCAGCTGCTGCGCGTTGCTGTTACTGCTACCTGCCTGCAAGCCCATCGCGCCAGCGCCAGCGGCAGCGCTCGACGCCGTCGTGGTGCCGGACGTGCTGGCGCCCGCGCTGGTCAGCAGGCTGCCTGGCGTGGTGACGCCATCGTCATCGGTTTTACCGCTGGCAGAAGCCTTGCCCAGCAGCGCGCTCAGCAGTGCATTATTGCCGCCGCTTTTACCGCCGCCAGAAAGCAGAGACAGATCGCTGCTGGTGGCCTGCGTGACCTGCTGCGCCGCGGGCACGATCGGCGCCGCCTGCGGCAGCATGGCGAACAGCGCCTGCAAGGTCTGCTTGTCGCTGTCGGACAGCGCTTCCAGCGGCTGCTTCTCTTTATCATCGGCGGATTTCACCGCGCCTTTAGCATTTTCCGGCTGCAACAATGTGCTTAAGCTGCCCGGCTGCTCCAGCGAGGAGAGCAGGGCGCTCAGCTCGCCAACCGGCGTCGCTTTCTCATCGGCGGGCGCAGCTTTAATCGCCGCTTTGCCGTTTTCGGCACCGCTCTGCGCCAGCGCCAGCAGGCGATTGCCCAGCAGCGTGACAAATCCTTCCGGCAGTGCGCCGGTACCGTCGCCGGTCAGGGCATCGGTCAATCCGCTGGCATCGGCTTTGCCGGCATGAGCGCCAGCTTTGACACCGGTGGCAAGCAGGGGCAACGTAATCATTCGCCTTTCCTCAGTGCGGCCCGTTGGGCAAATTCATCCATCCGTTTCTGATCGAGACGGTTTTCTTGTTGTAGGTGTTGTACTTCCGCGCGCGAGATCAGCGTTTCGTAGGCATGCAGCCGCTGCTGTTTTTCGCGCCAGTGGCTCAGCGCTTTTTCCAGCTTCTGATTCCACTGCAGGAGCTGGCTGCGATGCTGATCGATCGCTTTTTCCAGCGTCTGAATAAACTGGTGGTAGTTGCTCCAGCGGTTGTTGGCGATGCCGCCGGACATATCGGTATTCAGTTTGTTGCGATACTCATCCTGATAATCCATCAGCATGGTGAGCTGTTCGTCCGCCTGCTTCTGGCCACGGCGCATATCGCCGAGATGAATCGCCGCTTTTTCCAGCTCCTGCTGTGCCAGATCGCGCAGGGTGTCAATTGCACTACCTGATGCCATGATTTAACTCCAACCGGCGTCAGCCGAAGATCGCCTGCAAGTGCAGGCAGGCATCGTCATAGCTGCTGCGTTCAAAAATGCCCTGCTGCAGGAACGATTCAAGTTCCGGGTAGAGCTTTATCGCTTTATCCAGCTGCGGATCGCTGCCATGCGCATAGGCGCCGACGCTGACCAAATCGCGGTTGCGCTGAAAGCTGGAAAGCAGTTGTTTAAATTGCCTCACGCGGGCGTAATGTGTTTCGTCGATTAGCGAGGTCATTGCACGGCTAATCGAGGCTTCGATATCAATCGCCGGATAATGGCCCGCTTCCGCCAGGCGGCGCGACAACACCACGTGACCATCGAGGATGGCACGCGCGGAGTCGGCGATGGGATCCTGCTGATCATCGCCTTCGGTTAACACGGTATAAAACGCGGTGATGGAGCCGCCGCCGTCAATGCCGTTACCGGCGCGTTCCACCAGCGCTGGCAGCTTGGCAAATACCGAAGGCGGATAGCCTTTGGTGGCCGGTGGTTCGCCGATAGCGAGGGCGATTTCACGCTGTGCCATGGCATAACGGGTCAGGGAATCCATGATCAGCAGCACGTGCTGGCCGCGGTCACGAAAATCTTCGGCGATGCGTGTAGCGTAGGCGGCACCCTGCATACGCAGCAGCGGCGAGACGTCAGCCGGGGCGGCGATGACCACCGCGCGGGCGCGGCCTTCGGTGCCGAGAATATTTTCAATAAAGTCTTTTACTTCGCGACCACGTTCGCCAATCAGCCCGACCACAATGACGTCCGCTTTGGTGTAGCGCGCCATCATGCCGAGCAGTACGCTTTTGCCAACGCCGGAACCGGCAAACAAACCCATACGCTGACCGCGACCGACGGTGAGCAGGGCGTTGATCGCCCGCACGCCGGTGTCGAGCACATCGGTGATTGGCGTACGCTGCAACGGGTTAAAAGGTGGCGTGATCAGCGGAGCGCGGTAGCCGGTATCGGGCGCGGGCAAACCATCCAGCGGACGCGCCTGGCCATCAAGTACGCGGCCCAGCAGTTCCGGACCTAGCGGCAGCTGTTTGCCGCTTTGCGCGTTATCACCGCTGACGCGGGCAAACACGCGTGCGCCGGGCAAAATGCCTTCCACTTCTTCCAGCGGCATCAGAAACAGCCGCTGTCCATTAAATCCCACCACTTCGCTTTCCACTTCGGTCACGCCGCGGCCATCGTTACGTTCAATCACGCAGGTGGCGCCGAGCGGCAGCTGCAGACCGGTCGCCTCCAGCACCAGGCCGGTAGCACGCACCAGCCGACCGTAACGGCGCACGTTCGGCACTTCGGGAATGCGTTTTTCAAACGCGTCGAGCGTACCCAACCAGCGGGAAAGACGTGATGAGGTCATTACAGTTCTCCTGGCGCGGCAAGGCGGCAGAGTTCGTGCCAGCGTGTGGCAACGCTGGCGTCAAGATCGCCATCTTCAGCGGTGACTTTGCATCCGCCCGGATGCAGCGTGCTGTCGGCCAGCAGTCGCCAGCCGTGCATATCCAGCGTTACGCCCAGCGTCTGCTCGATGCGCGGCAGATCGTCCGGGTGTACTCGCAGCTGCGGTTTACCGCTGAACATCGGCTCCTGTAGCAGCATGTTCTGAATCTGCTTCAGCAGCGCGGAGCCATCAATTTGCGTGGCCTGACCAATGACCTGACGCGCGGCGGCCAGGGCCATCTGCATCAGGCGGGCGGCGATCACGCTGTCGAGCGCTTCCAGCGTGTGCTGGAATTCGGTCACCATCTGCTGCATGCGCGCCTGCAATGGCGCCTGCTGCTGCTGGGCTTCCAGCAGACCCTGTTGAAACCCAGCGTCGTAACCTGCACGCTGACCTTCACTCAGACCCTGTTGATGGCCTTCGCTGTAACCTTTGCCCTGTGCTTCCGTGCGCACCTGCATCTGCAGGCGCTCCAGCATCTGCTGCTGCTCATCGACCTGCTCTTCCGGCATGCCTTCCGACAGGCCTTCCGGCAGTACAATCGCTTCAAACGTTGGCTCATCGCTGCGGCCTAAATCCTGCGGCAGCCAGGGTTGCCATGGGCGGGCTGAAAAGGCATCAGACATAGGTTTCCTCACTGCTACCAATTACCATTTCGCCACTCTCTGCCAGGCGACGCACGACCAGCAGAATCGCTTTCTGTTCGCCTTCTACCGCAGACATACGTACCGGACCGCGGTTGGCGAGGTCGTCGCGCAGAATATCGGCTGCACGGTTCGACATGTTCTTGAGGAACTTCTCGCGCAGCGGCTGCTCGGCGCCTTTCAGGGCGACCAGCAACTGCTCCGATTCCACTTCCTGCAACAGGCGCTGGATACTGCGGTCGTCGACATCCACCAGGTTTTCGAACAGGAACATCTCGTCGATGATTTTCTGTGCCAGCTCGCCGTCGAACTCGCGCACTGCCTGCATAACCGCTTCTTCCTGGTTGGTTTTCATCAGGTTGATGATCTCCGCTGCGGTTCTCACGCCGCCCATCTTCGCCCGCTTGAGGTTCTGACCATCAAGCAGCGAGTTGAGCACTTCGGTCAGCTCGGCCAGCGCGGCTGGCTGGACGCCGCCAAAGGTGGCGATACGCAGCATCACATCGTGACGCAGGCGATCGTCGAACTGCGCCAGAATGTCGGCCGCCTGAGAACGCTTCAGGTGCACCAGAATGGTGGCGATGATCTGCGGATGCTCGTCGCGGATCAGGTCGGCCGCGCTCTGCGGCTCCATGAAGTTTAGCGTTTCCATACCGGTGGTGGTTTCGCGCGTCTCGAGGATATCTTCCAGCAGCGTCGACGCGCGCTCTTCGCCCAGCGCCTTGATCAGCACTGAACGCAGGTAATCGTTGGAGTTGAGGCTCAGCGCCGCAAACTGCTCGGCATCCATCTCAAACTCGCGCAGCACTTCAGTCAGCTGCTTGTGTGAAATCTGATGCATGTTGGCCATCGCCGCACTGAGGTGCTGTACTTCGCGGGCGCTGAGGTGCTTGAACACCTCAGCCGCGCGCTCTTCACCAACGGTCATCATCAGGATGGCGCTTTTTTCGGTTCCGGTCAGACTCATAGTTCGTTACTCATCCATTGGCGGATAACCAGCGCTACAACGCGCGGATCGTTCTCAGACATATCGCGGATACGCTGGCTCATCACTTCGGCGCTCATGCGCTGCTGAGATTTACGTTCCTGATCCTGCTCATCTTTACTCAGCGTGACCGAGTAGGCCTCGCCATCTTGTTTCGGCTCGCTGCGTGCGGCAGTGGCGTCGATTATCGCCTGTTCCTGCAGCTGTTTCTTCTTCAGCAGCGGACGCACCAGCTTGCGGTAGAGGATGAAGGCAACCAGCGCTACCAGCAGCCAGCGACCGGCATTCATCATCTGGTCGAAGAAGGCCTGCTGCTGCCAGAATGGCAATTCAGCAATGCTGTTGTCTTCGGCACTGAACGGCGAGTTCACCACGTTAACGCTGTCGCCACGGTTGGTAGAGAAACCGATCGCTTCACGGGTCAGGTCGTCGATCTGTTTCAGCTGTGCTTCAGTCAGCGCAATCGCCTTGCCTTTCGCATCGGCGCGGTAGTTCACCACCACGGCTACCGACAGACGCTGCACATCACCGACGTTCATTTTGGTGTGGCGAATCGTACGGTCCAGCTCGTAGTTAGTGGTGTTGTCCTGACGCGTATTCGACGGGCCAGAAGCACGTGCCGTGGTGCTGGCACTGGTGCCGGCGTTCGCGTTGTTCGATGCACTACCGTTCTGTCCCGCCTGACCATTTTGCGCGGTGTTCGCCGCTGGCGTAGTCAGTGGGGCGCTGTTTGCGGGCGCCGGTTGGTTAGAAAGTGCACCCGGCACGCCGCCCGGATATGGGCTACCAATCTGTTCGCTGTTGCTGCTCTGACGTGAACGGATGGCGCTGTTTTCTGGCGAACCGTTCGGCTTATATTGCTCATCGGTCTGCTCACGAGTATCGAAGTTAATCTGCGCGGTGACCTGCGCATGCACGTTGCCCATGCCAACAATTGGATTCAGAATCGCTTCGATACGCTGCTGGTAGCGGTTTTCTACTTCGCTGGCGTACTTCAGCTGCATATCATTCAGATCGCGGCCTTCCGAATCGGAGCGGGTTAACAGACGACCGGTCTGATCAACCACGGTAACGTTGCCCGGCGGCAGGCCGGCAACGCTACTTGAAACCATATGAACGATGGCGCTGATCTGGCCTTCATCCAGGGCGCGACCCGGTTGCAGATTCAGCGTTACGGACGCTGAAGGCGCTTTCTGCTCACGTACAAACAGGGTCGGTTTTGGCATTGCCAGGTGAACGCGCACGTTCTTAACCGGACCCAGCGTTTCGATGGTACGAGCGAGTTCACCTTCCAGCGCACGCTGGTAGTTAATCTGCTCACTGAACTGGCTGATACCAAACTTCTCTTTGTCCAGCAGCTCAAAGCCAACCGATCCGCCTTTTGGCAGACCCTGCTGCGCAAGGCGCAGACGCAGCTCGTGAACATTTGCCTCAGGTACCATCAGCGCGCCTTGCTCAGCAAAGCGGTAAGGGATGTTCATCTGTGTCAGCTGGGTGACAATGGCACCGCCATCCTCATCGGAGAGGTTGTTATAAAGGACGCTGTAAGCGGGTGACTTCGCCCATAACACCATAGCGATCACAACGGCGATAGCAGCTGCGGCGGCGATGATCAATGGAATACGGGGATTAGCGCGCAGACGTGCTAACAGGTCACCTAAGCCCTTCTTTTGTTCGGAATCCTGTGTTGCGGTAGCATTCATGACCCATTCCTGCCTGACGGTTGACCCGACTTAATGTGTAGTGGTGACAAAACTGACTCCCTGATACGACGGCTTTATTAAGTTCCACCCCAATGGAGTGCCATTATTTTCCTAAACCGAAATTTCGATGGGTGGATAAGCCATGCTTTTTGATGTCATTTACAGCCTTTGTCTCATTGACAATGTGCTAACTTCTCTTCCATCGAAAAAATATCCCGTAGCAAACCGAGGCAACAATGGCGATTCAGGGCATCGAAAGTATGATTCAACAGCTGCAGCAAACCGCGCTGCAGGCGGGCAATCAGAGCAGTAAAGCGAATGAAGGCCATGCCGATTTCGCCGCAGAAATGCGTTCAGCGCTGGATAAAATCAGCGAGACGCAAAACAGCGCACGTCAGCAGGCGCAGGATTTTGAATTAGGTAAGCCGGGCATCGCGCTAAATGATGTGATGGTCGATCTGCAAAAGTCCTCTATCTCTATGCAGATGGGCATTCAGGTGCGTAACAAACTGGTCAGTGCCTACAGCGATATTATGAATATGCAGCTGTAACATCGCGCATCTGCAGGCGCGCCGTGTTGCGGCCAGCCTGCATGCCACGCCCTTAAATGAGCACGGCGTACAGGATCGCGGGTGGACAGCCGCCGCGATAATCATGCACATCGCCTTGTTTTCGCGGCACCCGTTGTTGTCATTTCCCCCATAATCTGGCGCGCTCGCGCTGCTTTGCCGGTCTGCAAACTGACCAGGGCAGAGTTGCACGCAGCGGATGTGTCATGCGGCTTCCAGTCTCTGAAAAGGGCCGGGCTGTGCGTTCAACCGCAGCGATCTCAGGATAAAGTAATGAAAAAAAAACTGCTTGCCGTGGCCCTGATGCTGCTGGCTGGCTGCGCCACCAAACAGTATCCACAGGCACCCGCGATCACTGCTGAAGAAGCTGCCGCCTTTGATTGCCGGGCGCTGGAACAGGAAATTGCCAGCGCGCGTAGCGTACAACATGAAATCGATGAAACCGGACGCTTCGATGTGCTGACGGTGATGGGTTTTGTCGGTGATTTCGGTCTGGGGAATGGCATCGCCAAAAGCCGCGCTACCGGCAAAGCGCAGGCGCGATTGCATCAGCTTAACCAACTGAAAACGGCACAGTGCGCCGGAGCGGTTACGCCTGCCAGTGCGGGCTGATCGACACGGAAATCACCTGCGCGTGGCCACCGTTGTTCATACAAAAGCGCATAAAAAAAGGCCGCTTGCGCGACCTGTCTCTGTTTGTTCCACCACGGCGACTCAACATCACCAGACCCATTGGCGACGAATTGTCAGGGTGGTGCGGCTGTCAATGTAGTCAATCCCACTGCGACTGATAATAGTGACATTATCAGGGTAATCAGTATCAGCTCACTTCCTTACAAAGAGATTGTTATTTTTCTTGCCTGCCCGCATCTGCGCCTCATCACCATTTAACTTTATCGTCGACGCTCATCTTTAAGATGTCTGGTAACGCTATGGCGTAGCCTGCCCCTTTCATCGCCTATCTCGCGGTTACTGCTTTGGTCGGCTTAGCGTGCCCAACGTTATAAAGCGGCGTGATGCTTCCACCGCCATACAGGCCACCTGTTGCAGCAAGGATACTGCGCTCATTTTCTCTACGTGCATGGCGACGCGCCCGGCAACGTTGTCTTGCATTCATCATGACCTCTCTTTGTCCGGTACAGACGTTATAACCACAAGCGGTAACTGGATTTTTTATCCAGCGGTCGCCCGGCATAAGGTATCAATAACGTTGAGTGTTAAAGCACATTGGCTTCGTGACGGTTAATGCTACCTGTTAGTGAAATAAATAATACCTTTTGGTATTGATTTCAGCAAAGAGTATTGGCAGCTAATCAATAGCTAAACGCATAAATGCTTGCTATGAAAAGAAAAATATTTTCGACAGGAGGAGGAGATTGCGCGGAAAAGTATCGATTGAAATGGATTGATGCGAATAATTAACGTCACTGCCTTGTAATTTCTTCATTCTGTGGCACAGTATTAAAACACTGTATATAAAAACAGTTTACTGGATTATCGTGAGATAACCCATTGATTAATCTCGTCACGAAACGGAGGAGTTGTGGCTATAGCGTTGCTGAGAACAGGAAAAGGAGGATATGTTGAATACGTCCCGCCGGCACGGGACGAGCGCTATTTTCTACGTTTTAAATCGCGAAGAAGAAAAACAGCAACGCCGATGAGTTCGGCAGAGGATGAGATATCCAGCAAGGGAACGCGTGGATCATCTACTGCAAGAAATCCAGATTCTCCGCCATCCAAAAAGCGATAGATTGAATATGATGAATTGACTTTCGCATAGACCAGATCGCCATTGCCGGGCTTTTCACCGGTATCGATAACCACGATGGTTCCCGCTGGTGCTTCTGCGCATCCGCTGTTTCTTGGCAGGACGTAAGCCCTGCAGTCGTTGCTCTTAACAACGTCAGGAACATACACTTCTTGTCCAGTCCTGCCATCCTGATCCCAGATGCTGACAGAAAATACGCCGCCTGGCTGCATGCTGTTTGCTGGAGGATGTGGGTAACTCATCTTTCCGCCAGCGTCCATTTCCCCAACGCCATTTGCAAGCCAGTCAATATTGACTGACAAAGCATTAGCGATATCCACCAGCTTGGTTGAGCCCTTCGCCTGTCCGTTCGCAAGTCGCCAGATAGTAGGTTGAGCAACGCCAGACGCTTTAGCTAAAGCACCCTGAGAGAAATTACGCGCAGTCATGGCCTGCGTGAGCCGTTCAGCAAGAGTTGTTTTCATGAGAGGCAATTTATAGCCGTGCGTATTGCACGTCAATTGCAAAAAGGTATTGCATTGCATAATACTTATTGGTATTGTTTGTGGCATGCAATACGAATGTGAATAATTGATGCCGGTCAGAATCACTATAAAGCCGTCATCATCACAACAGGGAGCCGGTAAAACGCCTGTTCCCGCACAGGGCGATGCATCCCACTACGTAGCGCAAGTGACACGGTGGCGGAATTGATGCTTTTGACCTTTTTGCGAACGTTAAAGCACAAGCGCGTCTTCCTGATTAGGCAGACCGCATATAGCAAGTTAAGCACGACCGCTCTTTATCAATCTGAACCCTCACCCTATGCCGAGAAGGCGTCTGGTGAAAAATTACGTGACCTGCTCACCGCACTGTCGCACCGGTTAAATACTGGTTGAGGCATTATCGGCTACAGGACGCGAAAAAAAGCAACGAGGTTGAAAGCAACCGGTTCAACCGAATCGTTGTAACAGGCACTGATAAAAGCGCCGCCGCTGTTGATGTCGATACTGCGTGAACGCGAAAACGTCAGTGAAATCATTATTTCGATGTTACTGACGTTTAACGAAACAGGCACGATCGCATCCGGTCGACATTTACAGCAGATAAAGCAGTGGCGGTATGTCTGTTTGTTGCTGCCTCTGCTGACGAGGCTCCCTTACAACATTTAAGGAGCAACGTTTCCTCGCGAGGCAGAACCGTTGCAGGGGCATTTATTAGCAGGGCATCATGTTGCTGTGAAAGTGATGCCGGGATGAGGGCAGATATCTCTGATACCCGATCGAAGAAGACCTGGCTAGTGAACGCTCATCCCGGCGCGCTGTGTACAGGACTCCTGCAATCTAATCATTTTTTAACGGCCGCCATCAGAGCGGCCTTTTTGCGTTTCACGCCACTCGATATTTCTCAATTTACGCCTGCCAGCGAAGTGACGTGCTTTCTTTCCAACCATCAACAGCACCGACCGTGGTCACGGAGGTGATACGAGTATTGATATGAGCAAACTGGCATCAGGCGCTGTTTATGGCGCATCTGCCGGGACGATCGCCAACGGGCTTCTTACCTGCTTAAGTCCCGATGAATGGAGTGTTGTAGGCGTGCTGGCCGGTATTGTGGTGGCGCTTATTACGCTCGTGATCAACTGGTATTACAAACGCAAGGCCACGCTGGCGCAGATCAAGGCGCTTCAATGCTGGCCCATCGCATCACATATTACAGAGGACTAACCCATGGCTATGTCAAACAGCCTGCGCAATAAGCTAATGACTGCTGCGGGCAGCGGCGCCATGTTTATCGCTATGGCGTTCCTTGGCGGAAAGGAGGGGGTGGAAGGGCGACAGTATACGCCCTATCAGGATGTGGCTGGTGTCTGGACGGTCTGTGACGGGCACACCGGCAGCGATATCGTTCAAAGTAAGCAGTACACCGATCGTGAATGCAATCATCTGTTATCGGTTGACCTGCAGCCGGTCAAAAAGTCGGTCGACAGCATGGTAAAAATCCCGCTGGGCGAATATCAGCGCGCCGCGCTCTACAGCTTCACCTATAACGTCGGCACCCGCGCATTTTCTACATCAACGCTGCTAAAACAGCTGAATGCCGGTGATGTGAAGGGTGCCTGTGAGGCGCTTCGTCACTGGGTTTATGCCGGCGGCCAGAAGTGGCGTGGATTGATGAATCGCCGCGATATGGAGCGGTCAATGTGCCTGGCGGAGAATGCTGATGATCTGGCTGGCAAATAACTGGCGTTCGGTATTGTGGTGCTTGCTGGTGGCGGCTGTGGTGATGTTTGGCACCGCTGCCAGCCACTATCACGCCAAAATGTTGCAGGCACAGGAAAAGGTATCGACGGCACTACAGGCCCGGAAAAAGGCAGAGTCGATCGCCAGTAACCTTGTCACTGCCGTGACGCTCTTCAACGATATCGGAAAGGCGGCCCACGATGCTCGCTATCAAAACGAGACAGAAAGTGAGAAGCGTATTGTTTACATCAGGCAGTCAATTCAACGCGATGCGTGCGCTGCTCATCCTGTTCCCGCTGATGTTGCTGACAGCCTGCGCAAACACAACGAAAGAATACGTTCAGCTTCCGGCAGTGCCCATTCCGGCAGAACTGCTGGCTGACTGTGAAATACCTCCCGTACCAGAGTCGGTGACCTATGGCGACATTCTCGAAATGAATGAGATGCTTATGACATCGATAGAAAACTGCAACCGGGATAAACGCGCCATAAAAGAAATTGAATCCCTCAGGTAATTTATAAATTAATAACTAACTGCATTTTAAAGATTATTTATTTTAAAGAATAAATAAATATCCCCCCATGAGCAAAATGCTCAACAACCCATAAAGGTAATATCATGATCGAAGTAAATTCATTTGCTGAACTCCGTACCACTAAACCTTCTGCATCAGGCGAAATCGCATTGCTTAAACGCTATTACGACAAGGACTCAACCTTTAATGGCGGTGGTCGCTTCGTCGGCTTTACCAACACCACGGGTAAAGCGCCTGCGGATGATAAAGGCACCGTTGCGGTATCCTCTGCCGGCGATTATTACTGGCAACGTATTATTGATGACGTCTCCGCTATCAATATTTTTCATTTTGGCGGCAAGCGCTTACGGGGTTCAGATTTATTTGATGCAGATAACGGCACTGTTAACCACGACGCCTGCATCAATATGTATCGCTGGGCCAGAGGCTTTTCGTCACCGGTTGAGGATGTGTCCAAAAGTCCGATCCGTGATATCGGTATTCGTTTCCCTGCCGGTAAATTTACTATCAATCCTGTTGATTTAACCGGTGAGGGTGAACTGCCATTTTTCAATATGTATGGCGACGATTGCGAATATGGCGTTGCGCCCAGAACTATCATTACTTCTGATAAATCCAGCAATGTGGTATTTAAAGTTAAAGCACGACGCATGGCTATCCGCGGTATTTTCTGGGATGGTCAGGCAACAGCGGATACCACTGCCAATACCGGCGCTATTACCGCCGCAATGGTAAGCAACCAGCAGTCATTTTTTCAAAACCTGACCATTGAAGGCCAGTATATCAATGTTACCTGCTTTCGCGCAGAAAACACCGGTAACTCTGTGTTCAAGTTTGTTGATACGCTGGATACACGACTGGATCAGATTTACTCAAAAAATACCTATAGCCGGGTATTTGACATTACCTGGTCCGATTCACCTCAGGGTAACTGGGACCACTCCACGGCCGTGGAGCTAACCAACTCCAACTTCCAGTATGGTTATGGGGACGCCACGCTGTTTATGCCGCGCGTAGGTCAGGGCCTGATTCGCAATGTGTGGATTGAGCACACACGATTCCCTGGCGATCTGAGTAATGGGCAGTGGATTATGGATGCATTAAGCATCGAATCTTCCGTTAACCCATTGAAACTCAACTATGCACGCGTATTGATGCGCCAGCTGAGCTTGCAGTCCGGTGGCAGCATTGATACTGAGCGCACCGGTACTGCACTGCTTTCAAGCTACGAGCACGGCTGGCGGCGTGATGAGAACTACGGCACTGAGATGACCGGCTCGATGAAGGCTGGCTGGTATTCGGGCCATCGCGTGACCAATAACAGCGATACCGATAAATGGTTCCGCGTGGGGTCGTTTAATTTCCGCAATGCTAACCAGCACTGGCATCTGGAATTTAACGGCAAAACCCTGCGTGATACCACCACCTCACCAACCGATAATCCGTTGCTGAGTAATGTGTGCGGTAAGACCCTGATCAACTTCTACCGCGGGTCAAGCTCGGTCGGCGGTAATATGCACTTTGAAGGGGATTCAGGCGTAAGCGACTGCTATTTGCTTTCCACTAACTCCGGCGCCACCTGTGAAGCATGGGTTAAATTGAAGGCGAAGAGTGGTGATGTGGTGGTTAATCTCACCACCACCGGCCCAACCCACTTTGATGCGGGCGAGAGTTCGCTGTTCTATCCTGATTTTACCGAAGATGCGACGTTGGATCTCAGCAGTAAAAGTCGTGTGGCGCTGTCGACGGTGATGAATTATCACAATGGTTCAGCAGGTTATGGCTTTGATGGCGGCATCATCACGCTGGCCTCAGAGGCGGCCGTGGCACCTGCCGCATCCGCAACGCCAGCGGGTTATATCACCGTTAAAATTAATGGCGTTAACCGCAAGCTCGCCTATTTCTAATCCGTTCACATCGTGTTTATCACAAGGCGCACTCTTCGGAGTGCGTTTAATTATAACCCTCTTCAGCAGTCATTCATGTTGTGATTTTTGAGCATCGTAAAATCACGGTGAATGACTGACTGTCACTCCCTGGCTAAAACGTTATTTTTTAAAATATGTGAAAAATAAACCAGGTGATTTTAGGCTGAATGATAAAAAGGAAAATTTATGTCTGATATGATTGTTATTTCTCCTCCCGTGGTCACTACGGGTGACAGTAGTGTGATGTATCCAGGCGGTAATGGCAGCGGTGGTGGCGCGGCAGGTGGCCCACCACCAAATGTAAGATATGCCACAGAATTACACAGCGGGAGTTATTACCATAACGCCACGCCTGCTACAGCGAAAGATTTAAAAAGTAACTTATCTGAGGAGAAGAAATTAGAAAATGCAATGTGGTGGTTTAAAAACTGCGTGTTCATTAATTTATGTGAGACCGCAGCAAGCCCTGTTGCCGAGTTAGCAAAGCGGTTTGACACGCCAGAGCGAATTAATTTCTCCCCTGATAATGGCCCACCTCAGTTAAGCAACTCCCCTTATGCTATTGCAGCTGCGCTGAGCAATTTTTTATGGGGAAATGGCAGAACCATGAGTGTGGATATCGGTGCACTTTCATTGCAATTTATTCAGGCAGGGAATATTCCTGGTTTTAATGAACGAATGAATTCAATTGGAAATCCGGGACGTTATGATCTGACATTCTCGTTCCCTTATAACACGGCCAGTTCTAATGTGTTTATGCCTTATATTTTGGGCAATATTACGCTGCAACTTGACGGGACTTTTACTCGTAATGCCACCGGGACGTGGTCTTTTGATGGCGTAGTCAGAGCTCAGGCGCCTGATTTATATGATTTCAACGCCAGCACACACCGAAGTAAAACTAACGAAGACTTGACCACCATTGGTCGATGGATGGGCGAGCGCTTCAGCGGTGTGCCTTATAAAATAGAGATTAATGGTGAAACGGCTGTTAAGTTCTAACAGGTAAACCAGCATGATTCTCATCTGGCTGTCTGAAGGAGGAGTCATATGAAAGGAGTAGTAAAATTTTTAGTTATGGCCGCCATAGCGTCAGGCGTGCTTGCTTTAGCTGCGATGATCGTTCTGATTATCTGGAGCAGACCTTCAAAGGTCGACGCTTCCGACGTTGAAGCATGCCGCCACTATGATAATCAGGCAATCATGTCAAAGGTTATCAGGGCTAAATCGGGTGACAGGTCTGCGTGGAAAAGCTTCTCTGATGCTCAGGATGTCGCTGAGAAAAATGGCATGCTTATCGATCCCGATCAGATATCATTTGGTAATGATATCTGGCTGGTTCCTTTCACTCAGCGCACAGGCCAGTCGGTGACTGAGGCGTTCTTCGGCATGCTGGACTGTACAACCGATCATGTCGAATTTAGCAAAAAGTGACGTCAGGCCCTATTGGTAAGACGGTATCACAAGGCGCATTCCTTGAGTGCGCCTGATGATGTTAGCTGCCATAACACGCCTTCTGTTAACGGTTAGCTACGCTGACCCCCTTTCTGCATTAAAACAATGCGTTTATCTCTTCAGTTAGCCGCGAAAAAGTGTCTTCATCTTTATCTGGTGAGAAAGATCAAAGTGCGCCTGCTTGCCTCGCTGCGCGAGAAAAATGGCCGGCAGCGGCGGTTGTGATTATCACCGGCGCAAAAGCGCATAAAAAAAGGCCGCTTTCGCGACCTTTTTTGCCAACTGTTCTGGATTACGCCGCTTTCAGCGCTTTCACATCAATGTCTGAACGGAAGATGCCGTGCTTTGATGCCTGCTCTTCAAAGAAATCGTTCAGCGCGCGTACCACGCTTTCACCCTGAATCAGCAGCGTATCTTCAATGGCCTGACCGCTTTTCTTCACGATGTAACTTACTGACCAGCTCATAGGTTGTGCATTCATTTTGTTCACTCCGCTTCATGTCATCGCTTATTTCGCCTTACCTTATTAATCGACCACATCACATCGAAACTTTACTGCTTTCTGTAAAATTTCTGCGCCCGCCGCGGGCTGTGCACCGCGTTACGCTGAACTCAGCCTCCGGCCGATTTCTTCTGGCCCGCATTTTGAGTTAGGCTGTTGGCCGGCAGGCCGTTTATTTTCCAGGGGGACGTAAGATGAAAAATGTTGTTCTGAGCATACTGGCGAAAATCTCTAAAATGGATGCCGCCACCAAGCAGCTGAGCGCCAGACTGGAAGCGCAGTCGCTGCTGATCGGCGCGCTGGTGCTGGCTGTCAGGAAAAGTGGCGGCGTCACTAATATGATTGAGAGCGTCAACAAGGCGATCAATTCGGTGCTCAACTCAGCAGAAGACGATGACGGCTTAAAATCAGATGCGGCGATTTTGCTCGGCGAATTTCAGGAACTGCTGGCGATTTCCAGGCTGATCGAAAGTGAAGATAGTGAAGTTGACCATCAGGAACTTTCGGCGCTGGCCCTTGCTGCGGACGCCGATTTGGAAAATAAAAAATAGTGGCCGACAGCCCGCCTTCCTTCATTACAGTCACTTTCATTTCGGCGGGCCGCAGCTGATCCGCCGCATTATCCTTGCGTCATCCCTTGCAGAGCACCCTTGCCAGCGCGGTGTACTCACAGGGCAAACCCACTGCGACAGTCAGTTTGTGTAATAAGTCACAAAAAAAAGCGCCTTTCGCCTTTATATTTAAGTAAACTTAAATTTCAGAGGATCCTGTGAGGGGTGTGTTATGGCAAGTTTTAATATCTCGATTGAACTGCGTGATAAAGAAAACGCGGCAGCTGATTACCAGCGGCTGCGCAGCAAAATGAACGAGCACGGTTTCAGGCACAGCGTCTCGGATAAAACCGGCACGCAATTTCGTCTGCCACGTGATGAGTACACCTGGTCAGGTTATGCCACGCGCCAAGAGGTGCTGGATAAAGTCTATTTGATTCTGGTGGAGTTTATTCCCGATCCCGGCGTGATGGTCACCGAAGCTGCCGGACGGGCGTGGCGCGGGCTGAAAGAAATCGATCTCTCGTGACGGTTATCGCGGCTGCCGCCTGGCAGCCTGCTTTTTTGTCAATCGCTCTTTCAGAAGCGGGCCTGCGCGTCCGCGGTGAAAAATCTTGCCAGCTCGCCGGGCATGCTGCCGCTTCGGCTGCTATCTTTAACCGGCAGCGAATCCCCCTGAGCGGCGGGGCGCAGAGTCGATATCTGCCTGAGAGCGCAAACAAACATGACCGGGTTTGTTTACCGGGAGGCACCCGGCGCTGCAACTTCAGTTACGCTATTTATCCGCGTCGTCTGCACCGTAATAGAGCTGGCCTAATTTAATTAAGGGCCTGCCCTGCGATTTACGATGCAGGTTAGTGTCGCGCAGCGAGTAGACACAGCCACAATATTCCTGCTGATAGAACTGCTCGCGCTTGCTGATCTCAATCATGCGCGACGATCCGCCCTGTTTCCGCCAGTTATAGTCCCAGTAAGTCAGGCCATAGCCCGCGGCGGCGCGATGGCCGCAGTCGTTGATCTGCTTCATATCTTTCCAGCGCGAAATGCCCAGTGAGCTGCTGATCACGTTGAAGCCGTGTTCAGCGCCATACAGCGCGGTGCGCTCGAAGCGCATATCAAAACACATGGTGCAGCGCGGACCGCGTTCTGGTTCCCACTCCATGCCTTTGGCACGTTCAAACCAGTTATCAGTATCGTAATCGGCGTCGACGAAGGGCACGTTATGCTTTTCGGCAAAACGAATATTTTCTTCTTTACGGAGAAGATATTCCTTTTGCGGATGGATATTAGGGTTATAGAAGAAAATGGTGTATTCGATGCCGGAAGCCTGAATGGCTTCCATCACTTCTCCTGAGCAGGGCGCGCAGCAGGAGTGCAATAGCAGTTTTTTTTCACCGGCGGGCAAGGTAAGAAGAGGGCGTTGAAATTCCTGCATGGGATATCCACAAATTTGATTAACGGTTAGCGCGCACCATAACAAGAATGGCGGCGAGGGTTAACCGCTAATGTGGTCCTGCTACGGTAAACCGCCTGCTAACGGTGGAATATCAGGCATCCCAGAAGCCGGTTTTCTCCAGCAGGCAACGCGCATAATCAAGTTCTTCGCTCGACGCACCTTTATTGGCTTCGCGCATCAGGCAGTCGTCATTGTTTAGCATCGGTGGACGACCGTAGCCCGGCTTGTCATACCATTCCAGCGACCAGCGGTTGGTGTGGCGATAATGATAAATTGTTAGCCAGCGGCTGCAATTGGCCGGATAGCCGCTGAGCACTTCAACTTTTTGCTGGGTGAGCGTGCCCATTAATGACGACAGAAAGCTGAGAAACTCGGGAACTTTTATCGCGCCGGTGATAGTTATCATAGGAACCTTGCTGGGCAACAGCGCACGCCTCCAAAAAGCGTCGCCTGAAATTCTGAATATTGACTATAGCCGCAAGGAGTAATAATTCCCGTCCCTGATGAATAAAAAGTAAAAAAGTAGACCGGGCGCGCGATTTTTATGCACCCTCAGGCCAAAACGGCGGTGTGGTAAAAGAGACGCTCATACCAGATTAATCTGTTTCCTGCGCAAAAGTCCCCCAACTCAACTAAATTAAAGTAAACTTAAATATCATTTCTCGACAGGGTAAGGGGTACCATATGGCTAGTTATACCATCCGCGTTGAACTACGCGATGCCACGGCAGAGGATTATGAAAACTTGCATGAACTGATGAAACATCACGGCTTCCGGCGCAGCCTGATTTGCAAGCAGGGCACCGTGTACTGGTTGCCGCAGGAGGAGTATGTCTGCGTCAGTTTTGATACACGACAGGAGATTCTCGATCGCGCTTTTCAACTGGCCACTGAGGTCAGCGTCAATCCGGCAGTGCTGGTCACGGAATCGACCGGTCGCACCTGGCGGGGACTTGAGGCGCTTGACTGCCTGTAAAGCAGCTACACATCAACTACACCCGATTACGTGACGCCGTTGGCTAGCGTGGTCGGGTGGTCTTGCCGTGGCTGCGGGCGAGCTAGCTGGCACCAGGCAGATAAGCGCCGCTGGCAATAAACCACACCAGCAAGCCCACGCCGGCGATAATGATCGCGATGGGAAAAAGCACACCGATACGCATCTCTGTTTCCTTGAGGTTGAACTGCGCACAACGGCGCAACGGAACGGAATTATAACGACTATTGCTGCCCGGCAACAGCACCTGCCTCGCCCCCACCACAACAAAAAAAGGGCCACATACCTTGCGGCTGTGGCCAAAAAACTCTCCCATTCGCGCTGCGGCACATGTTTCCGCATAAACGCATTGATGACAGCACGTCATCGCTGGCGCCACTCACTGAGCAGCGCCAGCGCTGCGGTCCCGGCATCGTCCTGCTAGCAAGTATGTTAAAGATAACTTAAATAAAATTGCAAGCTTATTGCGCGCTGAATGCAAAAAAGTCAGTAACGGTAATCTGTCACTACGCCTGCACCGTGGTTTTTTGCCGGTAACGGCGATGCTCTATCAGCGTGCCTGCCAGGCTCACCGGCGTTTGATTGGATCGCAGGGAAGGGTAATCGTCATTCAACGGCACCAGTTCGAACACCTCTTCACCTTCCACTATGCCGCGTGGCCGGTATTTCGCAAACAGCGCTTCGCTGCCGGTGGCCGCCACGACAAAATCACCGGGTATCGGCGAGACCGCCGGGTCGATGATGATGGCATCACCGGCACGAAATTCTGGCTCCATCGCGTTACCGGTAATGATCAGGGCGAAGGCAGCACCCGAGAGATCCACATTACTCTGTAGCCAGCTAACCCGTTCAGGCGCCTCAAGAAAGGCGGTTCCGCGCCAGTTAGCGGCCTGCTGATAGCTGATAATCGGCACCGCATGCGCGCGCTCCGTCGGGCTGGTGGGCAGCATAAACAGATCGCCTTCACCATCAAAAACCCAGGCGGGCGTGCAGCCGAGCGCCGCCGCAACCCGCAGCAGGTTTTCCCCGCGCGGCACGGTTTCATCCTTCTCCCACTGAGAAATCGCGACGTGTGAAACGCCGACTTTTGCCGCCAACGCTTTCTGCGTGAGCCGGCATTCTTTGCGTCTCGCCCGAATGCGATCGCCGATAGTTTGTCTGTTCATAATTAAGTTACCTTAAATGAGCTTGACTTAAGTTTTCTTTAGATAAATAATTTAAGTATTCTTTATATTTGGCTGGTGCTAATCAGTCAACAGGTTAAGGAATCTGAATTACCCGCTCTTTCACAACGGACATGATGTCCTATAGCCGCCGAACAGGTGGCAATTCTTGGCAGTTATTTCCTGCATTTATAATGTCAGGCCCCGCTACGTCCGTCGCGAGGCGCCTGCACTCTCCCTGATACGTTTTTTTTCACAATTATGCACCTGCGCTGGCGCCTGGCTTTCGGCGCTGCCTGGTGCGCTATGGCAGTTCATTAGTGACGTCAGGAGGCATCATGACCACATTTCATCGCATCGCCAGCAACGCTCGCCGTTGTCCGCTTTGTTCGCAACAGGCACTTTTTCTGCCTTATAACCGCTCCCGTATTGGGGCAATACCCTGGGCTTCAGGATTTCCCTCGCAAGGTAAACCATTACACATCACGCGCACCACCACACTTTGGCTGATTGTTAACACGCAGAAGCTGACGCATGAGCTTTTGCGGTGAGGGCGGGTTGTTATCAGCGCGGCGGGCTACCCGAGGTAGCGTCGCGATTATCACGGCAACCCTATTTGTGGCAGGTTTTAGCGGAAATAACGATGAGCAAATATCCCTTTTTATTCTTGTTAACGTTTTTTAGCCGAGTCAAAGAGGTGGGGCATGGAAAGTAGTTTGATTACCAGCATCGGCGCACTCCTTCTTGGCGGTAGCGCTGCGGCACTGTTCTGGAAACCCCTGATGGCCGGTCTGGCCACCATCATCACCAGCAATCGGGCAGGAGGTGAAATCATTACCAGCTACAAAGAGCAGGTTGTGTGGCTCAAGGAGGCCAACATCGCCCTCAGAAAAGAGAACGACGATCTTCGCACGCGTCATGAACAAAACATGCGTTGCATCTCCTCACTCGAAAACGATATGCGTCTGATGAAAAACTCACTTGGCATCCTTAGAACGATGACCGAAGTTGAGCAGAGCGATAAGTTCAGTAAGGAGATCAACCGGTTAATCACCACTCTGGAGACTATCAGCGATGACAACTGTTAACGATTCAATACGGCCCAGGAACTTCAAGCGCAACATTATTATCGGCAGTGTTCTGCTGGTTGCCGCAGTGTTTTGCGTGGTGATGACGGTGATTTTTGCCTACGTCAGTAATCAGGCAAATCAACAGCTGGACAGCATTCGTAAGGATTATCGTGAAGCGGCGGTGCGCCGCGAAGCCAAGGTCGATGCAGTATCAGAACAGGTAAAGCTGTTACAGCACAAATTGGATGTGCTGCCGAACCGGACGGCGGACATGACGGCAGATAGAGTCAAGTCGGTGGTTAAGGAAGAAAACGCCCATTAAGTACCCCGGCAGTGGCTTTTCTGTTGTCACTGCCTGTTTTACCTCCCCAAGGAATTCGCCATGAACGTTACCCCTTTAATTTGGAGCGCTTTTAACGCGCTTTTTTTCTTTAAAAAGACGCAGGAGTCTACTATGTCCGATATCAACGCAGTTACCCCAAACACCATCGCCATTCCTGAACAAAACCTGACCGATTCGGCAGCGGTGAACAGTGCGCAACCCGTAGCGACAGCAGCAGAAACCCCCGTTGAAGCCAGCCCGCGGGATCCGATGTTTGATGCCCCGCCCGCGCGGACGATTGATGCTGTCGAAGAGGCGACCGCCACCGCACCACCGGCCACCGCGCCAGCCGAAAAAGCTGCCGATGCCGCCACTACCGTCAGCACCGCACCGGTGGAAACCGCACCAGCCGCGCCGGAAGCGGTAGCCGCTGAGCCAGTAGATGTTGCCGCTGAGCCAGCCGCACCTAATGCTGATGCTGCGCCCGCTGAACCGGCCGATGTCGTCGCAACTGCCAGCGCTGCGCCGGAAGCGGTAACCGCTGCGCCGGTAGATGTTGCCGCTGAGCCAGCTGCGTCCAGTGCTGATGCAACATCCACTGAACCGGCCGATGCCGCCGCAACTGCCAGCGCCGCGCCGGTAGAGGTAGCACCAGCCGCGCCGGAAGCGGTAACCGCTGCGCCGGTCGATGTTGCCGCTGAGCCAGCCGCATCCGCTGCGGATGCTTCGCCTAGTGAACCGGCCGATATCGCCGCAACCGCCAGCGCTATACCACCTGAAGCCGCGCCGGTTGAGATCCCACCCGCGCGCAGCAGTGCGCCAACAGCGGATAACGCGGTATCCTATCCATCTGAAGCCGATGAGCAGCGAAGCGTGCACGACGCGGTCACCGCAGGCGTGAACGACTTTGAGCAGGCGTTTGATTTTGTTGAGCAAGGTATTGCCCGGCTGGGGCAGGCGGCTAAAGATGAGCTGAAGCTACTGGCGAAGAAGTATCTGTAAGTCATGAACCGGCCCGCGATGGCGGGCCGGTGAACAGCTCGGTTATACGTTACCCACGCTGGCACGGGTGATATCAGTCGGCGAGGTCGCCGCCAGACCAGGTACCAGAATCACCTTGCGACAATCCTCTTTACGCTTCTCAAAAATTTTATACGCCTCTGCCGCATCGTTAAGCGGCAGATGATGCGTCACGATCTCTTCCGGCGTCAGCAGCCCTTTTTCAATCAGCGCCAGCAATTCCGGGAGATAGGCGTGCACGTGCGTCTGACCCATTTTAAAGGTCAGTCCTTTATCGAAGGCGTCGCCAAACAGGAAGCCGTGAATAAATCCGGCATAAACGCCCGGCACGCTGACGATGCCGCCGCGACGTACCGCGGCAATACACTGGCGTAGCGCTTTGCCGCTGCTGCCTTCCAGTTTCAGGTTGGTCAAAATGGTTTCGGTAGTGCTGCCTTTGGCCTCAAAGCCCACGGCATCAATCACCGCATCAACGCCGCGATTGCCCGCGGTGTGTTCGATGATCGCTTCTGCCGGATCGTCAATTTCATCAAAATTGATCGGGATAACACCGTAACGCTGCTGAGCAAACTGCAGGCGATACGGGTGATGATCGACCATAAAGATCTGTTCCGCACCGGCATAGCGGGCGCAGGCGGCAGCCAGCAGGCCAACCGGCCCGGCACCAAAAATGGCCAGGCTGGAGCCTTTGCTCACCTGGGCATTTTTTACCGCCTGCCAGGCAGTGGGCAGGATATCGGTCAGGAACAATACCTTATCGTCTGACAACGTCTGCGGCACTTTGAACGGGCCGGTGTTGGCTTTCGGTACGCGCACGTATTCCGCCTGGCCGCCCGGGACGCCGCCGTAAAGGTGACTGAAGCCAAACAGCGCCGCCGGAGGTGGAATCTGCTTTTTATTGATGATAGCGCCACGGCCGCTGTTGGTGTTTTCACAGGCAGCAAACTGATCGAGATGGCAGAAAAAACATTCGCCGCAGGCGATAACAAAAGGAATGATGACGCGATCGCCTTTCTGCACCGCGGTGACGTCGCGGCCGGTTTCCACCACTTCGCCCATGAACTCATGGCCAAAAATATCACCGTGTTTGGTCTGTGGAATTTTGCCGCGATAAAGGTGCAGATCGGATCCACAGATCGCCGTGGCGGTAACGCGAAGAATAATGTCGTCCTGCGCTTCAATAATCGGATCGGCAACATTATCAACGCTGACATTGTGCGGACCATGATAGGTCAATGCTTTCACGAATACGCTCCTGGAGCACAAAGGGGAGTCTATTAGTGTAGCCAGGCTCCGGCAGACGTTTCGATTTCTACTGTATAAATAAACAAGCGAAACGGCTTCCGATTATTCTTAAGGACGAAACGGGATTATCCGCTACGCTTTAAAAGGTAGTCAGGATTTTTATCCAATATCCAACCAGAGGGAAACGAGCATGAGTGACAAAATCGAAGAAGTGGTACCGAAAACCAAAACCGATTATCTGGGTGATGTCGCTTCACAGTTGAAAGAGATGCGCCACTACGCAGAGCACAACACCAAAACGCTCTCTTCTCAGTATCTGGCTTTCGAAGCCGGCGAATACAAAGATGATGAATTCGCGGGACGCATCAATACTCTGCTGAACGAGCAGGGGAAATTGCTGGAAGATATTGAAGGTCTGATTCAGGACCTGGAAATTTCTGTCAATCGCAGCAATCAGGAAGGTTAAGTCCGCTGATTGATACAGTTTGACACAGAAAAATAAAACGGCCCGCAGAACAGTGTGGGCCGTTTTTTTGCTTATTCTGCCACCAGCCACATGTCGGCTTCTTCAAACATCTCTTCAATGATGCGCGCCATAATGGCCTTGTCACCTTTGCTGGCGTCGGTATCAATCGCGTTACGCTGCATCGGCTTTACTTTCACTTCCATCGCCGGAAAGACACGCTGAATGCGCTTGGTCAGTTCTTCTAAAATCATCTCATTTGCGCCGGGCAACCCTGCCACGTTGCGCTTATCGTAAACCAGTTCCACAAACATTTTTATTGCCCTTATTGAGACACGCTTTCATTGCATATCATAATACTGGTTGCGTATACAGTATCAAGTAAAAAACGCCGTGGCTCAGGGTTTATCACGTGAAGGTTGTATATCGGGCGACTATTTGGCAGATTGTGGAAATTATTTCATAGCGCAATTGCTACAGGGAAAACCCATGAAACAACTGGTCGTCGACATCTTATTGAAGCTGGCAAAAATGGATGTTGATACAAAAGAGCTCACCGCGCAGGTCGAAGCGCAATCACTGCTCATTGCGGCACTGCTGATCAACGCCAGAAACACCAACGATCAGAGTATTTCCGATACCGTTCAGGATGCGATTGTCACCGCGTCGCGCTCATCCACTGATTTTCTGCAAACCGATGTCGATCTGCTGCTGACCCACGTCAACCGCCTGCTCGCCGTCACCAGCTACGTCGAAAGCAAAACCGCCTGACGTCGGGCTACCTCTGGTAGTGAAAACTGCCGCACCTCCAGAGGCCGCTTCACTTTACAGCTCGTTCTTACGGCAGAACGCTTCCCACGTCATGCCCAGCGCTTCAGCATGCGATTTCAGATAGGCTTCAATCGCTTCGGCGGCCACCGCTTTGTCCGGCTCAGCCAGCTGAATAGAAAACAGCATGGCATCCTGCTTCTTCTGCCGTAAAAAGGCGGCGTAAATCCGATCGGCCTGCAAATCACGCAGCTGACGCAGCGACATGCCAGCGGTGCGGGCATCGGATTCGGTCAGCTGCTCCAGCGCCTGCTGAAAATCGGGCTGCGCGGATAAAAACATACTGCGCGCAAGGACGTAATACTCTTCGGGTGTTTTCATTACCTGCTCCTGAAAATGGGCGTGCGCCCAGTGTAACTGCTATCGTTGATGCTGTCAGGCGCCCGGAAGCCGTGTGCGGCTTGCATAACCGGTGAGAAAAATTATAACGTAGCGGCCATCGCATTGATGGTTAGGGATTGAAGATGAAAAAGTGGATGTTACTGAGCGCGCTGGCGCTGGGCGGCTGTGCGCAAATCACTGATTATCAGCAGGCGGTAAAGACGCCAGCACCGGCTAATTTGCAGGGTAACTGGCAGACGTTTGGCCCGCAAAGCGGCCTGCGCAGTGATAAAGCGATCGGCAGCCTGATTGTCAACGCGTCCGGCGATACGCTGGATTGCCGTCAGTGGCAGCGCGTGATCGCAAAACCGGGTAAGTTAACCCAGCTGAACGGTGATTATGTGAACGTGACCCGCCAGCTGCGCGTGATGCCGCTGGAGCAGGAAGGCAGCGAGCTCCATTACGACGGCCTGACGCTGCGTAAAGTCGAGCGGCCAACGGTGGAGTGCCAGCAGGCGCTGCAGATGGCAGAGCAGGATGCCAAAGTGCAGGTGATTCAGAATATTGAGCCGGAAAGCCTGAAAACGCGGATTACCCAGGCCACCGAAGCGAAGCCAGCGGCTGCACAAGCCGAAAAATAACCGTAAAAAAGGGCGCATGGGTTGCGCCCTTTTTTGTTTGTTGCTTCAGCCCGTTTTAGTCCGCTTTTACCCAGACGCTTACGCTGCCGCCGTTACAGCGGAACTGTCCATTGCCCGCCTCATCACACTGCACCCGATCATCGCGATGGCCGAGATAATCGCGCCACTGCGTATTGGCAAAGCCGTCACCCAGCGCCACGGTTTTTTCGCCTTCATCGCCGTTGGAGAGCACCACCACGCAGCCTGGCTGTTCGGCGGTGCCGCTGCGGCTAAACGCCACGCAGTTTGGATGATCGAAATAGTTGGTCTGCACGCCGTGCGCATATTGCTGGCGCGCGCGAATCAACGCTTCCAGTTCCGGTATCACCGGCATCTCCACCTGATGCGTTTCACCGTCGCTGCCTTCGTCGCCATAGCTGGCGCCAAACAGGTCGGGATAAAACACGGTAGGCACACCTTGTTCACGCAGCAGAATCAGCGCATAGGCCAGCGGCTTAAACCAGGGTTCCACCGGCGCTTCCAGCGACTGCAACGGTTGCGTATCGTGGTTGGCGACAATGGTCACCGCGTGGAAGGGATCGCGCTCGACCAGCGTATTATTAAAGATGGTGCTCATGTCGTATGAGGAGCCTGACTTTGATGCCTGATGAAAATTCATCTGCAGCGGCGCATCGAACAGCATGGTTTTGCCTTCGACCTGATGGATATAGTTCATCAGCGTGTCGGTGTCGTGCGACCAATATTCGGCCACGATAAACATCGGATCCTGCGCCACATCCTGAATGTGATCGATCCACTCTTTATAGAACCAGGCCGGAATGTGCTTCACCGCATCCAGACGAAAACCGGTGCACGGCAGCTGTTCCATCATCCAGCGCGCCCAGTATTTCAGCTCTTCGGTCACTGCGGTGTTGCGGAAATCGATGTTAGCGCCCATCAAATAGTCGAAGTTGCCCAGCTCGCCGTCGACCTGATCGTTCCAGCCGTCGCCGGTATAATCATTGACGATCTTAAACAGGCCGTTTTCATCCGGGTTTTCGATATGGTCAACGCCGTTGAAGCATTTGTAGTCCCAGACAAATTTTGAATACTGGCCGTTACGCACCGGGAAAGAGAACTTCGTCCAGGCTTCCGCCACGATCTCTTCGCTGCTGATTTCCTCACGGTTGTCAGGATTCACGCGGTTGACCGCCATGGTCTCTTTTTCGTCGGCGCCCATTTTATGGTTGAGCACCACGTCCATGATCACGCCAACATTATGCTGGCGCAGTTTATCCACCGCGTTGAGTAATTGCGCTTTGTCGCCATACTTGGTGGCCTGGCTGCCTTTTTGATCAAACTCACCGAGGTCAAACAGATCGTAGGTGTCATAACCGACTGAATAGCCGCCTGATTCCCCTTTATAGGCCGGTGGCAGCCAGACCGAGCTGATACCAATTTCTCCCAGCCAGGCCGCGCGTTCCGCAGCTTCAGGCCAGAGTTTACCGCCATCCGGATAGTACCAGTGGAAAAACTGCAACAACGTGGGGTTTTGCATCTCCGTGCTCCAATGTGTCTGCCTGAGAATTGAAGTATGGAGGAGGTTAAGCGAAACGCGCGGTTTAGCAGAAATATATTTATCGCTGCTAAACCGTGGAAAGCGAAAGAGGGGAGTTAGAGCGGATCCTGCTGCGGATAAAGCACGTTACCGCGCATCGACGTATAGGTGCTGTTAAGTGATTTCTGCTTGCCAGATTGCGTGACCAGGCTGGCCAGTTCATTCATTCTTTCCTGCAACAAAACGCGGACCTGCGCCTCATTATCAAGAATTGTGCGTAATACAGGGCGCAACTGAGTCAATGTCTGCGGAGAAATTGGCGACGCTTGTGTGGATTGCGACAGGCGTTCAACCGCACCAATGTAATCGACTTCCGTTTCGATCAGCTCATCCCAGCGTCCTGCGGAGGCCAAACGTAACATCGTCTGGCTGAGTGATAAAAGTTTCTGGTAGGTCATAAGCAGGTGCGGTTCGATAACCATTAGACAGCGTCCTGAAAGGTGGCGGGATCCAGCGATTGCTTCCACGCATCGGCGATATTGCGCAGCAGGCCTTCAACTTCTTCCACCGCCGCCGCATCGTTATGCAGATTAGCCTGTAACAGACGGCGCACCATATAGGCATATAATGCCATCATGTTGTCCGTGAGTTCGTCGCCGCTATTTTCTTCTAAACCATGTTTAAGACCATTTTCAATAATATTGATGGCCTTGGTAAGGGCAGCACCTTTCTGCTGGATATCATTTTCCAGCATAAACAGGCGCGCGCGAACCAGCGCACTCAGTGCGCCATCGAAAAGCATAGTAACGAGCTGATCGTGATCGGCACTCATCACGGCGCTTTCCAGGCCGACGCGAGCATAAGCGGCGGCCCCTGACTGGTTATACATTTAGTGACTCCCTACTCAAGCTATTTTGAGTCAGAACTTGAGCTAAACTGCTGGGTCAAATAACTTGATGTTGCATTCATCTTGGACATAAACGCATCAAGTTGTGTAAATTGCGCTTTATAACGCGCCATCGTGGCATCAATACGGTCCTGCATCGCTTCATAGCGATCGCCCAGTAAATCCAGCTTGCTGTTAAGGCCGTCGGTGGCATTTTTCATCAAGCCTTCTTTACCCACGCTGGTGCTAAGCATGTCAGTTAAGGAGGTGCCTAACTGGGTGCTCAGACCGGTGGTTTTACTATCGCCAACAAAGAACTCCGTAACGGCCTGCGGCGTCTCATTCAGGGCCTTGGTCAGCTTGGTGTCATTAATCACCAGATTGCCCGTGGAACCGTCTGGGTTAACCGTAGGATCCTGCGTAATGCCCAGCTGTGCCAGGATTGCCACTGAACCGCCACTCTGCGGGCTGGAAATCAGACTGCGTAAACGTGCCTGCACGGTGCGAACCGTGTTATCACCCAGCAGGGCACCGTTGTTTGACGCCTGATCATCTCCTTTAGCAACCGGGGTATATTTGGTTGCGCTGGCAATGACGGCGTTAACGTTGTTGTAGGCGGTAACAAAGTTCTTAATCGCGGTTTTTACGGAGTCAACCGAGCGACTTACCTCAAGATTTTCCGGTGCGGTGGTGACCGATTTCAGGGTCAGCGTTACGCCTTCCGGCGCGCCGGTCACCGTGTTGCTGGCACTCTCAATGGCAATGCCATTCACTTCCAGCTTGGCATTTTTTGATGCCGTTTGTACGCTCATGCCATTGCTGCTGCCGCCAGCGCTGTAGCCGATGGCCGCCTGCAAGGTATCGTCGCCTGATACGCTGATTGTCATATCATTTGCGGTACCGGTTGCTTTGGACGAGAGCAACAGATGATAGTTGCCGTCGCTGCCTTTAATGGTGGTGGCGGCAACGTTGGCACCGCTGGTATTAATGGCTTTAACCACGTTGGTTAATGACGTCTGATCATCGGTCAACGTTAGCGTAATCGGTGTACCGCTGCCCTGTTGAATAGAGAGCGTGCGGGTGCCGCCTGTGGTGGCGCCCAACTGTGCTGTGTTACTGGCCAGTGAGCCCGAGACCAGCGTTTGCGCGGAGGCAGTCTGGCTTACCGAAACCGAATAGCTCCCGACAACAGCAGAGCTGGCGGTGGTCGCGCTGAATGCGGTATTGGTACTGGTTACCGCCGTTGCATTAAAAGTATCGACTTTAGCCAATGCCGCTGTTGCCGTTTGCAAGCTCTGTAGTGAGCTTTGCAATTTACCCAAAGCGGTTAATTTGCTTTGGGAATTTGTTTGTTGAGCGGTAATTGTCGTCAGCTTGGACTTTTCACCAGCCTCTAACTTGTCATACAAAGAGCTCAGATCAAGGTTGGAACCTACGCCCAGGTTACTGATGGCGGCCATGATATTTCCTTTTTCAGCTTTGCAATTGTCTACGAGTTATCGGCGGGTATGCGCGAAAGTTTACCGGTTTTTTTCTGCCGTGAAGCGGCGAGTTGAACGCCTTCGCTACGCTATTTCTTACGATTAGCCGTAGCGGACAGAAGCAGAGAAGAGATGACGCACCTTAGCAGAGCAATGACACCGATAGCGCGCTGTTCTTTATAGCAGAAGGAGAGTGGCAGGATCTCTGTTACGGCTTGTTCAAACGCTTCGCTGGCAACAACAGCCCAACCGCCTTTATTACGTCAGAGCGATGCCTGCTTTACAGCGTGGCGCTTCCTTTCTTTTTATATAGAGAAGCAGACCCTTTCTCTTTATAAGGAAGCACTCTGTTTACTCTATAGAGAAGCAGACCTTTCCTTTCATTAGAGAAACGGGCGTACCGCTGCGGGCTATAGAAAATAAAAAGCCGTTTTTTTCGTAAACCGCATGCTGTTACGGCCGATATAGGTGTTGTCAGTAATATAAAGAAGAAAAAAGTGGGCTAATAAGCTCAATTTTTTTCAGGACGGTTTAAAAATTAAAGAAAAAACACTTTCTTTTATCTTTAGCAGGGCGGTTTTAACGCAATTTGAAGCGCCTTACGCTTACCTGATAATAGAATGAGTAAGATTTTTAATAATTAATCATCTGAAAAACAAAGAGTTTTAAAATTTTATAAACTTTTTTCTAAAGCAACCCAAAGTGATGCCGATACATGTTATGACTGAGAGAGGTGCCAAACAGATACCTCGCTCAAACCCTAAACTAATTTAAAGGACTGTTATCATGGCCGTTATCAATACTAACATTCTGTCTCTGTCTACTCAGAACAACCTGAACAAATCTCAGTCCGCTCTGGGCACTGCGATTGAGCGTCTTTCTTCTGGTCTGCGTATCAACAGCGCAAAAGACGATGCTGCTGGTCAGGCGATTGCCAACCGTATGAGTTCTAACATCCGCGGCATGAACCAGGCTTCACGTAATGCCAACGACGGTATCTCAATGGCGCAGACTGCTGAAGGCGCACTGAACGAGATAAACACCAACTTACAGCGCGTTCGTGAGCTGGCTGTTCAGGCTAACAACGGTACCAACACCGCTACCGACCTCTCCTCACTGCAGGATGAAGTTAAAGCACGTCTGGACGAGATTGACCGTGTTGCTGGTCAGACTACTTTCAACGGCACCAAACTGCTGGACGGTAATGCTGGTACTGCTGGTAAAGTCTCTATCCAGGTTGGCGCAAACGACAAAGAAACCATCACTCTGGATCTGTCAGGCGCTAAAGCTGACACCACAACTCTGGGTGTGGACGCTGTTGACCTGACAACGCCAAGCGACACCGTACTGAAAACTATCGATGCTGCAATTGCTAAAGTCGATACCGCTCGTAGCGGCCTGGGTGCGGTACAGAACCGTTTTGAGTCAACTATCAACAACCTGAACAACACGTCGACTAACCTGTCTGCTGCACAGTCTCGTATTCAGGATGCTGACTACGCCACTGAAGTTTCAAACATGTCACGTGCTCAGATTCTGCAACAGGCTGGTACTAACGTACTGTCTAAAGCGAACCAGGTTCCACAGGGCGTGCTGTCTCTGCTGCAGGGCTAATAGCTCAACGAAATTTAAATCAAAAGGCGACGCGATGTCGCCTTTTTCATCTGCATAAATTGCTCAGGAGAATCCGTGAAAACCTTAACGTTATTTGAACCGCAATTCGTTGAGAAATTTGCCTGTGTGGGTTCGGCTTGTCCTGAGCATTGTTGTGGCGGCTGGAATATTCAGCTGGATAAAAAATCGGCTAATCGTTATTTGCAGGCGAAGCGTATCGATATCCGCGCGCTGGCGACCGAACATATCAGCGTCACCAAAAAAAGCGTGGCTAACTGGGCGCAGATTAAACTGGATGCCTCTGGCCAGTGTGGCTTTCTGGATGAGAAAAAGCTTTGCAAAATTCATGCGGGTTTAGGCGCTTCCGCCCTGAGCCATACCTGTTCCACGTATCCGCGCGTCTCTATACAAAAGCGTCGTGATGAGTTTAATACCCTGACATTATCCTGTCCGGAAGCGGCGCGCCTGCTACTCACTCATCCTGATGGCATGCAGGTTCAGGAGAAACAGCTGCTGCGGCAGTTGTTTAACAGCGCACCTGAATATCAGGATGCGGAAAAATTACTTAATCTGATGTGCTCGTTGTTGATGGCGAAATGTGGTGTGCAGGTCGAGCAGGGACTTTATGCCATCGCGCTACTCTGCCTGAAGCTGGATAAGGTTTCGCTGGATAATGCTGATGATGTTGCGCAGCTGGAAAACACCTTCCTGGCGCTGAGCGACTCACTGGAGAACGGTGAGGTGGTGGCGCATATGCACGCTATTGAGCCACACTACCTGCTGCATTATGCGCTACTGAATAATATGCAGCATTTTATTCAACTTCGGCCGGGCTCGCGCGGTTTTGCCACCTTCAACCGTTATCTTCAACTGTTGAATCTTGATGCTTTGCAGGATCAGGACGATGCCAGCAAGAGCCAGCTGATGGCCGAAAACAGTCTGTTATGGCAGCAGAAGGTTTTACCGTTTCTGCAGGACTCACCCTGGCTGATCGGCAACTATTTCCAGTATCGTATCTATCACGATCGCTTTCCTTCCCTGACGAGCCGTGAACCGCTCTCGGCACTCTATTTGTTAACCTCTGAATGGTTGATGATTAAGAATTTGCTGGTGGCACAGGTTAAAAGCACTGGCGAGCTGAGCCAGGATGATGTGGTCAATATTATTTATAGCTTTCACTCTCTGACCAAGCATAACAAGCAGGCCAGCGATAATTTCTACATGCATATCGATGCATTTAAGATGAATGACAACATCTCCCTGTTGCACCTGCTGAAATAGTCAGCTGACGTAAAAATGGTGTGCCTGTGATCAACTGGCGCACCGCAGGCTCTCTGTTTGTTCAGGTGTTCTTACAGCATATTAACGTTTCCGCTTCCTTCTCCGGAGTGTCTTATGCGCTTCAATAACGACTTACTACCTGGCGCGTTGCTCAGCTTCGATGAGATTGCGCAGCGCTACGCCGAAAAATACCCGGATGAGAAAGAGCTGACGGCGCGCGGCTTGCTGAGCCCGTCAACCAGCAACCGCAGCATGGTCATCCGCGCTATTTTCGCCAACGAAGAGAGCAACAGCCCGCTGGATGAGCTGCTGTTTGTCGCCAACGATAACGAACGCAAAAACTACCTGCGGCGGCTGGAGCACTATCTGCAGCAGCAGCTGCCATTCCTCTATTTACGCCGCGGTGAGGCGGAGCGACGTGACAACCTGTGGCGGATCATGGGCGAGAGCCGGGTCTACGCCATGCTCGATCCCGCATCGGCAGCGGCGCAGAACCTGTTTACCAGCCGCGGTTATACGCTGTCGATCATGCGTTACGAAGGCGAGGAGGCGTACTGGCAGCTTTATGATGCGCAGGCGCACGCCTGTTTTGCTCAGTCACGACGTATCCAGTTCATTGTGGTGCTGCAAAGCCCGTTGCTGAAAGTGCCGGCAGCGGTGATGCCCGGTACGCAGGTAGGACGTCGCGTCAAGGCCCGGTTGTGGCAGCGCGCCAGCCAGACGGCGTTTGCTGAGGCGGTAAGTGCGCGTTATGGCGCCTGCGTCATCACCGGCACGCCGTTGACCGCCAGTTCGTTAACGCCATGGGTGGAAGCGTGCCATATCGATATGCGGGAAAATGAAGAGGGGTTTCTGGCAGATAATAATGTTGATAACGGTCTGTTCTTACGTAGTGACCTACAGCGACTATTTAACAATAAATTGTTAAGCATCAATGCTGATTCTGGCGAAGTTTCCATCACTTCGGCTGATGCGACAGAAAACAAACTCAGCGAGTTTTATCAACAGATTAGCGGCAAGCCTTGCCAGCTCTGGCATCTTGTTCCGGCCACCACTCGCGAGCGCCTGCGCCGCCTGCGTTAACCCCAATGGGCAGTGATAAACGTCGCTGCCATTCTTAAGAATATTCTGAATAGCCTCGCTTTACCCCGTCTATTCCACCAATCAAATACCCTACAGGATCGGATAATCATGCCGATAACATCTTTAACGCAGGGTAGTCAATATGAACGATTTCTATACCGCCGATGGAGTAATGGACAAGCACTCGCTGTGGCAGCGCTACATCCCGCTAGTACGCCACGAGGCGCTACGCCTGCAGGTGCGTTTGCCCGCCAGCGTAGAGCTGGATGATTTATTACAGGCTGGTGGGATTGGCTTATTGAATGCCGTTGAGCGCTACGACGCGCTACAGGGCACAGCCTTTACCACCTATGCCGTGCAGCGTATTCGTGGCGCGATGCTGGATGAATTGCGCAGCCGCGACTGGGCACCCCGCAGCGTGCGTCGTAACGCGCGTGAGGTCTCCGGTGCCATGCATCGCGTTGAGCAGTCCTTAGGGCGTGCGGCAACCGAGCAGGAGGTGGCTCAACAGCTGGATGTTTCGCTGGAAGAGTACCGGCAAATGCTGCTCGACACGAACAACAGCCAGCTTTTCTCTTACGACGAATATCGTGAAGAACACGGCGATAGTGCGGAGCTGGTGACGGAAGGGCACGAAGAGGCAAATCCGCTTCATCAGTTGATGGAAGGGAGTCTGCGTGAACGTGTCATCGAAGCGATCGAAGCCTTGCCCGATCGCGAAAAGATGGTGCTGACACTGTATTACCAGGAAGAACTGAATCTGAAAGAGATTGGCGCAGTGCTGGACGTGGGGGAATCACGGGTCAGCCAACTGCACAGTCAGGCGATAAAACGTCTGCGTGCCCGGTTAACGGGAGCGCGCTGACAGCATCAGTTCTCGCTTACCAGAAGATAACCGGGGACTTTTGAATGGGAACCAGAACAAAAACAAGACCGTTAAGCCGTTACTTGAAAGACTACAAACACAGCCAGACCAACTGTTCACATTGTGACAAAGTGCTGGATCGTATGGCGCTGGTGTTTCGTGGTCAGATCATTAACAAAGAAGCCATTGCCCGGATGGATCAGCCGATCGACGATCTGGTGTGGATGAAATTGCAGAATGAGCTGACCGCGCTGTGCCGTTTTTGCAGCGATATTTTCTGCAACACGCACCCTAACTATTTCGACATCATGGCGTTCAAACAGTATTTGTTTGAAGAGACCGAGATGAGCCACAGCACCATTCGTGAGTATGTGGTTCGCCTGCGTCGTCTTGACGATATGCTGAAAGCGAAAAACTTTCCGCCAGAACGACTCAGCGGCAACAGCTGGCATGAGTGTCTTGAGCAGGATTTGCCCGATGCGGGGAACAATAACTACCGTATCGCGCTGCGTAAGTATGACCAGTTTTTAGGCTGGCAGCGCGCTTAGCAGGATGACCGCGAGGTCATCTTCTGCAACACTGTAAGGATAACTGAGTCAAACGAGCGTGGAGGCTACGTTGTCCTTACAATCCCTTATTCCTTTCCCCAAGCTGGAACTGCTCGGCGCCCCAACGCCCTTAGAGCACCTGCCGCGATTTTCCGATTTTCTTGGCCGCGATATCTTCATCAAACGCGACGACCTGACGCCAATGGCGCTGGGCGGCAACAAGCTGCGCAAGCTGGAATATCTGGCCGCCGACGCGCTGCGTCAGGGCGCCGATGTGCTGCTCACCGCCGGTGCTATTCAGTCAAATCATGTTCGCCAGACCGCCGCCGTGGCGGCAAAGCTGGGGCTGAAGTGCGTGGCGCTGCTGGAAAATCCGCTGGCGACCTCTGCCGATAACTACCTGCACAATGGCAACCGCCTGCTGCTCGATCTGCTCGATGCTGAAATCGTGATGGTTGATGCCCTGCACGATCCGCAGGCGCAGCTGGAAGAAGAAGCTACACGTCTTGAAGCGCAGGGTTTTCGCCCTTATGTTGTGCCGGTTGGCGGCTCCAGTGCGCTGGGCGCGCTGGGCTACATCGAGTGCGCGCAGGAGATCGCGCATCAGAGCGAAGGCGTGGTCGATTTTGCCGCCGTAGTCGTCGCCTCGGGCAGCGCCGGTACTCACGCCGGGCTGGCGGTGGGCCTCGAGCAGCTGCTGCCGGAAAGCGAGCTGATTGGCGTGACGGTATCGCGCAACGCTGATGAACAGCGGCCGAAGGTGGCGCTGATTCAACAGCAGCTGGCGCAGTCGATGAACCTGACCAGCCAGGCGCCGATCGTCTTATGGGATGACTATTTTGCTCCACGCTATGGCGAGCCAAACGAAGAGGGTATGGAGGCGATCAAACTGCTGGCGCGGCTCGAAGGCATCTTTCTCGATCCGGTCTACACCGGCAAGGCGATGGCCGGGCTGATCGACGGTATCCGTCAACAGCGCTTTCGCCGCGAAGGCCCGCTGCTGTTTATTCATACCGGCGGTGCGCCTGCGTTATTTGCTTATCACCCTTCGGTCTAATTTCGTCAGATAAACTACGCTAGAATCGCACAGTAACAATAACGGCGGCAGTTTGCCGCCGATGTGGGACCGGCCTGCGGGCCTAAAATCATAACAACGGGGTACTGATATGAACTTTTCTCTGGCTCGTCGTCATCTGGTGATGGGAGCAGTTGCGCTGGCGCTGGTTGCCGGTGTGAATGTGAAAACGCACGCGGCTGAAAACCTGCTTAACAAGGTCAAAGAGCGCGGCACGCTGCTGGTCGGTCTGGAAGGCACCTATCCGCCGTTCAGCTTCCAGGATGAAAACGGCAAGCTCACCGGTTTTGAGGTGGAATTTGCCGAGCAGCTGGCGCAGCACCTTGGCCTGAAGGCGAGCCTGAAGCCAACCAAATGGGATGGCATGCTGGCGTCGCTGGATTCCAAACGCATCGACGTGGTGATCAATCAGGTGACCATTTCAGACGAGCGTAAGAAAAAATATGATTTCTCCACGCCGTACACCGTTTCCGGTATTCAGGCGCTGACGCGTAAAGACAAAGCGGGCAGCGTGAACAAGCCGGACGATCTGGCCAGCAAAAAAGTGGGCGTCGGTCTCGGCTCGAACTATGAGCAGTGGCTGCGCGAGAACGTGAAGGGCGTCGACATCCGTACCTACGATGATGACCCAACCAAGTATCAGGATCTGCGTTCTGGTCGTCTTGATGCGATTCTGGTCGATCGTCTGGCCGCGCTGGATCTGGTGAAGAAAACCGGCAACACCATGGCGGTAGCGGGTCCGGCCTTCTCTCGTCAGGAGTCAGGCGTGGCGCTGCGCAAGGGCAATGACGATCTGCTAAAGGCGATCGATCAGGCCATCGCCGAGATGCAGAAAGATGGTTCGCTGAGCAAACTGTCACAGAAATGGTTTGGCGCGGACGTGACTAAATAATGCAAGAAAGTATTCAACTGGTGCTGGATTCAGCACCTTTTTTATTAAAAGGGGCGCTGTTTACCCTGCAGCTGAGCATCGGCGGCATGTTTTTCGGCCTGGTGCTCGGCTTTGTGCTGGCGCTGATGCGCCTGTCACGCTTCTGGCCCGTTAACTGGCTGGCACGCATTTATGTTTCCATCTTTCGCGGTACACCACTGATCGCTCAGCTGTTTATGATCTATTACGGCCTGCCGCAGTTTGGCATTGAACTGGATCCTATCCCATCGGCGATGATTGGCCTGTCGCTGAATACCGCGGCCTACGCCTCGGAATCGCTGCGCGGCGCTATCGCGTCTATTGAGCGTGGACAGTGGGAAGCGGCGTCCAGCATCGGCATGACCTCATGGCAGACGCTACGTCGGGTGATCCTGCCGCAGGCGGCACGCACCGCGTTACCGCCATTGGGCAACAGCTTTATCAGCCTGGTGAAAGACACCTCGCTGGCGGCTACCATTCAGGTGCCGGAGCTGTTTCGTCAGGCGCAGCTGATCACCTCGCGCACGCTGGAGGTGTTTACCATGTATCTGGCCGCCTCGCTGATTTACTGGGTGATGGCGACGCTGCTTTCCGCCCTGCAAAATCGACTGGAAAACCACGTTAATCGTCAGGATCGGGAGTCAAAATGAGTGCCATTGAAGTCAGTAAGCTGGTCAAGAAATTCAATGGCCAGACGGTGCTGCACGGCATCGATCTGCAGGTGGCGCGTGGTGAAGTGGTGGCGATTATCGGGCCGAGCGGTTCCGGCAAAACCACGCTGTTGCGCAGCATTAACCTGCTGGAGCAGCCCGACGGCGGTACCATTCGCGTCGGTGATATCACCGTTAACGCGGAGCAATCGCTGAACAAGCAGAAAGAGCAGGTGCGCCGCTTGCGTCAGCAGGTGGGCTTTGTGTTTCAGAGCTTCAATCTGTTCCCGCACCGCTCGGTGCTGGAAAACATCATTGAAGGGCCGGTGATTGTAAAAGGGGAACCCAAAGCGGAGGCGATCGCCCGGGCGCGCGAACTGCTGCTGAAGGTTGGCCTGCAGGGCAAAGAGGAGAGCTATCCGCGGCGGCTTTCGGGTGGTCAACAGCAGCGCGTGGCGATTGCCCGTGCGCTGGCGATGCGGCCGGAGGTGATTCTGTTTGATGAGCCAACCTCGGCGCTGGATCCGGAGCTGGTGGGCGAGGTGTTAAACACCATTCGTTCACTGGCGGAAGAGAAGCGCACTCTGGTGATCGTGACCCATGAAATGAGCTTTGCTCGCGACGTGGCCGATCGGGCAATCTTTATGGATCAGGGCAAGATTGTGGAGCAGGGCGCAGCAAAAATGCTGTTCTCACAGCCGCAGGAAACCCGTACCAAACAATTCCTCGAGAAATTCCTCAATAATTAACTGGAATAAAAAATTGCAGTTAAGTCTGAAAGTGTAGCGCGACTTATGCAGAATCCGTGCGGGCGGATTCAGCATAATAAGTTGAAATAACATCCGTTAAAAATAGGTTGCCGAGTTTGTAAATAAGATTCAGTTTGTTTCGATTTTTGCATATTCCACGGCCAATAATTTCTTTTAGGATAATAGCTACATTCATTGCCTGCCGGGATTGCTATTAATAGGGTCTTCGTCATGAAAGCGGACTATTGCCTGTTTGTGACCTGAATAGCCGGAGTCTGTGCAATGAATAACGGTAAAACAGAAGAGATTCTGTGGATTAATACGCTTAAAGGCGCCTGTATATTATTAGTGGTGCTTTATCATGTGGTCTTGCCCGGCTTTGCCGGTACGCTGAAATCGCTTAGCGCAGGTAGCCTGCCAGCCGAGCTGTGGGTCACGTTCAACACTGTGCTGTCGCCGCTGCGCATGCCTGCCTTCTTCTTTGTTTCCGGCCTGCTGGCGGCAAACGGCATCGTCAACCGTCCGTGGAAAAATGTCTTTACCAGCCGTATTACCAATCTGTTCTATCTCTATATTTTATGGAGCTTTATTCAGTGGATGTCGATATACGGCATTTCTACAGAAATAACCGGCCAGCGTATTTCTCAGAACCTTAATGCCTCTTATGCCGGTTCGCTGCTTGAGTTTATTGAGCTCACCTTTTTAGCTATGACTACTTCCTGGTATTTATATGGTTTGGCGCTTTATTTTCTCATGGCCAAGATTTTCCGTCGCCAGCCGTTAATATTACTCTTGCTTGCGGTGGCACTTAATTATCTGTCGGTAGAACGGGTTATTCCTTTCTGGGGGCCGCAGAGCGTCGGACAATATTTTGTCTACTTCCTGCTAGGTGCCTACTGGAGCAGCACCATGCTGAAGCTCAGTGAATGGCGACGCGAGAATATCGTGCCCTGGGCCGCGCTGGCGGTGTTAGCCGGTGTTCACATGCTGTTTGGCCTCGATAAGAGTTTGTTTATGTGCGTGCTGACCATTCTGGCCAGCGTGGCGCTGTGCCGCTACCTTAACGCCCGCTTTAACATGTCGGCCCTCAACTGGGTCGGCAAAAATACGCTGCAGATCTACGTTATCCACCGCATCTTTATCGAGTTTTTTGGCATGTCGGCGATCCTGTTCGCCCAGCGCCACGGGTTGTTCGAGATACCGCTGTTCGCCTTCCTGTGGGCCAGCCTCTATCCGTTGCTGATGGTGGTGCTCTGCGTAGTTTGCTCGGTGGGTGTCTGGACGCTGACTAACCGCGGACTGGGGAAATCGTTGTTTATATTCCCGACGCTGATTGGCATAAAGAAGAAAGCCTAAGGGGAGGGGGGAATGCCCGGAAGCGGGCGGGCTTTGCCTTGCAGGCGGCCTTTTTAAGGGCCAGGTCAAGGACCATTTCGTTCTGCCTGAAGGCAGCCCGAGCAGGGCCAGGTCAAGGACCATTTCGTTCTGCCTGAAGGCAGCCCGAGCAGGGCCAGGTCAAAGGCCATTTCGTCCAGGCTAAAGCCTGCCCGAGCAGGGCCGGCAGTCGCCCCGGCCCTGCACCCGCGCTATCCGGCAAACACAACCGCCCACTGCGTGGGTGCCCTCAGCAAAAGCGTTTTCCTGACGGACCGGACGCGATTCGCTCCTGCTCAACGCGTCCTCTCGCCGCATCCCTGCGGCTCATCCTGGAAAAAGCTTTTGCCTCGGCGTTTGTGATGCCTCCTCAAGGTCAACGTCAAAACCGAAAAAATTAAGACCAAAATCTAAAAGAAAACCCAAAATCCAAAATCCAAAATCCAAAATCCAAAATCCAAAATCCAAAATCCAAAATTCAAAATCCAAAACTTAAAATTGAATTGAATTGAATTGAATTGAATTGAATTGAATTGAACTGGCTTTGGCTTTTTTAGAGGTTTTTTTATTTTTGTTTTGGGTGTTGACCTGGGTGTTGACGTTGAGGAGGCATCACCACCGCTGAGGAGGTGAACATTTCAGGATGGCCCGCCATGGATGGCGGGACAAGGGAGCGTTGAGCAGACAAAGACGCCGGGAGCGTTTTTGAACAGCGCTTGCGCTGCCCCGAAGGGGTGAGCCTCAGGATGAGGCGAATACTCCGAATCGCAAGCGGTCCGTGAAGAAATGTGAACCGACGAAGGTACTCGCCTTTGGCGGGCGGTTGTGTTTGCCGGATCGCCGGGGTGCAGGGCCGGGGCGACTGCCACCCCTGCTCGGGCTGCCTTCAGGCAGAACGTGACCTTAAGGCCGCCCGCCTCCGGGCATTACCCAGCCATTAAGCGGCGTCCCTGCCGCCATCACCTTACCCGATGGTCATCAGGCTGGCATTGCCACCTGCGGCCGCGGTATTCACGCTCAGTGAACGCTCGATCAGCAGTCGCTCCAGCAGCAGATTGGTTTCGCCGCGGGCAAAGCCCTGCACCGACACAATCGGGCCTTCGCGGGTGGCGATCTGCTCGCACAACGCACGCAGCTGATCGGCATCGCCGTGATAGATCACCGCGTCGTACTCGGCGCCTGACGGATCCTTGTTGAAGTCGATGCGCGCCTGAACCGGCTGCGGCAGCGAGCGGGCCAGCGTGCGGTGCAGTTCATCATCCTGCCACAGCACACGGCTGCCTACGCTGGTCACCGCCGCCAGCTGCACCAGCGCATCATCCTGATTGTCGCTGATGCACAACACGCGATCGCGTGGCAGCAGGGCAAAAGTATTTCGCTCGCCGGTTGGGCCAGGCAGAATGCGCACCGTGCCACCCTGCGCCAGATCGCCGTAGCGCTGGCAGAGTGCCGCAAAGTCAGGCTTGTCTTTAGCCCATGCCAGCAGCGCCTGATGTGCCTGCTGCAACATTGGCCGCAGCGTGGCATCCACCGGACGCTCATAGTCGTGGCGATCCAGCGTGCTGCGCAACGCGCCATCCGGACGATGGGACAGCAGGCGATAGAGATAGAGTGGACCGCCCGCTTTCGGGCCGGTGCCCGACAGGCCTTCGCCGCCAAACGGCTGCACGCCGACCACCGCGCCAACCATATTACGGTTCACGTAGAGGTTGCCGACGCGCGCCCGCTGCGTCACCTGGCCGATCGTTTCATCAATACGGGTGTGCACGCCCAGCGTCAGGCCATAGCCGGAGTTGTTGATCTGCTCAACCAGCTTCGGCAGCGCGGTGCGGGTAAAACGCACTACGTGCAGCACTGGCCCGAAAATCTCTTTATCGAGATCGTCAACGCTGTTCAGCTCAATCAGGGTTGGCTTGATGTAGGTGCCGTGTGGCCATACCGCGCTGTCCTGGGCATTTTCATTCACCGCCTGATAGACGTTCAGCCCTTTGGCGCGCATCGCCTGAACATGACGCTCGATATTTTCCTTCGCTTCCTGATCGATCACCGGGCCGACGTCGGTCGCCAGACATTCCGGGTTGCCCATACGGCATTCAGCCATGGCACCGCGCAGCATTTTTAGCGTGTGGTCAGCAACATCTTCCTGCACGCACAGCAGACGCAGTGCGGAGCAGCGCTGTCCGGCGCTGTCAAAAGCGGAGGCCACGATGTCCACCACCACCTGCTCGGTCAGTGCCGAGGAGTCGACGATCATGGCGTTCATGCCGCCGGTCTCAGCCACCAGTGGCGTCGGGCGACCCTGCGGATCGAGGCGGCCAGCGATGTTGCGTTGCAGCAGCGTGGCGACGGCGGTTGAGCCAGTAAACATCACGCCGCGAACGCGATCGTCGCCGGTGAGCTGTGCGCCGACGGTTTCACCGCGTCCTGGCAGCAGCTGAATCGCGCCTAACGGCACGCCAGCATCCAGCAGGATCTGTACCGCCTGTGCGGCGATCAGTGGCGTCTGTTCAGCCGGTTTCGCCAGCACGCTGTTACCAGCGGCAAGCGCGGCGGCAATCTGGCCGGTGAAAATCGCCAGCGGAAAGTTCCACGGGCTGATGCAGACCACCGGGCCAAGCGGGCGATGGGTTTCATTATCGAAATCGTCGCGTACCTGACCGGCGTAATAGTGCAGGAAGTCCACCGCTTCGCGCACTTCTGCGATGGCGTTGTTAAAGGTTTTGCCCGCTTCACGCACCAGAATGCCGATCAGCTGCTGGATCTGGCCTTCCATCATCACCGCGGCACGGCTGAGGATCGCCGCACGTTCGGCTGGCGGTGTGGCGAACCAGATTGCTCCGGCGTTGGCGGCGGCATCCAGCGCCTGCGAGACCTCTTCCGGCGTCGCTTCGCGCACCTGACCAACGATATCGTTGAGTTCGGCCGGGTTGCGTACCGGCTGGGTGTCGCCCGCAGCCAGTTCACCGTCAATCATCGGCTGTGCCAGCCACTGCTGCGAGGCGCTGTTGAGCAGCGCACTGGAGAGCGAGGCGAGGCGGTGTTCGTTGGCTAAATCGATACCCGCAGAGTTAACCCGCGTGCTGCCATAGAGATCGCGCGGCAACGGAATTTTTGGATGCGGCAGGCCAACCGCGCCTTCGCTGGCGGCCATTTTTTCCACTGCAATAACCGGGTCGGCGACCAGCTCATCCAGCGGCAGCGACGTATCAGCGATGCGGTTAACAAACGAGGTATTGGCGCCGTTTTCCAGCAGGCGACGCACCAGATAAGCCAGCAGCGTTTCGTGTGTACCCACCGGCGCATAGATGCGACACGGGCGATTCAGCTTGCCGTCGGCAATTTTGCCCACCACCTGCTCGTACAGCGGCTCGCCCATGCCGTGCAGGCACTGGAACTCATACTGGCCGGGATAATAGTTGTTGCCCGCCATCTGATAAATGGCCGCCAGCGTGTGCGCATTGTGGGTGGCAAACTGCGGATAGATCAGGTTTGGCACCGCCAGCAGCTTGCGCGCGCAGGCGAGGAACGAAATATCGGTGTACACCTTGCGCGTATAAACCGGATAGCCTTCAAGGCCTTCCATCTGCGCACGTTTGATCTCGCTGTCCCAGTAGGCGCCTTTCACCAGACGAATCATCAGGCGGCGACGGCTGCGCTGTGCCAGATCGGCCAGATAGTCGATCACCATCGGGCAGCGTTTTTGGTAGGCCTGAATCACAAAGCCGATGCCGTTCCAGCCTTCCAGCTCCGGCTCAAAGCAGAGTTTTTCCAACAGGTCGAGCGACAGCTCAAGGCGATCCGCCTCTTCGGCGTCAATATTGATGCCGACATCATAGGAGCGCGCCAGCAGGGTCAGCGACTTCAGCGTCGGGTAAAGCTCGTCCATCACGCGATCGTACTGCGCACGGCTGTAGCGCGGATGCAGCGCCGACAGCTTGATCGAAATGCCCGGACCTTCATAGATGCCGCGGCCGTTAGACGCTTTGCCGATGGCGTGAATCGCCTGCTGGTAAGAGACCAGGTAAGCTTTAGCATCGCTGGCGGTCAGCGCCGCTTCACCCAGCATGTCGTAGGAGTAACGGAAGCCTTTCTCTTCCAGCTTGCGCGCGTTGGCCAGCGCTTCAGCGATGGTTTCACCGGTGACGAACTGCTCACCCATCAGACGCATCGCCATATCCACGCCTTTGCGAATCAGCGGTTCGCCGCTGCGGCCAATAATGCGGTTCAGCGAGTGGGAGAGATTGGCTTCGTTGTGCGTGGAGACCAGGCGGCCGGTAAACAGCAGTCCCCAGGTCGCAGCGTTAACAAACATTGACGGGCTGCGGCCAAGGTGCGACTGCCAGTTGCCGTTGCTGATTTTGTCGCGAATCAGCGCGTCGCGCGTGGGCTTATCGGGTATACGCAGCAGCGCTTCGGCCAGGCACATCAACGCCACGCCTTCCTGAGAGGAGAGAGAGAACTCCTGCAGCAGGCTTTGCACCATACCAGCGCGTCCGGTTGCACCTTTCTGGTGCCGCAGCTTCTCTGCGAGCTGATACGCCAGCTGATGGGTTTTCTCCGCCAGCGGCTGCGGCAGGCGCGCCTGCTCCAGCATCATAGGCACCGCTTCCGTCTCCGGACGACGCCACGCTGAGGTGATCGCCGCGCGCGTCACGGTCTGCGGCAGAATATGCTCGGCAAAGTTCAGGAACGGCTGATAAGGCTCATCGGTCACCACCTCTTCACCTTCTGGCTGACTGACCGCCAGGGGGAACTCAGTCAGGCTTTCTCCCGCTTCAACCTGCGTTAAGTAGTTGAAAATTGCCTGTTTGATCAGCCAGTGCGGCGTACGGTCAATTTTCTGTGCGGCGAGTTTAATGCGGTCGCGCGTTGCCTCATCCAGTTTCACACCCATGGTGGTTGTCGCCATGCCTGACATACTCCTAAAAAAATGTAGAACGACCCGGTTGGTCTGCAATATCACCCATGTTGCAACTTTGTGCAACCTCGTAACTATGGGCCGCTTAATAGTGTGACAGAAGCCAGTTTTTTGCCCGATCAGAAAGCGGCATGAATATTGCTGCAAGATTCTCGCCAGCTTTGCAGATAGCGTGAAACAAGGCGTTGTCTGGTTTTTGCTGGTGCAACCAAAGAAGTGTGAACCAGTGCAACCTCTGAGCATTTTTTGCCAAAAGAGCGTGTAACCCTTGTAACAGGTGTGTTAAATCCATTGTGCGCCTGACTGCTTTACGGCAGGATACCGCGCCCTGGGAAACAGAGGTTTACGTCGCTCCGTTCCGGCGGCGATACAGGAAAGCATCCCTGATCAGAAATTTAAAAAAATAAGTGGAGAACCTGATGAATGTAAGTACACCCCTGTTGGTGACCTTTTTCGTTTACATCGGCGGTATGCTGCTGATCGGTTTTATGGCGTGGCGATCAACCAAAAACTTTGACGACTATATTCTTGGCGGCCGTAGCCTCGGCAGCGTGGTGACCGCGCTCTCGGCGGGCGCCTCCGATATGAGCGGCTGGTTGCTCATGGGCTTACCCGGTGCCATCTTTCTCTCCGGTATTTCGGAAAGCTGGATCGCCATCGGTCTGACCATCGGTGCCTGGCTGAACTGGAAAATCGTGGCGGGTCGCCTGCGCGTGCAGACGGAATATCACGATAATGCGCTGACCCTGCCGGACTTCTTCTCCAGCCGGTTTGAGGACAAAAGCAAAATCCTGCGCGTGATCTCCGCCATCGTGATTCTGGTGTTCTTCACTATCTATTGTGCTTCCGGCATCGTTGCCGGCGCGCGCCTGTTTGAAAGCACCTTCGGCATGAGCTACGAAACGGCGCTGTGGGCCGGTGCGTTGGCAACTATCGCCTATACCTTCCTTGGCGGCTTCCTCGCGGTAAGCTGGACCGATACCGTGCAGGCCAGCCTGATGATTTTTGCGCTGATCCTGACGCCGGTTATCGTCATCATGGCGGTCGGTGGACTGAGCGATTCGCTGGCGGTCATTGAAGCGAAGAGCGTTGAAAACCTCGACATGTTCAAAGGCATGAACGTTGTGGCCGTGGTCTCGCTGCTCGGCTGGGGCCTGGGCTATTTTGGCCAGCCGCATATTCTGGCGCGCTTTATGGCTGCCGATTCGCACCGTTCAATTCGTACCGCCCGTCGCATCGGCATGGCGTGGATGGTGCTGTGTCTGGCTGGTGCGGTGGCGGTGGGCTTCTTCGGCATCGCGTACTTCCAGAACCATCCTGAGCACGCCGCGGGCGTGAGCGAGAACGGCGAACGTATCTTTATCGAGCTGGCACGTATCCTGTTCAACCCGTGGATCGCCGGTATCCTGCTCTCCGCTATTCTTGCGGCGGTGATGTCGACGCTGAGCTGCCAGCTGCTGGTCTGTTCCAGCGCGCTGACCGAAGATCTCTACAAAGGTTTCCTGCGTAAAAATGCCAGCCAGAAAGAGCTGGTGTGGGTAGGCCGTTTCATGGTGCTGCTGGTGGCGCTGATCGCTATCGCGCTGGCTTCCGATCCCAATAACCGCGTGCTGGGTCTGGTGAGCTACGCCTGGGCAGGTTTCGGTGCGGCATTCGGACCTGTCGTACTGTTTGGCGTCTGCTGGCAGCGCATGACGCGCAACGGTGCGCTGGCAGGCATGATTGTCGGTGCGGTAACCGTGGTGGTGTGGAAGCACTTCAGCCTGTTTGATCTCTACGAAATCATTCCTGGCTTTATCTTCGCCAGCGTCGCCATCGTGCTGTTCAGCCTGCTGGATCGCGCGCCATCGGCCGCCGCACAGCAGCGTTTTGCCGCTGCTGAAGCGGAGTACAACACCAAGTAATCGCTTTTCGGCCCGCGTTCTGCGGGCCGTTTTTCTTTCCTTTTCCTCTCCGCCGACGCAAAAGTGAAATAATCACGCTGTGCACGCTTGTATTTTCTTTTTTGGTAATGATAATCGGTATCGTTTCGATTAAGATTTTACGGTTCTTTACGGTATTTGACCGTGCATAACGTTTAAGGTGTCTGCCCATGTTCGTTCCATTTCTGATCATGCTGCGCGAAGGGCTCGAAGCCGCGCTGATCGTGAGTCTGATCGCGAGTTACCTCAAACGTACCGGTCGCACACGCTGGTTTCCGGCGATGTGGGCCGGCGTCTTGATTGCTATGCTGCTTTGTCTGGCACTGGGCATCTTCATTAATGAAACCAGCGGTGAGTTTCCTCAAAAACAGCAGGAGCTGTTTGAAGGCATCGTTGCGGCGATTGCGGTGGTTATCCTGACGTCGATGGTGTTCTGGATGCGCCGCGTCGCGCGCAGCATCAAAACCGAGCTGGAGCAGGCGGTTGACCAGGCCTTGAACAAAGGCGGCGGCGGCTTCGCACTGGTGCTGATGGTGTTTCTCGCCGTGGCGCGGGAAGGCCTGGAATCGGTGTTTTTCCTGCTGGCAGCGTTCACCCAGGATGTTGGCTATGCGCCGCCGCTGGGCGCGGTGCTGGGTCTGCTGTGTGCCGCGCTGCTGGGTGGCTTGCTCTACTGGGGCGGCGTGCGCCTTAACCTGCAACGGTTCTTCTTCTGGACCAGCTTATTCATTCTGTTTGTTGCCGCCGGGCTGGCCGCGGGCGCTATTCGTGCCTTCCATGAAGCGGGCCTGTGGAACCACTGGCAAAACGTCGCCTTTGACTTCAGCCAAACGCTCTCCACCCACAGCCTGTTTGGCACGCTGCTGGAAGGGTTGCTCGGCTATCAGGAAGCGCCAACGGTCAGTGAAGTGGCGGTGTGGCTGATTTACCTGATTCCGGCGCTGTTGCTGTTCTTTATGCCTGCGCGACTCGCTCCGGCGACCACGCGCGCTGCCCGTTAGTAATTTTTTATTCTTTACAGGGAAATACCATGACTTACCGCACACGTAAAACGCTGCTGGCCTCGCTGCTGGCGCTCTCCGCCACGGCGGGCGCGGCTGATATTCCACAGGTTAAGATCAGCGTCACCGACACGCAATGCGAACCGATGGCGGTCGCGGTCAACGCCGGGAAAACCCAGTTCATCATTAAAAATAACAGCCAGAAGGCGCTGGAGTGGGAAATCCTCAAAGGCGTAATGGTGGTGGAAGAGCGCGAAAATATCGCGCCGGGCTTTACGCAGAAGCTTACCGCCAACCTGGAAGCGGGCGACTATGAGATGACCTGCGGCCTGTTAAGCAACCCAAAAGGTAAGCTGACGGTGACCGCTGGCGGCGCGACGAAAGCCGCCAGCGGCAAACCAGATGTGATGCAGCTCGCCCAGCCGATTACCGACTATAAAGCCTACGTGATGCAGGAAGTGGCACAGCTGGTCAGCACCACTAAAGCCTTCACCGACGCGGTGAAAGCGGGCGACATCAACAAAGCCAAAGCGCTCTATGCACCTGCGCGTCAGCACTATGAGCGGATTGAGCCGATTGCTGAACTGTTCTCCGATCTCGACGGCAGCATTGATGCCCGCGAAGACGATTACGAGAAAAAAGCCGCTGACCCGAAATTCACCGGCTTCCACCGGCTGGAAAAAGCGCTATTTGCCGACGGCAACAACGCGGGCATGAGCAGCTATGCTGACCGCCTCTATAAAGATACGCAGGATCTGCAGCAGCGCATCAGCCAGCTGGCGTTCCCACCGGCGAAAGTCGTGGGCGGGGCCGCCGGGCTGATCGAAGAAGTGGCCTCCAGTAAGATTTCCGGTGAAGAAGATCGCTACAGCCGTACCGACCTGTGGGATTTCCAGGCTAACGTCGATGGTGCGCAGAAGATTGTCAGCCTGCTGCGTCCGATGCTGCAACAGGCCAATCCACAACTTCTGGCGAAAATCGACGGCAACTTCAAAAAAGTCGATACCATTCTGGCGAAGTACCGCACCGCCGAGGGTTTTGAATCTTATGAAAAGCTGACGACTGCCGATCGCAACGCCATGAAAGGGCCGATTACCGCGCTGGCGGAAGATTTGGCACTGCTGCGTGGCACGCTGGGCCTGGATTAAATCATGAGTAAGAAACCCGCTGCCGTGCAACCTGCACGTCGGCAACTGTTGAAACAACTCGGCCTGCTCGGTGGCGCCACGGCGCTGGCGGGCGGCTGTCCGTTTAGCGGCAGGGCAGCGGAACCGCAGCAGGCGTTTTCGCCGGGCACGGTTTCACCCAACGCACGCATGCAGGTGCAACCTTTCTACGGTGAGCATCAGGCCGGGATCACCACACCGCAACAGGCGGCGATGATGCTGGTGGCGTTTGACGTGCTGGCCAGCGATCGCGCTGACTTACAGCGGCTGTTCCAGCTGTTGACGGCGCGCATCGCCTTTCTGACTACCGGCGGCAGTGCGCCTGAAGTGGCTAATCCACAGCTACCACCGATGGATTCCGGTATTCTCGGCGCGCAGATTTATCCTGACAATCTCACCATCACTGTGTCGCTGGGACATGCGCTGTTTGATGAGCGTTTTGGCCTGCAGGCGCAGATGCCGCGCAGGCTGCAAACCATGACGCGTTTTCCCAACGATGCGCTGGATGCCAGCCAGTGTCATGGCGATCTGCTGCTGCAAATCTGCGCCAACACCAACGATACGGTGATCCATGCGCTGCGCGATATCATCAAGCACACGCCGGATCTGCTGAGCGTGCGCTGGCGACGTGAAGGCTTTATCTCCGATCACGCCGCGCGCAGCAACGGCAGCGAAACGCCAATCAATCTGCTGGGCTTCAAGGATGGTACCGCCAATCCCGATACCCATAATCAGGCGCTGATGGATCATATTCTGTGGGTGACGCAGGAGCAGGATGAGCCTGTCTGGGCGCGCGGTGGCAGCTATCAGGCGATACGCATTATCCAGTTTCACGTTGAGTTCTGGGATCGTACGCCGCTGGGTGAGCAGCAAACGATTTTTGGCCGCGACAAGCGCTCAGGCGCACCGTTGGGTATGCAGAATGAGCACGATGTGCCCGATTATGGCAAGGATCCGGATGGCGACGTGATCGCGCTGGATGCGCACATTCGCCTGGCCAATCCGCGTACGCCAGAGACGCAGCCGAACCTGATGCTACGCCGTGGTTACAGCTATTCGCAGGGCGTGTCGGCGGCTGGACAGCTGGAGATGGGGCTGCTGTTTGTCTGCTATCAGCATGATCTGGAGAAGGGATTTCTTACCGTGCAGCGACGGTTAAATGGCGAAGCGCTGGAAGAGTATATTCGGCCCATTGGCGGCGGCTATTTTTTTGCCTTGCCTGGCGTAGCCGACGCGCGGCATTATCTGGCACAGGGGCTGCTGGAAGCCTGAACATCATCCTTTACCCGCCGTTTTCGCCCGGAAAGCGGCGGGTTTTTTTGTCTAATCGGCTGTTTTTTATTCACTAAATCCGCAGTGAGATTTTTCTGTTTTCCACTCTTTTTTCTTCCCACCTAAAGCCGTTGAATTAGCAGGCTAATTTATCTTAAGTGCTGTTTTCCCTGCGCCATACCGCACGCTGTTTTAAAATTTATTCTAGAATTGATATTGCAATCCCTTGGGGAAATAGTGCAATTTACGTTGGTAGCGGTTGTCGGTTGTGTTTCTGTATCACTATGGAGATCGCGAATGGATAAGTCCTTTTCAGGACAAGCTGTCACTACCCTAAAAAGATGCTCCATCCGGAGGACAACGTTTCCTCTCCGATTTCTCGCTTCGCTTTTTTCATTCCACCTTCACTCACATTCAACCTTCTCTTCTGGTAGGCGCGTTAACGCATACTTTTTTTCAGCGGCTGTACAGGGCTTAAAAGGAAGCCAAATTTCTAAAGCGTTCACGTAATCGCATCATCTGTTGATGCGCGAAATGAAACCACATGAAAGGTGCCACTATGGGAAGACAGAAAGCAGTGATCAAAGCGCGTCGTGAAGCAAGGCGTGTTATTCGCAGTGATTCACGCAGCCATCGTCAGCGTGAAGAAGAATCGGTCACCACGCTGGTGCATATGGGCGGACTGGACTCCATCGGTATGGCGCGCGATAACCGCGACCACTCGCCAATCGAAGCGCGCAATGACGCTCAGGCGCACTATCTCAACGCCATAGAAACGAAAAAGCTGATCTTTGCTACCGGTGAAGCCGGCTGCGGCAAGACCTGGATCAGCGCCGCGAAAGCGGCAGAAGCGCTGATCCACAAGGATGTAGAGAGGATTATCGTTACACGTCCGGTGCTGCAGGCGGATGAGGATCTGGGCTTTTTGCCCGGTGATATCTCAGAAAAGTTTGCTCCCTATTTTCGGCCGGTTTACGACGTTCTGGTTAAACGTCTTGGTGCTTCCTTTATGCAATATTGCCTGCGTCCTGAAATTGGCAAGGTGGAGATCGCCCCCTTTGCCTATATGCGCGGACGCACCTTTGAGAATGCCGTGGTGATTCTGGACGAGGCGCAAAACGTCACCGCCTCACAGATGAAGATGTTTCTGACGCGCCTGGGTGAAAACGTGACGGTTATCGTCAACGGCGATATCACCCAGTGCGACTTACCGGCTCATGTTCCTTCCGGCCTCGCCGATGCGCTGGCGCGCTTTGAGGAAGATGAAATGGTGAGCATTGTACGCTTTGGCAAAGATGACTGTGTGCGCTCCGCACTTTGCCAGCGAACGCTGCTCGCCTACGGCTAACCCGCATTACCGCAACGATAAAACCCGGCTCAGGCCGGGTTTTTTTGTGGGGCAGGGAGCAGCAGTCAACCAAGAGCAGGGCGTGTACTGTTCGTGTCGTTGAGATGACTGTTGGTAGTACGAAAAATCGCCCTCTACTCTTGCCTCTGTCGCTAAAATGGCTGGCAGATTAATGCCATGTTTAAAACACGATAAAAAGGGGCGTGAAATCTGTTTACCATCGCATACGCCGCAGTAATGGCTTACCCTTTAGCTGATGATTAACTACGGCTAAAATATGTCCAATTACCAGCAGCCCTAACGTTATGCATGAAATAATATGTATTTTATTAAAAAGGCCGGTAATTCCGGTGTCATTAAAGAGATTCGGCAATTCAACTATCCCAAACACGCTAACCGGTGTTTCCATCATTATGACGCCAGTAATCAGCACTAAAGCAATATTGCTATAAAGCAAAAAGTGTCCCGCCGCCGCACGTTTTTCCTCTTTATGACTCAATAAGTTATTGCCAGGTTTACCGTGGTGCCAGGCAAACCAGATCCTTAGCACAAAAAAGGGAATGTAAAGGGTGGTAAGGGATACATTAAGGGAACCAATCCAGTTTTTACATTGTAGATCGTGATTAAATAACGCAACGTAGAATCCACTGAGCGTAGCCCAAATGATAATAACCGCGGAGATCCAGTGTAGCCAGATCTGCGGCGATGAATAACGTGATGACATAAAGCCAATTCCCTGTAACGGCATTAATTAAGAACATTAATTGTGCTTTTATTAAAGGCTATCACATATTTATTAACTTACATCGAAAAAAAACAGAGGCAAGGCAATATAGGATGATTCTTGCAAAGAGGGTTAATTACACGCTTCTCAGGGCGCTTTCCCTGAGAGAATGATTTTAGACTAACTGTGATTTTTGTGTTTTTATGGTGTTAACAATGGTGTGATATAGCGTTTTTTTAATTTTCTTGCCTTTTTGTTATGTCCTTTATGAAAAACCAGGCTGGAACCAGATAGCCTGTTTCTGGCTGATTACGCTATTGCGATGCCAGAGTGTCGATAATAGTTCAGGCCTGCTATGTTTTCCTCAACGTTGCCTGCCAACGTAGCATGATAGTCAGTCAGTTTTACGCCTGAGAAAAGTCATGCCGCAAGATTAAAAGGTTATTTTTCCAAAAGCGCTCATTCATTAGAGCAGCTTAATACATGCCGAAGAGTCGCTTCGGCGAGCATTGAAGCATAGGTTCAGGCAACGCCTTAACGTGGCCATCGACGTGCAGGTGGTTATTTAATATTTTGTTTTAAAAGAGTTTTTTAAAAATACCGGTACGGCGAATATGCGCTGTACAGCCGCTTCGTTCAGGGTCGAAAACCGCTGCGCACTCTATTCCCATACAAAATACAGGGTTGTATGTTGTCGTGGGTTTATTTATGCTATGTCAAAATCTAATGACTCGTGTATTTATGAAATACAGATTACTTTTGCTGGCTGTTATGCTATTTCAGCTTAATGGCTGCTCGGCGCATTCCCCTTCAGTCAATATACTCGGCGCCTACTTTCCTGACTGGCTTTTTTGCATTTCCGGCGGATGTCTGGCTTCTGCATTAATATATCTGTCACTGACAAAGTTCAGGAAGGGTAGCTGGCTATCGCCTTATATTGTGATGTATCCGTTGCTGATCACCTTGTTATCAATGGGGTGCTGGATCCTGTTTTTTTATTAATCTTTCTTTGTTAATCGTGGAACGCAGATGTCAATTCAGGTAAAAAGTAGCATGAATAAACGGCTGTTTATTCTGGTGCTGTCAGGGTTTACGCTGGCGATATTAATCTGGCTCATTAGGCTGTTTGATGAAACGCCGGGGACAGATGATGCCTATGTTTATGCGGACACCATAAATATTGCCCCGCAGGTTAACGGAATTATCATAAAAATAGCGGTGAAAGAGAACGAACTTGTGCATGAGGGCGATGTTTTATTCGAAATAGACCCTCGTCCGTATCATGATGCTTTCATTCGCGAAAAGGCAAACCTTGCCCAGCTTGAGCAGCAAATTATTCTTACCCGGCGTGATGTCAGTGCCCAGGAGTTTAATGCTCGGGCTACGGAAAAACGTATTGATGCAGCCCGTGCGACGGCTGAGCAGGATGCGGCTACTCTGCGACGGATGGAAGCCTTACGTACGCAGAACTATGTTTCCGGTGAATCCCTGGATCAGGCGCGTGCACGGCAGCGTGCATCGGCGGCGCAATTACAATCGGCCAGGCTGCAGGCCGAGCAGGCAAATGCTGCGGTCAGTAGTGTGTCTGCGCTTATTGCGAAACGTGAAGTGATTAAAGCCGATATTTCCACGGCGGAATTTAATCTGCAACATACCATTATAAGGGCGCCATTTGATGGTCGTATCACATCATTAAAAACCACCGGCGGTCAGTACGTGAGCACAGGACAGGCTGTTTTTACTCTGATTGACACCAGAAACTGGTACGTGGTGGCAAACTATCGCGAATCAGAACTTAAGAATATTCACGACGGTGACAGCGCCGACGTTTACCTGATGAGTGACACCGGAAGGCATTTTACCGGGTTCGTGGAATCCACAGGATATGGCGTTTATCCGGATGATGGCGGGGCGATACAGAGTGGTTTACCGAGCGTTGCCCGTAATATTAACTGGGTGCGTGTTGCCCAGCGCTTTCCAGTACGCATCCGCATTACCGCACCTGACCCACGTCTCTTCAGGATGGGCACCTCTGCGGTAGTGAAGGTTCATTCGGCTAGCCAGAGCCATGAAAAAAGAGTAATGCAGCATGATGATGTCAGTCACCACGGGTGAAAAAAGCGGTGACCTGCTTCGTTTTTTCCAGCAGGAATTAAGGGGGTTTCCCGGACGCTATAATGCCATGCTGAGATATCTGCTTTCTTCAGTGATTGTTATTGTCGTTTCGCTGACGTTAGGTGTCCCGCAACTCGCCTATTCTCTGCTGGTGGTTTTTTTTGCCACTCAGAAAAATATTGTATTAACCCGGATGATATTTCCGTTATTCCTGCTGGTGAATACAGCGGCAGTTGGCGCTGCACTCCTCGTCCTGAAATTCACGATTGATCTCCCGATGCTCCGTCTGCTCAGCGTCTCTGTTGCATTGCTCATTCTGCTGTATCTGATGCGTTCATCCAGAAAATGGAGCTTTCTATATTTTGCCGTTGCTATCACCATAACCTACGTACAAAGCTTTGTGGATCTGAGTGCAGATGGCGAAATGTTGTTGCGTAACTGTTTATGGTCCTGGGTGGCCGGTTGCTATGCCACCGTCGTGGCACATGTGGTCAATACGCTGCTCCTGCCGGTAGAGCCGGTCAAACAGTTACAAGAGGAGATGGCGAGGATAGTTACCGCGACCAGCCAGGCGCTGGAGTCAGCCGCCGCAGGAGAGCCAGCTGCTGCAATCACGCTGGAAGAGATTCAAACCAGCGTGCTGACGTTACACAGCTGTCTCAAATTCTCCATCATGCGTTCAGAGCAGTTCCGGGCAAATAAAGAAAAGCATCTTGCAGAAATTGCTACCCTGGAACGTCTTTATTCCGCTTCACGGCAGTTAAACGGCCTGAGCGGCGGGCTGACAGACATGGCCCTCAGCCATTGCAATAAGCTGGCCGCTGAGTGTCGTTTCTTTCTTCAGTGCCTGCGCGACAACCGGATCTATGCTCCTGAACAACCGGACTGGTCGCAAATTGAGCTGCTGCCAGCCTGTCTTCAGGAGATGTACAGTGCCCTGTGCAGCGTTTCCCTGCTGAACGCGCCAGACAGTGAACCGCATCGGTCAGATGAAGCGCACTCTGGCGTTTCCCATGCGCGACAAGGCGTGTCCTGTGATTATATTAAATATGGCATCAAGACATTATTCGCCGTTGCGCTCTGTTATATCTTTTATACCAGCGTGCAGTGGCCGGGTATTCATACGTCGATGCTCACCTGTATCATCGTTGCCGTCCCCGGACTTGGCGCATCGGTACAAAAAAGCCTGCTGCGTATTGGTGGCTGCGTAGTCGGCACGCTTCTGGCGTTATTCTGCACGCTATTTATCCTGCCTCATATCGACTCTGTGACCGGGCTGTTGCTGATGGTGATACCCGCTATCGCACTCAGTGGCTGGGTGGCCGCAGGCTCAGAGCGAAGCAGTTATGCCGGGGTGCAGATTTTGTTCGCGTTTTCACTGGCTATGTTTGCGACGTTTTCTCCCCATCCGAATCTGGCAGAGATCCGGGACAGATTCATCGGTATTCTATTGGGCATTACGGTCTCGACCCTGATACACAGTCTGATTTGGCCGGAAGCTGAAGGAAAAACATTGCGTCATTCGCTGGCTGGCTTGTTTGAGTACATGGCTGAAAGAATGCATCCTGTGGTATGGAAAACAAATACCCATGCGGAAGGCTGGCTAAAACTGGATGCCACGCAAAAACTCCTCGCGCAGGTGGCGCTCGAACCCAACTGGCGCAGCAACGACAATGAGGAGCTCACGCTGGCCTGTCAGCTGTTGCTGGGTAAACTACGTGAAATTCACGTTGCGCTTTACCGGCTGGAAACTGAGTATGCGCGGGCTATCGGAGATCCTAAGCTGCGCCACGCTGTAATGCTTGCCAATCCTGTGCTACAGACCCTGTCAGCTGAAGTGAAGCGCTATGCACAGGCACTGCAAAGTGAGCCGGGCAGTATACCGGTTATCGACAGTCAGTTAAGTCAGTTGATGATAGATATGCAGCAGGCGAGCATGGACACTGAGGCATTCAGGAACAGACCCCTTTTGCTCAGGATTGGAGAGCTGGTGGCGCTTTTCCGCTCGGTTCCTGGCTGGCCCGATGATAACAAAAGAAATGTATCCGGAGTGTAATGCTGATGAAGATGGACATGATCCGCCGTAATGCGGATGACACCAAAAAGAAATTGATACGTGCGGCAAAAGATATCCTTGCAGAGGAAGGCTATATTGCCATCAGCGAAAATAAAATTTGCGAACAGGCTGGCGTTACCCGAGGTGCGCTCCGGTATCATTTTCCTGCGGGTCGGTATGATTTACTGAATGAACTGATTCCACAACTTTTTCAGCAGATACCGGCCAGTAATACTCAAGACTGCAAATCCCGTATTCTGGAATTGATCCTGTTTATGCAGCAACAGCCTGTTGAAAATCCACTGGTTTTGATCATGGAAATATGGCAGGCCACGTTTGCAGACAAAGATCTCAGGGACGCAATAGAAAAGGTTTTTGAGCAGCGATTTCAGGTATTTTTCAATGTGAATACCCTTGAGGACCTCCCTGAAGACGTTATGCCGTACCGGTTTATGTTCTGGGGAACGATTCTGTCTCTGCAATATCATAAAAATAATAATAATGGTTTACAGACAATCATCGATTTCATGAAAGCACATTAATATTGAGCATGCACTCTACTAATATATAAATTTAACATTTCATAGTAACGTAAAGAACCGGAGGTTGCTTTCGCTTCCGGTTTTTACGCGTGCGTATTGATAAAAATAGATGCTATATGACATTTAAATAACCCTCTGCATGCCTATATAAAGGGTAAGCATACCTATTCAGCGGCGATTAATTTTTACCGCTTAGCCTGTTAATTTAACATGGATGAGCCTGATGCTGCTGCATGGATACTTTCTACATCGAAATGATAAATCTTATTAAAATATATAAATCAGGAAATTGACGCTAATGGATAACAAACTTCTTGTCGTATTGACGGAGAATAACTGGTTGTTCACGGGGCTGACGACTCTGTTGCCGGAGATGACCTGCCTGAAGATGGGCTATGACAGCCAAACGCTGCCACCGGAAGTTGAGCATGCCGGTAGCATCACCGTTGTCGTGGACAGTCTGATATTTTTCCGCGGTGAATGGCTTACATTCAATACTCTTCGTCACTGTCGAGAGGATATAACCGTGGTATGGCTTACCCGGGAACATACGGGACGGATTTTCCCGGCAACCAGTCAGGGCGACAGGATCCTTACGCAGAAACAGGATATTTCATCGCTTGAACTCACCATCAGTGGGAAAACACAACGGCCGGTGACACGTAAAAAAGCAGAATGCGTCAGGCCGGTTAGATTGACCCAGACGGAGCGTCGTCTGCTGCCCTTTTTTACGGCCGGTGTGAGTCTGTCAGTACTGTCCGAAAGACTGGGGTGTGCGGTCAAAACGTTGTATCACCACCGTCTGAGTATTGTGGCTAAAGCGGGGTTCAGGCATCCGGTATTTATGGAGTATGTATATAAATGCAATCCAGGATTGTCAGGCGTATTTAGCCCCAAATCAACATCGTGGAAAGAAGAATGGTATGAGGAATGGCAGGAAGAGTAGAAATAACATCTTTTCCCCCTCAGTATAAAACAGGCTTTTCCTGCGCCGACAAATCAGGAGAAAATGCGTTTTTTCCTGCGGAAGGACTCTCGCCTTTAATTATGCCGAAGTGATCTGCTGAAATTTTTATTTTTACGTTTACTTTTATGGATGATATTTTCAGTGCGGTATTGAATGTAATAAAGGTAATCGGGCGAAGAGTAGCCAATAAATGCCTGGCCTTTATTATTTAACCATTCAACTTTCTGTGTGTGGCTATGGGTTCAGCCCGATGGCATGCCTTTTATTTCTGGCTTGAGTGCGTGCAGCCAATGTCGCCAGGGAAGGGATGGGCTGAGTCCAGATGGAAAAGTACAACGGCGACCAGTTTGTCCCGCTCTGCCATTCACTCCAGTGCAGCCTCTGATTGCCGCCGCATTAAAAAAGTGCAAAAAAAAAGTCCAGACAATCGTCTGGACTCTTCTTTAAATTTGGCGGTGAGAGGGGGATTCGAACCCCCGATACGTTGCCGTATACACACTTTCCAGGCGTGCTCCTTCAGCCACTCGGACACCTCACCAAATTTTTCTCGTCATCCCGCAGGGGGGCAACGGGGCGCTACTATAGGGAGTCGCGGGAATTGGGTCAAGCACTATTTTTTCCTGCTGTTTCGTTCGGTTAACTCTCATACAGCGCCTGTTTTTGCGGTCAAAAAATGCGATGGAAGAGGGGAGAAAACCACAGTGAGACAACAGAAAGAAGAAAGGGCGGAAACCGGTTCCGCCCGAGGGATTACGCTTTCACCCGATTCGCAAAGCTCTTACGCAGCTTCTGCAATTTCGGTGGGATTACCGCCATGCAGTAGCCGTTGCGCTGGCCTGCGCCTTCCCAGTAATCCTGATGATAAGCCTCAGCGGGATACCACTCTTTCAGCGGCTCAATGGTGGTGACCACTGGCACATCATGATCCTGCTGGGCGCGGGCGATAGCCGCTTTGGCTTCCGCTTCCTGTTCGGCATTGGCCGGGAAGATGGCGGAGCGATACTGGGTACCAATATCGTTGCCCTGACGGTTCAGCTGGGTGGGATCGTGGGTCACAAAGCTGATATCGAGCAGATCGCCATAGCTGACCTGAGCGGGATCAAAACCGATACGGATCGCTTCGGCATGGCCGGTGGCACCGCTGCATACCTGCTCGTAGGTTGGGTTAGGGCGCGCGCCGCCGGTATACCCGCTCTCCACGCTTTCCACGCCGATAACGTCTTTAAATACCGCTTCGGTACACCAGAAACAGCCGCCAGCGATTACTGCATATTCAATAGCCATTTACTTACTCCTGCTTGGTCTGTCTGTAATCAGTGGAGATCGATACGCTGCTTTTCAAGCTATCGAACTCATCTTTCGCGAGCAGCCTGGCGCTAAGTGTAGACAATAACGCCTCGTCAGGCCGCTATCACCGGGGGCGCGAGCACGCGTTGACAAAAATAGTGGGCGTCTCGCTTGATCAACAGGGCCTTTCGCGATTACTGTATTTATATACAGTTACATCTGAGACCGACACATTATGGATATCTATCGGCCGTCCGGGCTGGATGCGCTCATTCACCTGCCGCTGTTTATGGATCGCGTGCCCTGCGGCTTTCCCAGCCCGGCGCAGGATTATATTGAAGAGCGCCTCGATCTGAACAAGCTCATTATCAAACATCCGGATGCGACCTACTTCGTTAAGGTCAGTGGCGATTCGATGATCGACGCGGGGATTAACGAAGGCGATCTGCTGGTGGTTGATCGTTCGATGACCGCTGAACACGGTGCAATTATCGTGGCGGCGCTGGACGGCGAATTCACGGTGAAGGAGCTGCGGTTGCGGCCACAGGTACAGCTGGTGCCGCATAACTGCCACTATGCGCCGGTAACGCTGCATGGCGAAGCGGAGCTGGAGATATTTGGCGTGGTGACTTTTGTCATCAAGGCGACCTGAAGCGCGAATCTTAAGCTTCTTAAGGTTTTCCTAAACTTGCTCTGACAAGCTGATTATCCCTGTGATCGATCGGATTGTTGTTATGCGCCTGACGCTGTTAAAAAGGCCAACGCTCAACCGCGTGGCTTTTATTTTGCTGTTTTCTGCTTATATTGCGCTGTTTTTGAATGTCGCCTGGTATCGTCAGGTGCTTGCCGTCATGCCGCTCCATACGGCGCATAACGTGCTGGTGTTTCTGTCGATGCCGCTGGTCGTCATCAGCGTTATTAACATCGTTCTGGTGCTCGCCTCGTTAGTGTGGCTCGATAAACTGCTGATTGCGCTGTTTATTATGCTTTCAGCGAGCGCACAATACTTCATTCACAATTATGGCATCGTGGTCGATCGCTCAATGATTGTGAACATGCTGGATACCACCGCGTCGGAAAGCTTTGCGCTGCTGACGCCGCAGCTGCTGTTTAGCCTGCTGGTATCGGGTGTGGCGATGGTGGCGGTGGCTTTCTGGATCCGCATCAAAAAAGCGCCGTCGTGGTGGAAAGCACTGGCCTGGCGTGCTGGCAGCCTGCTGCTTTCGGTGGCGCTGATCCTGCTGGTGGCGCTCTGCTTCTATAAAGATTACGCCTCGCTGTTCCGCAACAACAAAGAGCTGATCAAAGGCTTAAGCCCTTCCAACAGCATTGCGGCGTCGCTGTCGTGGTACAAACATCATCGCCTGACGAATCAGCCGCTGGTGAGAATCGGTGAGGATGCGCACCGCAATCCGCTGATGCTCAACGGCGCCAAAAAGAACCTGACCATTCTGATCGTGGGGGAAACTTCGCGCGGCCGCAATTTCTCACTCTCCGGATACCCACGGCTGACCAATCCGCGGCTGGCCAACGATGATGTGACCTATTTTCCCAATACCACCTCCTGCGGTACCGCAACGGCAGTGTCGGTGCCCTGCATGTTCTCTAACATGCCGCGCGCACATTATGATGAAGCGCTGGCCAGCCATCAGGAAGGCGTGCTGGATATCATACAGCGTGCTGGAATCAATGTGCTGTGGAATGAAAACGACGGCGGCTGTAAAGGCGCCTGCGATCGGGTACCACATCAGGACATCACCAGTCTGGACCTGCCGGGTATGTGCATCAACGGTGAATGCTACGATGAGGTGCTGTTTCACGGACTTGAAGCCTATATTCAGCAGCTGAAAGGAGACGGCGTGATTGTGCTGCATACTATCGGCAGCCACGGGCCAACCTATTATCATCGTTATCCGCCGCAGTTCCGCAAATTTACGCCGACCTGCGACACCAACGAGATTCAGGAGTGTTCGCAAATACAGCTGGTAAATACCTACGATAATACGCTGCTGTATGTCGATTATATTGTCGATAAGGCGATAGGCGTGCTGAAGTCACATCAGGACCGTTTTACCACCAGCCTGGTGTATCTCTCCGATCACGGCGAGTCGCTGGGTGAAAACGGTGAGTATCTGCATGGCATGCCCTATGCGATTGCACCCGATGCGCAGAAGCATGTGCCGATGGTAATCTGGCTCTCGCCCGATTACCGGCAGCGTTACGGCATTGATATGCACTGCCTGAATAAACAGGCGGCGACGCTGGATTATTCGCAGGATAATCTGTTCTCTACCATGCTGGGATTAACCGGCACCCAAACCCACGAATATGTGCCCGGCGATGATATTCTCAGCGCCTGTCGGAGCAGCAAGTAGATGAAAATACTGATTGTGGAAGATGATGCGTTGCTGTTGCAGGGGTTGGTCATGGCGCTGGAAGGCGAGGGCTACGTGTGCGATGGCGTCTCAACCAGTCAGGCTGCCGAGGCGCATCTGGCGGCGGGGCTGTACAGCATGCTGGTGCTCGATCTCGGCCTGCCTGATGAAGATGGACTGCGGCTGTTGCTGCGGCTGCGTCGACAGAAAAAGATGCAGCCAGTGCTGATTCTTACCGCGCGCGATACCGTTGAAGATCGCATCGCCGGGCTGGATGCCGGTGCCGACGACTACCTGATCAAGCCCTTTGCGCTGGATGAGCTGCTGGCGCGCGTGCGGGCGCTGATTCGCCGTCATGTGAATCAGGGCGACAGCCAGCTGCGGGTAGGGCCGCTGGCGCTGGATATGACGCACCGGCAAATCGAACTCGCTGGCAAGCGGCTTGAGTTAACGCCTAAAGAGTACGCCATTTTGTCACGGCTGATGCTCAAGGCGGGGCAGCCGGTGCACCGAGAAATCCTCTATAACGACATCTATAACTGGGAAACCGAACCCTCCACCAATACGCTGGAGGTGCATATCCATAATCTGCGCGACAAGATCGGCAAGGCGGCGATTCGTACGGTGCGCGGTTTTGGCTACGCCCTGATCAAACCTGAGGATGAAGGAAGCCCGCATGACTAAACGCGCGCTGCAGCGCTACAGCAACACGCTGCGCTTTCGGCTGCTGATCGCCATCAGCCTGATTCTGCTGTTCTGCCAGGTGATCAGCGTGGCCTGGCTGTGGCATGAGAGCAAAGAGCAGATTCAGCTGCTGGTGGATGCCGCGCTCTATAAACACGATCAGCACCGCCACGTTGAACGCGAAATTCATGAGGCGGTGGCCAGCCTGGCGGTGCCGAGCCTGGTGATGATTGTGCTGGCGCTGGCGCTCTGCCTGCAGGCGGTGAAGTGGATTACCCGGCCGCTGTCGAGGCTGCAACAGCAGCTGGAAAATCGCAGCGAAGAGGATCTGGCGCCGGTAGACTGCGCCGGATCGGTACTGGAAATTGAGGCGGTGACCCAGGCGATCAACAGCCTGGTCTCTCGTCTGACCGGCAGCATTGAACGCGAACGGCTGTTCACCGCCGACGTCGCGCACGAGCTGCGTACGCCGCTGGCCGGATTGCGGCTGCACCTTGAGCTGCTGGAAAGAAAACACGCTCTGGATCTGCAACCGCTGATTCAGCGGCTGGATCAGATGACGCTCAGCGTTACCCAACTGCTGCAGCTGGCGCGCGTCGGGCAATCGTTCACCTCGGGCAACTATCAAAGCGTGGCGTTAAAACAGGATGTGATCCTGCCGATAGAGCCAGAGCTGCACACCATGCTGCTGTCGCGCCAGCAGACGCTGCGCCTGGCGATGCACGATGAGGTTATCGTGCGCGGAGATGCCACGCTGTTAAGAATGCTGTTGCGTAATCTGGTGGAAAACGCCCATCGCTACAGCCCTGAGCATTCGGTGATTTCGGTGACCATCAGCCACGGCGCCTTGCCGATGCTAATGGTGCAGGATGAGGGGCCGGGAATAGATGAAAGCAAGCGCGGCGAGCTCAGCAAAGCCTTTACCCGCATGGACAGTCGCTACGGCGGCATTGGGCTGGGGTTGAGCATCGTGACGCGGATCGTCCAGCTGCATCAGGCGCAGTTCTTTCTGGAAAATCGACCGCAGCAGGTGGGCTGTCAGGCACGCATTGTTTTTGGCGATACGGCGTAGCGCGTTAGCTGGTAAACCAGATGCGCAGGAAGCAGAGGATCACGGCGATGCAAAACATCACGCTGACATATTCGCTAACCGGGGCGGAAATAAATCGTTTCATGGGCTCTCCTCGTTGATTGCCACGAGTGTCGCGCAAACAGATTAAGACAACCTTAAGAAGCGCACCGCGCTTTTTTTCAACGGACTGTGCTAAAAAGCGCCGCTTGCGCGCTCAATGCCTGACTTTACGCACGGCACGCTTGTAAATCGCCGCCGCTGGGTAATACTGTATTTTTATACAGTAATTGAGGAGGGTTATTATGTCATCTGTTCATCTGCCGAAAGGGCAGGCCGAGGCTGCGCATCTACCGTGGAAAGGCGCGGACGCGATGCCGGGCTGTCTGGCCACGGATATCGATCTCAACGCGCTGATGATCGGCCATCCTACCGCCACCTATTTTATGCGGCTGCGTGGTGATGCCATGCAGGATCGCGGATTCAGCGATGGCGATATGGTGGTGGTCGATCGCGCCGTTCCGGTTGCGCACGGCGATATTGTGATTGCGCCGGTGGCCGGTGCCTTCACCATCAGGGAGCTGTGCACCACGCCGGTGACGCAGCTGGTGGCCCACAATAAAAAGTATCTGCCGATCGCTATCGCTGATGAACAGCCGCTGCAGGTGTTTGGGCGAGTGACCTGGGTGGTCAAAGCGATCGGCAGGCACTGACCGCGCGCTCGGCTATCGCTGCGACTTACGGCGATGCGATGCCCGTTCAACAAAATTTCTCCGGCCCGCATCCTGCGGGCTTTTTACTCGCGCGCCAGGCCAAACAAAAAATAAAGTTTCCGTCACCGCGTCCGTTATTACTTGCACACACTCTTCATCAGCGATGTTGTGGTCCGTGGATCGGCCTGCTGCCGCTGTAGCCAGAAAAGGATAACAGGTGAAATTCAAGAAGTTGATTCCCGGTGCCATCGTCGTGGCTCTGTTAAGCGGATGCGCGCATCAGCAGCCCACTGTCGTTAAATCGACTAATGGCAGCAGCCTTGAGGTTGCTACCTTCTTTACGCCACCGGATATGAACAATAACCGCTACGCCGATCCGAAACTGCGCGAAGTGACGCCTGCGGTGTCCGGCGTCGGCATGGGGCTGTCGGTGATGACCGCGGTGCTGGGCGGCGGTATCAGCAGCAACGCTTTTGATAAGAGCAACTACAAAGGCAACGACATTGACGCAATGCCGGAACCGACCGCCAGTTATCTGACGCCGAAAGCGGGCACGGTGATTCGCCAGTGGCTCGACAAACAGGGCAGCAGCTACGCTTACACGCAGCCGTTGTATATCGGTGCCGCGCAGTGGTCACTGGTCTACAGCGATATGTCCGCCGACAACAGTAACTACGATTTAACCTATCGCGTGCTGTTCTATAAGCGTCCAGAAGGCGGCAATATATTCAGCGCCTACATCATTTCTGAATGCGCGCCTGCGGTAAAAACCGCCGCGTTAAGTGACTGGCGGGCTAATCAATACCAGAAGGTCAGTGAAGAAACCCGCAAGATGATGGACAGCTGTGTGCTGGAGCTGGAAAACCAGCTGCCGCGTCTGTTGAAGCGCTAATCAGTGCGCGGTGAGCGCGACGCCGGGCGGTTTCAATCTTCTGCGTCGCGCGCCATGTCATGCCACTATTCCCGTGCCACATTCTGCTGATCTGCACGAAATAATAACGCTGGCATTAATCGTGCTTATTTATCCGCAGCGTCATTCAATCATAAACATCACTATTTCCCGACTGCCATCGCGCAGAAAATAATAACGTCTGCCCCTTAATCGCATTAATAAAAAGCGGTGCTGGGCACGTCAGCAAGATAACCTTTACAGAAAGCGGCTTGATTTAGCGGAACTCACTCTATACTGTATGTAAATACAGTATTTGTTGAGGGTGCAATCATGCAGCCTGCTTATCATCTGACATGGTCGATGGCCATCACCCCCTGTTTCACGCCGCGCTGCCTGTCTGCGCCAGTGTTACGCCACCGCTTTCATCCTGGTGGTCATTATTGCAACGGCCAACATATCGCGGGCGTGGAATAAATGTTTGCGTTAATCGATGCGAATAATTTCTATACCACCTGCGAAACGGTATTCAGGCCTGACTTAACGGGAAGGCCCATTGTTGTGGTCTCGAATAACGATGGCTGTATTATTTCGCGCTCCGCGGAAGCCAAAGCGCTGGGCTTAAAAATGGGTGAACCCTATTTTAAAATTAAGCAGCAACTGCAGCGGCAGGGGGTGGTGGTGTTCAGTTCAAACTATACGCTGTATGCCGATATGAGCCATCGCATGATGACCGTGTTAAGCGCCGAAGGCCCCGCGCTGGAGGTCTATTCCATCGATGAGGCCTTTATGGATCTCACCGGCATCAGCAACTGCCTGGTGCTGGAGACGTTTGGGCATCATCTGCGCAGCACCGTGTTGCGCCATACCGGACTGACGGTGGGCGTCGGCATCGCGCCCACCAAAACGCTGGCTAAGCTGGCTAACTACGCCGCCAAAAAGTGGACCAAAGCCCAGGGTGTTATTGATCTATCCTGCCCGCAGCGTCAGCGAAAGCTGATGGCACTGATCGATATTGGCGAAGTGTGGGGCATCGGCGGACGTCTACAAAAGCGTTTGCAGGCAATCGGCGTCAATAAAGTTATCGACCTGGCTAACTGCAACACCGCGATGATTCGAAAAAACTTTAACGTGGTGCTCGAACGAACCGTTCGGGAGCTCAATGGCGAATCGTGCATCGCGCTTGAAGAGGCCCCGCCGCCCAAACAACAGATAATCTGCTCAAGAAGCTTTGGAAAACGCATCCTTGAACTGCAGGATATGCAGCATGCGGTGGTCACCTATGCGACACGCGCGGCTGAGAAACTGCGTGAGCAGAGGTCAAACTGTTGCCACGTTGGCGTGTTTATCGCCACGGCGCGTCACGGCGATGAGCCGCAATATGCCAATTCGGTATCGATGATCTGTGAATATCCCACCAGCGACACCCGCGACATTATCCGGTTGGCTCATCGCGGCCTTGCGGCTATCTGGCGTCAGGGATATCGCTATGCCAAGGCGGGCATCATGTTGGGTGACTTCTATCAGACGGGCATTGCTCAGCTGGATATGTTCAGTGAAAACCAGCCTAAGCCGGGGGCAGAGGCGTTGATGTTCGCGCTGGATAAGATCAATCGCTCTGGCATGGGTAAAGTATGGTTTGCCGGTCAGGGCACCGATAACCCGTGGCTGATGAAACGGGAGATGTTGAGCCCGCGCTATACAACCTGTCTTGATGAACTTCTCGTGGTTAAATAAGTCGGGTAAACAATGCGCTTTCAGGCCATCAACGTAATCTTTCGCTCGCCAGTTTATAGGCCTGGCTACGCTCTCGTTTACCTACCGCGACCACCGCGACAATCAGCACATCATCCATCACCTGATAAACCAACATGAAGCCGGATGCCCTGAGCTTGATTTTATAGCAGTCTGGCATACCGGATAACCGTGCTGCAGGGATGTGCGGATTTTCAAGCAGTTTTTTGAGCTTCTTTTTAAACTGCTCACGAATGATGCTGTCGAGCCCATTCCATTCTTTCAGCGCCTCTTCCCTGAGTTTAATTGAGTAGCCATCGTTCCCTAAGCTGGCGAGCATAATCAGCAGCGTGTCGGCATTGACCGGCGGTTATCGTCTGGTTATTAAGCAAATCCCCCTGATGATGTGCTGTGTCTGCTCGGATATTTCTGAATATCATGCTGCTGGCGGCTGACGCGTTGCCGCTATTTTGCGCGGTTTCTGCTTGTTTATTAACAAGAAGAAACAGAAAAACCGGGCGGAAGAGGCCGTGCTGTAAGGATTTCCAGTGTTCAGGGATGCAGAACAATTTTTTGAGAAAAAAGCTGCCTGGCCGCGTCAGCACGGGCGTGGCGCTGCCGCTTCGTCTGGCAACCCCCCGAAGAGTGGCTATACTGAATGCTGTTCATGTCCGCAGAAAGGCAGTTGCGAGTACACGTGTTGAACCGGTTTTCAGGAGAAAACAGAACGTCTTAACACCATCGCGTTTTACCTCACCGACTCTATGTCAGAAACGCCTGACTTCAACGGTTTTACCCTTTCTGCTGGCAGCAAGTAATTTAATGACGTGAATGATGCCTGTCATCACACGCGACCAGGAGGAAAGGAGTGACCAGCGCACTGATTGAACACGCACCATTACCCGCATTAAACGGCGGACGTTACGCCTTCTTTTTTGATGTTGATGGTACGTTAGCCGCTATTCAGCCTCGCCCCGAAGATGTTTTCATTCCCGATTCCGTTATTGCCTCTTTACAGCAGATCGCCATCTTATCGCAGGGTGCTATGGCGCTGGTTTCTGGCCGTCCGGTGCATGAGCTGGAGCAGCTGGCAGCGCCGTTACAGCCGCCGATGGCGGGTGTGCACGGTGCTGAGCGCCGCGATGCTCGCGGTGAGATGCATCGCACCACGCTGCCAGCTGAGGTTGAGCAAACCCTGCGCGCCATGCTGACTGAGAAAATCGACGGCTGGCCAGGCACGCAGCTGGAGAGCAAAGGCATGGCTTTTGCGCTGCATTATCGCCAGGCGATGCAATATGAGCAGCCGATCCTCGCGCTGGCTCAGTCGGTGGTGGAGCAGTATCCGGCACTGGCGTTACAGCCAGGCAAATGCGTGGTGGAAATTAAACCGCTGGGCATCGACAAGGGCGCGGCGATCGGCGCATTTATGCAGGAAGCACCTTTTATCGGACGCATCCCGGTATTTATTGGTGACGACTTAACTGATGAGAAAGGATTCCTCGCCGTCAACGCGATGAACGGAATTTCAGTGAAGGTCGGCGAAGGCGACAGCCAGGCCAGTTACCGCCTCAAAGGCGTTAGCGAGGTTTACGCCTGGCTGGAGCAGATCACATTACAATTAGAGCAAGACAAGACAACGTCGGTAAGGAGTTAAGGTTATGAGTCGTTTAGTGGTCGTATCTAACCGCATCGCTATCCCGGATGGTTCAAAGGCGAGCGCCGGTGGCCTCGCAGTCGGCATACTTGATGCGTTAAAAACTACCGGTGGATTGTGGTTTGGCTGGGATGGCGAAATCAGCGCCGTCACGGAAGAGGAAGATGAAGAGCTGGGCATCGTCGAGCACGATGGTATCACCTACGCCTCTTTCCCCCTTGATCAGAACGAATACGATCTTTACTACTGTCAGTTCTCCAACACGGTGGTCTGGCCCGCCTTCCATTACCGTCTCGATCTGGTGCAGTTCCAGCGCGAAGCCTGGGAAGGTTACTGTGACGTCAATGAAAAGCTGGCTCGCCGCCTGCAGCCGCTGATTCAGCCGGACGATATTCTGTGGATCCACGATTATCATCTGCTGCCGTTTGCTGCCGCGCTGCGCAAGCTGGGCATTACTAACCGCATCGGCTTCTTCCTGCACATTCCTTTCCCGACGCCAGAGATTTTCAACGCGCTGCCGCCGCACGAAGAGCTGCTGGAAATGCTGTGTGACTACGATCTGCTGGGTTTCCAGACCGAAAACGATCGCGTGGCGTTTATCGATTGCCTGACCCAGCTGACAGAGCTGGAAAACAAAGGCGATAAGCTGCATCACGCGTTTGGCCACACCTTTGCAACCGAGGTTTATCCGATCGGCATTGAGCCGGACAGCATCAAAGAGATGGCTGAAGGCCCGCTGCCGCCAAAAATGGCCGCGATGAAGCGCGAGCTGGGCGATGCGAAAAACATTATTGCCTGTGAGCGTCTCGATTATTCCAAAGGCTTGCCGGAACGTTTCCTGGCGTATGAAGCGCTGCTGGAAAACTTCCCGGAACACCGTGGCAAAATCCGCTATTCGCAGATTGCTCCTACGTCGCGTGGCGATGTGCAGGCTTATCAGGATATTCGTCATCAGCTGGAGACGGAAGCGGGGCGCATTAACGGCAAATATGGCACGCTGGGCTGGACGCCGCTCTATTATCTCAACCAGCACTTTGATCGTCGTCTGCTGATGAAAATCTTCCGCCTGACCGATGTGGGCCTGGTGACGCCGCTACGTGACGGCATGAACCTGGTGGCGAAAGAGTACGTGGCGGCGCAGGACCCGGACGATCCGGGCGTGCTGGTGCTGTCGCGCTTTGCCGGTGCGGCGAACGAGCTGACCTCGGCGCTGATCGTTAACCCTTACGATCGCGATGAAGTGGCCGCCGCGCTGAACACCGCGCTGACCATGCCGCGCACCGAACGCATTTCGCGTTACAACGACATGATGGCGGTGCTGCGCAAAAACGACATCAGCGCGTGGCGTGAAAGCTTCCTGAAAGATCTGCGCGCGATTGCGCACAGCGATGACACGCAGGATGAGAACAACGTTGCCAGCTTGCCTAAGCTGGCCTGATTTACCCTGAAATAAAAAGGACGCTTCGGCGTCCTTTTTTTATGTCTGTCGTCCGGGTAGGCAAAGAGCATTTTATGCTGACAGCCTCTAAGAATTATCTTAGTTGGTAATTATGCGTACTGATTTCGCGGGCTGGCAGTCAGGTTATCAGGACTTTACCTTTGATTGGTCTTGAATTTTTCGCCGTGCATCAACGGCGGTAATGCTTTTTTCCGCCAGGCCTGAAGGTCGATAAAAAAAGAGCAGTGCCAGGTAGCAAATTTAAAGAAAGCGTTAAAGTTTGCCATTTTGCGGCCGATGTTTACTGCACTCAGACTGCGCTTTTCTGAAATACATTTATGCTGTTAATGTAACCCCTTGTTACATCTGGTTCTTCCCCGCTGACATAACCCTCACTCTGTTAACACCCGCTTATCTCTGTCGATGGCTAAAAGACGCTTTTATTGCTTCGTTGAGCTATTCATAAAGGGAACTGTAACCCTAAGTCACTAATTTATAGAGGGTAAATTCCCAGTCATAATAGTGAATAACGCTGCATAAAATTAAAAAACCAGCGTTTAATAGGGTGCTAGCCGCGATTTGACAACGTATCGATCCTGAGAGTCTAAAAGCTAATCATTTCTATTTAGAAATGCGTAGTTGTGTCCAGTTTTGTAAAGAAAAAGCTAAAAACGGTCAAAAATTGACCTATTCAAAAGCTATGCTGATGGTTCAGGTAAAGAATTTGCCTTAAAAGTGTGACGCAGATCACACTTTATCTAAAATTTCGCAAAATATTCGTTGTATGTAGAAATTAGAGCAGCTAGAGTTGCGTTGTTTTTAGGAATAGTCTTAAAAAGATGTAAGAGAACGTCACGGAAGAGGACGAAGATTCAAAGAAAGATTGGCCTGGAGTTATGACTAATTACTGCATCAGCACCCCGTTGGGATGCGAACAGATAACAGTGCATGTTTGGTTCTATACCTAATAACGTTTTGCCATCTTTAGATTTACCAACCAACAAACTCAAGCGCGGGATAGTGCCGCGAACGTTAAAAGTCGTGTCAGTCAGGATGGAAAGCAAAATGGGTACATCTGAATTACTCAAGCATATTTACGACATCAACTTGTCTTATTTACTGTTAGCGCAACGTTTAATTAATCAGGAAAAAGCGTCCGCAATGTTTCGCCTGGGTATTGATGAAGCCATGGCTGACACGCTGGCAAAGCTGACCCTGCCAGATATGGTGAAATTAGCTGAAACCAATCAGCTGGTGTGCCAGTTCCGCTTTAACGATCACAACCTGATCAACCGCCTGACGCAAGAATCGCGCGTGGATGACTTACAGCAGATCCATACCGGCATCCTGCTCTCCAGCCGTTTACTGCGTGAAGCCTCAGGAAAAGTAACCGAATTACCAAAGAAAAAGGCGGCATTATGAGCGACAAAAGTATCGTTCAGGAAGCCCGTGATATTCAGCTGGCGATGGAACTTATTACCTTGGGCGCACGCCTGCAGATGTTAGAGAGCGAAACGCAGCTCAGCCGTGGTCGTTTGATCAAGCTGTATAAAGAACTGCGTGGCAGCCCACCGCCAAAAGGCATGCTGCCTTTCTCTACCGACTGGTTTATGACCTGGGAACAGAATATTCACGCGACGATCTTCAGTAACGCCTGGCAGTTCCTGTTGAAAACCGGCCTGTGCACCGGCGTGGACGCGGTGATTAAAGCGTACCGTCTTTACCTTGAACAGTGTCCGCAATCAGACGAAGGCCCACTGCTGGCGCTGACGCGTGCATGGACCCTGGTGCGATTTGTTGAAAGCGGCATGCTGGAGTTATCTGACTGTAAATCATGCCGTGGAAGCTTTATTAATCATGCGCATCAGCCAGTCGGCAGCTTCTGCTGCAGCCTGTGCCAGCCGCCATCTCGTGCGGTAAAAAGACGTAAACTTTCGGTAGAATCTGCCGATAACATTTCACAACTGCTGGATGAACAGGTTAAACACGCCGTTTAAGTTTGTTCGCTACGTGAGATGCATCCAGCAGCGGTTTTTGACCGCTGCTTTTTTTTGCTCCGCGTTCAGAAACGACACCTTCGGCTCTCTGGCTTAACTTCCACCAACACGTTACAGACGTAAGGATTTATTGTGCTGGTTATCTTGGGCTACATCGTGGTACTGGGCTCAGTACTGGGCGGATACATGATGGTCGGTGGCCATCTTGGCGCGCTCTATCAACCTTCGGAACTGATCATCATCGGCGGTGCCGGATTAGGTGCTTTTCTGGTTGGCAACAACGGTAAAGCGATCAAAGCCACGGGCAAAGCGTTACCGCTGCTGTTCCGCGGTTCAAAATATAACAAGTCTGTGTATATGGACCTGATGGCGCTGCTGTATCGCATCATGGCTAAATCGCGTCAGCAAGGCATGCTGTCGCTGGAACGCGATATCGAAAATCCAAAAGAGAGTGAAATTTTCGCTAATTACCCACGCATTCTGGCCGATAACCGGCTGGTGGATTTTATTAACGACTATTTGCGTCTGATGGTGAGCGGCAACATGAACGCCTTTGAGATTGAGGCGCTGATGGATGAAGAGATCGAAACCTACGAACACGAGTGTGATGTGCCAGCACAGAGCATTGGGCAGATCGGTGACGGCCTGCCGGCGTTTGGTATCGTGGCGGCGGTAATGGGCGTGGTACACGCGCTGGCATCGGCGGACCGTCCGGCCGCCGAGCTGGGTGCGTTGATTGCCCACGCCATGGTAGGAACCTTCCTCGGTATCCTGCTGGCATACGGCTTTATTTCGCCGCTGGCGAACGTGCTGCGGCAGAAATGTGCGGAAACCACCAAGATGATGCAGTGCATCAAGGTGACGCTGCTGTCGAGTCTGAACGGCTATGCACCGCAGATCGCCGTGGAATTTGGCCGTAAAACGCTCTATTCCACCGACCGTCCGTCGTTCACTGAACTGGAAGAACACGTACGTAATGCCAAGTCACCGGCTAAAACGGAATAACCGCTGATGAAACACGATAATCACCCGATCGTGCTGGTCAAACGGCGCAAACATAAAAAACATGAGGGCAGTCACGGCTCATGGAAAATCGCTTACGCCGACTTTATGACCGCCATGATGGCTTTCTTTTTGGTGATGTGGCTAATTTCGATCTCTAACCCTCAGCAATTGGTGCAAATTGCCGATTACTTTAAGACGCCGCTGAAAGTGGCGGTAACCGGTGGCCAGCGCAGCAGTGACAGCTCCAGCCCCATTCCAGGCGGCGGTGACGATCCCACGCAAAAGCAGGGTGAAGTGAACAAGCAGCCGAAGATTGATATGGAGGCGCAAAAGCGCAACCTGGACGATATTCGCCTTAACCGGTTACGGGAGAAGCTCGATCAGCTGATCGAAGCGGATCCGCGACTGAAGGCGCTGCGTCCGCACCTGATCATCAACATGGTGGAGCAGGGGCTGCGTATTCAGATTATTGATAGCCAGAATCGACCCATGTTTAAAACCGGCAGCGCGGATGTGGAACCTTATATGCGCGATATCCTGCGGGCCATTGCACCGATTTTGAATGATATACCGAACAAAATCAGTATCGCTGGCCATACAGATGACATTCAGTATGCCAGCGGACAGCGCGGTTACAGCAACTGGGAGCTTTCTACCGATCGTGCCAACGCCTCACGGCGGGAACTGGTTATCGGTGGCCTGGCCTTTGACAAGATGCTGCGCGTGGTGGGCATGTCCGACACCATGAAGCTGAAAAATCGCGGCGGGGATGATGCCGTGAACCGGCGTATGAGCCTGCTGGTGTTGAACCATGACACTGAGGCCGCGATTGAAAAAGAGAATACCGAAAGTGATGCCACGGCGGTCAATGACGTCGCCAGCATTGAACAAATTACTGCGCCAGCAGTGCCTGCTCCCGTAGCGGCACCTGCCAACGCGACGCAATAACAAGACCGCTCCTCACAGCAGAGGTGATCCCGTGAGTATGGACATCAGCGATTTTTACCAGACGTTTTTTGACGAGGCAGACGAGCTGCTGGCCGATATGGAGCAGCACCTGCTGGGTCTCGACCCGCAGGAGCCAGACTCCGAGCAGCTCAATGCCATTTTCCGTGCCGCCCACTCCATTAAAGGCGGTGCGGGAACCTTTGGTTTCCGTGTACTACAGGAAACTACCCACATTCTGGAAAACATTCTGGATGGTGCTCGTCGCGGCGAAATGCAGCTCAGCACCGACATCATCAACCTGTTTTTGGAAACCAAAGATATTATGCAGGAACAGCTCGATGCCTATAAAACCGGGCAGGAACCGAACGAGGAAAGCTTCAAATATATCTGCGAAGCTTTACGTCAGCTGGCGCTGGAAGCCAAAGGCGAAGCGGTAGCACCTGCTGCTGCCGCGCCTGTCGCTGCCGCCGCGGTTGCCAGCAATGGCCTGCGTGTGAAACTCACCGACCTGAAAGCCGGTGAAGTGAAGCTGATGCGTGAAGAACTGGGTAACCTCGGCACGCTGAGCGACGTAGTGGAAGGGGAGAACACCCTCGAAGCTAACATCGATTCCGTCGGCAAAGATGACATCGTGGCAGTGCTCTGCTTCGTCATTGAAGAGACGCAAATTCACTTCCCGGATGCAGCCGCGCCTGCCGCTGAAGCTGCACCGGCTGCAGCCGCGCCAGCCGCTGCGCCTGCGCTGGCCAGCGTCACTGAGATTGCACCCCCGGCGAAACGCGAAGCGAAACGCGTTGCTGCACCGGCAAAAACCAGCGAATCAAGCAGTATTCGCGTGGCGGTAGAGAAGGTCGATCAGCTGATCAACCTGGTTGGCGAGCTGGTGATTACCCAGTCGATGCTGGCACAGCGTTCCGGCGAACTGGATCCGGTGGCGCACGGCGACCTGCTGAACAGCATGGGCCAGCTTGAGCGTAACGCCCGCGATCTGCAGGAATCGGTGATGTCGATTCGTATGATGCCGATGGAATATGTTTTCAGCCGCTTCCCGCGTCTGGTACGCGACCTGGCCAGCAAGCTGGGTAAAGAAGTGGAACTGACCCTGTTGGGCAGCTCGACTGAACTCGATAAGAGCCTGATTGAACGCATTATCGATCCGTTAACGCACCTGGTACGTAACAGTCTCGACCACGGGATTGAATCGCCGGAAAAACGCCTGGAAAACGGCAAAGATGCGGTGGGTAACCTGACGCTGTCTGCGGAACATCAGGGCGGCAATATTTGTATCGAAGTGGTTGACGACGGTGCCGGTCTGAACCGCGAACGTATTTTGGCCAAAGCGCTCTCTTCCGGCCTGCCGGTTAGCGAGAGCATGAGCGACGAAGAAGTCGGCATGCTGATCTTCGCCCCAGGCTTCTCCACCGCTGAGCAGGTCACCGACGTCTCGGGACGCGGTGTCGGTATGGACGTGGTGAAACGTAATATTCAGGAGATGGGCGGTCACGTCGAAATCTCCTCGAAGCAGGGCAAAGGCACCACTATTCGTATTCTGCTGCCGCTGACGCTCGCTATTCTCGATGGCATGTCGGTGCGCGTGGCGAATGAAGTGTTTATTCTGCCGCTGAACGCCGTTATGGAGTCGTTGCAGCCGCTGGCGGATGACCTAAAGCCGCTGGCCGGTGGCGAGCGCGTGCTGGAAGTGCGTGGCGAATATCTGCCGCTGGTTGAGCTGTGGAACGTCTTCGACGTCAAAGAGGCGAAAACGGAAGCGACACAGGGCATCGTGGTGATCCTGCAGAGCGTCGGTAAGCGCTATGCGTTGTTAGTAGACCAGTTAATTGGTCAGCATCAGGTGGTGGTGAAAAACCTTGAAAGTAACTACCGCAAAGTGCCGGGCATTTCCGCTGGCACCATCCTTGGCGATGGCAGTGTTGCGCTGATTGTTGATGTCTCCGCACTGCAAACTTTGAACCGTGAGAAGCGTGTGGCCGGCGCCGCAGCGTAACCGAAACCAAAAAGGGTAAAAAAATGAGTGGAATGGCAACCGTTACGAAACTGGCTGGCGAAACCGTAGGCCAGGAGTTTCTGGTATTCACCTTAGGTGATGAAGAGTATGGCATCGACATCCTGAAGGTGCAGGAGATTCGCGGTTACGATCAGGTAACGCGTATCGCTAACACCCCGTCGTTTATCAAAGGCGTGACCAACCTGCGCGGCGTGATTGTGCCGATCATCGATCTGCGTCTGAAGTTTGAGCAGCCCGATGTCGAATACAATGACAACACCGTGGTAATTGTGCTGAATCTGGTACAGCGCGTGGTGGGTATCGTAGTGGATGGCGTCTCTGACGTGCTGTCGCTGACCCAGGATCAGATCCGTCCGGCGCCAGAATTTGCGGTGACGATGTCTACCGAATACATGACCGGCCTTGGCGCGCTCGGCGAACGTATGCTGATTCTGGTGGATATCGAGAAGCTGCTTAACAGCGATGAGATGGAACTGGTCGATACGCTGCGTAGCGCGTAATCCTGCCTGACAGCCCGCGGCGAGACCGATCGCCCGGGCTGTTTTTTTCGCCAGCACAGGCTGCGCGGTCACTGAATCCCATGCTGCCTCGCTCACGCCTGTCACGATTCAGCTAAATCCTGATGTTGTGCTGTTTTATTGCGTTAATTGCCCGTTTTTTCGCCATTTCTGACCACTGTTCGCTAAACTCGCGCCGCCGTTCGCCGATAACCTACCTGTTGTTTTCTTTTTACTATTTCCCGTTTTCAATTAATCACCAAGGGTAAACATGTTTAAGCGAATTAAAGTCGTGACCAGCCTGGTCGCGGTACTGTGCCTGTTTGGCATTATTCAGCTGTTCTCTGGCTGGCTGAGCGTTCAGGCGCTGCAAAACGATAAAAATAGCTTCGCCGTCTCGCAGATAGCCACCGATAACGTGACCTCAATGACCGACGCGTGGATTGCGCTGAACCAGACGCGCATCCAGCTCAACCGCGGCATGCTGCGCATGCAGAGCGATATGGCGTCGAAGATTAACGGCGGCCAGCTGGACGGCATCATCGCGCAGACTCAGCAACTGCTGGACGAAGCGCAAAAGCACTACAATGTTTACTACAATCTGCCCGCCACGCCAGGTTTTGATGTCCGCGTACGTGACAAGCTGGAAGCCAGCTATGCTACCTACGATGACGCGCTGAAAGCGATGTTGAAACAGATGCAGGCCAACGATCTGCAGGGCATGTTCAAGCTCAACATCGAGCAGAAGCAGAGCGATATGCAGGCGGCCTATACCGAATGGCGTGAAGCGCAGGCGGCGATTTCAGCCGAAGGCGAAGCGAAAAACCATGCGGCCTTTACCCAGATGATGTGGGTGATTGGTTTGGTGCTGGCGGTGGTGCTGGCGGTGATTCTGGCCAGCTGGTTTGGCCTGCGCAGCGTGCTGATCCAGCCGCTGAACGCCATCATCGGCAACATCCGCGCCATCGCTGCGGGCGACCTGACTCAGCCGATCGTGGTGGAAGGGCGCAACGAAATGAGCCAGCTGGCATCCAGCCTGCAGCACATGCAGCAGGAACTGGTCCGCACGGTCAGCGATGTGCGTACCGGTTCAGATGCCATCTTTACCGGCGCCAGCGAAATCTCCGCCGGTAACAACGATCTCTCAGCCCGCACCGAGCAGCAGGCGGCCTCGCTGGAGGAAACCGCGGCCAGCATGGAGCAGCTCACCGCCACGGTGAAGCAGAACGCCGAGAACGCCCGTCAGGCGTCGCAGCTGGCGCTCAGCGCCTCGGAAACCGCCGAGAAGGGCGGCAGTGTGGTGGCGGGCGTGGTGAAAACCATGAACGAAATTGCCGGCAGCTCGAAAAAGATTGCTGACATCATCAGCGTGATCGACGGCATCGCTTTCCAGACCAACATTCTCGCGCTCAACGCGGCGGTGGAAGCGGCGCGTGCCGGTGAGCAGGGCCGTGGCTTTGCGGTGGTGGCAGGCGAAGTCCGAAACCTGGCGCAGCGCAGCGCCCAGGCGGCAAAAGAGATCAAATCGCTGATTCAGGATTCGGTCAGCCGCGTCGACAGCGGTTCCAACCAAGTCAGCGTCGCGGGTGCAACCATGAATGACATCGTCAATGCGGTGACCCGCGTTACCGATATCATGGGCGAAATCGCCTCGGCGTCAGACGAGCAGAGCCGCGGTATTGACCAGATTGGCCAGGCGGTAACCGAGATGGATCGCGTGACGCAGCAGAACGCCTCGCTGGTGGAAGAGTCCGCTACGGCGGCGGCGTCGCTGGAAGAGCAGGCGAGTCGTCTCAGCCAGGCGGTGTCGGTGTTCCGCATCAGCGGCAGCGTGCGCGCCAGCCAGCCGGCCAGCCGTGTGACACCGCAGCCGGTACTGCGTGCTGCGGCCAGCGCGCCAGCTGGCAACAGCAACTGGGAAACCTTCTAAAACATACCGGGCGGCGTCTGACGCCGCCCTGATGCGCGCCTGCACAATGGGCGCCGCAGCAAACACACCGGGTCGGACTGACCCACGCGCCGGTAATACGGATTCAGGCAGCGCACAAAATACCTAATCGCTATGGCGCTCGCGCCGATAACGCCCTCGTCAGTATTTTTCCAGTTTCAGGGATAACCATGTTTAAAAGAATCAAAGTCGTGACCAGCCTGGTCGCGGTGCTCTGCCTGTTCGGTATTATTCAGCTCTCCTCCAGCTGGCTCAGTTTTCGGGCGTTGGAAAATGACAAAGCGAGCTTTGCCGTTTCACAGCTGGCGACCGGAAACGTCACCTCAATGACCGACGCGTGGATTGCGCTGAACCAGACGCGCATTCAGCTTAACCGCGGCATGCTGCGTATGCAGAGCAGCGCGGTGGCAAACATGAACGGCGGTAATCTTGACAGCGTGATTGCCAAAACGCAGCAGCTGCTGGCGGATGCCGAGGCGCACTACAAGATCTATTACAACCTGCCGGAGCTGCCGAATTTCGATACCCGCATTACCGACGAGCTGGAAAGCCGTTACGGCAGCTATAACGCAGCGCTGAAGATGATGCTGCAACTGATGCAGGCCAACGATCTGCAGGGCATGCTGAAACTCAACATTGAGCAGAAGCAGGGCGAGATGCAGAAAGCCTATACCGAATGGCGTGAAGCGCAGGCATCAATGGCGGCGAAAGGCGAAGCGAAGAATCATGCGGCCTTTGTGCAGATGATGTGGGTGATTGGCCTGGTGTTGGCGATCGTCTTTGCGGTGATTCTGGCCAGCTGGTTTGGCCTGCGCAGCGTGCTGATTCTGCCGCTGAACGCAATTATCGGCAACATCCGCGCCATTGCGGCGGGCGATCTGACCCAGCCGATTGCGGTAGAAGGGCGCAACGAAATGAGCCAGCTGGCGTCGAGCCTGCAGCATATGCAGCAGGAGCTGGTCCGCACGGTCAGCGATGTGCGCACCGGTTCAGATGCCATCTTTACCGGTGCCAGCGAAATCTCCGCCGGTAACAACGATCTCTCAGCGCGCACTGAGCAGCAGGCGGCCTCGCTGGAAGAGACCGCGGCCAGCATGGAGCAGCTCACCGCCACGGTGAAGCAGAACGCCGAGAACGCCCGTCAGGCATCACAGCTGGCGCTCAGCGCCTCAGCCACCGCCGAGAAAGGCGGCAACGTGGTGGCGGGCGTGGTGAAAACCATGAACGATATCGCCGGCAGCTCGAAAAAGATCGCCGACATCATCAGCGTGATTGACGGCATCGCTTTCCAGACCAATATTCTGGCGCTGAACGCCGCGGTGGAAGCAGCGCGCGCCGGTGAGCAGGGCCGTGGCTTTGCGGTGGTGGCGGGCGAAGTACGTAGCCTGGCGCAGCGCAGCGCCCAGGCGGCAAAAGAGATCAAATCGCTGATTGAGGATTCGGTCAGCCGGGTGGACAGCGGATCGGCGCAGGTCAGTGTCGCCGGTGACACCATGAATGACATCGTTAGCGCGGTGACCCGTGTCACCGACATCATGGGTGAAATCGCCTCGGCGTCGGACGAGCAGAGTCGCGGTATCGACCAGGTGGGTCAGGCGGTGACTGAGATGGACCGGGTGACGCAGCAGAACGCCTCGCTGGTGCAGGAGTCTGCCGCGGCGGCCTCATCGCTGGAGGCGCAGGCGAGCCGCCTGAGTCAGGCGGTATCGGTGTTCCGCATCAGCAACAGCGGCAGCGGACGTACCAGCCAGCCGCTGAGCCGGGTGGTGCCACAGCCGGTGCTGCGTGCCGCAGCGGGCACGCCGCCGACGGATAACTGGGAAACCTTCTGATTATCAGAACAATCATCTGTAGGCGGAGGAAACTCCGCCTTTTTTATGTCAAAAATGCGGGCTGTACAGATAAACAGCTGACATCGCTGTGCCAGCGATAAAGCCCAAACAGAATTGGTCGATAACTCAGGAACCAACAATAAAAGAGGTTTCTATGCTAAAGCGTATTCGTATCGTCACCGGCCTGCTGGGCGTGCTGGTGTTATTCGCTGTTATTCAACTTGCCATGGGCGGCATGTTTTTTCACACCGTAAAAGCGGATAAGGATAATTTTGCTTTTAGCCAACAGATGAGCAACCTGCAACGCGCAATGGGCACCTCATGGGTCTCGCTGGTGCAGGCGCGTAACACGCTGAACCGCGCCGGTATTCAACATTTGCAGGATGCAACCTCACCCGAATCCGTCGCCGCGGTAGCCAAACTGGTGACGCTGGCGAAAAGCGAACTGGAAACCGCCGATCGTTCGATGGCGGTGTTCAACGCCACGTTAAGTGATGAGGGCCGAGCGGCACCGGATGTGCAGGCGCTGCTGAACGATTACAAAGCCTATCGTCAGGCGCTTGATGAGCTGACGGTGTTTTTTACCACCAACCAGTTTCAGGCGTTTATCGATCAGCCTACCCAGGGATTTCAGGATCGCATGGGTGCCTCTTATGCCAACTGGCAGAAGGTGATCAATCAGCTGATGGCAGATGGCGTGGCGACCAATGAAAGCGCCTGGCAGCGTACCATCTGGATGCTGACCCTGGTGCTGATCGTCTCGCTGAGCGTGATGTTGCTGGTGTGGAGCGGCATGCAGAAGCTACTGGTCGCGCCGCTGAAAAGCAGCATTGCCCACATTCGCCATATTGCCGCCGGTGATTTGACGCAGAAGATTGAGGTTGAAAGCCGTAACGAAATCGGTGAACTGCTGGCCTCGCTGCAGCATATGCAGCAGGAACTGATCTCTACCGTGAGCCGGGTGCGTGATGGCTCCGATGCGATCTACACCGGTGCCAGCGAAATTGCCGCCGGTAACAACGATCTCTCAGCCCGCACCGAGCAGCAGGCGGCCTCGCTGGAGGAAACCGCGGCCAGCATGGAGCAGCTCACCGCCACGGTGAAGCAGAACGCCGAGAACGCCCGCCAGGCGTCGCAGCTGGCGCTCAGCGCCTCAGAAACCGCTGAGAAGGGTGGCAGCGTGGTGGCGGGCGTGGTGAAAACCATGAACGAAATCGCTGGCAGCTCGAAAAAGATTGCTGACATCATCAGCGTGATCGATGGCATCGCCTTCCAGACCAACATCCTCGCGCTGAACGCCGCGGTGGAAGCGGCGCGCGCCGGTGAGCAGGGCCGAGGCTTTGCGGTGGTGGCGGGCGAGGTGCGCAACCTGGCGCAGCGCAGCGCCCAGGCGGCAAAAGAGATCAAATCGCTGATTCAGGATTCGGTCAATCGCGTCGACAGCGGCTCCAACCAGGTCAGCGTCGCGGGTGCAACCATGAACGATATCGTTAATGCGGTAACCCGCGTCACCGACATCATGGGTGAAATCGCCTCGGCGTCGGACGAGCAGAGCCGCGGTATTGACCAGATTGGCATTGCGGTAACCGAGATGGATCAGGTGACGCAGCAGAACGCCTCGCTGGTACAGGAATCCGCTGCGGCGGCAGCATCGCTGGAAGATCAGGCTAGTCGACTAAAACAAGCGGTCTCTGCGTTCAATATCCGTAAAGAATTCGGCGGCCAGGCCGTTAACCAAGTTAGAGAAAGTAAGAATCCCTTAACTGTGCCGGTTTTAGCCGGTGGTAGTAAGTCCGCCGCCAATGCAAACGACAACTGGGAAACCTTCTGAATCGCAGGCCGCCCGCAAGGGCGGCACTGACAGCAGCAACAGACCGATAAAAAAAGTGACAATGTCACTTTAGGTGGTGCGCTCAGGCAGAGCCATCAGCGCAGTGAGTACCACAGAAGGCCGCGCTGATACCTGAAAGCGGTACCGGTCACTACGGCGTTAGACAGACGAAGAACTGAAGTCTGTCGGGATTGCGGCGCAAAAAGGCGCTTTAGTCTGACGCTACGCTGGCATTCGAGGAAACTGAACCCTTTTTATCTCTTTAATCCGTACTTTGCCGGGTGGCTATACATGAAAAAATCAACGTTACTGGATCAGGGTGAGAACACCACTCTGCTCTCACAGATGGTGCAGCGACTGCCGTTGTCTGATACGCATTTTCGTCGCATCAGCCAGCTGATTTACCAGCGTGCCGGTATTGTTCTGGCCGATCACAAGCGGGAGATGGTTTACAACCGCCTGGTGCGTCGTCTGCGTACGCTGAATATCGATGACTTTGGTCGTTACCTGGCGCTGCTGGAATCCGATCAGAACAGCGCCGAGTGGCAGGCGTTCATCAATGCGCTGACCACCAACCTGACGGCATTTTTTCGTGAGGCGCACCATTTTCCGATTCTGGCTGAGCATGCGAAAAAACGCGGCGGCAGCTACAGCGTCTGGAGTACGGCGGCCTCTACCGGTGAAGAGCCCTATTCTATCGCCATGACGCTGGCCGAAACGCTGGGCGGCGGACCAGGCAAGTTTCAGGTACACGCCAGTGATATCGACACCCAGGTACTGGAGAAGGCGATATCGGGCGTTTACCGTCAGGAAGAGCTGCGTACGCTGTCGCAGCCGCAGATGCAGCGCTTTTTTCTACGCGGCACCGGCCCGCACGCTGGCATGGTGCGCGCCCGGCCAGAGCTGACCAATCTGGTTAACTTTAGCCAGCTCAACCTGTTGGGCAATGAGTGGGCGGTGCCCGGCCCGTTTGATGCAATTTTTTGCCGTAACGTGATGATCTATTTCGACAAAGAAACACAAGAGAAGATCCTGCGGCGTTTTGTTCCCATGCTGAAACCAGGTGGTTTGCTGTTTGCCGGACACTCCGAAAACTTCAGCCAGATCAGCAAAGAATTTTGGCTGCGTGGCCAGACGGTTTACGGGCTGACTAAGGAAAGATAATGAGCAAAATCACCGTAATGTGTGTTGATGACTCTGCGCTGATGCGTCAGCTGATGACCGAGATCATTAACAGCCATCCGGACATGGAAATGGTGGCAACCGCGCCAGATCCTCTGGTGGCGCGGGATCTGATTAAGCAGTTCAACCCGCAGGTGCTGACGCTTGATGTTGAAATGCCGCGCATGGATGGGCTCGATTTTCTTGAAAAACTGATGCGTTTGCGGCCGATGCCGGTGGTGATGGTCTCCTCGCTGACCGGTAAAGGTTCAGAAATTACGTTGCGGGCGCTGGAGCTGGGCGCGGTGGATTTTGTCACCAAACCGGCATTGGGCATCCGCGAAGGCATGATCGCCTATAGCCAGATGATCGCCGATAAAGTACGTGCCGCGGCCCGTGCCCGTTTGCAGATGCGTGGACCGAAAGGGCCAACGGTGATGTTGAAAGCGGGACCGATGCTCAGCAGCGAGAAGCTGATAGCTATCGGCTCCTCAACCGGCGGCACCGAGGCGATTCGTCATGTGTTGCAGCCGCTGCCGGCCACCAGCCCGGCGCTGCTGATTACGCAGCACATGCCGCCTGGCTTTACCCGCTCATTTGCCGAGCGGCTGAACAAGCTGTGCCAGATCACGGTGAAAGAGGCGGAGGATGGCGAACGTATTCTGCCCGGCCACGCCTACATCGCGCCGGGTGCGATGCACATGGAGCTGGCACGCAGCGGCGCCAACTATCAGGTGAAGCTGAACGACGGCCCGCCGGTTAACCGGCACAAACCGTCAGTCGACGTACTGTTTAAGTCGGTGGCGATCCACGCGGGGCGTAACGCCGTAGGTGTGATCCTCACCGGCATGGGGAACGATGGCGCGGCGGGCATGCTGGAAATGCATCGCGCTGGCGCCTGGACCATCGCCCAGAATGAGGCGAGTTGTGTGGTATTCGGCATGCCGCGAGAAGCGATCGCTCTCGGGGGAGCCAGTGAAGTGGTGGACTTACACCAAATCAGTCAGCACATGCTGGCAAAAATTAGCGCCGGACAGGCTCTGCGTATTTAGCAGAGTCAGGCAGATAACTCAGGAGTAGATATGGCTGACAAGAATATGCGTTTTTTAGTGGTGGACGACTTCAATACGATGCGTCGTATTGTGCGTAACCTGCTAAAAGAGCTGGGCTTCAACAACGTAGAAGAAGCTGAAGATGGCGTTGATGCGCTGAACAAACTGCGCTCAGGTGGTTTCGATTTCGTGGTATCTGACTGGAACATGCCAAACATGGATGGGCTTGAGCTACTGCAAACCATTCGTGCAGACAGCGTGCTGAACAAGCTGCCGGTGCTGATGGTGACCGCGGAAGCGAAGAAAGAAAATATCATTGCTGCCGCTCAGGCAGGCGCCAGTGGCTATGTTGTTAAACCTTTTACCGCTGCAACCCTTGAAGAGAAGCTGGGCAAGATCTTCGAAAAACTGGGTATGTAAGGAGTCGTGATGAGTGAACTTCAGAAACCATCGACCGATGCGGCGTCTGCACAAGACATCATTGGCCGCATTGGTTCATTAACACGCATGCTGCGCGACAGCCTGCGTGAGTTGGGACTGGACCAGGCGATTGCTGAAGCGGCGGAAGCCATTCCTGATGCGCGTGACCGTCTTGACTACGTGGTGCAGATGACGGCGCAGGCTGCCGATCGTGCGCTAAACAGCGTGGAAGCGGCACAGCCTCATCAGGATGCGCTGGAAAACGGTGCGAAACAGCTGCAAGGCCGTTGGGATGAATGGTTTGAGAACCCTATTGAGCTGACGGATGCCCGGTCACTGGTTTCAGATACGCGTGCGTATCTTGGCGAGGTGCCCACTCATACGTCATTTACCAACTCGCAGCTGCTCGACATTATGATGGCGCAGGATTTCCAGGACCTTACCGGTCAGGTAATCAAGCGCATGATGGATGTGATTCAGGAGATCGAACGTCAGCTACTGATGGTGCTGTTGGAAAACATGCCGGAAGCGAACGCACGGCAGAAGCGTGACAACGACAGCCTGCTGAATGGCCCACAGGTCAATGCGGCAGCGCCAGGCGTTGTGGCAAACCAGGATCAGGTTGATGACCTGCTGGACAGCCTCGGATTTTGATGTTGGACCTTTGGGCGGCCGTGCTGGTCGCCCCATGATGTAACCGGGCCGATGCTCTTCGGCCTGGCCTTTTTGCTATTCCATCCCTGAAATAACCGCAATTTCGCCTCATTACTCTTGCCATCGCTTTTGCGCGACTCTGGCACTCTATTCTCACTCATTCCCCGCCTGAGAATTATCGCCGTGTCCGGAGATAGCGAAGAGGAAAAAACAGAATCCCCCACGGCTCACCGACTTGATAAAGCCCGAGAAGAAGGCCAGATACCGCGTTCGCGCGAGCTGACTTCTCTGCTGATGCTGGTGGTGGGCCTGATGATCCTCTGGGTAGGAGGTGAATCGATGGCGCGCCAGATGGCGGCGATGCTGCGGGCGGGACTGAACTTTGACCACAGTATGGTCAACGATGACAATCTGATTATTCGTCATATCGCCAACCTGCTGGGTCAGGCGATTGGCGCGCTGGTGCCGGTGTTTGCCGGGCTGGTGCTGGTGGCGATTGCCGCGCCGATGCTGCTCGGTGGCGTGGTAATCAGCGGTAAAGCGATCAAGTTTGACGTGGGTAAAATGAACCCGCTGAAAGGCTTGAAAAAAATTGTGGCCGGGCAGGCGTGGGCAGAGCTGTTCAAAGCCATCCTGAAGGCGCTTATCGTCGGCACCGTGACCTGGTTTTACCTGCGCAGCCATTGGCCGGACATGCTGCGACTGATCAGCGAATCGCCGTTTGACGCGCTGGGCCATGGCCTGAATATGATCGCCGTCTGCGGGCTGTTGATTTTGCTTGGGCTGATTCCGATGGTGGGCTTTGACGTTTTCTGGCAGCTCTACAGCTTCTTTAAAGGGCTGCGCATGACCCGCCAGGAGATTCGCGATGAACACAAAGAGCAGGATGGCGACCCGCACGTAAAAGGGCGCATCCGGCAACAGATGCGTGCAGCCTCACGGCGCCGCATGATGGCCGATGTGCCAAAGGCGGACGTCATTGTGACCAACCCGACGCACTACGCCGTGGCACTGGCCTACAACGAGAAGAAGATGAGCGCACCCAAGGTATTGGCAAAAGGCGCCGGCGATATTGCCCTGCGTATTCGTGAACTGGGCGTGGAGAATCGTATTCCGATTCTGGAAGCTCCGCCGCTGGCGCGCGCGCTCTATCGCCACAGTGAGATTGGTCAGCATATCCCCGGCACGCTGTATGGTGCGGTGGCGGAAGTGCTGGCCTGGGTCTGGCAGGTGCGACGCTGGAAGCGTGAAGGCGGCCTGATTCCGAAGAAACCAAATAACCTGCCGGTCCCGGCAGAACTCGATTTTGCTGGAGAGAAGAAAAACGATGTCTAATCTGTCCACGATGCTCCGTCTGCCGGGCAACTTTAAAGATACGCAGTGGCAGGTGCTGGCCGGGCCCATCCTGATCCTGATTATCCTGTCGATGATGGTGCTGCCGTTACCGCCGTTCATCCTCGATTTGCTGTTTACCTTCAACATTGCGCTGTCGATCATGGTGCTGTTGGTGGCGATGTTTACTCAGAAAACGCTGGAGTTCGCGGCGTTTCCTACCATTCTGCTGTTCTCAACGCTGCTGCGCCTGGCGCTGAACGTCGCCTCCACGCGTATCATCCTGATGGAAGGCCATACCGGCGGTGCCGCGGCGGGCCAGGTGGTCGAAGCCTTTGGCCACTTTCTGGTCGGCGGTAACTTCGCTATCGGTATCGTGGTGTTTATCATCCTCGTGATCATCAACTTTATGGTTATCACCAAAGGTGCGGGCCGTATCGCTGAAGTAGGCGCACGCTTTGTGCTGGACGGTATGCCCGGTAAGCAGATGGCGATCGACGCCGACCTGAACGCCGGTTTGATTGGCGAAGAAGAGGCAAAAAAACGCCGCTCCGACGTGACCCAGGAAGCGGACTTCTACGGCTCGATGGACGGTGCGAGTAAATTCGTTCGTGGCGACGCCATCGCTGGCATCATGATCATGATCATCAACGTGGTCGGCGGCCTGCTGGTGGGGGTGATTCAGCACGGCATGGACATGGGCCACGCGGCAGAAAGCTACACCCTGCTGACCATCGGTGACGGCCTGGTGGCCCAGATTCCTGCGCTGGTCATCTCCACCGCCGCGGGCGTTATCGTGACCCGCGTCGGCACCGATCAGGACGTTGGCGAGCAGATGGTGACCCAGCTGTTTGCTAACCCGCGCGTCATGATGCTGAGTGCCGGCGTGATCGGTTTACTCGGCCTGGTGCCGGGCATGCCAAACTTTGTGTTCCTGCTGTTCACCGCTGGCCTGCTCGGCCTTGCCTGGTGGCAGCGCGGTCGCCAGATGCAGGCGACGAAGACGCCTGCGCAGAGCATCAGCATTAAGCCGCAGGAGACCGCAGCATCGGTGGAAGCGTCGTGGACCGACGTCCAGCTGGAAGATTCACTGGGCATGGAAGTGGGCTACCGCCTGATTCCGATGGTTGACCATGAACAAAACGGTGAGCTGCTGGGCCGTATCCGCAGTATTCGTAAGAAATTCGCGCAGGAAGTGGGTTTCCTGCCGCCGGTAGTGCATATCCGTGACAACATGGATTTGCCACCGGCACGCTATCGCATCCTGATGAAAGGGGTGGAGATTGGCAGCGGCGACGCTTACCCAGGCCGCTGGATGGCGATTAACCCCGGCACCGCCGCCGGCACCTTGCCGGGCGAAGCCACGGTAGATCCGGCGTTTGGGCTGGCGGCGATCTGGATCGACAGCGCGCTGAAAGAGCAGGCGCAGATTCAGGGCTATACCGTGGTGGAAGCGAGTACCGTGGTTGCCACCCACCTCAACCATTTGCTGGGCCAATATTCCAGCGAGCTGTTTGGGCGTCAGGAAGCGCAGCAGCTGTTGGATCGCGTCAGCCAGGAGATGCCGAAGCTGACCGAGGATCTGATTCCTGGCGTGATCACGCTGACCACGCTGCATAAAGTGTTGCAGAACCTGCTGGTGGAACGCGTATCGATGCGTGATATGCGCACCATCATCGAAACGCTGGCGGAACATGCGCCGGTACAGAACGATCCGCAGGAGCTGACCACGGTAGTCCGCGTGGCGTTGGGCCGGGCGATCACCCAACAGTGGTTCCCGGGCAACGGCGAAGTGCAGGTGATTGGTCTTGACTCAATGCTGGAACGTCTGCTGCTGCAGGCCTTGCAGGGCGGCGGCGGGCTGGAACCGGGCCTCGCCGATCGTCTGCTGGATCAAGCGCAGGCCGCGCTGCAGCGTCAGGAAGTGCTGGGCGCTCCACCGGTGCTGCTGGTTAATCATCCGCTGCGTGCGCTGCTGTCGCGCTTCCTGCGCCGCAATCTGCCGCAGTTGGTGGTGCTCTCCAATATGGAACTGAGCGATACCCGTCAGATCCGCATGACCGCAACCATTGGAGGCAAATGATGAAACGCAGAGTGATGGCGATGTTAGCGCTGCTGCCGCTGCTGGCACAGGCCAATGATGGCGCGTGGAGCGCCTCGGCGCGCGGCCCGGCGTTAAGCAATGCTGGCGTGCAGGCCTCATCGCAGCCGCTAATTGCCAGTGAGAAAATTAATGGCACCATGACGCTGGTTTACTGGCGTTATGAGCTGAATGGTCCGGCACCCGCCGGGTTGCAGGCGCGTCTTTGTTCCAGCCAGCGCTGTGTCCCGCTGGAAGGCGCCAGCGGCACGACGCGCGGATTGACCAATGTCAGCGCCGATGAACCGTTACGTTTTATTTTCGGTGTGGAAGGGTCGGGGCAGTTGAAAAGGGTGTTGCGGGTACTCAGCGCCGACGTGATGGTCAACTATCGCGGCGCGCAGTAAAACTTCCCCGTTCCGTATAAGAAACGGGGAGGGCAGTTTTACATTCTGTCTACCGTATCAATACCCAGCGTTTGTAGGCCTTGCTTGAGCGTTTTAGCGGTGAGGCTGGCCAGCATCAGACGGCTCTGGCGCACGGTTGCCTCTTCCGCGCTGAGAATCGGGCAGTGCTCATAGAAGCTGGAGAACAGACCCGCCAAATCGTACAAATAAGCACACATCACATGCGGCGTACCGTCACGCGCAACCTGAGTAATGGTTTCTTCAAACTGCAGCAGGCGCGCTGCCAGCGCCGCTTCGCGATCGTCACTGACCCGCACGTCACTTGACAGGCTCGCTTCATCAATGCCCGCCTTGCGGAACACCGACAGCACACGCGTGTAGGCATACTGCATGTAAGGCGCAGTATTGCCATCAAACGCCAGCATGTTATCCCAGTCGAATACGTAATCGGTGGTGCGGCTTTTCGACAGATCGGCATACTTCACCGCGCCGATGCCGATCACTTCCGCCATGCGATTCGCGTCATCCTCAGCCATATCCGGGTTTTTCGATTTGATCAGCGTCAGCGCGCGCTCGTGCGCTTCGTCGAGCAGATCGGCCAGCTTGATGGTGCCGCCGCTGCGCGTCTTAAACGGACGACCATCTTTACCCAGCATCATGCCAAACATATGGTGCTCAAGCGGCACCGATTCCGGTACGTAGCCCGCTTTACGCACGATGGTCCACGCCTGCATCAGATGCTGGTGCTGACGGGAATCGATGTAATAGAGCACGCGATCGGCATGCAGCGTTTCATAGCGGTATTTCGCGCAGGCGATATCCGTGGTGGTGTAGAGGTAGCCGCCATCCTTTTTCTGGATGATGACGCCCATCGGTTCGCCCTCTTTGTTTTTATATTCATCGAGGAACACCACGGTGGCGCCTTCGCTTTCCACCGCCAGCCCTTTGGCTTTCAGGTCGGCAACGATGCCCGGCAGCATGTCGTTGTAGAGGCTTTCGCCCATCACATCGTCACGCGTCAGGGTGACATTAAGGCGATCGTAGCCGTGCTGATTCTGCGTCATGGTGACATCCACCAAACGACGCCACATTTTACGGCAATACTCATCGCCGCCCTGCAGCTTCACCACGTAGCTGCGCGCGCGCTCGGCAAAGGCGGCATCTTCGTCATAAGTGCGCTTAGCTTCGCGGTAGAACGCTTCCAGATCGGCCAGCGCAATCTCTTCGTGATGCTCTTTCTGCTGCTTTTCTAAAAAGGCGATCAACATGCCGAACTGTGTGCCCCAGTCGCCGACGTGGTTAGCGCGAATGACATGGTGGCCAAGGAATTCCAGCGTGCGCACGGCCGCATCGCCAATGATGGTGGAACGCAGGTGGCCAACGTGCATCTCTTTGGCCACGTTGGGCGCGGAGTAATCAACCACGATGGTCTGCGGCGTGACCGACGCCACGCCCAGTTTTGGCGCGGTCAGTGCGGCCGCCACCTGCTGACCCAGCCAGGCGCGCTCAAGAAAGATATTGATAAAACCTGGACCGGCAATCTCAACCTTACTGGCAATGCCCTGCAGATCAAGATGCTGCAGCACCTGCTCGGCCAGCTGACGTGGCGCCTGACCCAGTTTTTTCGCCACTGCCATGATGCCGTTAGCCTGATAGTCGCCAAACTGCGCCTTCGCCGACTGACGAACCTGCGGTTCGCAATCCGCTGGTGCGCCGACCGCGATCATTGCCTGACTGACTTTTTCGGAAAGAAGAGCCTGAATATTCACCAAGTTACCTATATGCGCTTAAGCGGTTCGTTTGAAAAAAACGCACCGGAACATCGCCTTAGCTGAACAAAGAATGTTCGCAAAGCGGAAAAAGAAGGGGAAAAGTATACGTGATTTGTTTTCAGGCGTCAGTAGCCTGCATTAAGATGGGCGGAAACATGGCGGCCACTGTTTCCGCCGTAAAAGCGGGGTGTTAACGACGACGCAAATGACGACGTGGGTTCTTAACAGTTTTATCGGCACGAATCTTCCAGTGGCGAGTAATTGCAAATCCCATCAGGGCGATGAGGACTGCCGAAACGATTAACATAGACATAAGCCATTCCTTTTATGATGGTCGTGACAAACTTAATAGAAAGCCGTCACCGCTGCAATTCATCACCAACCAAATGAGAGTTATCCCATTGAATAATTAATGACATAAAAAAACAAAGAGTTAACTGTTTTTTATAAACATACTACTGGTACTAAAGTGCAATTTTTCAGTGGAGTCTGAAAGCAAAAAGCAGACAGGAACGTGGTTTTTGGTAAAAAGCCGCAACAAATCTCATTTTCGGTTGTGATAGTAACATCTGTTTTAATCCCGTTAGTAATCATTTTTTTATCTTTAAGGAGACGTTGTGGCATCAGCTTTTCACTCTGCGTTATTGGCCGATCTGGAACAGGATATCGATCGTTTTACCGCTTCGCTGCTGGCGCTGGCCGATCGACTCGGGCTCGCTCTGGAGGGGCTGGAAGCGGACCACATTTCGCTGCGTTGTCACCAGAACACCACGGCGGAACGCTGGAAAACCGGGCTGATAAGCTGCGGTAAGATGTTTTCAGAAAATATGATCAATGGCCGCCCGATTTGTCTGTTTGCGCTTGATCGGCCGCTGCAGATTGGCCCGTTACAGATTGACGTCGTGGAACTGCCGTGGCCGGGCAACAAACGCTATCCGCACGAAGGCTGGGAGCACATTGAAATCGTGCTGCGCGGCGATCCGGAGACGGTAGCGGCTCGCGCGCTGTCGATGATGAGTGATGAGGGGCTGAGCCAGCAGGGCATCAGCGTCAAAACCAGTTCGCCACAGGGCGAAAATGAGCGTTTACCCAATCCCACGCTGGCGGTGAGCGACGGGCAAACCACCATCAAGTTCCATCCGTGGAGCCTGAAGGAGATTGTGGCCAGCGAGCAGCGCTAAGCCAGCGTCGCCAGCGCGCGCTGCATGCGCTGCAGTGCGTCTTCCAGCGTGGCGCGGGTGCAGCCGAAGTTAATGCGGATAAACGCATCGTCGCCAAAATCGCGGCCCGGCGAGAAACCCAGCCCGTGCTTTTCAAAGAACAGCGCCGGGCTGGCTACCGATAATTTCCGGGCGTTGATCCAGCCGAGGTAGGTCGCTTCCGGCGACTGCATCTGCAAGCCGGGCAGTTGATTGACTGCGTTCACCAGCCAGTCACGATTGCCGCGCAGGTAATCGAGCTGCGCATCCAGCCACGGCTGTCCGTCACGCCAGGCGGCGCAGGCGGCTACCAGCGCCAGAATATCCACCTCGGGCACGATGCCTTTGCGTGTCTGATTAAAGCGCTCACGCAGGTCAGCGTTGGGAATGATCGCCAGTGAGGCGCCGAGACCGGCGATGTTAAAGGTTTTCGACGGCGAGAGCAGGGTGATCGAGCGCTGCTCAGCGTCTTCGCTCAGGCTGGCAAAAGGGATATGTTTGAGATCGGACTCGAGGATCAGATCGCTGTGGATCTCATCGGAACAGACGATCAGATTGTGACGCCGGGCGAACGCCAGTTGCGCCTCCAGCTCGTCGCGTCGCCAGACGGTGCCGCATGGATTGTGCGGATGACAGAGCATCAGCAGCTTTTCACTGCCGTCAAGCTGCGGCGCCAAAGCATCAAGATCCATCAGCCAGCGGCCCTGTTCCAGCCGCATCTGCGCATTGCGCTGCAGACGACCGGCCAGCTTCGCAGCAAGACGGAATGGCGGATAAATGGGGGTGGGCGCAATAGTGCTCTGCTGCGCATCGGTAAAGGCGCGCACCGCCAGATTCAGGCCGCTGACCACCCCCGGTAACACCACCAGCCATTCCGGTTGCACTTGCCAGCCGTAACGCTGCTGCATGCGCTGGCAGGCAATGGCCATAAAATCGTGCGGCGTGGTGCCGTAACCAAATACGCCGTGCTGAACGCGGGCGGTTAACGCATCAATGATGCAATCCGGTGAACGAAAGTCGGTATCTGCTACCCAGAGAGGCAGCACATCGTCGCCATATTTATTCCATTTAAGGCTATCGCTGTGACGACGGTCTATACCCTGGTCAAAATTGAATGTCATGTGCGCGTTTCCCGTTAGACTTAGCTGCTGATGGCAGACTAACTGAGATTCTGGTGCCCAGCCAGCGGTCATTAAACAGGAGAGCAGAATGACAATACTGGAAATATGCTGCTATGGCGTGGATTGCGCCGTGACTGCACAGTGGGCCGGTGCGAACCGCATCGAGCTGTGTGCGGCACCCAAAGAGGGCGGCATTACGCCGTCGTTTGGCATGCTGCAACAGGCGCGGGAACGGGTCTCGATTCCGGTGCACCCGATCGTGCGGCCACGCGGCGGCGATTTTTGCTACGGCGAGGCGGAATTTGACGCCATTAAGTCTGACGTCACCCTGATCCGCGAAATGGGCTTTCCCGGCGTGGTGGTTGGGCTGCTCGATCAGGATGGCCATATCGACCGGGCGAGAATGCAGCAGCTAATGGCGCTGACCGGCAATATGGCGGTGACCTTTCACCGCGCCTTTGACCTGTGTCACAGTCCGAAGCGCGCGTATCAGGAGTTGACCGATCTCGGCATTGCGCGCATTCTGACTTCAGGCCAGCAGCAAAGTGCAGAAAACGGAATTGCGCTGCTGCGGGAACTTAATCAGCTGCCTGAAGGTCCAATCGTTATGGCTGGTGCTGGGGTCCGTTTAAGCAATCTGCAGAAGTTTCTGGATTGCGGCATCAGAGAGGTGCACAGCTCGGCCAGCCGGTTATTATCCTCGTCGATGCGTTACCGTAAAGCGGGCGTATCGATGTGTTCAGACTCCGAAACGGAAGAATTTAGCCGCTACAGCGTAGATGGCGATATGGTTGAGGCGATGCAGGCGTTAATCCAGATGAACGGAGCGCGCGTTGCCTGAATCATCACCGATTTTGCCGCGCAGCACGCCCTAACCGACGTGATGTTTGCAAGTACCAGACCCCAGCGCCTTGTTGGGGTTTTTTTTGCCCGTTATTCAGGCAAATCGATCCGCCGTGTTCAGCCATTTCTCATACAAAACCCCACCGCCAACGCGTTGTTTACAAAAAGTTCTGCCGGTCACTGGCAAAATATAGTTACGCGACAATACTGTTTCATGTAGATCAACCGCTTTGTACCCCTTTACTACCGTTCACGATGTTTTCCGGTTCGTGGAGCGAGCGGCGGTAAACACAGGTAAATCAATAATAAATGAGGAATGGATGATGAACATGATGAAAACCGTCGTAACTGCTCTGGTTGTTAGTGCCGTATCTTTTTCTGCGTTTGCTGCAAAAGAAGTGACCAAAGAAGAAGTGCAGAAAATGAACCTGGAAAAAATTGGCACCGTGAACACCACGGCTAAAACCACCTCGCCAATGGATGCCAAGCGCGAGCTGTCAAAAATGGCCGATGAGAAAGGCGCAACCTATTACATGGTGGTTGCCGGTCGTGAACATGGCCGCTTCAGCGCTACCGCTGATATCTATAAATAAGCCGTTAGTGAGTTGATCGGGCATCCGGCGCACCGTGCCGGATGCCTCTGCTTTTTCTGCTTTGCACGCTTCTGTCGTTGCCTCTCTGCCAATAAAAATATTGCCAGCCCATCGTAAGGTGTTTACCTTTTCTTATCTTCTCTTCAGGCGGACGCAGCGATGAAATATCGTGGTTACGTGTTGATCTGTGCAGGCTTTTTCTCGACCTCGCTGTTAGCAGATGAAACCTGCAGCCCGCACAGCAGGCAGATGGCTGACAGCAACAATCTCATCATGCTGGGCGGCACGGCAAAGGGGCAGATTCGCCAGTTTGTCGGCGGAGAGTTTGGCAAAGACGTTAACTCGCAAAAGCGCATTCTTGGCCAGTTCGATCCCTGCGGCAGCCTGACCGTGGCCGATATCAGCTACGACAAAAATGAAAACAATGTGCTGCTGACCATGCAGCAGCATATTTCCCGCGTGGCGCACGGCTGGGTGGCGGAATATGCCTGGCTGGTAAAGGTCGAAAAAGCGGGTAAACAAACGGTGGTGGATAACCGGCAGGGCACCATCAGCTGGCAGGTCGGCAAACAGGGCACCATTCTCAGCGCTACCGATAGCTTTACCAATATGGGCAAGAAAGGCTTTACCGAAACCACCTATCAGCACGATAGCCAGCTGCGCCTGCAAAACAGCGTGGCGCGCGGCAGCGATGACGAGGCCAATGGCGTGATGCGTTACCAATGGGATCGGCGCGGATTGATTGCGGCAATGCGCTCGGAGAAGGGCAAGGATCTCTACAGCTACGATAATTTGCAGCGGGAACTGCGGATTCACGGCACGCACGTGACCGCGGTCAGCACGCTCGATACGCTGGATGAGTGTCAGCTGTGGGATGCGATTGGCAACTGTACGCTCAGCTATTCCCGTCAGACGGAAACCTATGCCAACGGCACGCTACAGCGCAACTTCGGCACCGCTTATCGCTATGACTATTACGGGCAAAAGGAGTAGCGGCGTCCGCAGACGCCGCAGGCTGCATTACTTCACCGTTTTGCTGAAGGCATCAACCGCACGAATCGCATGGGCGATGGTCTCCGCGCTCAGGTTGGGATTGAGGTTCTTCAACGTATCGCCTTCGCTGTTAGCCAGCTCGCCGATTTTCACCAGGTTTTCCCAGCGTTCGTTTTCCAGATGCAATTCCGCCAGCGTGGTGGGCATATTGATGGAGCGATAAAAGCGAATATAGCGGGCGATCTCTTCATCAGGCCGCTGTTCCAGTACCATCTGCGTCAGCGTGCCGTAGGCCACTTTTTCACCGTGCGTCAGATGGTGAATATCGCCGTCAATGGCGGTAAAGCCATTATGAATAGCGTGCGCGCCCGCCAGGCCGGCGTTTTCGAAACCCAGTCCTGACAGCAGCGTATTGGCTTCCACTACCGCTTCCACCGCCGGTGTCACCAGTTTTTGCGCAACGGCCTGATAGGCGCTGAAGCCCCAGGTTAACAGCGTCTCTTCACAGGCGCGGGCGATTGCCATCCCGGCAATGGTCGGATCGCCGTTGACCATCGATTTAGCGTGAGAGCGCTGCACCGCCTGCGCTTCAACATAGGTGGCGAGTCCGTCAGCAATGCCGGAGGCGAACAGGCGTACCGGTGCCTGCGCGCAGACGAAGGTATCTACCAGCACCAGATCGGGGTTTTTGCTGTAAAAACGATAGGTTTCAAATACGCCGGTATCGGAATAGATCACCGACAGGGCGCTGCACGGCGCATCGGTAGAGGCCACGGTCGGTACAATTACCACCGGCAGCGCCAGCTCATCCGCTACCGCCTTGACCGTATCCAGCGTTTTCCCGCCGCCGAGCCCGACAATCACGTTGCTGCCTTTTTCCCGTGCCAGCTGGCTGAGGCGCGAGATTTCATTGCTGGAGGCTTCGCCGTTAAACTGCTGATAGTGGCTTTCAACGCCTCCCTGCTGCAGCGCCTGTTGCGCCTGCTGACCAATCAGCCTCCAAACGATTTCATCCGCGACCAGAAAGGCCTGTTTGCCCAGATCGGCAACATAGGTGCCCAGCTCAGCGATCACACCGGCGCCCTGAACATACTTACGTGGAGAGGAAAATATGAATCTGCTCATAGTGCTGCACTCCTTAACGTTGATGAAAATAAGCTGGTTAAGCCTGGCACAGGAGAGCCGATGTGGTTTTGATTATGCGTAGCAAGAAGACAACCGGCGGGAAAATGGGCGGCAGCGTACCGCCCGTGTAAGTCAGGGTTTACGGGCAACCAGCACCGCGCGCAGCGGCGCCGGATAGCCTTCGACGGTTTTGCTGCTGTCGTTGGGATCGAGAAATTCCGCCAGGGATTCGCTGGTCATCCAGCTGGTGCGGCGCTGCTCGTCGGTCGAGGTCAGTGCATAATCGACGATGCGCACATCTTCAAATCCGCACTTCTCCAGCCAGCTTTTCAGTGCGGCGGCCGACGGCAGGAAGTAAATATTGCGCATCTGCGCGTAGCGTTCGCCCGGCACCAGCACGCTGTGCTCGTCGCCTTCCACCACCAGCGTTTCCAGCACCAATTCGCCACCGCTGACCAGCTGATTTTTCAGCTGATAGAGATGATCCAGCGGGGAACGGCGGTGATACAGCACGCCCATAGAGAACACGGTATCAAACGCCTTCAGCTCCGGTAGCTGCTCGATGCCAATCGGCAACAGATGCGCACGCTGATCGTTGCCAAGCAGTTTACGTACCGCTTCAAACTGGCAGAGAAACAGCTGCATCGGGTCGATACCCACCACAAAGTGAGCACCGGCACCCAGCATACGCCACATGTGATAGCCGCTGCCGCAGCCCACGTCCAGCACCGTGCGTCCGGCCAGCGACGAGATATGCGGCAGCACCCGCTGCCATTTCCAGTCGGAGCGCCATTCGGTATCGATGGTGGTGCCGTAAAGCTGATACGGGCCTTTGCGCCACGGCATCAGATTACGCAGCAGCTTCTCAATGCCCGCGCGCTGGCGGTCGGTGAGCTGGCTGCTGTCGGCGCTGACGCTGTGCAGCAGATCGAGCTGTTCCGGCACCATCGCAGGCAGGTAATCCACCGCTTTTTCCCAGTTGCGAAAGTGGCCATGCAGATTTTCACGCTGCCAGGTGGCGATCTGCGCCGGCAGCACTTCCAGCCAGCTGGCCAGTGGACCGGTAGCGATGTGGCGATAAAAATTTCCAAAGTCGATCATTTCAACGCCACCAGCGAGCCGAAGTTAAAACACTGAAACCAGAGTTCAGCATGGGTAAAGCCCGCCTGTTTTAGCCGCGCTTTATGGGTGTTAACGCTGTCGGTCAGCATTACGTTTTCCAGCATGCTGCGCTTCTGGCTGATTTCCAGCTCGCTGTAACCGTTAGCGCGCTTAAAGTCATGATGCATGTTGAACAGCAGCTCGCCCACTTCCGCATCGTCAAAGCTGAACTTCTCAGAAACCACCAGCGCACCGCCGGGTTTCAGGCCATGCCAGATGCGCTCCAGCAGCGCCAGGCGCTCGTTGGGATCGAGAAACTGCAGGGTAAAATTAAGCACCACCAGCGAGGCGTTTTCGATCGGCACCGCACGGATATCCGCTTCAATCACCTTAACCGGCGTATCGGCGCGAAAGGCGTCGATGTGACGACGGCAGCGCTCGACCATCGCCGGTGAATTGTCGATAGCGATAATTTTACAGCCGTCGACCTGAATATTGCGGCGTACCGACAAGGTGGCGGCCCCGAGCGAACAGCCGAGATCGTAAACCTGGCTGTGGGGTTGCACAAAGCGCTCCGCCAGCATGCCGATCATGGAAATGATGTTGGAATAACCCGGCACCGAGCGCTGGATCATATCCGGGAAAACTTCAGCAACGCGCTCGTCAAAAGTCCAGTCGCCCAGCTTATCGATCGGGGCGGAGAACAGCGTATCGCGATTAGACATAACGGTAAGTCCGACAGGTAGCTACGGAAAGGGCGCTATTTTGGCAGAAAGTGAGGCGGGCTGCACCTCTTCTGCCACATTAACCTGTGGCAACGGTCAGAACAGCGCATCCTGTTGCGGCCAGTCGGGCGGCGGCAGCGTCAGCGATAAACGCTGCGCCAGATGAGGCCACAGCCGCTGAACCAGATGCAGCACCTCGCCGATATCCGGCGTATGCAGAAATAGCCAGGGTTCGCCTTCCGTCTGCCATGCCGCCAGTTTCTTCAGCCACGGCTGGAACAGCTGCTCGTTGGCGTCCAGCTCATCGCCACCGATAAAACGCACCATCGGCTGGGTTGCCGTGCGCACCGCATGCACCGGCACCTGCGGCTTTTTCTGTTTGGCATCCAGTGACGCCGCGCTGGTGGAAGGGGAAAGGTGAACCGGTCGGCTGTCGAGGATTACGCGGTTAACGCCGCGCTGATGCAGGCCGCGGTTCAGCGCCTGTTCCGCTTCGCCTTTGGCAAAAAACTGCGCATGGCGCACCTCGATGCCGTAGCTGAAGCAGCCGGGCAACGCGTCGAGAAACGGCCACAGTGCGGAAAGATGTTCCGGGCCAAAGCTGGCCGGCATCTGTAGCCAGTATTGGCCAATGCGCGCCGCCAGCGGATCGAGCGTACGGAAAAAGGTATCGACCAGCTCGTCGCACTGGCGCAATCCGGCCTGATGGGTAATAGTCGCCGGGAATTTAAAGCAAAAGCGAAAGGCGTCATCGGTCATATCACGCCAGCGCAGCACGGTTTCACCTTTTGGCAGCGCGTAAAGCGTGGTGTTGCCCTCGACGCAATTAAAGTAGCGGGCATAATCCGCCAGGGTTTCCAGCCCCATTTTCTTCCAGTGCGGGTGCTGCCACTGTGGTAAACCGATGCGCATAAGCCTGACTTAAAAAAGGGGATGGCTCGCCATCCCGAAATGATTACAGTGCCGCGATCACATCCGCCGACTGACGAACCTTGCCGAGGCGCGGGAAAATCCACTCAACGCTGCTGTTGTGCTGTTCGGCACTGAAGGCGCTACAGATATCTTCGACCACCACGAGGTTAAAACCCAGCTCCCACGCATTGCGGGCGGTGGATTCCACGCCAATGTTGGTGGAGATGCCGCCAAGAACAAGGGTATCGATGCCGCGACGACGCAACTGCAGCTCCAGATCGGTGCCATAAAACGCGCCCCATTGATGTTTCGTGATCTGCAGGTCGCTCTCCTTTTTGCCCAGCGCCGCCGGATAATCCCACCAGTTTTCAGGCAGTGCGCCATGGGCGGGTGCATCGACTTCCTGTTTCGGCGCATCGGCAAAATCGGCGGACCAGCCAACGCGCACCAGCACTACCGGCGCACTGTGAGCGCGAAATGCCGCGGCTAACGTGGCGGCGCGACTGACCACATCCTGCGCGCTGTGCGGTCCGCCCGCAAAAGGCAGAATGCCTTCCTGAAGATCGATCAACACCAGAGCGGTGGTTGCGGTGTTAAGTTTCATGCTGGAATCCTGTTAAAAAGGGAAAAGGTTAAGCCTGCCACGGATTGATGTCGCTGTGGTAAGGAAGAGTGTGCAAAATTATCCCTTATTGTGAATTAATATGTCTGCTAAGGGTTTAGTTGCGGCCGAAAGCGCCAGATCGCCGCGGCAACACTTATCGTTATCACCATTTTCCATTATAATAGCCGCCTTTTTTGCGGTAGCGTCCCTTTACCTCACGCAGGGATGTTACCAATGCTGCAGCGGCGAAGTTAAAAGGAATGCGTTATGCGTACAGAATATTGCGGACAGCTCAACCTGTCACATGTAGGTCAGCAGGTTACACTTTGCGGCTGGGTTAACCGTCGCCGTGATCTTGGCAGCCTGATCTTTATCGATATGCGTGACCGCGAAGGCATCGTGCAGGTCTTTTTCGACCCGGATCATCAGGATGCTTTCCAGCTCGCGTCTGAACTGCGCAATGAATTCTGCATTCAGCTGACCGGTACGGTAAAAGCGCGCGACGAGAAGAACAAAAACAGCGACATGGCGACCGGCGAAGTGGAAGTGTTCGCGACCGCGCTGACCATCATCAATCGTGCCGATCCGCTGCCGCTCGATTCCAATCAGACCAACAGCGAAGAAGCGCGTCTGAAATATCGTTATCTCGATCTGCGTCGCCCGGAAATGGCCCAGCGCCTGAAAGCGCGCGCTAAAATTAGCAGCTTTGTGCGTCGCTTTATGGATGACAACGGCTTTCTGGATATCGAAACGCCGATGCTGACCAAGGCCACGCCGGAAGGCGCGCGTGACTATCTGGTGCCAAGCCGCGTGCACAAAGGCAAGTTTTATGCGCTGCCGCAGTCGCCACAGCTGTTTAAACAGCTGCTGATGATGTCCGGTTTTGACCGCTATTATCAGATCGTGAAATGTTTCCGTGATGAAGATTTGCGTGCCGATCGTCAGCCTGAATTTACCCAGATTGATGTGGAAACCTCGTTCCTGACCGCGCCACAGGTGCGCGAGTTGATGGAGCGTCTGATCCGCAACTTATGGCTGGAAATCAAAGGCGAAGACCTTGGCGAGTTTCCGCAGATGACCTTTGCTGAAGCGATGACGCGTTACGGCTCTGACAAGCCCGATCTGCGTAATCCGATGGAGCTGGTGGACGTCGGCGATCTGCTGAAAGCGGTGGAGTTCAAGGTGTTCTCTGGCCCGGCGAACGATGCCAAAGGCCGTGTTGCCGCACTGCGCGTGCCGGGCGGCGCACAGCTGAGCCGCAAACAGATTGACGACTATGGCAAGTTTGTAGAAATTTATGGCGCGAAAGGCCTGGCGTGGATGAAGGTCAACAGCCGTGCCGCGGGTGCAGAAGGCGTACAGAGCCCGATCGCCAAGTTCCTCACCGCTGAAATCGTTGAAACCATGCTACAGCGCACCGCTGCAGAAGATGGCGATCTGATCTTCTTCGGCGCTGACAGCGCGAAAGTGGTGGCCGATGCGCTGGGTGCGCTGCGCCTGAAAGTGGGCCGCGATCTGAACATCACCCGCACCGACAGCTGGGCACCGCTGTGGGTTATCGACTTCCCAATGTTCGAGGAAGATGGCGAAGGCGGCCTGGCAGCGATGCACCATCCGTTTACCGCACCAAAAGCGATGACGCCAGAGCAGCTGACGCAGTCGCCGGAAAACGCCATTGCCAACGCTTATGACATGGTGATCAACGGCTATGAAGTGGGCGGCGGTTCGGTGCGTATTCACCACGGTGAGATGCAACAGGCGGTGTTCAGCCTGCTGGGTATCACCGCTGAAGAACAGCGTGAGAAGTTTGGCTTCCTGCTGGATGCGCTGAAATTCGGTACGCCGCCGCACGCCGGCCTGGCCTTTGGTCTGGATCGTCTGGTGATGCTGCTGACCGGCACCGATAACATCCGTGATGTGATTGCGTTCCCGAAAACCACCGCGGCAGCCTGCCTGATGACCGAAGCGCCAAGCTTCGCCAGCCCGGCGGCGCTGAACGAGCTGGCGATTCAGGTAGTGAAGAAAGAGAAGCCTGAGAGCGCAGAGAACAAATAATGGCGTTCAAGCATCCCGTGTCGGTCCTGGTGGTGATCTATGCTGTGGATACGGGACGGGTGCTGATGCTGCAGCGGCGCGATGATCCCACTTTCTGGCAGTCGGTGACCGGTAGCCTCGAAGCGGGTGAATCGCCCGTGCAGGCGGCGCGAAGGGAAGTGCAGGAAGAGGTGGAGATTGATATTGATGCGGAGCAGCTCAAGGTTGTTGACTGCCACCGTGAGATAGAATTCGAAATCTTCGCCCATTTTCGTCATCGTTATGCGCCAGACGTGACGCACAACCGCGAGCACTGGTTTTTACTGGCGTTGCCCGCTGAGCGGAACGTTATCGTCAGTGAGCATCTGGCATCGCAGTGGCTTGCGCCGCGCGATGCCGCTCAGCTGACTAAGTCCTGGAGCAATCGCCAGGCAATTGAAGAGTTTATTGGCTAACGGCAGCGTGAACGATCGGCTTACAAGCGCGCCGTTAGCGATATCGTTAAGTTAACAGCAAACCTCTGAAGCCTGACCGGGCGTTCAGGGATACCTTGTCAACCTACAGGCGTTATCGTCGCAGCGAGGTATTGACCGCCAGCACGCCGCAACCGCAGCGCATCGCGCCAGGGAAAGTGTGCATCGCCGGGGAATACGATCGCCAGTCAGATAGCCTGGCAAGTGATTACAAAGAGAGATGAAGTAATGGCTGGACACAGTAAATGGGCAAACACCAAGCACCGCAAAGCGGCGCAGGATGCCAAACGCGGTAAAATCTTTACCAAAATCATTCGTGAGCTGGTGACTGCAGCGAAACTGGGCGGCGGCGATCCTGCTTCAAACCCGCGTCTGCGTGCGGCGATGGATAAAGCGTTATCCAACAACATGACGCGTGACACCATGGATCGTGCCATTGCGCGCGGCGTCGGCGGCGATGATAACGCCAACATGGAAACCATCATTTATGAAGGTTACGGCCCAGGTGGCTCAGCGGTAATGATTGAGTGCCTGAGCGATAACCGCAACCGTACCGTTTCTGAAGTGCGCCACGCATTTACCAAAACCGGCGGCAACCTCGGCACCGATGGTTCCGTGGCTTACCTGTTCAGCAAAAAAGGCGTGATCTCGTTTGAGCCGGGCCTGGATGAAGATCAGGTGATGGAAGCGGCGCTGGAAGCGGGCGCGGAAGATGTTGTGACCTACGACGATGGCACCATCGATATCTTTACCGCCTGGGAAAACCTCGGCGAAGTAAAAGATCAGCTGATTGCCGCTGGCCTGCAGCCGGAAAGCGCTGAAGTGGCGATGATCCCATCCACCAAAGCGGATATGGATGCGGAAACTGCGCCAAAACTGATGCGCCTGATCGATATGCTGGAAGATTGCGACGACGTGCAGGAGGTTTACCATAACGGTGAAATTTCTGACGAGGTGGCGGCGACGCTTTGATGACGTTGCCTGCAGCACTTAGCGGAGAGGCGTGATGGCGATTATTCTTGGCATTGATCCCGGCTCACGCATCACCGGCTACGGCGTTATTCGTCAAACCGGCCGCCAGCTGACCTATCTCGGCAGCGGCTGTATTCGCACCGGGGTGGATGATTTACCCACGCGACTGAAGCTGATTTATGCGGGCGTCAGTGAAATCATCACCCAGTTCCAGCCTGACTTTTTCGCCATTGAGCAGGTCTTTATGGCGAAAAATGCCGACTCGGCGCTTAAGCTTGGCCAGGCACGCGGCGCGGCGATTGTTGCCGCGGTGAACCAGGATTTGCCGGTGTTTGAATACGCCGCACGCCAGGTGAAGCAAACGGTGGTTGGCATCGGTAGCGCAGAGAAAAGCCAGGTGGCGCACATGGTACGCACGTTGCTGAAACTGGCCGCCAATCCTCAGGCGGATGCGGCAGATGCGCTGGCCATTGCCATTACGCACTGCCACATTACGCAGAACGCCGCGAAAATGAGTGAAAACCGACTTAGCCTGGCGCGCGGCCGCTTACGTTCCTCCTGAGCTGGATATTCATCCAGCTTTTTTTATGTTATAAACAGCCGCATATGCGCATAATTTTACAGGAAGCAATGCTGTGATAGGTCGTTTACGAGGCAATATTCTGGAGAAGCAGCCGCCGCAGGTGCTGATCGAAGCAAACGGCGTGGGCTACGAAGTTCACATGCCGATGACCTGTTTCTACGAGCTGCCTGAGCTGCATCAAGAAGCGGTGATTTTTACCCATTTTGTGGTCAGAGAAGATGCTCAGCTGCTGTTTGGCTTTAACACCAAACAGGAGCGCGCGCTGTTCCGCGAGCTGATTAAAGTGATTGGCGTCGGGCCTAAGCTGGCGCTGGCAATCCTCTCCGGCATGTCCGGCCAGCAGTTTGTGACCGCCGTTGAGCGTGAAGAAGTCGCCACGCTGATCAAACTCCCGGGCGTTGGCAAGAAAACCGCTGAACGTCTGGTGGTGGAAATGAAAGATCGCTTTAAGGGCATGCATGGCGATCTGTTCGGCAGCGACTCCGCCTTTACGCTTACTGCGCCGGGCGAACAGCCTGCGGCGAACGATGCGGAAGGCGAAGCGGTAGCGGCGCTGGTGGCGCTGGGTTATAAACCGCAGGAAGCGAGCCGCATGATTAGCAAAGTTGGCCGTAAAGATGCCGACTGCGAAACGCTGATCCGCGAAGCCCTTCGTGCAGCCCTCTGAGGTAAATAATGATTGAAGCCGATCGCCTGGTCTCGCCTGGCACCCTGAACGAAGAAGAGAGCATCGACCGCGCTATTCGGCCGAAGCTGCTGGAAGAGTATGTCGGGCAGCCACAGGTGCGCGAGCAGATGGAAATCTTCATCCAGGCGGCGAAAATGCGTGGCGATGCGCTGGATCATCTGCTGATTTTCGGCCCGCCGGGCCTGGGTAAAACCACGCTGGCTAACATCGTTGCCAACGAAATGGGCGTTAATCTGCGCACCACGTCGGGTCCGGTGCTGGAAAAGGCGGGCGATCTGGCGGCGATGCTGACCAATCTTGAACCGCACGACGTGCTGTTTATTGATGAGATCCATCGTCTGTCGCCGGTGGTGGAAGAAGTGCTCTATCCCGCCATGGAAGATTACCAGCTCGATATCATGATTGGCGAAGGGCCGGCCGCGCGTTCGATCAAGCTCGATCTGCCGCCGTTTACCCTGATCGGCGCCACCACGCGTGCTGGCTCGCTGACCTCACCGCTGCGCGATCGTTTTGGCATTGTTCAGCGGCTGGAGTTCTATCGCATTGAGGATTTACAGCACATTGTCAGCCGCAGCGCATCGCGTCTGGGTTTGCCGCTGAGTGAGGAGGGTGCGCTGGAAGTGGCCCGCCGCGCACGCGGTACGCCGCGTATCGCTAACCGTCTGCTGCGCCGGGTGCGTGACTTCTCAGAGGTGCGCCATTCCGGTGAGCTGAGTGGCGAGGTGGCGATCAAAGCGCTGAATCTGCTGAACGTCGATACCGAAGGGTTTGACTATATGGACCGCAAGCTGCTGCTGGCGATTATCGATAAATTCACCGGCGGTCCGGTGGGCCTGGACAACCTGGCGGCAGCCATCGGCGAAGAGCGAGAAACCATTGAGGATGTGCTGGAACCCTATCTGATTCAGCAGGGGTTCATTCAGCGTACGCCACGCGGACGAATTGCTACTCAACATGCGTACAAGCATTTTGGTATCACTCGCGAAGAGTAAGTCGCTGCACCACCCTAAAAAAAAGAGCCGCACGTGTGCGGCTCTTTTTTTGTCTGCCCGGCGGCTCAGACCGCAGGACGTTTCATCATGCTGACCATAAACAACGCCGCGGCGCAGAGCACTACCGACGGGCCCGCGGGTGTATCGTAGAACGCCGACAGGCAGAGCCCGCCGCTGACCGCCAACATACCCATCACCACTGCCAGGCCCGCCATGCGCTCCGGTGATGGAGCAAAACGGCGTGCGGTGGCAGCCGGAATGATCAACAGCGAAGTGATGATCAACGCGCCGACAAACTTCATTGCCACGCCGATGGTTAACGCAGTGACCAGCATCAGCAGCAGGCGTGAGCGCTGCATATTTACGCCATCTACCTGCGCCAGCTCTGGGCTAATGGTAATCGACAGCAACGCCTGCCACTGCCACGCCAGCACCGCCAGCACGCAGGCGACGCCAATGCCCAGCGTCCAGAGATCCTGCGGCGTCACCGCCAGCAGATCACCAAACAGATAGGCCATTAAATCGACGCGGACGTCGGCCATCAGGCTGACCACCACTAAGCCCAGCGACAGCGCGCTGTGTGCCAGAATCCCCAACAGCGTATCGATGGCGAGCTGTGGCCGACGCTCCAGCCAGACCAGCGCCAGCGCCAGCAGCAGCGTAACCGCCACGACCGCATAGAAAGGATTGATGTTCAGCAGCAGGCCAAACGCCACGCCGAGCAGCGATGCGTGCGCCAGCGTATCGCCGAAATAGGACATTCTTCGCCAGACTACAAACGAGCCCAGCGGCCCGGCGGCGAGCGCCAGCAGCATGCCGGCCAGCCAGCCGGGAAGCAGTAATTCAATCATGACGGACCTTGTCCTCTGCGTAAAACGATACGTCCCTGTAGGTCGTGACGGTGGTTGTGATTATGACGATAGATCGCCAGCTGCTCAGCGCCGCGCGGGCCAAACATCGCGATGAATTCCGGATGTTGCGACACCACTTCTGGCGTGCCTGAACAGCAGATATGGTGATTAAGACACAGGACGTCGTCGGTCTTTGCCATCACCAGATGCAGGTCGTGAGAAACCATCAGCACCGCGCAGTTGAGTTCGTTACGCAGTTGGTTAATCAGGTCATACAGCGCGACCTGTCCATTGACGTCAACGCCCTGGGTGGGCTCATCAAGCACCAGCAGCTGCGGCTGATTCAGCAGCGCCCGCGCCAGCAGCACGCGCTGGGTTTCACCGCCGGAGAGCTTCTGCAGCGGTGAGTTAAGCAGATGACCCGCCTGAACGCGTTTCAGCGCGGGCAGCACGTCGGCCTTACGCACGCCGGGGCGCAGGCGCATAAAGCGTTCAACGCTGAGCGGCAGCGTGGCATCAATATGTAGTTTTTGCGGCACGTAGCCGATGCGCAGATCGCGATCGCGCTCAACCGTGCCGCCGCTCACCGGCAGCAGCCCAAGCACCACGCGCACCAGCGTTGACTTGCCCGCACCGTTTGGCCCGAGCAGCGTCAGAATGCGGCCCGGTTGCAGGGTCAGCGAAATATCGCTGAGCACGCGGCGTTCGCCAAACCTGACCGAAATGTTGTTCAGAGTGACTAATGAAGGCATAAATGATTACAGGTTGCAGAAGATTTATAATGTTATAATATCACAATCCATCAGCCGCTCACGATGGAAAGTATCATTATGTTACATAATAAAAAGTCACTATTGTCGTTGCTCATTCCTCTGATTTTTACCCCTTTTATTACCCCTGGCGCCAGTGCTGCGGTTGTTACCTCCATCAAGCCGTTGGGTTTTATCGCGTCAGCCATTGCTGACGGCGTGACCCCTGTGGAAGTGCTGCTGCCGGACGGCGCTTCAGAGCACGATTACGCATTACGTCCTTCGGATATAAAACGTTTAAAAAACGCAGACTTACTGGTATGGGTGGGACCGGAAATGGAAGCATTTCTCACTAAGTCAGCTGCCGCCATTCCTGCCCAAAAAAATATCGAAATAAGCCAGTTGCCGGGCGTGAAGTCACAACTCATTCGCGGGGGTGATGACGATGAAGAAGAAGCGGGTCATGCCGCACACGAAAATTCCGAACATCAAGACGGGTCTCATGCTCACCATGAGCATGGTCAATATAACATGCACCTGTGGTTATCACCTGATATAGCAAGACAATCTGCGGTTGCAATCCATGGGAAATTATTGGAACTTATGCCGCAAAGCAGAGACAAACTTGACGCAAACCTGCAGCAGTTTGAAGCGGGTTTGACCAAAACAGACCACGATATCAACGCCGCGCTGACGCCGGTGAAAAGTAAGGGCTATTTCGTTTTTCATGATGCGTACAGCTACTTTGAAAAACATTACGGTTTGTCACCATTGGGGCATTTTACCGTCAACCCGGAAATTCAGCCTGGCGCGCAGCGGTTACATCAAATCAGAACAGAGTTGGTTGAGCATAAGGCGGTCTGCGTCTTTGCTGAACCACAGTTCAGGCCGGCCGTCATCGATGCCGTGGCCCGGGGAACCAGCGTACGTAAAGGCACGCTCGATCCACTGGGCATGAACATCAGCTTAACCAAAGACAGCTATGTGAAATTCCTCTCACAACTGTCGAGCCAGTATGCGAGCTGCCTGAATGGAGCCTAGAGGATAAGTACAACGTGCAGCAGATAGCCCGCTCTGTCGCCATGACATTTAACAGTTTGCCGCGCCCCCATCGCGTAATGTTGGGGTCGCTGACGGTGATTACCCTGGCCGTCGCCATCTGGCGGCCTTACATCTACCATCCCAGTGAAAGCATGCCAATTGTCAGGCATATCGAGCTGGAGAAAAATGAACTCCGCACGCTGCTGCCTGAAGCCAGCGAGCCCATCGACCAGCCGACCCCTGCGCCGGAAGAAGATATCCCAAAAGATGAGATTGATGAGGATGTGCCGGTCGAAGCGGGCATTCACGATTACACCATCTCCTCTGGCGATACGCTGAGCAGCGCCCTTAACCAGTTCGGCATCGATATGTCTGACATTAACGCGCTGGTAAAAGCCGACGGCGATTTGCGTAATCTTAAGGTCGGTCAACAGCTCTCCTGGACGCTTAACGATGATGGTCAGCTGCAACGCGTAAGCTGGGACATTTCGCGCCGCGAAACCCGCACTTACGATCGCAGCGGCAATGGCTTTAAATCGAGCAGCGCGCTGCAAAAAGGCGAATGGCAGAATAATGTCATGACCGGCGTCGTGCAGGGCAGCTTCGTCACCAGCGCACGTAAAGCAGGCCTCAGCAGTGGCGAAGTCAGCAACGTCATTAAAGCGCTGCAGTGGCAGATGGATTTTCGCAAGCTGCGTGCCGGCGACAAATTCAGCGTGCTGATGTCGCGTGAAATGCTGAATGGTAAAAGTGAGCAGAGCCAACTGCTGGGCGTGCGCCTGCGTACCGGCGGCAAAGATTATTACGCGATTCGTGCCGAAGATGGCAAGTACTACGATCGCAATGCGTCCGGTCTGGCTCGTGGCTTTATGCGCTTTCCAACCGTTAAGCAGTATCGCGTATCCTCTAACTTCAATCCGCGCCGTCTGAACCCGGTGACAGGTCGTGTAGCACCACACAACGGTGCTGACTTTGCGATGCCAATCGGTACGCCGGTGCTGGCGGTGGGCGACGGGGAAGTGGTGGTGGCTAAACATGGCGGTGGCGCCGGTAACTACGTGGCGATTCGTCATGGTCGCCAGTACATGACGCGCTATATGCACCTGAGCCGACTGCTGGTGAAACCAGGACAGCGCGTGAAGCGCGGCGATCGTATCGCCATCTCCGGGAACACCGGTCGCTCAACCGGACCGCATCTGCACTTTGAAATCTGGATCAACAACCAGGCAGTGAACCCGCTGACCGCGAAGTTGCCGCGTACCGAAGGATTGACCGGTAAAGATCGCAGCAGCTATCTGGCGCAGGTGAAAGAAGTCCTGCCGCAGCTGAAGATCAATTAATCTTCCAGTGGCTGCGCAAAACCGACGGTCAAGGCCGTCGGTTTTTTATGGTGCCAGCACAGGCATTGCAAAATATTACGCGGCCACTATCATTAGCCGGTCATTGATTGAGGCGAGTGCATGGAAACCAGCAAGAACAGTAACAGTGAGTTTATCCCCGTTTTTAAGCGGTCATTTCTGAAACCCAAACACTGGGGAACCTGGCTGGCGATAGGTGCCTGCGCCGCGATGGCGCTGATTCCGGCTAAATTACGCGATCCTTTACTGGGCACGCTGGGCCGCAAAGTCGGTAAGCTGGCAAAGAGCGCCCGCCGTCGAGCCCAAATCAACCTGTTGTACTGTTTCCCCGAGCTGTCTGAAGCCCAGCGTGAGGCCATCGTCGATCGCATGTTTGCCACCGCGCCGCAAACCATCGTGTTTATGGCCGAGCTGGCGCTGCGTAATCCGGCTAAGATGGGCCAGCGTATCCAGTGGCAGGGCCGCGAAGTGTTTGACCGCCTGCGCGCTGAAAAAGAGAACGTGATTTTGCTGGTGCCGCACGGCTGGGGCGTGGATATTCCCGCCATGCTGTTAGCGCATGAAGGCGAAAAAGTGGCGGCGATGTTCAATCATCAAAGCGATCCGGTGATTGATTACGTCTGGAATTCAGTCCGCCTGCGCTACAACGGCCGCCTGCATGCGCGCGACAACGGCATCAAGCCGTTCATCAGCTCAATTCGCAAAGGCTTCTGCGGTTACTATCTGCCCGATCAGGATCACGGTCCTGAGCACAGCGAGTTTGTGGATTTCTTCGCAACGTATAAGGCGACGCTGCCCGCGCTGGGACGCTTGATGAAAGTGAGTCGCGCCCGCGTAATTCCGCTGTTTCCGGTCTATAACAGTGAAACCCACGGCGTCACCATGATTTTTGGCCAGCCGATGGACGATCTGGTGGAAGCGGACGACATCATGCTGGCAAGGCGCATGAACGAAGAGGTGGAGAAATTTGTTGCGCCGCATCCGGAGCAGTACGCCTGGATCCTTAAATTGCTGAAGACGCGCAAGGATGGGGATATCGAACCCTACAAGCGCAAGGATATCTATCCGAAGTGATAAAAAAAACGCGACCCGAGAGTCGCGTTTTTTATTTAAGGCTGATGCTTAGTCAACACGTAGCACACGGCTGGTGTTGGTGGTGCCGGTGGCGCCCATCACATCGCCCTGGGTGACGATCACCAGATCGCCAGAAACCAGGAAGCCTTTGTCGCGCAGCAGGTTGATCGCATCATGCGCAGCAACCACGCCGTCGTTGTTGCTGTCAAAGTAAACTGGCGTCACGCCGCGGTAGAGCGCGGTGAGATTCAGCGTACGCTCATGACGCGACATAGCGAAAATCGGCAGGCCGGACGTGATGCGTGAGGTCATCAGCGCCGTGCGACCCGATTCCGTCATGGTGATGATCGCCGTTACGCCCTGCAGATGGTTGGCGGCATACATCGCCGACATGGCAATCGCTTCTTCGATATTGTCGAACTGCACATCCAAACGGTGTTTCGAGACGTTAACGCTGGGGATTTTTTCCGCGCCAAGACAGACTTTCGCCATCGCACTGACGGTTTCAGCCGGATATTGACCCGCCGCGGTTTCCGCTGACAGCATCACCGCATCGGTGCCGTCGAGCACGGCGTTGGCGACGTCCATCACTTCTGCGCGGGTTGGCATCGGATTAGTAATCATCGATTCCATCATCTGCGTGGCGGTAATGCTGGTGCGGTTAAGCTGACGCGCACGACGAATCAACGCTTTCTGAATACCGACCAGTTCCGGATCGCCAATTTCAACGCCTAAATCGCCGCGTGCCACCATCACCACGTCACAGGCGAGGATAATGTCATCCATCGCTTCCTGCGTGGCAACTGCTTCTGCACGCTCAACTTTAGCGACAATTTTCGCTTCGCAGCCCGCTTCACGAGCCAGACGGCGCGCATAGTTCAGGTCTTCGCCGTTGCGCGGGAAGGAGACCGCCAGGAAATCGACGTTAATTTTGGCTGCGGTCAGGATGTCCGCTTTATCTTTTTCGGTCAGCGCTTCGGCTGACAGGCCGCCGCCGAGCTTGTTAATGCCTTTGTTGTTGGACAGCGGGCCGCCCACGGTCACTTCGGTAAAGACTTTGCTGCCGTCAACCGACAGCACTTTCAGCTGCACGCGACCGTCGTCGAGCAGCAGAATGTCGCCCGGAACCACATCAGACGGCAGATTTTTATAATCGATGCCGACTTTTTCTTTATCGCCTTCACCTTTGCCCAGCGACGCATCCAGCAGGAAGCGGTCACCAATGCTGAGGAATACTTTGCCCTCTTTAAAGGTGGAGACGCGAATTTTAGGCCCCTGCAGGTCGCCGAGGATCGCAACGTGGCGGCCCAGCTTGGCGGCAATCTCACGCACTTTGTCGGCGCGCATCTGATGATCTTCCGGGGTGCCATGCGAGAAGTTAAGTCGAACAACGTTAGCGCCGGCGGCGATGATTTTTTCGAGATTATTATCACGATCGGTTGCCGGACCCAGCGTTGTTACGATCTTGGTTCTTCTGAGACGTCGAGACATGTAAGACTCCATATTATATGGTAAACGTGACGATGCGAGGCATGACCTGGTGATGCTTCGCTTATCTTAACGCATAGCGGCATCGTGATTCGACTCACATTGTAAACCTGATGTTAAAAAAATTTCAGCCCGCATAACAAAAGGGCGCCTTACTCTACCCGCTATCCCCACAGAGCGTCTTTGACGCACGGCAGGTTACGCCGCTATTTCACGGCTGGAAGAGCGTAAAACTCCTTCAGCGACGCGTCGAACGTCAACGCGACAGCAATCGGGTTACGATAAGACAACAATTACTGCTGCGACAAGCCTGACTGATTTGCTAAGGTTATCGGCACGGTGCCCGATTTCGTCCAGCATAATCGCCGCACAAAAACCGGCTGGTTTGGGCGATTTCATTTACAGGTGATTTCAATGCCGCTTTTTTGCGAAGATAGCCCGCGCTCACGTTACGCCAGCGCCGACCCGTTTGTCACATTTTTCAGCAGTTGACGGAAAAAGGACAGCTCGCGGCCGCTGACGTTATGTCCTTATTTGACCTGACGTGCCGCGCTGGTTTACCCGGAACCGCGAAAAGCAGTACATTGTGTCGTTAGAAATTACAATAAAGGTCTGACCTGCGAAGGATTTTTGCAGTCCGGCCTATCCTGCAACGAGGAGAGGAAAATGGCGGTAACTCAAACAGCCCAGGCATGCGATCTGGTGATTTTCGGTGCCAAAGGCGATCTTGCTCGCCGGAAACTGCTGCCTTCGCTATACCAGCTGGAAAAAGCCGGGCAGATTCATGAAGAGACGCGCGTGATTGGCGTTGGCCGCGCCGACTGGGACAAAGCCGCTTACACCAAGGTGGTGCGCGAAGCACTGGAAACCTTCATGAAGGAGAAAATTGACGAAGCGCTGTGGGATAAACTCAGCAGCCGCCTCGACTTCTGCAACCTTGATGTCAATGAGACCTCACACTTTCCCCGCCTGGGTAAAATGCTGGACCAGAAAAACCGCACCACCATCAACTATTTTGCCATGCCGCCAAGCACCTTTGGCGCGATTTGCAAAGGTCTGGGCAAAGCAAAGCTGAATGAAAAGCCGGCGCGCGTAGTGATGGAAAAACCGCTGGGCACCTCGCTGGAAACGTCACGTGAAATCAACGACCAGGTCGGCGAATACTTCGACGAAGGCCAGGTTTTCCGCATCGACCACTATCTTGGTAAAGAGACGGTGCTCAATCTGCTGGCGCTGCGCTTCGCCAATGCGCTGTTCGCGAATAACTGGGACAACCGCACCATCGATCACGTGCAGATCACCGTGGCCGAAGAAGTGGGTATCGAAGGCCGCTGGGGTTATTTCGACAAAGCGGGCCAGATGCGCGACATGATTCAGAACCACCTGCTGCAGGTGCTGACCATGATTGCCATGTCGCCGCCATCCGATCTCAGCGCTGACAGCATTCGTGACGAAAAAGTGAAGGTGCTGAAATCCCTGCGCCGCATCGATCACAGCAACGTGCGTGAAAAAACCGTTCGCGGTCAGTACACCGGCGGCTTTGTGCAGGGCCACAAAGTACCAGGCTATCTCGATGAAGAGGGCGCCGATAAATCGAGCAGCACCGAAACCTTTGTCTCGATTCGGGTTGATATCGATAACTGGCGCTGGGCTGGCGTGCCGTTCTACCTGCGTACCGGCAAACGCCTGCCAACCAAATGCTCAGAAGTGGTGGTCTACTTTAAAAATCCGGAAATGAACCTGTTTAAAGAGTCATGGAAAGAGCTGCCGCCGAACAAACTGACTATTCGCCTGCAGCCGGATGAAGGTGTGGATATCGAGATCCTCAACAAAGTGCCGGGTCTCGATCACAAACACAATCTGCAAACCACCAAGCTTGACCTAAGCTACTCCGAGACCTTCAACCAGTCGCACCTTGCTGATGCCTACGAGCGTCTGCTGCTGGAAACCATGCGCGGCATTCAGGCATTGTTTGTGCGCCGTGACGAAGTTGAGGCGGCATGGACATGGGTTGATTCCATTATCGATGCATGGTCAAACGACAACGACGTGCCTAAGCCTTATCAGGCAGGTACCTGGGGGCCGGTGGCCTCTGTGGCGATGATCACCCGCGATGGCCGCTCATGGAATGAGTTTGAGTAACGCTTAAAACAAAACCCGCCACGGCGGGTTTTTTTACGCCTGTAGGTTAGGGCAAAAAAATGAACCACAGTTTCAATTTGCTCATGTGCTATCTGGACGTCAGACAAAGCTATCATGTATGGTAGTTCCCGGAATTGCGACAGCATGCGGCCACTGACCGCATCAATCAGCCGGTATCGATCCGGCCAGCGAGGAGAAGTCACACGATGAAAAACTGGAAAGTCAGCGCGGAAACGGTGTTAAAAACAGGCCCGGTTGTGCCGGTAATTGTGGTCAACGATCTGAAGCATGCCGTTCCCATGGCGAAAGCGCTGGTTGCTGGCGGCGTGCGCGTGCTGGAAGTGACGCTGCGGACGCCGGTTGCCATGGAGGCCTTGCGCGCCATCATTAAAGAGGTGCCGGAAGCGATTGTTGGCGCTGGCACGGTGTTGAATACCCAGCAGCTGCATGAAGTGACGGAAGCGGGCGCGCAGTTTGTGATCAGCCCAGGTATCACTGAATCCTTGTTAAAAGCGGCAACCGACGGCCCGATCCCCCTGATTCCTGGCATCAGCACCGTTTCTGAACTGATGACCGGTATGGATTATGGCCTGCGTGAATTCAAATTTTTCCCGGCTGAGGCCAACGGCGGTGTGAAAGCGCTGCAGGCGATTGCCGGACCTTTCCCGCAGGTGCGCTTCTGCCCAACCGGCGGTATCACGCCAGCTAACTACCGTGACTATCTGGCGCTGAAAAGCGTGCTCTGCATTGGCGGCTCCTGGCTGGTGCCATCCGATGCGCTGGAGCAGGGCGACTGGAACCGCATCACTGAACTGGCGCGTGAGGCGGTAGCCGGCGCCCGTTAAGTTACGCGATGCAGACACAAAAAAGGCGCAGATCAATGCGCCTTTTTTTATGCCACTGGATTTAGCCGCTGACCCTGACCGCGGAGGCGCAGGCAATCGCCCGCGCTACGGCCTGTTCGCAATCCTCACCGGTGGCCAGCGCCACACCTAAGCGGCGTCTGCCAGCGATGTCAGGTTTGCCAAACAGCCGCAGCTGTAAACCGGCACCGATAGCGTCGGCAAGGCCGCTGAACTGTACGTTGCTGCTGTGCAGTTCGGGTAAAATGACCGCCGAAGCGGCGGGACCAAACTGACGAATGCCGCCTATCGGCAGGCCGAGGAAAGCGCGCACGTGCAGCGCAAACTCCGATAAATCCTGCGAAATCAGCGTCACCATGCCGGTGTCGTGTGGGCGCGGAGACACTTCACTGAAAATCACTTCATCACCGCAGACAAACAGCTCAACGCCAAACAAACCGTAGCCACCCAGCGCTTTTACCACGCGTTCAGCAATCTGCTGCGCGCGCTGCAATGCCAGCTCGCTCATCTGCTGCGGCTGCCAGGATTCCCGATAGTCGCCTTCTTCCTGACGATGGCCAATCGGCGCGCAGAAATGGATGCCATCGACCGCACTGATGGTGAGCAGAGTGATTTCAAAGTCAAATTTCACCACGCCTTCAACGATAACGCGGCCCGCTCCAGCACGTCCGCCTTGCTGTGCGTATTCCCAGGCGTGATCAAGCGCCGTGGCATCACGCACAAAACTCTGCCCTTTACCTGATGAGCTCATCACCGGCTTGACGATGCAAGGGAAGCCGATCGCCTCTGCCGCCTGAACAAAATCAGCCTGACTGTCGGCAAAGCGGTAGCTCGACGTCGGCAACGCCAGCTCTTCAGCCGCCAGGCGGCGAATGCCTTCACGATTCATGGTGAGCCGTGCGGCACGGGCGGTGGGCACCACATGCTGTCCATTTTTTTCCAGCTCAACCAACATATCGGTAGCGATCGCTTCAATTTCCGGCACGATAAAATCAGGGCGTTCTTCGGCAACCAGCTTTTGCAGCGCCGCGCCGTCCAGCATGTTAATCACATGGCTGCGATGCGCGACGTGCATGGCCGGGGCATCGGCGTAGCGATCGACCGCGATCACCTCAATGCCGAGCCGTTGACACTCAATTGCCACTTCCTTACCGAGTTCGCCTGAACCCAGCAGCATGACGCGAGTGGCCGCCGGACGCAAAGCCGTTCCAAAATTTTTCATAAGCACCACCTGAAAGGGATAAAAAAAACCGCGCACAGTGTAAACGAAAACGATTGCGCAGGCATCTGTTGTCAGGCTTGCTTTAAACCCTATCGCTGATATACTGTATATAAACACAGTTACCTGGAGCAGGTTATGGCCGTAGAAATTCAATATGTGGTTGTCAGAAAGGGTGCCGAGAAAATGACTTTTGCCAGCAAAAAAGAGGCTGATGCTTACGACAAAATGCTGGACCTTGCTGAGGCCTTCACCGGATGGTTTGAAAGCAGCAGCCTGCCGCTTGATGAAGCGCAGCACGAAGGGCTGGGATTGTGGTTGGCGGAAAATAAAGATGCGCTGCAGCACATTCTGCGCACCGGCAAGCAGCCGGATGCCGCTGCGCAGGCTGATGAGAGCGAGTCCGCCGAGAAAGCGACCAAAGGCAAAAGTGCGGCGAAGATTCGTGCGGTGGATGCCGCATAATTTGTTGGCAGCCTGCCGATAAGCTGATGTTTTCCGGTCTTTTCCTGTGCTGACGGTTCTTGACACCGAATGTTCTACGCTTATTCCGCGATGCAACTCAGGAATAAAAATATGAACAACTGGTTAAAATAATTGCAGTCGGTTTTAGGTAACAGCAGCAGCGGTGGTAAAGGCGGAATCGAAGCACTGGGCAAGATGTTGTCACCCGGTGCGCTGGGCGGCCTGGCTGGCCTGCTGGTGGCAAACGGTTCGTCGCGTAAGCTGCTGGCAAAGTATGGCAAAAACGCGCTGATCATTGGCGGCGGTGCGGCAGCGGGTGCGGTGTTGTGGAACAAATACAAACAGCGCGTCAGCGAAACCCATCGTGACGATCCGCAGTTTGGGCAGAGCGCCACGCCGGTTGATCAGCGTGCCGAGCGATTGATTGCGGCGCTGGTGTTTGCCGCCAAAAGCGCTGGTGTTTGCCGCCAAAAGCGATGGTCATATCGATGGTGACGAGCGTAAAGCGATTGAACGCAGCATGCAGGAAGCGGGTATTGGTGCCGCGGGTGAACAACTGATTCAGCAGGCGATTGATCGCCCGCTTGATCCGCAATGGCTGGCGCAGGGCATTAAAAATGAGGAAGAGGCGCTGGAACTTTACTTCCTCAGCTGCGCGGCTATCGATGTTGATCACTTTATGGAGCGCAGCTACCTCAATGCGCTGGGTGACGCCCTGAAAATTCCGCAGGACGTGCGGGACGGCATTGAAAATGATATCCGGGCGGAGAAAAAACAACTTTCTGCCTGACCGATCTGGCCAGCGTTCGCTGGCCTGCTTTTCATGAGATTTTTCCTGGTTAATCCTTGGCATTCATCATGGCACCTGCCAACCTTAGGATATGTTTCACTTAAGGTTCAATTGCCATGACTCCACCTGTTGCTTCTAAAAAACCGCATGCCCTTACGCTGCACGGTGACACGCGTATCGACAACTATTTCTGGCTGCGTGACGATCAGCGTGCCGATCCGGAGGTGCTGGACTATTTACGCGCGGAGAACCGTTACGGCCAGCAGATCATGTCCAGCCAGCAGGCGCTGCAGGATCAGCTGCTGGAAGAGATGATTGGTCGCATTCCCCAGCAGGATCACAGCGTGCCCTACGTGCGAAACGGTTATCGCTATCAGAGCTTCTATGAGCCGGGCAACGAATACGCGATTTATCGCCGTCAGCCGGAGGATCGCAGCCCGGATGAAGAGTGGGAGCTGCTGCTGGATGCTAACCAGCGCGCCGCGCACAGCGATTTTTACACCATGGGCGGGCTGGAAGTCAGTCCGGATAACAAGGTGATGGCGCTGGCCGAAGATTTTCTCTCCCGTCGGCAATATGGCATTCGTTTTCGTAATCTCGAGACCGGTGGCTGGTATCCGGAATTACTGGATAACGTCTCTTCCAGCTTTGCCTGGGCAAACGATGCCAAAACCATTTATTACGTGCGCAAGGACAAACAGACGCTGCTGCCCTGGCAGGTGTGGCGCCATCGGCTGGGTACGCCGCAGCAGGACGACGAACTGGTTTATGAAGAACAGGATGATACGTTTTACGTCAGCGTGCATAAAACCACTTCCCAGCATTTCATTCTGATTGCCTTGCAAAGCAGCACCACCAGCGAAATTCATCTGATTGATGCCGAATATGCCGATGCGCAGCCGCAGCTGTTTATTCCCCGTCGCACCGATCACGAATACACCCTCGATCACTATCAGCATCATTTCTATATTCGCTCAAATCGTGAAGGCAAAAACTTTGGTCTTTACCGCAGCGAGCGGCTACAGGAATCAGCATGGCAGCCGCTGATCGCGCCACGCGAACATGTTGTGCTGGAAGATTTTCAGCTGTTCCGTGACTGGCTGGTGGTCGAAGAGCGTCAGCGCGGCCTGACCAGCCTGCGGCAAATTTGCCGTAAAACCGGCGAAAGCTTTGGTATCGCCTTTGACGATCCGGCCTATGTCACCTGGCTGGGCTGGAACCCGACGCCGGAGACCAACAAGCTGCGCTACGGCTACTCGTCAATGACCACGCCCGCCACGCTGTTTGAACTGGATATGGAGACCGGCGATCGACTGGTGTTGAAGCAGTCACAGGTTAAAGGCTTTGAGGCCAGCAAGTATAAAAGCGAGCATATCTGGATCACCGTGCGCGATGGCGTGGAGGTGCCGGTTTCGCTGGTCTATCACCGCGAACACTTTCAGCCTGGCGCTAATCCGCTGCTGCTTTACGGCTACGGTTCTTACGGTTCAAGCATGGACGCCGATTTCAGCGCCAGCCGCCTGAGCCTGCTCGATCGGGGTTTTGTCTTTGCACTGGCTCACGTGCGCGGCGGCGGCGAAATGGGCCAGCAGTGGTACGACGATGGCCGCCTGATGAATAAGCTCAATACCTTCCACGACTTTATCGACGTTGCAGAAGCACTGGTGCAGAAGCAATACGGCAATGCGCAGCAGCTCTACGCCATGGGCGGCAGCGCCGGTGGCCTGTTAATGGGCGCGGTAATCAACATGGCGCCGCAGCTGTTTCACGGCGTAGTGGCGCAGGTGCCGTTTGTGGATGTGGTTACCACCATGTTGGATGAGTCGATTCCGCTGACTACCGGCGAATATGATGAATGGGGCAATCCGCAGGATGCCGCGTTCTATCATTACATCAAACAGTACAGCCCCTATGACAACGTCAGCGCGCAGGCCTATCCGCATCTGCTGGTGACCACCGGCCTGCACGATTCGCAGGTGCAATATTGGGAACCGGCTAAATGGGTAGCAAAACTGCGGGAGCTGAAAACTGACGATCATCTGCTGTTGCTGTGCACGGATATGGATTCCGGCCACGGCGGTAAATCGGGACGTTTCAAATCGTACGAGGGCATAGCGTTGGAGTACACCTTCCTGATCGCGCTAATGCAAGGCACGCTGGGCGCACCTGCATAGCGGCGTCAGCTAAGGTGTTTGATCAGGGCGCTGCGCAGATCGCGGCGCAAATCTGTCACGTTATCGAGCAGCCAGCGCAGATAGCCAGGATCGCGCTCGGCAATATCGGCGATGCGCTGACCGCGATACTTGCCGAACGGCAGGTGTTCGCTGCCGCTGGCGGGCTGCATGCGGGTTACCATTTCGGCCGCGTCCCAGCCGGAGGTTTCCATAATGCGAATCAGCAGCGCGGCGGTGACGTAGCAATCGTACAGCGCCCGGTGCGCATAAAGCTCTTCCGGCGGCTCCACCTGCAGCTGCAAACTCTCACGCAGCGCCTGGTTGCCATATTTGCGCCCCGGCCAAACCTGCCGCGCCAGCGTCATGGTGCAAATCCACTCGCCGGGCATCACTGGCAGCATGCGGCGATCAAAGCTGGCGTTGTGCGCCACGTAATGGCTGCTGCCGTGATAGCGGGCGATCGCCTCTTCAATGGTAGGTTTGCCGCGCACCATCGCGGGCGTGATGCGGTGAATCGCCATGGCCTGACGGCTGATGGGCCGGTCGGGAGAGATCAAATCGCTCATCGGATTAACGATCTGTCCGTCGACCACGTCAACCGAGGCGACTTCGACAATGCCGCCCTGCAGGCCACAGGTTTCGGTATCAATAACGCGTAGCAATGTCATGCTTATTTCTGCTTAGGTTCATAGGGCAGGCGCGAGAAGGCGAGCGATGCCTGACGATAATGCATCAGGCGCTGGCGAAACCAATCGCGCAGCGCTTCAGGCTGTTCACGCTCAACCATCTCAGGGATCACCGGCATATTGTAACGCTCTTTGAACGCTACACCGGCCGCGGCCAACTCGACGTTAATTTTATCTTTCTCTGCCTTTTCCAGGCGCGCGAGATTGTGACTCATGCTGTTCTCCTCTGAAGCAGCGGCAAAAATAATGCAGAAAGCATTGATTAGCAAGGTGGCGGACAGCACCCCGGCGCCTCGACAGCTTTCCAGCTGCGGAGTATCCTTGCGCCAGATTGCAGATTGCCTGCACCCAACAGGATAATACGATGCTGAAAATCACGTGCTGGCCGCTATTAACGGCCTCGGCGTTAGCCACCGCGCTGCTTGCCTCACCCGCGGCTCTGGCTCACGCCCATCTTAAAAATCAATACCCTGCGGCTAACGCGAAGGTTGAGGCCTCGCCTCAGGCGCTGACGCTGACCTTCTCTGAAGATATTGAACCCGCGTTCAGTGGTGCCACCCTGACCAACGAAAAACAGCAGCCAATGCCAACCGGTAAAGTTGGGCGTACCGCCGCCAAACATAACCAGATGATTGTGCCGCTGGAGAAGCCGCTGCCAGGCGGAGAGTATCAGGTCGAGTGGCATGTGCTCTCGGTTGATGGCCATAAGACGCAGGGAAAATACAGCTTTAGCGTAAAGTAAGATGGCGCTGGCAACCTTTTATATTGTGCTGCGCGGCCTGCATTTTAGCAGTTTGATGCTGATGACCGGCAGCCTGTTTTTCTCGGTGTGGCTGGCGCCGCGCCGCTATCGACCGCGGCTGGCGCTGGCGCTCTCCATGCCGGTTAGCGCTGGCGTGAGCATCGCACTGCTTAGCGCGGTGGCGATGCTGGCGGTGCAAACCGGGCTGATGAGCGGTGACTGGCATAACATCGCGGTGCCGTCGGTCTGGCAGGCGGTATTAACCACCGGCTTTGGTCGCGCCTGGTGCTGGCAGCTGCTGTTGGGGCTGATCGGTTGCCTGTTGTTGCTGGTGCGTCATCGCCTGTGCCAGCCCGCTTTGCTGGTGAGTGGCCTGCTGCAACTGGCGACATTGTCGCTGGTGGGGCATGCGGCGATGCACGATGGCGTCATCGGCAGCGCACACCGGCTCAACTAGGCGATTCATCTGATCGCCACCAGTTTTTGGGCTGGCGGGCTGCTGCCGATGTGCCTGTTGATGCGCCATGCCCGGCAGACGGCCTTACGCCAGGAGGCGATCCGCACCATGATGCGCTTCTCGCGCTATGGGCATCTGGCGGTGGCGCTGGCCGTGCTCACCGGCGTAATGAACAGCCTGTTTATTGCTGACTGGCAACTGCCCGCGTGGGTGCTTTATTATCAGCTGCTGATGGCCAAAGTAGTGCTGGTGATGCTGATGATCGCGATTGCGTTGATCAATCGTTACGTATTGGTGCCACGTTTTCGCACGGCGGGCGGCAGGGCACAGCAACAGTTTATTCGTCTGACGCAGGCAGAATTGATTTTAGCCTTACTGGTGGTGGCGCTGGTCAGCATTTTTGCCACGCTGTCGCCGGTTTGATATCGACAAATGGCGCCGTGGGCGCCGCAGATACAGTGAGTTAAGCATGAAAAAGAGCATTTCCCTGCTGCTGGCGCTGGGCTTTTGCGCCAACGCCATGGCGGCACAAATCATCACCGTCAGCCGTTTTGAAGTGGGCAAAGAAAAGTGGGCATTTAACCGTGAAGAAGTGATGCTGACCTGTGAGAAAGATGGCTCCTTGTTTGCTATTAATCCCAGCACGCTGATGCCTTATCCGCTGAACGATCGTGCTAAGGCGAAAGTGAACAGCGGTGAAGCACGCGGCCAGTCAATTGACGTGATTCGCCTTAACGATCCTAAAGATCCGCAGCAAAAAATGAGCCTGCAGCCGTTTATTGATCGCGCACAACAGTTGTGTGACAAGTAATAATGCTGAATATGACCGGAATACCGTTCCGGTCATATTACTGAATAGAGCCCTTCCTCACGCCATCAAATGAGTTATTTCACTTAAAGCCAGGGTAATCACTAAATATGATGCTGATGGGCATTTTTACGCTTTTTAATCCTCGCCGCCCAGGCTTGGCGCGTTAATTGATATTCATCAACGGACGCCGCTAAAAATTACTTCAGAATCGCGCCACGCTAAATAACCGGAGCCTGCCGTGATCCCGCACTGGCATCGCTGGCGTATTATCAGCTGGCAACACACTACCGCAACAGCGCCGGATGGCCGCGCCTATCCCAGTATCTATCTTCACGCCGAATGCCGTTGTGGCGTCGTTATCCATCGCCTGGTTTATAAATGCGTGTGCATTAAACAGGCGCGCAGGTGGCTGGGATAACAGAGTAATAGTGCAGCCGCGCCGCGATTAGATTTTATTATTCTTTTCTGCGCCGGATTTATCTCTTTTATTGGCAATAAGCTGAATAACGGCGCCCACCGCTAATAAGATCATTACCGGTACAAACTTATCTTCTTCCGCCCCGAGACCACCCAGACCTAAAAAGAACCCGGCGGCAACGATCGATTTGATCACTTTTTTTGGCGTGCTCTGCGTTTTGATGCAGATGCTGCGTACTGACCATGCGCCTGCCATTAAACCCAGCAGTGCCGTTACAGGTGTCATGTGAGGATCCTTACGGTTTTCTATTGTTGTGTGGTGACGCTCCGGCTTCCGCCCAAACGCGCAGGCAAGCACTGTAAACCAGATAGCGTCTGCCGTGTAGCGCTACGCGCGATGACCAATGAAAAATCTACAGGCGGTGTGGCCAGGCTGGGTGTACATCTTCGTGGCAGTCAGACGTGGCATGCTGACAGGCTATTTCAGTCGGTGCCATGCGGGAATGAACCCGTCGGAAGTGATTCCTGAGGCTTTACTACCACGTTGGCCGCATTGCCCTTTTGCATGCTGCTTTTGACCGGGCGTTCGTACCTCATTCTGATAATGATTGGTTGTAACGGATACCGGTAACAGGATGTTCATCACAAAATATCTCTCACAAAAATCCAAAGCTTGATGAGAGTCACTATTCCACTTAAAAGATGCAGAATTGTTAAATTTTATTGTTAGCTTGATTAACAAATAAACCGTAAATCAACCTTTTGACAAAAGTCGCTATCGGTTTTGGTAGGGTTAAAAGCGTCTTTGATAACCCGCCGGAATGAACAACGCACCTTTGTTACTTCTTTTGTGAGCCTGCTAACGATGTAAGGAGTGTCCTGTGCTGACCATACTGGGTTTTACCATGGTTACCTGCTTTATGTACCTGATCATGACCAAGCGCATGTCGGCGCTGATTGCTCTGATCATTGTGCCCACCATCTTTGCGCTTATCGGCGGTTTTTATCACGGCCTGGGTGACATGATGCTCACCGGCGTGAAAGCGCTGGCGCCGACCGGCGTGATGCTCACCTTTTCCATTCTCTACTTTGGCATCATGATCGATGCCGGTCTGTTTGATCCGCTGGTCCGCTTTATCCTTAAAATCGTGCGCGGCGATCCGCTAAAAGTGCTGGTCGGCACCGCTATCCTGACGCTGCTTGTTTCGCTGGATGGGGACAGTTCAACCACCTATATGATCGCCGTCGCCGCGTTTCTGCCGCTCTATCGCAAGCTGGGCATGAATATCCTGGCGATGACCTGTTTGATTAACCTGGCCAGCGGCATCATGAATCTCTCACCCTGGGGTGGGCCAACCGCCCGTGCGGCGGCGGCGCTGCGGATTGATGCGCTGGACATCTTTATCCCGATGATTCCGGCAATGCTGTTCGCCTGTGCCACGCTAGTGGGCATGGCGTTCTGGTTTGGTATTCTTGAGCGCCGCCGTCTGGGTGTGATTAAAATCGATAGCCAGCATCTTAACGATATCAGCCTTGGCATTGGCAACGCTGAAGAGTGCGAAGCGAATCGCAGGCCGAAAATGTTCTGGCCAAACTTTATTCTGACCACCGTGCTGCTGGTGCTGCTGGTCATGGGCGCGATGCCGATTCAGATCCTGTTTATGATGGCGTTTGCGGTGGCAGTGATGCTCAATTATCCCACGCTGGAGCAGCAGAAAGCGCGCATCAATGAGCATGCCGGTAACGTGCTGGCCGTGACCTCGCTGATTTTTGCCGCCGGTATCTTCACCGGTATTTTGTCCGGCACCGGTATGGTTGACGCCATGGCGAAAAGCCTGCTGGCGGTTATTCCGCACAGCTTCGGGCCTTATCTCGCCGTTTTCACCGCCATTGTCAGCCTGCCGTTTACCTTTTTTATGTCCAACGATGCTTTTTACTTTGGCATTTTGCCGGTTATCGCCCAGACGGCAGCGGGATATGGCATTTCAGCCGAAGAGATTGCCCGCGCCTCGATTATCGGCCAGCCGTTCCATCTGCTGAGTCCGCTGGTGCCGTCGGTTTATCTGCTGGTGGGGCTGGCAAAAGTAGATATCGGCGACCATCAACGCTTCGCCATTAAATGGGGGCTGCTGGTGAGTTTTGCCTTGATGGTCGGCGGCATTCTGTTCGGCGCCTTCCCGCTTTATCACTCTTGATAGCGTTGGCGTAGTAAGTCAGTGCTTAATAAGCAGAAGAGGATCGGTAAGCTGCGATACAGCGGCTTACCGATCATCACAAGGTCAGCTTCCGTGGACTGTTTTTGCGGATTTCTCTTTTTTGCCTTTAGACAGAAAAGGCCTTTCGATAAATCGCCATGATAACCATGCCAAAACTAAAGAAAAGATGCAGGAGACCACGAAGCGTGCGACGCCATCTTCAATACCGGCGTTGTGAAAGCGCTTGCCGATCCCGGTATTCATCAGCGTATGAATCAAATATAACGAAAAAGAGATGTCGCCAAGCCTGATCAGGGCATGAGGAATATATTTTCCCAGAGTACTTTCTGCACCCACGGCGCATGCCAGCACCATCAGATAAAGCCAACCGCAACTCAACAGACCGTGATCGATGAATTTGCCGTTATAAAATAGCGCCATCATCATTGTTAATGAGGCCAGCAATAGCAGGCTCATTACCTTGCTGTTCAGACGATTCAGCAGCGGATAGAGCAGGCCTAAACCCATGCCAGCAATAAACAAAAATATCATTGGATTGGTAATCAGATTGAGCTGCGCGATACCCGTATCATAACCTTCAGGCGACAGGGAAAAACCGCTAACTAAACAGAGCGGCAGAACAATCAACGTCAAAAAAAAGTACAGCCATCTGGTCAGGCTGAAAAAGGGCGATATCAGCAGCAGGCCGGTCACCAGATAAAAGTACACTTCATAATTCAGCGTCCAGCGAACGCCATACATCCCGCTGTCATCAAGATAAAAGGGTCCGTTGTCGCTGTATATGGGTTGAAAGGTCAATGCGCTGACTAAATTCAGCACCTTATCCGAGTAGTGAAATGTGCTCATCGCGCCTGACAGAAAAAAGGTAATCAGCAAAATAATGTAGTAGGCGGGCAAAATGCGCTTTGCACGATGTTTCAGGAAAACCATTGCGCCGTGAAAGCCGGGCGTCGATTTTTGCGCAGAAAGAGTAATAACAAAGCCGCTGATCAAAAAGAACAGATCAACGCCGGTGGCTCCCCATCCAAACCACCTGTCTCCCATGCCCGGCCCCATGCTGTTTAAATTCCAGCGAAAATGAAACAACATCACGCTTAGCGCAGCCAGACCACGCAGTGCCTGCACGCCTTTAAACATCGTGGGTTTTATTGGGGTGTTCATTTTTTCAGCATTGTGCCCTGAAAGTATAAAGAGGGCATATTTATATCATCTGAAAATTATCATCTCCAGATTAACAGCCTGTATCTATAAAGATAATTGCCGCTATAACCCGTTAAGGAATAAATGCTTAGGTCATTCTGATGCGGGGTTTAATGGCCAGGCGTAATGTCCTCATCCCGCTATTGCTGCTTACGTCCGCCCGTATAACTGAAGCTGACCGGCATGTTATCTGGCTTTGCACAGACAGGTGATTCAGAAAGCAACGTGATACTTTTTTCTTTGCCAGCGTGCCTGCTGCAAATGTTTTATTACAAACTAAAAAATCAGTCGGATAAAGGAGTTAGCATTAGCTGAACCGGCCAGAGAGTAATAAACGCCTAACCCAATAAAGTATAAAACCCGCCAGCCGATAACCCCTGTTCAGGGGCAGAATGCCGCCTTTTCATTTATTAACATTTTTCAGCATGGGGTGAGCATGACTATTACACAGCGATTAGTTTTAACATTTTCGATGCTGGCCGCCGCGCTTTGCGTGCTGGCCTTTATGTCTCTGTCGGTGATATCGGGCTTTCAGGCCCGTTTCGAATATGTGCAGGTGAATTCGATTCCCAGCATTAAGGATCTCAATAAATCTATCAGCGCCTCCAGCAACCTTGGCATTGCGCTCTATCGCCATCAGACGCTGAATGATGCGTCTGGCATGCCTGCAGCGGAGCAGCACATCAACTCAATTCTTGATGAGCTAAAGACGCTGACCGATCACTATCTGGCGAATGACGTATCAAGTGACGAAGATCGTCAAATGAGTGAAGAGATCTATCGCGATATTGATGCGGTTAAAGCTGCGCTGCCCGCTTTTATCGCCGCCTCACGTGCACAGGATAAAAATGCTTCGCTCGCATTATTACAGGGCGAGTCAGGCATTGGTACTGCTGGCAGGAAACTGGCTACGGATCTAAATAATCAGATTGAGCTTAACATTAAAATTGGGAACGAACTCAGAAAGCAAAATAATGAAACCTACAGCCGTACGTTCTGGATTATGTCCACCAGCGTGACTGCTGCTATCGTCTTATTAAGCTTTTTCGCCTTCCGTACCATTATTAGCATTCGCAAAAGTCTGAGCGGTATTGAAAATACGATGACCGACGTCAGCAATAGCCTGGATTTATCACGCCTGGCGGATGAAAGCCGCAATGATGAAATTGGCAAAACCGCTGCTGCCTTTAACCGCCTGATGCGCAAATTCTCCGAGACGTTATCGTCGGTAAACAGCTCTGCGCTGTCGGTGAGCACCGGCTCAACGCAGATTGCCGCTGGCAACGAAGATCTTTCATCGCGCACGGAAGAGCAGGCGGCCTCGCTGGAGCAGACCTCGGCCAGCATGGCGGCGCTCAGTGAAACGGTAAAAAACAACTCGCTCAGCGCCGATGAAGCCAGCGCACTGGCTAACGCGGCCAACAAGCTGTCAGCGGAGAACGGCGGTTCGGTGAAAGCGATGCTGACCACCATGGAAGATATCCGTACCAGCTCCGGTAAGATTTCTGAAATCACCGGCCTGATCGAAGGTATCGCCTTCCAGACCAACATCCTCGCGCTGAACGCCGCGGTTGAAGCGGCCCGCGCTGGTGAACATGGCCGTGGCTTTGCGGTAGTTGCCAGCGAAGTGCGTAATCTGGCGCAGCGTTCATCGTCTGCCGCCCGTGAAATCAAAGATCTGATCAGCACCTCGGTGCAGCAGGTCGCGAACGGCGCACAGCAGGCGGCGGGCGTGGGTGAAAACTCAGAAAAAGTCACCGATGCAATCAATCAGGTGGCCACCATCGTGCATGAAATAGCGACATCTGCTATTGAGCAGAGCCGGGGCATTGAGCAGGTGCATCAGGCGATTGGCCAAATGGATGAAGTGACCCAGCAGAACGCCGCGCTGGTGGAAGAAGCTTCTTCTGCCTCCCGTTCGCTGCAGGATCAGGCGGAAACCCTGACCCGACTGGTCTCCTCATTTAAAATGATCGGCGACCATCATGCGGTAAATAAACCGCAGGAAGCGCTTCGTCGTCCGGCGCCTCTGAGTGTCAAACAGCCGGTTGCCGCTGGCGACAGCAGCTGGGAGAGCTTTTAATCTCTGATGCGATCCTCCCTGTTCTGGCGGGGAGGCTCTTTTTGTCTTATTTCCTGTTACAACATCCTCAATAATTTCCCGCTTATTTCCTCTTTAATGTTTCGCAATCGCTTTTTGTGACGCTTTGCTGTACATAAATCATCGTCGCGCCACCTCAAAAGAGCTGAACCAGGAACCGCTGTTTTAACCATCTTAAGCCCTGATGCCACAACACGGAAACCGTCATAACTTTTGTTGGATGCAACACCGATCGGCGGTGGTGAAAATCACCCGTTAAACAGACGGCTGGAAAAGTCACGCGTGCGCACAGAGAGGCGTATTGAATCCAGAGGTGCTGCGCGTTATCACATTGAATTAAGCGATAGTCCGCCGGTATTCGAGATATATCCCTGTCGTATGGTTATGGTTGACATGTGTCTGATGAGCGTGTGCAGATGCGCGAGCAAGCCTGAAGCTGATTCGCAGACGAGACAGCGGATAGGGTTGTGTATAGCTCAGCCGTTATCGGATTAAGGGAGGATGAGATGGCCAGAAACTGGCCATCCTGATGGTGGATTTTGCTGAGCGACAGCCGAAGATAACAGGAGCACTGGCATAACTATAAGATGGCAAATCCTATTTTATTATCCTGACATTCACAAATAACGTCTGCTGGACAGTGACAAATTTTGATAACTTCATGGTAGCCATCATACTCATTAACAAAATCGATCATTTTTCTGACGCTTTTTTCCGTACAGTTTTTATGGAATCCAACGCACCAAAAAGAACGAGTGTCATAATTACACCGTTTAATGGCGCTTATTTTATCAATATCCCTGGTGAAACCGTTGATCAGTGCCTGAGGATGTGTGGAGCACTTTAGTTCAAGGAAAATAAATGAGTTTACTTTTGTTCTCTTCTTCCTGATAGCTAAATCCACAAACATATTTAGCCGATCCTTCATTTTTCGATTGTCAGGAATCGCCTTAACTTCGCGGTCAACAATGAAATTATCTAAAGAGGATATGTAAAATGAAAGCTCAAGTTGCAGCCATTTTTCCCAGTCATTTAATCTGGAGCCGCAGATCACCCGTAGTTTTCTTTTTATGACTTCATCCTGAAGAAAATCCTCCATAAGCGTTTTTACCGTTTTGAAATCAGCGTTTATGCTCATCATGTCCTCCTTGATATGTTAAATTTTAGGTATTATCGGCACTGGATGTGGATACTTTAAATATTATTTTATGTGTCAGTTATTAAGGTTTTAGTTTTTATTTTTTTCTTCCTCGTAAGTTTTTTGCATATCTTGCGTTTTTGATGTGTAGGTTGCACATCCAGTTAACATGATAATAATCAATAAAAAAATCTCATATTGCGCCGAGTCATTTAGAGGATGCTGTGCACTGCAATCCCTTGGCGATTATTGCGCAAAAGAGTGGCGGCAAAATGGCGGCAGAGGTTCCGGCAGGGTAGAAAAGAGTAGAACAGGATAAGCGTAGAGTGATTGTTTTTGAGGTAACTTATTGCTTTGTAGCGATGAACAAAAAAAGACCGAATACGACTCCTGTATCCGGTCCAGGGAAATGGCTCTTGATGAGCCGTGCGCTAAAAGTTGGCATTACGCAGGCGTCTTCGCCTTACAGCTAAACTGTAGAAGAGGGGCGAAGATTTTCCAGCCAGTTGTCAACCGCCGGGAGCTAAGTTTCCGCTCTGTGATCGATACGGCAAATTCTGATAGTGAAGTCTCAGGTAAAGTGATAACTGGATCGGCTAATAGGCTGCCAGGCCGCGCCGGATAAGGCTTCGCTTGTTCGGCTGCATGCAGGATGACCTCTTCAACAGCCATCAGCAGGACGCTGAACCGGGTTGATGCGGTTGCGCTGGCGATACTTTGCTTTAGTGTAAGGCCCATATTCCCAAAGCTCTCCTCATCACTCATTTTCCTGCGCAGGCTCAAGACATGCTGTATCAAATGCTTAACGGTCAACACTGGCGACACATCTATATTGTCGGCGATCTGCACGGCTGTCGTAGCCTGCTGGATGCGCAGCTTATTGCGCAGAGTTTTGATATCCAAAAGGATTTGTTGGTGTCAGTCGGCGATTTGATTGACCGCGGGCCAGACAGCCTTGGCTGCCTGCGGCTGTTGGATGCACCCTGGTTTCGCAGCGTGCGCGGCAATCATGAAGAGATGGCGCTGCAGGCGTTAGCGGGCGGCTCACGCGAAATGTGGCAACGTAACGGCGGCAACTGGTTCTGGAGCATGAAAGGCGCGGCGATGGTGTCGGCGCGGCATGCTTTGAAGCGCTGCTCGAAACTGCCGCTGATAGTGCACCTGCAACTTGGTGAGCGGGTGGTAGTGGTGGCGCACGCCGATTATCCTGCCGATCATTATGCTTATGATCAGCCGGTGGATGAACAGCAGGTGGTCTGGAGCCGGGCACGTATCGGTGAAATACAGCGCGGCGTTGCGCGCGATATCACAGGCGCCGATGCCTTTTACTTCGGCCATACGCCGCTGGATAAGGTGCTGGATGCCGGTAACGTGCATTACATCGATACCGGCGCCGTGTTCGGTAATACGCTGACTTTGGTGCAGGTGCAGTAGGTTAAAGGCGGAACAGTTTGCCGTCGCGTACCAGCTCACGCGGATAGCTGTTCTTTAGTCGCGTATTGACCTTTTTAGCCAGCCCCAGCGGCTGCTGTTGAAAGGTCACGATCACTTCATCAGCCGGTAGCGGCTGCTCAGGGTAAACATCGCGTCCGCGATACCATTCATGTGCCTGTTCTTCCGTCAGCTCAACGCGGTTGCTGGCCTGCGGGCTGGCAAGAGCGACGATCGCTTCATGCTGCCAGCGGTAGCCTTTGGGAAACGTCTCGGCCAGTTTGAGGCCAATCCGTGAAAAGCGCACCCGTGCCAGCATCGGCACAATCGGCGTGGGAAAAAGCCACAGCTCTTTATCACGCTGCCACAGTTCCTGCGTCTCCTCCCAGTACAAACCCACCTTTTTAGCGGCCTGGCGGATATCCTCCACCAGCTTGCGCGGCACCGGCGTAAACGGCAGTTTGCCCAGCTTGTAGTGCGGCGCAGGCAAGGGGGCCACCGCAGTGGTTTTGCGCAGACGAGCGACAAAAAAGCCTTCGCTGTCGAACAGCATGGGGAAAACGTGCAGAAAACCTTCCGGCGTCAGCGCCTGTTCAGCACCAGCAAAGAGTCCCGTCAGCGAGTCAATTTCCACCGCCTGCGGATAGCGCTGCAGCAGATCTTCGATCACCTGTTGGTTCTCAATGCGATTCAGCGTGCAGGTGGAATACACCAGTGTGCCGCCGGGCTTCAGGGCATGAAAAGCGCTTTCCAACAGATCGCGCTGGGTGGCGGCAATGTCGTGAGTGCTCTCCAGCGACCAGTTGCGCAGCGCATCGGCGTCCTTGCGGATCACGCCTTCGCCGGAGCAGGGGGCATCCAGCAGAATGGCATCGAACTGCTCCGGCAGTGCGGCGCCAAATACCCGACCGTCGAAATGGGTCAGCGCGGTGTTGCTGACGCCGCAGCGGCTGAGGTTAGCGTGCAGTACCTTGACCCGACTGGCGGAAAATTCGTTGGCGACAATCGCCCCCTGATTTTGCATCAGCGCGGCCAGCTGGGTGGTTTTAGAACCGGGCGCGGCGGCCATGTCCATTACGGTTTCAGGCTGCGGCACGCGGTCGATGAGCGCGCTGACCGGCAGCATGGAACTCGCTTCCTGAATATAAAACAATCCGCTCAGGTGCTCGGCCACGCTACCCAGTGGCAATGCTTCATCCGCTTCCGCACGCTGGATCCAGAATCCTTCCGTACACCAGGGAATCGGCTCAAGTTGCCAGCCGTAGCCACTGACCTGCTGTAAAAAATCGGCCACGCTGATTTTCAGGGTGTTAACCCGCAGGCTGCGGCGCAGCGGCTGTTGGCTGATGGCCAGGAACGCTGCCAGCTGTGCGTCATTGCCAAGGGTGTCACGCATGAGATCGATAAAAGCGGGGGGAAAGTGAGGAGCAGGATTGGACACGGTAATTTCCAGAAAATAAGCAGGCGGCGAGTTTATCACAGGCAAAAAAATGGGGCAGCTTTCGCTGCCCCGGTGAATCAGTTGGGCTGAGGAATGGCGGTTCCCCATTTACGCCACTCTTTCGGCTCCGCATCTTCCAGCAGGAAGTGCTTGTTGGAGGTCGCCTGAGGCGCCAGCGGCACCGTCGGCGGCGTGGCAAACTGGATGCCACCGCGAATGAACTGCTGGAAGGTGCCGGTTTTCACTACGCCACCGATCAGACCGAAATCGAAGTTGTAGCCGGAAGCCTGCCAGAAGATCGAGTTGTTGCGCACCAGATGCTGATATTTCTGGCTGATCTTCAGCGTCACCTGCACGCGATCGGCCATATTGCCCAGCGAGGTGCCGGTAACGGTGCCGACTTCAACACCGCGGAACAGCACCGGCGTGCCGATTGAGAGCGAACCGGCGTCAGCGGTATCCACTACGATGCTCAGACCGTTGAGATAACGTGAATCGGTGATCGTCGTCTCTTGCAGCTCGAAGTTACGCGTGGCGCGGCCTTTGCCCGGATCAACGTTGAGATAAGGCTGCAGGATAGTTTCCAGATGGTTGACGCCCGCGGCGGAAATCTGCGGCGACACCACGGAGAAACGGCTGCCCTGACGGGCAAAATCGTCAACGTATTCAGGATAGAGCACCGCTTTGGCGATCACCTGATTGTTATCCTTACTTAACTGCAGCGATTCTACCTGACCAATATCGATACCGAGGTAGCGAATCGGCATGCCGGAGGCGAGTTTACTGCCGTCATAGGTGTGCAGCACGATCTGGCTGCCCACCGCGCGAGCGGCGGTTTCCGAAGGGTAGAGCATGCGTTTCGCGCTGCGGCTCAGGCCTTTATCAGCACCGGCCAAATTGTCGAAGCTGATTGCGCCTTTTAACGCCCGGTTCAGCGGTGAAGCCTGCACGGTTAAGCCGCCGCCGTTGAGCTGTACGCGCGCGCCACCTTCTGACCAGAACACGCTGTCGGCGGTGAGCAGTTTGCGATATTCCGGTTTGATGTGCACTTCAACGTCAAACTCGTTGGCTTTTGGCGTCACATCGACAATTTCACCCACCTGAAATTTACGATAAAGCACCACCGATCCCGCCTGCACATCGGGCAGGCTGCTGGCGGTCAGCGTCAGGGTGGTCGGCGGTCGGTTGCCGATAATGCCTTCGCGCGCTTTCTCTTCGTCGGCGTAAAGCGGATAGCTGTCACGCGGACCCGCTTTTGACCTTGGAATCAAACGGATGCCGCCATCGACCCATTCACGGGCGCTGGCGCCCAGCACCTGCATACCATCGAGGCCGAACTTCACATCAAGGCGGCTGTTCATCACAAACAAGCTGTCGCCATGAACCAGCTGGCGATACTGCGGTTCAATCGCGGCTTTAAAGCTGACGCCACGCGCATTGAGATCGCGACTGATCACCTGACCGATGCGCATGCCGTAGAGCATGACCGGCTGACCGGCATCAATACCGTAGCTTTCCGGTGCGGTCAGCGTGACGGACAACACCTGCGGCTGTTGCAGCAGCGTTTCGTTACTGGCCAGCACGGTAAAGTGATTTTTCGGGTCACCTTCGCCCGGCACCAGTTCCAGCGTGTTGCCGGTTAACAGGCTGCTCAGGCTGGTATCGGTCAAACTGATTTTCGGGCTGCGCATTTCAATGCGCGTGCCGCTGCGCATCAGGCCAACCACCGAGGGATCCAGCGTCAGTTCGCCGGTGACTTTGCCACCGTCATGAAGATTGAGGCCGGTTAAGGTGCCGACTTCCAGGCCCTGATAGAGCAGCGGCGTGCTGCCCGCCTTGAGATTCCGACCATCCGGCAGATCCAGCGTCACCTCAACGCCGCGCTGGCTGTGCGCCAGATCGGGATAGAGATGATAAGTCGCTTCGCCTTTTGCCTGTTCAGAATTAACCGGTGAATCAAAGGCGACGGCGCCATTAACCAGCGCTGCAACGCTCTCCAGCTGCACTTTGGCGCCGCCCAGACCAACATCGGCTTTGACGCCGGAGACGTTCCAGAAGCGGCTATCTTTTTTCACCAGGTTGGTGAAGCGCCGTTCAATCAGCACATCGACCGTGACGCCACTGTTATCGGGATTGATGCTGTAGTCATACACACGGCCCACCGGAATTTTGCGGTAATAGATGAGCGAGCCGGTGTTCAGCGAGCTTAAATCGGGCGCCTGCAGGTGAATCATCATCTCGCCGCTGTTAACGCGGTATTTTGGCTGCGTATCCAGCGCGACAAAATGATCCTGCGGTTTGCCCTTGCCAGGCATCATGCCGATATAGTTGCCGCCGACCAGCGCATCCAGCCCGGACACGCCCGCCAGCGATGCTTTTGGCGTCACCAGCCAGAACTGCGTGTCATCGCGTAGCGCATCGCGCATGTCGCTTTTGATGCTGGCGCGAATTTTTATCGTGCGCAGATCGTCGGTCATGCTGATGCCTTGCACGGTACCGACCTCAACACCCTGATAGCGCACCGGCGTCCGGCCTGGCACGATGCCGTCCGCTGAGACAAAGTCGATAGTAACCGTGGTGCCGCGCTCCTGATAATTGGTCCACAACAGCCAGCCGGCAATCAGTAAAGCGATAACCGGTAATAGCCAAAAAGGGGAGATTTTGCGCTTGTTTTTAATGTGGGCGCTAGTCGGTGTAGTCGGCGTTTCCTGTTGCATGTGCATCCCAAAGCAGTCGGCTATCGAGCCATTCAACGGCCATGATAGTGAGAATAACCGCTGCGCCAAAATAGATGGCGGCCGGTCCCATAGTAAAAGCCAGCAGCTGATCACGATTGACCAGCGACATGGTTAACGAAATAACGAACAGATCCAGCATTGACCAGCGACCGACCCAGGTCACTACGCGCAGCAGGCGAACGCGGGTTTTTAATCCCTGCTCGCATTTAAAGTGAATGCTGAGCAGCAGCGCCAGCAGCACAAATACCTTGGTAAACGGCACCAGAATACTGGCGATAAAGACAATCGCCGCTACCGGGATATTGCCCGACCCGAGTGACATGATGCCAGAGAAGATGGTGTCTTCCTGACGACTGCCGTTCAGGTAAATGATGGAGATCGGCAGCAGGTTAGCCGGAATCAGCAGCACCACCGAGGCGATCAGCGCCGCCCAGGATTTTTGCAGGCTGTAACGCCGACGAAAATCGAGCGGCGAGTGGCAGCGCGGACAGCGGCCACGCGCATCGGCCAGGCCGGTATGATGACAATTCAGGCACACCTGCAGCTTTTCCAGCGCCACTTGAGCTTCCGGCTGCGGGTAAAAACGCTGCCACAGCTGCTCAACGTTGAGATGAATGAGCGTGACCAGACTGAGCAGCGTCAGCGCCAGAAAGGCGTACAGCCCGGTGCCGATGGCGATATCGGCATAATCCATCACTTTGATCGACGCCACGCCGATACCCACCAGATAGATATCCAGCATTACCCACTCTTTCAGGCGATCCATGATCAGCAACACCGGCCGGAGATTCATGCCGAGCCGGTGACCGAAATAGAGGTAGCAGATGGCGGTGACCAGCGTCACCGGCGCGCCGATGGCACAGAAGGCGACCATGGCGGCGGCGATAACGTTACCTTGTTCAGCCATCTGCACTACGCCACCCAATAAACTGGCGCTGATGTTGACGCCGAGCAGGCGAATATCCACTAAAGAGAAGGTGTAAGCGAAGGGCATTAACAGCAGCATGGCCATCGCGGCGGCGGTCAAACGGGTCATCGACCAGTCGCGTCCATTAACGATTCGTGCGTTGCAGCGCGGGCAATGCGCGGATTGAAATGATTTAACATCCGGCAAGGAAAAAAGGGTATCGCATTGCGGGCAACGCTGATAACGTGCGTGGGGCAAAGCATGGCTGATAGCGGTAATTTTCATAGTTAAAGCAGCATAGCCCTGTAACGCAAAAAGACGGCGCTTCGCCACCAGGCGCAAGCATAACGTAACGCGTGTATGACATCGCCGTTGCGTGTCAGGTCCACAAGATTCTAAGGTTATATTAACTAATCCTGTGATTCACCTTGTGGCCCCATATATTTAGTGCTTATTTTAACGAGCGGCAACATGTTGTTGCCGTTTGGGATTGTTATGGTTGGGAAATGGACAAAAAAGCGTTTTACCACGATCTGAATCGAGATATGTCAGCATTGCTGGCGGGCGAAACTCAGTTTCTGCCGTTGTTAGGTAACTGTAGCGCGCTGCTGTTTGAACGTCTGCATGACGTCAACTGGGCGGGCTTCTATCTGTTGACCGAAGCGAACACGCTGGTGCTCGGCCCGTTCCAGGGCAAAATCGCCTGCGTACGCATTCCGGTTGGCAAAGGCGTTTGTGGCACCGCCGTGGCGGAAGCCCGCATTCAGCGCGTTGAAGACGTGCACGCGTTCCCCGGACATATCGCCTGCGATGCCGCCAGCAACGCCGAAATTGTGTTGCCGTTAACGGTAAACGGACGTGTTATTGGCGTGCTTGATATCGACAGCACCGCATACAACCGCTTCGACAGTGATGACGAAGCTGGGTTAAAAACCCTGACTGATGGGCTTTGTAACCTGCTGGCTGACAGCGACATCGAAAAAATTCTTTGTCCCTGAAGCAGCTTATATGCTGGATCACGTAGCATTTGCCGATGGTGTCATTATAATGTCGGCTGTTCATGCCTGCGCTGGTTGGCAAACCCGTTGTAATCAGGAAATTTCATGGAAAATCAACCTAAGTTGAATAGTAGTAAAGAAGTTATTGCCTTTCTGGCTGAGCGGTTTCCGCAATGCTTTAGTGCCGAAGGCGAAGCTCGCCCATTAAAAATCGGCATCTTTCAGGATCTTGTTGAGCGCGTTCAGGGAGAAATGAACCTGAGCAAAACGCAACTGCGTTCAGCCCTGCGTCTTTATACCTCCAGCTGGCGTTATCTTTACGGCATCAAAGCTGGCGCAATCCGTGTCGATCTCGACGGTAACGCCTGTGGCGTGCTGGATGAGCAACACGTTGAGCACGCCCGCAAGCAGCTGGAAGAGGCGAAAGCACGTGTGCAGGCGCAGCGCGAACAGCAGCAGGCTAAAAAGCGTGAGGCTGAGGGTGAAGAAGGTGCGGCTCCGCGTCGTCCTCGCAAGCCCGCGCCGCGTAAAGCGGCAGAAGGTGAGCAGGCACGTAAGCCACGGCCTAAAACGCCTCGCTCTGAGTCACCACGAGCTGACGCTGCGCCACGCCAACCACGCGCTAAGCCCGTTACTGACACATCTACCTTGCAACCAGGCCAAAATATCAAAGTCAAAGCAGGCAAAAATGCGATGGACGCCACTATCCTTGAAGTTTCAAAGGATGGCGTTCGGGTGCAGCTCGCTTCCGGCATGGCAATGATTGTGCGCGCAGAACACTTGCAGTTCTGATACGGAGGCTGACCAGGGCATGAACAAACTGTTTAAAATGAGTATCATCGCTGGCCTGCTTGTTGCAGGCCATGCTTTTGCCGCCGATAACATTACCCGCGCGGATCAAATTCCTCAGCTAAAAGAAGAACCACAGCATGCCACGGTAAGTGAGCGCGTGACCTCACGCTTTACCCGTTCTCACTATCGTCAGTTCGATCTTAACGGTGATTTTTCCGCCAAGATTTTTGACCGTTATCTGAACATGCTGGATTACAGCCACAACGTGCTGCTGGCGTCTGATGTCGCCCAATTTGCCGATAAAAAAGCCACTGTGGGCGATGAGTTCCGCAGCGGCAAGCTCAACGTGTTTTACGATCTCTACAATCTGGCGCAGAAGCGCCGTTTTGAGCGCTATCAATATGCGCTGCAGGTGCTGAGCAAGCCGATGAATTTCACCGGCGATGACACCATTGATGTCGATCGCAGCAAGGCGCCGTGGCCAAAAACCACGCCTGAGCTGAATGCGCTGTGGGATGCCAAAGTCAAATATGATGAGTTGAGCCTGAAGCTGACCGGCAAAACTGAGCAGGAAATTCGTGACATCCTGACCAAGCGCTACAACTTTGCCATTCGCCGTCTGGCGCAGAGCAACAGTGAAGATGTGTTCCAGCTGGCGATGAATGCCTTTGCGCATGAGATTGACCCGCACACCAACTACCTGTCGCCGCGCAACACCGAGCAGTTCAATACCGAAATGAGCCTGTCTCTGGAAGGTATCGGTGCGGTGTTACAGATGGACGAAGATTACACGGTGATCAACTCGATGGTCGCGGGCGGCCCGGCTGCGCGCAGCAAAACCATCAGCGTAGGTGACCGCATTGTAGGCGTCGCGCAGCCAGGCAAGCCGATGGAAGATGTCATCGGCTGGCGTCTGGATGACGTGGTTGCCAAAATTAAAGGACCGAAAGGCAGCAAGGTTCGCCTGGAGATCCTGCCTGCCGGTAAAGGCAGCAAAACCCGCATCGTATCGCTGACCCGCGAGAAAATCCGTCTCGAAGATCGCGCGGTGAAGATGTCGGTGCATAACGTCGGTAAAGAGAAAGTCGGCGTGCTGGACATCCCTGGCTTCTACGTTGGCCTGACTGACGACGTTAAAGTGCAGCTGCAGAAACTGCAGAAGCAGAACGTCGACAGCGTGGTGATCGATCTGCGGACCAACGGCGGCGGTGCGTTAACCGAAGCGGTATCGCTGTCAGGGCTGTTTATTCCCAGCGGTCCGGCGGTGCAGGTGCGTGATAATAACGGCCGCGTACGTGAAGACAGTGACACCGACGGCATCGTTTATTACAACGGCCCGTTAGTGGTGCTGGTGGATCGCTTCAGTGCCTCTGCGTCAGAGATCTTTGCTGCGGCCATGCAAGATTATGGCCGCGCGCTGGTGGTGGGTGAGCCGACCTTCGGTAAAGGCACGGTACAGCAGTACCGCTCGCTGAACCGCATCTACGATCAAATGCTGCGTCCGGAATGGCCAGCGCTGGGCTCGGTGCAATACACCATTCAGAAGTTTTATCGTATTAATGGCGGCAGTACGCAGCGTAAAGGCGTTACGCCCGATCTGCTGATGCCAACCGGCGTTGAAGCCTCTGAAACCGGTGAGAAATTCGAAGACAACGCGCTGCCGTGGGATAGCATCAATGCTGCAAGCTACACCAAGTCCGGCGATATTACGCCGCTGGTGCCGCAGTTGACGAAAGAGCATGCCGCCCGTATCGCTAAAGATCGCGAATTTCAGTACATCATTAAAGATATCGCCCGTTTCAACGCGATGAAGGATAAGCGCAACATTGTGTCGCTTAATCTGGCAAAACGCGAAAAAGAGAATCGGGAAGAGGATGCGCTGCGTCTGGAACGTATCAACGCGCGCTATCAGGCTGAAGGCAAGAAACCGCTGGCGAAGCTGGACGATCTGCCGAAAGAGTACAAAGAGCCCGATCCTTATCTTGATGAGACAGTGAATATCGCTAACGATCTGGCGCAGCTGGAAAAAGCGCAACCACAGAAATAGTTCTTGAGCTGCCATGCAGCACGGATGAAAAGGCACCTTTATCGGGTGCCTTTTTTATGTCTGCGTGCCGGAGAGAACCAAGTGTAAAGTTATCTGTTTTCAGGCAATTAAACCTTTTTCATGCTTGAAAAGCGGTGCAATAGCCCTACGATATATGTCCGCGCAACTGCGCTTAGTTAAGTGAGGAAAATAACCTTTATGATGCGTATTGCTTTGTTCCTGGTAACCAACCTGGCTGTGATGTTGGTATTTGGGCTGATCCTCAGCCTGACGGGAATCCAGTCAAGCAGTGTTCAGGGTCTGATGATTATGGCAGGTCTGTTTGGCTTTGGCGGTGCGTTTGTTTCACTGCTGATGTCGAAGTGGATGGCGCTGAGATCCGTTGGCGGTGAAGTTATTGAACAGCCACGAAATGAGACCGAACGCTGGTTGCTGCATACCGTTGCACAGCAGGCTCAGCAGGCAGGCGTCGCTATGCCGCAGGTCGCCATTTATCATGCGCCGGATATCAACGCCTTCGCCACCGGCGCACGCCGCGATGCCTCGCTGGTGGCGGTCTCCACCGGCCTGTTGCAGAACATGAGCCGCGATGAGGCGGAAGCGGTGCTGGCACACGAGATGAGCCACATCGCTAACGGCGACATGGTGACGATGACCCTTATTCAGGGCGTGGTGAACACCTTTGTTATCTTTATCTCGCGTATTCTGGCGCAGCTGGCTTCCGGCTTTCTGTCGGGTAACCGCGATGAAGAGGGCAGCAGCAACGGTAATCCGCTGGTCTATTTCGCGGTGGCAACCGTGCTGGAGCTGGTGTTTGGCATTCTGGCGAGCATGATCACCATGTGGTTCTCGCGTCACCGTGAATTCCATGCCGATGCCGGTTCAGCCAAACTGGTGGGCCGCGAAAAGATGATTGCTGCTTTGCAGCGCCTGAAAACCAGCTATGAGCCGCAGGAAGCGGGTAGCATGATGGCGTTCTGCATCAACGGTAAGTCAAAATCGTTGAGCGAGTTTTTCATGTCGCATCCGCCGCTGGATAAGCGTATCGAAGCACTGCGCAACGGCGACTACCTGAAATAAAGGCTGCACTGCAAAAAAGGCGACTTCGGTCGCCTTTTTTTATGTCCGCTATCCGGCCGCGTCGGGGCGCTGCTGACTCATGCGCGTCAGGCTGATCGCCGCTGCCACGCTGGAAAAGATACCGGCAGCAATCAGCGATGCGTGAGTGCCGCTGTCGCCAAACAGATTAAACATCATGGCGACCAGTGCGGCGCCGGTGGTCTGACCCAGCAGACGCGCCGTGCCGAGCATGCCGCTGGCTCCGCCGCTGCGCTGACGCGGTGCCGAAGAGATAATAGTGTGATTATTGGGGGACTGAAACAGCCCAAAACCTGCGCCGCACAGCATCATGCGCCAGATAATGTCCAGGTCGGAAGGCGAAGTGGGCAGCAACGCGAGCGCAAACAGCCCGCCGGCAAACATCATCAGCCCAATGCCACCGAGCAGCCCGGCGTGATAACGCTCGATCAGCCGACCGGCGATCGGCGCGAAGACCATCGTCGCCAGCGGCCAGGGTGTCAGCAGCAGGCCGGTTGCGACTTCATCGCGACCCAGTACATTTTGCAGATAGAACGGCAGCGACACCATCGCCAACATTTGTGCGGTAAACGAGCAGACCGAGGTGCCTATCGACAGGGAAAAAATCGGCAGGCGCAGCAGATCGACCGGCAGCAAAGGAAATTCCATACTGAGCTGGCGACGAATAAACAGCGTGCCGATGATCATCAGCGCTAACAGTTGAACCACAATGAGCCAAAGCGGGCTGCCCTGCGCCATGCCGCTCAGCGCCGAGAGCAGCAGCCCAAAAGTCAACGCATTCATTACCGCGCTGGGAATATCGAAACGCTGACCTTTGGCTTTTTGCAGGTTGTCCGGCAAAAAGCGTAGCGCCAGCCAGAAGGCGATAAAGCCCACCGGCACATTGATAAAAAACAGCCATTTCCACGATGCAACCGACAAAATCGCCGCGGCAACCGTAGGGCCAGCCGCGGTAGAAACCGCCACGATCAGCGAGTTGATCGCCATGCCGCGTCCCAGCTGGCGCTGCGGATAAATGATGCGGATCAGGGCGGTATTGACGCTCATCAGCGCCGCGCCGCCAAAACCCTGCAGCACGCGTGCAAATGTCAGCATGCTGAGTGAATCAGACAGCGCGCAGAACAGCGAGGTAAAGGTAAACATGACCAGGCCCGCCTGATAGATGCGCCGGTAGCCCAGAATATCGCCAAGAAAAGAGAGCGACAGCAGTGAGACGATGATCGCCAGCTGATAAGCGTTCACGATCCAGATCGATGCTGCGGGGCTGGCGTGTAAATCACGGGCAATGGTCGGCAGCGCAACGTTAGCGATTGCACCGTCCAGCACGGCCATGGTCAGGCCGAGCGCGATCGCCGCAATGGCACCGTAGCGACGTGGCAGCGGCAGTCCATCAGAAACAGAAGAAGGCGTCATGATGTTAAAAGGTAAGCGGAGTGAATATCATCATGCTAATGATTATTGACACTAAATGCATCGTTTGCCTGCAATTAATCATCAGCAAATATGTCTGCTTGGTTGCAACGCGATTGCGGTTGCCGAGTGAGGCGCCACGATCCTTGCCCGATGCAATGATCCGCAGTTTGCCATAACGGTTAGGCCGTGAGGAATGTGCTGCCAAACCGCAATCAGCTGATGTCTGACAGCATTAATGCAAGGATGAGAGCCTTACCAGTGGCCTATGTTGCGGCTGCCGGACTGCGCTGAGCCACCGCCGATATGGTTGCCGCCACCTAATCCATGCGCGCTGTTCGAATTCGCCGCGTTATTGCTGCCGTTGCCGGTTCCGTGTTCTGAGCGACCGCCTGTAGAGTCACGCCCACCATTTGCCGTATGGGGAGTCACGCCCGCGAAATAAGAGACAGTCTGAGGAACGGCAACCTGAACAGAGGGTGCCAGGGTGGACGCTGCAACCGTCTGGATTACACCGTTCACCGTGACGCTAACCGGCGTTGAAGGTGTCAGCGTAGAGGCGGCAACATTGATAGTTACCGGGGCTTTAGCGGCAGTCAGGGTAGAGGCTGAGATGATATTTGCAGGCGTTCCCGTCGGATCGTTTTTGGTCCAGGCGACGGTGTTAACGTCGTTTTTAGCATCAATGTATGATTGGCCATAACCGCTTGCAGGTTGGTTGGCTGTCTGATTAACGCCATTTTTAGCATCAATATAGGATTGGCCATAGCCACTCACAGGCTGGCTGGCAGTCTGGTTAACGCCATTTTTAGCGTCTGTATATGCCTGCCCGAAGGATTGGCCCTGATCATCTGCAGCCTGAGCTGCACTCATAGTAAATGAAGAAGAAGCAGCCATTACCAGTACAGCAATTATTGAAATTTTCATCTGTGTCGTTCCCATCAAAGTGTAGAATAGTGGTTTATTCTCTCTGCGAACAAAGTTGACATAAATTGACATTCCATTTTTTGCGCTACGACAAGGAAAGGTGACTTCGGTCACGTTTTCCCGATGGGATCCGCTATGCCGCTAATCGATCCAGCAGGGTGTAGCGGATCACGCGTTCAGGTCACAGGCAAAGGAGGAAGCGCGCAATCGGCGTAATGGCGCCCTGACAGTGCGATAGCAGCAGAAAAGAAGCTTATTTAGTGATGAGAAAGGTTAAGTAGGATGAATACCCCCTGGCTGAGGGTTTTGTGCGTTAATGACAGCGTACCTGCGCTAAAACAGCGGCAAATATGTCTGCTTTGTTGCAACGCGATTGCGGTTGTCAGGGCTGTCACTTTATACTGAAAAACCTGTTCCAGTTTTTATGAAACAACCCTGAGGGTTAATGCCATGTCTGCCGCTGATAACGATAAACAACCCGACGCCGTTTCGTCTGTGATGAAGGTGTTCGGCATTTTGCAGGCGCTCGGTGAAGAGCGCGAAAATGGCATTACCGAGCTGTCGCAACGGGTGATGATGTCGAAAAGCACCGTCTACCGCTTTCTGCAAACCATGAAAACTCTCGGCTATGTCAGCCAGGAGGGCGAATCCGAGAAGTATGCGCTGACGCTGAAGCTGTTTGAACTGGGTGCCAAAGCACTGCAAAACGTCGATCTGATTCGCAGCGCGGATATTCAGATGCGCGAAATTTCTCGGCTCACCAAAGAAACGATTCACCTTGGTGCGCTGGAAGAAGACAGTATTGTCTATATCCACAAAATCGATTCGCTCTACAACCTGCGCATGTACTCGCGTATTGGCCGCCGCAATCCGCTGCACACCACCGCGATTGGTAAGGTGCTGCTCGCCTGGCGCGATCGCAGTGAAGTTGCCGATTTACTCAAGGATGTGGAGTTTCGGGCGAGCACTGAACACACCATTCTCAGCGTGGACGCCTTGCTGAAGGTGCTGGATCAGGTCAAAGCGCAGGGCTTTGGCGAAGATAATGAAGAGCAGGAGATCGGCTTACGCTGCATCGCCGTGCCGGTTTTCGATCGTTTTGGCGTAGTGATTGCCGGATTAAGCATCTCGTTCCCGACCATCCGCTTCTCGGAAGAGCGTAAAGTTGAGTACGTCGAGATGCTGCATCGCGCAGGTCGTACGCTCTCTTCACAGATGGGCTATCACGATTATCCGTTTTAACCCTCGCTAAAATCGGCTTAATTATCGATGACCTGCGTGCTTTTTTTCAGCAGTGGGCAATCGGTAACGCCGATAATGCCGCTTTCGCTATGCAGATACTGCGCGGTGACCAGGCCACGGGCCGTAAGGTAATCGCAGCGCAATCCCATGCCTGCGGCATTTTTGGTGCTTCCCGCTAATACGCCGTAGCCGGTTAACAACATCGCTAACCAGATAATCAGCACTAATCCGGTCATTCGCGTGATCGTTTTCATCTTCTCTCCCTGTGGCTTGTCGCCTGCGCTGTAATGGTTTCAGTTGCAGCATGCGGCAAAAGCGCAGCGGCGTCGATCGGATCTGGCTGAAAACCGCCTTGCTGCTGGCAGCAGACCAGCGGAACCCTTATTATCTTGCCCTGAATAAATGCATAATAAGATGTTGAGGCAGCTATGAACGAGTTGAATACAAGCGGTTTACTGTTGCCCGTCGCGGTCCTGATTGGCACGGCGATCGGACTGGTGCTGTGGTTTTTTGTCAACCGCGCCAGCGTGCGGGCCAATGAACAAATCCGTCTGCTGCAAAACCTGCTCGACGAGCAAAAAAAGCAGAATGCCCTGCTGAAAAAATGGTTGCAGCCGGAGCCGGAGATCAAGCCGCAGGAAGAGATCGAACGCGACTTTATCCGGGTTATTCCTGAACGCTAAGCACAAGGCAGAACAGCATGGTATGGAAAAATCCCTGGTATGACGCCACCAAAGCGCATCATACCCCACAGGGTTTTCGTAATCCGGAGGCGGACACGCGCCAGCAGGGCGATCTGCAGCGCTGGCGCAAAGAACGTAAAGCCAGCGGATTGCCTTTTCCCCCTGCCGGTGGTTATGACGCCTTCCGGCAGCAATGGTATCAGCCTGCGCATTTGCAGGGCGATGACGATGCGGTCTGGTTTCTCGGCCATGCCTGTATCATGCTGCGTTTGCAGCAGCAGGTGGTTCTGATCGATCCTGCGCTGTCGCCACGCGCTTCACCGCTGCGTTTTTACGGACCAAAACGGCACACTCCGGCACCGTTAGCGATCGCGCAGCTGCCGCGGCTGGACTATGTGCTGATCTCTCATAATCATTACGATCATCTTGATGCGCCCACAATCCGACAGATTCTTAAGCGCTTTCCGGACGTGCGCTTTGTTGTGCCATTGGGATTAAAACCCTGGTTTACGCGACAGGGCGCCCGGCACGTTGTCCAGCTTGACTGGTGGCAGCAGGCGACATTCGGCGATATTCAGGTGCATGCTGTGCCCGCGCGCCACTGGAGCATGCGAACCTTAAAGGATCGTAATCGTTCTTTATGGTGCGGATGGACGGTTCACAGCCAGACGCTGCGCTTCTGGTTCAGCGGCGACAGCGGTTATTCAGACAATCTGCTGGAGATTCCACGCCGACTGGGACCCTTTAATCTGGCTGCGTTGCCCATCGGTGCCTGGGCTCCGGAATGGTTTATGCAGAGCCAGCATATGAATCCGACGCAGGCCGTGGCATTACACCGTGCTGCTGGCTGTCCGCTGACCATTCCGATTCACTGGGGTGTGTTTGAGCTGGCAGATGAGTCGCTGGATGCGCCACCGGCGATTTTGTCGCAGGCGATGCAGGCGGCACAGTTGGATGAGCGCCTGTTCAGTGCATGGCGTATTGGTGAAAGCAGGGCGCTAAATTTTATTTAGTAAGATTTATCTTAAATGGCAGGTAAAGCTGATATAGAACAACACGCATTCAGCAGAAATAAATAAGTGTCGTAAATAAATCTTTGCTAGCAATCCTTGCGCTGCATTTAATTGGGGCAGCGCGATTATTTTTTTCATGATTTTGGTGCAAAAAATGTTTTTCCGCTGCGCTTTTATAATTAGTCCTAAACTAATTGGCGGCTTCATTCAGGCCTAAATAATTAATTCAGTAAAGCATTACCGAAATAGTCATGTCATATTGCTGTCATCTTTACTGGCATCGCTCAGGCGACCGAATGGCACGGTACAGAGGCCAAAAACGGCGATCGGGCTATGCACAAGTGCAGTGGCAGTAGTCACAATTACGGCAGTTCAACAACACATTTCGCTTCGCTTAAGCATATTTATGCATTTCGCTGCGGCTGTTCATAAAATATGTGCGTCCAGTCGCTCAGCGTTTAAAAAACCCTTGCCATTAATTATCGAATATGTGATAACAATTTCCGGATAAAACGAGGTACAGCTCTGTTTATGTGTGGCATCTTGAGTAAAGAAGTTCTGAGTAAAAACGTTTTCGTTGAATACCGCTTCCTTGCCGAGCCTTAATTAGTGCCTCATGCAGTAATGTCTCTGGTTTCTCTGTAAGTCAGCCCTCGGGCTATATAAACACTCTAAGGAATTTGCAAAATGGCAAAGATTAAAGGTCAGGTTAAGTGGTTCAACGAGTCTAAAGGCTTTGGCTTTATTACTCCTGCAGACGGCAGCAAAGACGTGTTCGTACACTTCTCTGCTATTCAGGGTAATGGCTTCAAAACTCTGGCTGAAGGCCAGAACGTTGAATTCGAAATCCAGGATGGTCAGAAAGGTCCAGCTGCAGTTAACGTCACTGCTATCTGATTAGCCGCCTGATGCGGTGCTAAGCACCTCTGATTCGGTACAGTAAAGCCCCGGCATTTTGCCGGGGCTTTTCTTTGGTTTCGAGCCGCCTGATTAACAGGTAAACTGCGCCTCTTTTGCGTAACCGGAGCGAACCATGATCTGGAATTGTCCCCTCTGCCAGCAGCCACTGACCCCTGCCAATAACGGCCTGCGTTGTGCCAGTCAGCACCATTTTGACCGGGCAAAAGAGGGTTACATCAATCTGTTGCCCGTGCAGCACAAGCGTTCCAAACAGCCGGGCGACAGCGCGGAAATGATACAGGCGCGCCGCGACTTTCTTGATGCCGGTTTTTACCAGCCGCTGCAACAGGCGGTAACGACGCTGTTAAGCAATAACCTGCCGCAGCAGAAGTTGACCATTCTGGATATTGGCTGTGGTGAAGGCTATTACACGGCAGCGATCGCCAAACGCTTTGCCGACCGCGAGCAGCGTGAGGTTATCGGGCTGGATGTGGCTAAAGTGGCTATTCGCGCGGCGGCAAAACGCTATGCCGACGTCGCCTTTTGTGTGGCATCAAGCCACCGTCTGCCTTTTGCCGACGCCAGTCTGGATGCGGTGGTGCGCATTTATGCGCCCTGCAAGGCGAGTGAGCTGACGCGCGTGCTAAAGCCGGGCGGCATCATGCTCACCGTCACGCCGGGACCGCGTCATCTGATTCAGTTCAAATCGCTGATCTATTCTGAGGTGCAGCTGCACGCCGCCGAAGCGGAACTGCTGCCGGGAATGACGCTGCAACAGGAATCACAGCTGGCATATGCGATGAGAATGGATGGCAAAAGTGCGACGACGTTACTACAGATGACGCCATTTGCCTGGCGGGCAAAACCGGCGGTGTGGGAACATCTGGCGGAGCAGGACGAATTCAGCTGTGAGACCGATTTCATGCTGCGGCTCTGGCGCCGGGATTAAACCAGCGCGGCGTAGAGCAGATGGCTGCCAATGGCAATCAGCACCACGCCGCCGAGGATCTCGGCACGGTTACCAAGCAGCGGGCCGATGACGCGGCCAAGGGTCATGCCGAGCGTCGACATAATAAAGGTTGCCGTGCCGATACAGAGCGCGGTTTGCACAATATTCACCTGCATAAAGGCCAGGCTGACGCCAACCGCCATCGCATCAATGCTGGTGGCAATGGCGGTCATTACCAGTAGCCAGAAGCCATGACGCAGCACCGGTTCACAGTCGCAATCGTGGCCGCGTACGCCCTCCATGATCATCCTGCCACCCAAAATTAACAGCAATGTAAAGGCGATCCAGTGATCCCAGCGCATGACATACTGAGTGGCAAACTGACCAATGCTCCAGCCAATTAACGGCGTAATCGCTTCTACCACGCCAAAAATCAGGCCGGTACGCAGCGCATCGGAAAAACGGGGGTTACGCAGCGCAGCGCCCTTACAGAGCGAAGCGGCGAAGGCATCCATGGACATGCCGAAGGCAAGAAAGAGTGTGGCGGTGATATTCATCGAAGTCATGACCTCGGCCGGGAATCCAAATAACACACAAGCCTTCCCAACCTGACCGGCCCATGTGTCTTTGGTCTCGCCAACCTGACAGGTCGCACCAACCACGTTCTGCGGAACGAGTATGTTGACTGGTGCGCTTCTGAAAATACAGAAGCCGGCTACTCCCCAACGACGGCGGCTACATTAACACAACGTGATTTAGCGGCAAATAAAAATATTGCCTTTGAGACTATTCAAAAATAGCCGCAATAAAGGTGGGTAAATAGTAATCATTATTTTGTTGGGGTTATTAAATAGTAAAAGAAATAACAAGCTGATGCTAAATAAATAAGCAGAGGGATAGAAGTATAACCTCTGCTATATTTTTAAGTGGCTAATTTTTAACGATTGTATGATAAATTTTCTCCAGATCGTCTAATTCACAGACGTGAATCAGTAACTGCTTCTGCTCAAGCTGCATCACCAGCACGCCATCTTCGGATAAATTCATCGCTTGCACACGCGGCCAGCGTATCCAGATATTGCTGAAAAAAAAGCCATCCTCTTTTAATAATAATTTGGGCCGCCGAATCCAGAAAAGATAAACCGCCATAAAAATTAACGTTAGCAGCAGCGTGGTGGTCAGCGGCTGGCCCTGGCGGGAGATATTGTTCCATACCAGAATGACCAGCAGGCCGATGAAAATCAGACTGTCGAGGCGTGCGCGACGGCGTAGTGGCACCCGCAGGCGAGTGGGACCATAGCGGCGCGGCATAATCAATTCATCATAAATGGCGTAGCCCAGCAGCAGGACAATCAGCGCCAGAATAAGGCTATCGGTTAATGTCATAACGGCTCTTCAGACAGGCGAAAAAACCGGAAGCCGTATGGCGTCCGGTGAGAAGGTTACAGGCCCAGCACGCCAGCCCAGAAGCCAACGATACCGATGACGAAGAAGCCCATGATGATCCACAGCGCATTCACTTTTCTGCGCAACAGCCACATGCAGGCGAAGGTCAGCAACAACGGAATCAGGCCGGGCATCAATTGATCAAGAATGGTTTGCACGGTAGTGACCGTGGTTTTCCCGGTTTGATCGGTAATGCGCGACACCACCAGCGGAATGTTTACATGGGTCCATTTATTGACCAGCGCCCCCATGACAAACAGGCCAAGAATGGATGCGCCCTCCGTCAGCTTCTGCAGGAAGCCGCCGCCCATGTCGTTGACGATGTCGATGCCTTTGCGGTAGCCGTATGCCACGCCGTAATAACGGGTAGCGAGGCGCACCAGGTTAAACAGGACGAAAAACAGCAGGGGACCGAGCAGGCTGCCGCTCATGGCAATACCGGCTCCCAGCGCGGCAAACACCGGGCGCACGGTGCCCCAGAAGATCGGATCGCCCACCCCCGCCAGTGGGCCCATCAGGCCAACCTTGATGCCGTTGATCGCCGCATCGTCGATGGGTGCGCCGTTAGCCCGCTGCTCTTCCATCGCCATGGTGACGCCGAGCACCGGTGCAGCAACATAAGGATGCGTGTTAAAAAACTCAAGATGGCGCTTGATCGCCTGCTTACGCGCATCGTTGTTTTCCGGATAAAGGCGACGGATCACCGGCACCATCGAAAAACAGAAGCCCAGCGCCTGCATACGTTCAAAGTTCCACGAACCCTGGAACAGGTTAGAGCGCATAAATACGCCGCGGATATCGCCAGGCGTTAACTTTTTAGCTGTAGTGGTTGTATCGACCATGAGTGCACCTGTTCCTTAATCGAGTTCGTTATCAAGATCGTTTGCCGGGCCAGCGGTTGGCGCGCCTGCAACGCGGTTATATTTAGGACTGAGCTGGATATAGAGCACGGCCATCACCACGCCAATGACGCCCAGCGCCACCAGATTGAAATTGGTAAAAGCAGCGGTAACAAAGCCCAGATAGAAGAACGGCATTAAATAGCCCGCGCGCATCATGTTGATCACCATGGCGTAACCCACTACCACGATCATTCCGCCCGCGATGTTCAAACCGTTGGTCACCACTTCCGGAATCGAGCTAAGCAGGGTGTGCACGGCGTCGGTACCTACCGATACCGCAACAATCACTGCTGGCACTGCGATGCGCATCGCCTGCAAAACCAGCGCAGACACATGGATCCAGGAAATAGCGGTGAGGTTGCCGTTATCGGCGGCTTTATCCGCCGCATGCTGGAAAGCAACGGTAATGGTACGCACGATAATGGTCAGTACCTGGCCTGCAGCGGCCAGCGGAATGGCCAGCGCAATACCGGCACCCACGCTCTGCCCGCCGGCAATCACCAGAATGGTGGAGATGATCGAGGCGAGGGCGGCATCGGGTGCCACCGCGGCGCCGATGTTCATCCAGCCCAATGCAATCATCTCCAGCGTACCGCCGATGATGATGCCCGTTTTTACATCACCCAACACAAAGCCGATCAACGTGCAGGCTACCAGTGGCCGGTGAAACTGAAACTCATCCAGAATGGAACCCATGCCCGCAATACACGCAACGATAAATATCAACACGATTTGTAGCGTGGTGATCTCCATAACGTCTCTCCTGTGGTAAATCGATTCGGTAGTAAAAAGGTGCTAAACCGCACGCGGTCAGGCACTGACTTTGGCAATCAAATCCATCATCTTTAACTGCTGGTCGCTGGACACTTTCCGCACTTCCAGCTCAATGCCGCGCGCATGCAGCTTGCGAAACGCCTCGATATCTTTCTGATCCACAGAAACCGCGTTGTTGACCTGCGTTTTCCCCTGACGGAACGCCATACCGCCGATATTAACGCTTTTAATTTCCACGCCCTGGGCAACCAGCCGCTCAACGTCGGTGGGATTGGTAAACAGCAGCATCACCCGATCCTGCGCATATTTGTCGTTGTTCCAGACGCGCACCATCTTATCCACGCCCACTACGTGTGCCGTCACGCCGGGCGGCGCAACCTGAGTGAGCAGCGTTTTGCGCACGTGGTCGGCGGCAACTTCATCGCTGACCACGATAATGCGGTTTACGTTGGTCTCTTTGGTCCAGCGGGTGGCGACCTGGCCATGAATCAGACGATCGTCTATACGTGCCAGGCCAATTTTCATGTGGCCACCGCTGCCCTGCGGCGCAGTTGCTGGTGGGGGCGTTTTGCTGGCCGTGGCGGCAGGCTTTTGCTCCGGTTCCGGCAGCTTCAGCGCTTTAACGCCTTCACGACCGGTTTCCACGGCGATAGCCACCAGTGCGTTGAATGCCGGGTTATCGTCACGCGCCATCAGGGTTTCCACCAGCATGGGAATATTCACCCCGGCGACCACTTCATAATTCTCGCGATCGACCACCAGGCGGCTGGCCGCATTAAATGGACTGCCGCCCCAGGTATCCACCAGGAACAGCACGCCCTCCTGACAGTCAAGCGCAGCAAGGCGCGCCTGATATTTCTCCATCAGGGTTTCCGCATTTTCGCCGGGCACGAAATCGATCCAGCCGACGTTATCCTGCTCCCCTAATAACATTTCAGCGGTCTTCAGCAGCTGCTCCGCTGCCCAACCGTGAGTGCCGATCATAATAGCAATAGCCACTTGCTACCTCCGTTGAGGGATTGATGCATGGTCACGCTGCCACCGCTGAGTGAAGCGGCAGGCGCGTGACAGAAATGACACGGTGTTCTGTAAATTTATGTCTGTGAAGAGCCTAAAACCGCGAATTATTTTAGAGAGTGAAAAAAATTATTATGTGACCTGTGCCGCCTATTTGGCGCTGAAATAGGCCGTCAAGAGCGAAAACATGGCTAAACCTTGATCGCCATCGTAACTATTGTAAATGTAAGAAAATATTTTGACGGTAAGATTGCAACTGATAGAGTAATCCTCTGTTTATTACTCAGGAGTAACGGGCCTCAGCCCCTCGCATGGACTGTCACCGACGTCATTTCACTGCTTCAACCTGCTTTTCAGCAGCGCTTATTTCCCACGTTTTCACCTCACGCTTATTCACGGCACCGCCACATTCATGGCCATGGTGCGCTAACCGCTATTTGAGTCACAGGAGCCTGTAATGGAATTTCTTCTCGATCCCTCAATATGGGCCGGGCTACTCACGCTGGTGGTACTGGAAATCGTGCTCGGCATCGACAACCTGGTGTTTATCGCCATTCTTGCTGACAAGCTGCCGCCTAAGCAGCGCGATAAAGCGCGACTGATCGGCCTGTCGCTGGCACTGATCATGCGCCTCGGCCTGCTGTCGTTGATCTCGTGGATTGTGACGCTGACGCGTCCGCTGTTTGAAGTCGGGCAGTTTGCCTTCTCAGGACGCGATTTAATTCTGTTGGCGGGTGGACTCTTCCTGTTGTTCAAGGCCACGATGGAGCTGCATGAACGGCTGGAAAACCGCGATCACGACAGCGGCGGCAATAAGGGCTACGCCAGTTTCTGGGCAGTAGTGATGCAGATTGTGGTGCTGGATGCGGTCTTCTCACTGGATGCGGTGATCACCGCGGTGGGCATGGTAAACAACCTGCCGGTGATGATGACGGCGGTGATTATCGCCATGGGCGTGATGCTGCTGGCGTCGAAGCCGTTAACCAACTTCGTTAACAAGCATCCTACCGTTGTGGTGCTGTGTCTGAGCTTCCTGCTGATGATTGGCCTCAGCCTGGTGGCCGAAGGCTTTGGTTTCCACATCCCGAAAGGGTATCTCTATGCGGCAATCGGCTTCTCGATTCTGATCGAGCTGTTCAATCAGATTGCGCGTCATAACTTTATGCGTCATCAGGCGCGCCGTCCGATGCGTGAGCGGACCGCAGAGGCGATTCAACGCCTGATGGGCGGGCGTCGCAGCGCGCAGCAAAGCAGCAGCGAGGGTGAAACGCTGAACACGGTGATGCCGCAGGAAACCTTCAAGGATGAAGAGCGTTTTATGATCAACGGCGTACTGACGCTGGCATCACGCTCTATCCGCAGCATCATGACGCCGCGTGGCGAAATTTCGTGGGTGGATGTCAATCGCCCGCTGGATGACGTGCGTCGACAGCTACTCGATACGCCGCACAGCCTGTTTCCAGTCTGTCGTGGTGAGCTGGATGAGATTGTGGGCATTGTGCGCGCCAAAGAGCTGCTGGTGGCACTTGAGCGCGGCGTTGACGTGGCCAGCTTTGCTGCCACTAATCCGGCGATTGTGGTGCCGGAAACGCTGGATCCCATTAACCTGCTGAGCGTGCTACGTCGTGCCAAAGGCAGCTTCGTGATTGTCACCAACGAATTTGGCGTGGTGCAGGGACTGATTACGCCGCTGGACGTGCTGGAGGCGATTGCCGGTGAGTTCCCGGATGAAGATGAAACCCCGGATATCGTGGCGGACGCCGATGGCTGGTTAGTTAAAGGCGGTACCGATCTGCATTCACTGCAGCAGCTGTTTGATATTCACGATCTGGTCAGGCCGGAAGATGACCACGCTTCGCTGGCGGGTCTGCTGATTGCACAAAAAGGCCAGCTGCCAGTGCCGGGCGAAGTGATCGATCTGCCGCCGCTGCACTTTCTGGTGCTGGAAGCGACCGATTACCGCATCGATCTGGTGCGGGTCACGCGCGATCGCCATGAGCATGATGAATCTGAAGCGGAATAACCGCAGAGGGTCACGACAAAACGGCGCCTCAGGGCGCCGTTTTTTTATGCTTCGATACGCGCCAGATGACGATCCATCCACGCCGGAAAGTCACCCAGCGGCATCGGGCGGGCATAGAAATAACCCTGCAGGCGATCAACGCCACGCTCACGCAGGTAATTTGCTTGCTCCTCGGTTTCCACGCCTTCCGCCACCAGGCTAATGTTCAGCCGCTGTGCCAGCGAAATCACCATATCAGTCACCGTGGCGTTTATCGCATCGGTGCCGATGGCGGCGGTAAACATCTTATCGATTTTTAGCACATCCGGCTGCAGCGTTTTCAGGTAGGAGAGCGAGCTGTGGCCGGTGCCGAAATCATCAATTGCCAGCTGGACGCCCACTTTGTGTAAATGGGAAATTACTCGCTGATCGACCACTGGCAATGCGTCGCGTTCGGTGAGTTCCACCACCAGCTGCGGACCAGGATTGGCGGGCCACCACAGGCTTTGTAAGTCGTCAAGAATCGCCCGATCGCGAAAATGGCTGGCCGCCACGTTGATCGCCACATGAAAAGATTTGCAGCGCGGCATCACCGGCAAGTGCGCCACCATTTCAGTGATGACAAAGCGCGTGAGCGGCGCAATCAGGTTTTGGCGCTCAGCCAGCGGAATAAAGACGTCAGGCGGGATCCAGCCCTGACGGGCGTTATGCCAGCGCAGCAGCAGTTCAATGCCGTCGCAGTTGCCGCTGCTGGCGTTGATAATCGGCTGGCAGTACACCATAAATTCTTTTGCCGTTAGGCCGTAGCTGATCTGCCACGCCATGCTCATGCGGTTGGCGGTGGCCAGCCAGACGATATAGCTGGTCAGCATGCTGAGCAGCAGCGCCAGTGGCAGTTGCGACGGCAGCGTCATCAGCGCCAGACGCGCCGGGGGGGGACCAAACAGCGTAATGGAAAAGGGATAGCGCAGCGACGACTCTTCATAGCTCACTTCATCCGCCGAAGGCAGTGCCTCTTCAATCAGCGGATTGCCATATTCCAGGCTTTTACCGCCCACGTTAAACACCGTTCGTTCAACCCACGGCAGCGTCGGCTCAAGCAGATAATTGCTCATCAGCTCGATGTTAATTACCTGAATCAAGCCAGAGTGGTTATCCAGCGTTTTTGGCGTCCACAGCATCAACACCGGTGAGCCTTTCAGCAGGTAGTTATCGGTGGTTAGCAGCATGCGTTGACTGGAGATAGCCAGCTCAGGATAGGCTTCGCTAAAAGAGATAGCGCGCTCGCCGTAAATGCTGGAGCAGTAGATATTACCGTGATCGACCAACAAAATAGCGCGCACGGTTTGCAGTGCAGCCAGGTTCTCAATTAACGGAAAACGCACTTCGCCGCAGCGTAATCCTACCAGCGCCTGCGTATTATTCGCTGACACATCGAGGGGAGAAAACATACGATCAAAACGCGCTATCGTGTGATTGGCAAAGTCGCGCGACTGCTGCTCGATACGGCTTTTTTCTTCAAAAAAACGAAAGCTAAGCGTAAGAAGCAGCACCAGTAAGGCGACCATTGCAGCAATGAACAAGCGCTTACGGCGGAACTCTCCAACGATCTGCTGGGACATCTGCATCAGCTACCATCCTAAAAATGCACAATTAATCCTCGACGTTCTGTTATCGGCATGACAGTCGCTGAGTTTAGCTGGACAGATTAAAAGTGTGGCCGTTTGCCCAAGGGACAAACGGTTGTGCAATGAAGATATTATTGTGGCGTGGAATGGACAGGGCAACCAGAAACGAATGCGGTTATGTGGTGGCTGGCGCAATAAAAATAAGTGACATTGTCACTTAGTCACACTGTACTTTGATCGCCAGACCACCGCGTGAGGTTTCACGGTATTTGGCGTTCATGTCTTTGCCGGTCTCATACATCGTCTCGATCACCTTATCGAGAGACACACGCGGCGCGCTGGTGCGGCGCAGTGCCATACGCGCTGAGTTGATCGCTTTAACGGCGGCAATCGCGTTACGTTCGATGCACGGCACCTGAACCTGACCAGCCACCGGATCGCAGGTCAGCCCGAGGTTATGTTCCATGCCGATTTCAGCGGCGACGCACACCTGCTCCGGGCTACCGCCCATCAGTTCAGCGAGTCCGGCGGCGGCCATTGAACAAGCCACGCCCACTTCGCCCTGACAACCCACTTCCGCGCCAGAAATAGAGGCGTTCATTTTGTAGAGCGTGCCAATGGCACCAGAGGCGAGGAAGTAACGGATAAAAATGGCCGGCGTGACGCTCTCAATAAAGTGATCGTAATAGGCCAGCACCGCAGGAATAATGCCGCAGGCGCCGTTGGTCGGCGCGGTAACCACGCGGCCACCCGCGGCGTTCTCTTCGTTGACCGCCAGGGCAAACATGTTGATCCAGTCAATAACGTTCATGGGATCGCTGGAGTTTTTACTGGCCGATCCCAACATGCGGCGCAGGGCGGCAGCGCGGCGCGGCACACGCAATGGTCCGGGCAGCACGCCTTCGGTATTTAACCCGCGTTCGATGCAGGCCTGCATGGTTTGCCAGACGTTGCTGAAGTAATCGGTGATCTCCTGCTGACTATGCAGCGCCAGTTCATTTTTCATCACCAGGCCAGAAAGCGACAGGCCGGTTTGATGACAATGCGCCAGCAGCGCTTTGGCTGAGTCAAACGGCCAGGGCACATTGACCTCATCCAGCGTTGACTGACCAAAATGCGCCTCATCAACGATGAAGCCGCCGCCAATCGAGTAATAGACCTTGCTTGATACCAGCAGATCGCCGGCAAAGGCGTTAATGCGCATGCCGTTCTCGTGCAGCGACAGATTATCGCTGCGAAACACCATGCCGCCTTCGCGTGGGAAATCGACTTCATGTTGGCCATTCGCCAGCGGCAGACGCTGCTGCTGTTCAACCTGGCTGATAAATGCCGGAATCGCATCGATATCCACCGTGTCAGGCATGGCGCCGGAAAGGCCCATAATAATGGCAATGTCGGTATGGTGACCTTTGCCGGTCAGCGACAGCGAGCCATAAACGTCTACCGACAGGCGCGTAATGTCGTGCAGTCGCCCCGATTGCAGGAGTTCATCGACAAACAGTTTTCCCGCTTTCATAGGGCCAACCGTATGCGAACTTGATGGGCCGATGCCCACTTTAAACATGTCAAAAACGCTAATCACGTCATGAACTCCTGGGGTGAATGTTATGTGCTGGTTATCGGCGTAATAGTAAACGTCAATGGGGCAGGAAATGGCGATTTTCACATGAAAAATAGTAATGCTTTTCCACAGAAAAAGTTATGGCTCACCAGCATGGGACGTGCCGGTGACAAGCGAAATTGATTAATCAGACTATTCCGGCACGTCGGGGTAAAGCTGCAGGCTGAGCTCGCGAATAATGCCTGCGGTCATTCCCCAGATAAAGTAGTCATCATACCAGGAAAGCCAGACCGGCAAGCGTCTGCCCTGACGGTGAACGCTGAGTTCACTGTAGCGCGAAACGCGCAGCGCTTCCTGTAGCGGCATCTCAAACAGCGATTCCACCTCCGCCGGATTCATGCGGTAATCAATCGCGGGTGGGATCAGGCCGACCACCGGCGTGACCTGAAAACCGGTGCTGCTGGTGACCGGCGGCAGCGTGCCCAGTACCCTGACCCGATCCGGCGGGATCGCCACTTCTTCCATCGCTTCGCGCAGGGCAGTAGCAATCAGCGACGCATCTTCCGCATCCTGCATGCCGCCGGGAAAAGCGACCTGGCCAGCGTGTTTACGCAGGGTGCGGGCGCGGCGGGTCAACAGCAGGCGAGGCTCAGCCGCTGCCACGATCGGCACCAGCACCGCCGCATGGCGCGTCGGCAGCTCAGCGGTTTTTACCGCCGGCGGATGCAGCAGAAAACGGGTTAAAAAGTTATCCAGCGTCAGGTTATTCTGCATCGTCAGCCTCCTGCGGCAGGCAGGGTAAAATGCGCTTCAGCTTGTGCAGCGTCTCGGCATATTCCGCGTCAACGTCGCTATCGGCCACAATGCCACCGCCCGCGGCACAAAACAGCTGACCCTGTTCGGCTATCAGAGTGCGAATGGTAATGCTGGTATCCATGCGTCCACAAAAACTGATGTAGCCAATGCTGCCGCACCAGGCGTTACGCCGCTGTGGCTCAAGCTCTTCGATAATTTGCATTGCCCGTACCTTGGGCGCGCCGGTGATTGAACCGCCAGGAAAACAGGCACGCAACAGATCGGTCGCCTGTAGCGGCGGTTTCAGTCGAGCACGCACCGTGCTGACCAGATGGTGCACCGCGGGAAAAGGCTCCACCACAAACAGTTCTGGCACCGATACGCTGCCGGGCGCGGCGACGCGGCCAATGTCGTTGCGCAGCAGATCGACAATCATCAGGTTCTCAGCGCGATCTTTTTCTGAAGCGGCCAGCTTCAGCGCCTGCAGCCGGTCGGTGGCTTCATCATCTAACCGCGGCAGCGTGCCTTTAATCGGCCGGGTTTCCACTACGTCGCCATGTAGCGAAAGAAAGCGTTCCGGCGATAAGCTGAGAATGGTGCTCGTCGGCAGGCGCAGAAAGGCGCTGAACGGCGCACGGTTCTGCGCATTAAGCAGACAAAAAGCGTGCCATTCGTCGCCGCGATAGGACGCCTGAAAGCGCTGTGCCAGATTGACCTGATAGCAGTCGCCCGCCAGCAGATAGCGCTGCACCGCCGCAAAGCGCTGACGATATTCCTCCTGTGACATATTCGACTGCCAGCGGCGGGTAAGGGTAAACGGCGCGGCGGCACGCGGCACCAGCCGTTGCAGCCAGTTTACCCGCTCACCGTCATCTGCCTGCGTGACGAGGGTCAGCTTGCGCAGATGATGATCGGCGATCAGCGCCCAGTCATAAATGCCTACCGCCATATCGGGCGTACGCAAATCATCTTGTGCCTGGCTGGCGATCTGTTCGTAGCGACGGCCCAAATCGTAGCCAAACAGCCCCAGCGCGCCGCCATGAAAAGGAATGTCGGGATGGGCGGGCGTGCTGAGGTTAAATGCCAGCAGCGCGTCCTGCAGTAAAGTTAAGGGATCGTCCTCTGTGAGCCTGACGCCGTTATCGTCAGTGATTTCGGTGAGGGCTCCCTGGGTCACCAGCCGAACACGCGGCTCACAGACCATGATATCAAAGCGATTATCAGCGTGATCCGCCTGACCGGAGCTGAGCAGCATCGCCCACGGGCAATCGGCCACCGCAGAGAACAGCGAGGTCAGCGAATCGGGTTGATAATCAAGCGAGGTGTAGACGGGCGGCATAGTTATTAACCGTTCATTTCTCTGGGCAGTTAGCCTGCCACAATAATTTACTGGTAGCATCTCGCTTTAGCGTAGAATCGCGTGATACCCACAGGAGAGCAAAATGATTACTGGATTACCTGCGTTATCTTACGATCAGCAGCAAGAAGCGGTCGATCGTATCCATAAACTGATGTCCGAAGGCATGAGCAGCGGCGAGGCGATTGCGCTGGTGGCGCAAGAGATTCGTGAAACCCACACCGGCGGGCATATTACCGCGCGTTTTGAAGATGAAGACGACGAGGAATAAGCCCGCTTCGCTTACAGCGCGGCAACCACTTTGATTTCCACCCGATATTTGGGATTCATCAACCCCGCCTGAACCGTGCAGCGCACTGGCGCATTGCCGGGAGAAACCCAGGCATCCCATGCGCGGTTCATTGCAGCGAAATCCTCTTTATTGACCAGAAAGATGGTCGCATCGAGAATGCGGCTTTTATCCGATCCCACTCGCGTCAGCAACGCATCAATCACCGCAAGGGCATTGGCGGTTTGCGCTTCGGCATCGTCATCAAGGTTTTCAGGCACGCTGGTATAATATACCGTGTCATTATGAATCACGGCTTCCGACATGCGATGTTCCGGGTCAATGCGTTTAATGGTCATCTGTTTTACTCCTGAGAAACATGGCGCCCAAGCCTGCCACAAAAGTGCAACCGCGGCTATCCTGCGGTGCTACCCGCGTTAAAACCCCATAAAGTACCGATTTTATTTTCAGCTGCCTGTTGCTGCAGAATAATGACTATTTTCAATGGATTACCTAAATTCTTCAGTGAAGTTCACCGCTGGAAATGAGGTAATTGCACTTTTTTTGCAGTGTCAGCAGGCAAAAAACACAAACTTAAGTAAACTTAAATTTTGAGGTCACCGTATCAGGATTACAGTTATGGGTAGCTATATTGTCCGCATTGAATTACGTAACGCGCCGCCAGCCGCTTATGCCCGGCTGCGGGATGAGATGAAACAGCATGGCTTTCTGCGCACGCTGATGTGTAAAGGAGGCATCAACTATCGCCTTCCCAGCGATGAGTTTGCCTACGTCGGCACCGAATATCGCCAGGAGATCATGCACAAGGTATTCGCACTGGCCGAACGCATCAGCGCCAATCCTGCGGTGCTGGTGACTGAATCGCTGGGGCGATACTGGCGAGGGCTGGAAGCGATTGAAGGGTAATCGGCCACTACACTTTTGCCCGTGGACGAACAACGTAAATTGCCACGCCCGGTAAACAGAGCGCGCCAGCGGTCGCCGTATCGCGCAGGGAAGGCGCATTAACCGCTTTTTCAATACGACAGCAGGACCTGGCGTATCCCGCTGCAGTTTTTTCCGCATGTCGCGCTTTCTCATGCCGTTTTGCGGTGAGGCCGGCAGCCCGTCGTCGCGCATGACGACGGGCCTTCGCCGTTTCGCGGCTAACCCTGCCGTAAAGAATAATCGTCATACGTCTTCACTCGTAAAAGCCCGGCACGCCTGCTAACACGCAGCCAACAGGTTAATTTATGCTCATCTTTATACTGTATTTATATACAGTATTTCAACCAGTTTTGCTTGTTCCTGCTCCCTTTCTGTTAAATCATCGTCTGCTCTCGCAACGCCAACACTGAAACCCACCGCCATGACGGCGTAAGCTAAGGCGAGAGCGGGTGAAAAATGGTATAAAAGCCGCTCTAAAAAAAGCACGGTTTACGAGGACTGAACGCAAAAAATGGCGAATCAACAATATCTTTTTTGGGTCATGGCGGGCGCACTGACGCTCTTGATCACCTTTGTTTCGGTGATGGTGGGTAAATCACAAACCCCGCGTAAAGGCGTCCTCACCTTTATCGGCCTTTTCGTTGTGCTGGCCCTGCTGACGCTTTACGTCATCTATTGAACCCGACATGTCCGCAAAAATGCGGTGAGTGCGTTGCCGGTCAGATACTGACATAATCACAGGTGTTTTCGCAGGGTTGAGAGGAAGTGTGGCAGACGATTTTGCAGCAGAAGGCCTGTTAGCGCAGGCGATTCCAGGTTTTAAACCGCGGGCGGCCCAGCGTGAAATGGCGCAGGCGGTCAGTGACATCATCAGCGATCGCGGTGAGCTGGTGGTGGAAGCGGGAACCGGCACCGGTAAAACCTATGCCTATCTGGCACCGGCCTTACGTTCGGGTAAAAAGGTGATCATCTCGACCGGCTCCAAAGCGTTGCAGGATCAGCTATACAGTCGCGATCTGCCGACCATCGCGCGCGCGCTGGATTTCAAAGGCCGACTGGCGCTGTTGAAAGGGCGCTCCAACTACCTTTGCCTGGAACGCATGGAACAGCAGTCGATGGCGGGCGGTGAGCTTCAGGCACAGGCGATGAGCGATCTGGTACACCTGCGCGGCTGGGCAAGCGAAACCGTTGATGGTGATATCAGTACCTGCGCCGCAGTGGCCGAAGACAGCACTATCTGGCCCTTAGTGACCAGCACCAACGACAACTGCCTCGGCAGTGATTGCCCGCTCTATAAAGAGTGCTTTGTGGTTAAAGCACGCCGCAAATCGATGGATGCCGACGTGGTGGTGGTGAATCACCACTTATTTCTGGCGGACATGGTAGTCAAAGACAGCGGGTTTGGAGAGCTGATCCCGGAAGCCGACGTGATGATCTTTGATGAAGCCCATCAGATCCCCGATATCGCCAGTCAGTATTTTGGTCAACAACTCTCCAGCCGCCAGCTGCTCGATCTGGCAAAAGACATCAATATCGCCTATCGCACTGAAATTCGGGATGTGCAGCAGCTGCAGAAGTCGGCCGATCGTCTTGCGCAGTGCGCACAGGACTTCCGTTTGCGCCTTGGCGATTCGAGCTTCCGTGGCAACCTGCGTGAACTGATGCAGGATAAAGAGGTTCAGCGCGCGTTTACGTTGCTGGACGATGCGCTGGAGCTCTGTTATGACGTGATCAAACTCTCGCTGGGACGCTCCGCACTGCTGGATGCCGCCTTTGACCGAGCCGCGCTCTATCGTGCACGCCTGAAACGGCTGCGGGATACCAGCCAGCCCGGCTTTAGCTACTGGTACGAATGTAACTCGCGCCACTTCATTCTGGCATTAACGCCGCTGTCGGTATCGGATCGTTTTCGCGAAGTGATGAACGATCGGCCTGCGGCGTGGATCTTCACCTCGGCAACGCTGGCGGTGAATGAAAATATGGATCACTTTATCGACCGGTTAGGGGTTAAAGGCGCGAAAACGCTGATCCTCTCCAGCCCGTTCGATTACACCCGTCAGGCGCTGCTGTGCGTGCCACGTAATCTGCCGTCGCCGAATCAGCCGGGCGGTGCACGCCAGCTGGCAATTATGCTGGCGCCGCTGATCGAAGCGAACAATGGCCGCTGCTTTTTTCTCTGTACCTCACATCAGGTGATGCGTGAGCTGGCGGCCCAGTTTCGCGCCATGCTGACGCTACCGGTGCTGTTGCAGGGAGAAACCAGCAAAGGACAGTTGCTCAAACAGTTCGTTGCCGCGGGCAATGCGCTGCTGGTGGCCACCAGCAGTTTTTGGGAAGGGGTTGACGTGCGCGGCGATGCGCTGTCGCTGGTGATTATCGACAAATTGCCGTTTACCTCGCCAGAAGATCCGCTGCTCAAAGCGCGCATGGAAGATTGCCGTCTGCGTGGCGGCGAGCCATTTGACGATGTGCAGCTGCCTGACGCGGTGATTACCCTGAAGCAGGGCGTTGGTCGCCTGATCCGTGACGTTGACGATCGTGGCGTGCTGGTGATTTGTGATAACCGGCTGGTCATGCGTCCGTACGGTGCGCTGTTTCTCAACAGCCTGCCGCCAACGCCACGTACGCGTGATATTGACCGCGCCGCCGCCTTTCTCCGTGAGCGCGAAGATCGGTAATTACTGGCGCGCTATGGTAAACTGCGCGCCGCAAAAAAGTCATTCCTGCCAGAGGTTAATATGTCTGCCCGAATTTTAGCCGTTGATACGGCAACGGAAGCCTGCTCGGTTGCCTTGTCCAACGGTGACACCGTTAATGCCCTGTTTGAAATCTGCCCGCGCGAGCACACGCAGCGCATTTTGCCCATGGTGCAGTCGGTGCTGCAGCAGCAGCAGGCCACTTTGCATACGCTGGATGCGCTGGCCTATGGCCGCGGACCCGGCAGCTTTACCGGCGTGCGCATCGGTATTGGCATCGCGCAGGGTCTGGCGCTGGGCGCCGATCTGCCGATGATTGGCGTCTCCACGCTGGCAACCATGGCGCAGGGCGCATGGCGTCTGGCCGGTGCAACCCGCGTGCTGGCTGCGATAGACGCGCGTATGGGCGAAGTCTATTGGGCGGAATACCAGCGCGATGAGCAGGGCAACTGGCTCGGTGAAGCGAGCGAAGCGGTGCTGACGCCCGCCGCAGCGCAGCAGCGCATGGCGGCGCTGAGCGGCGAATGGTCCACCGTGGGCACCGGCTGGCAGGCCTATCCTGAACTGGCGACGGGCCACGCTCTGCAACTGCGTTCTGCCGGTGTGGAACTGCCTGTCGCAGAAGATATGCTGCCGCTGGCGCAGGCCGCGCTACGAGCAAATCAGGCGGTTGCGGTGGAGCAGGCGGAGCCAACCTATCTGCGTAATACCGTCGCATGGAAAAAGTTACCTGGCCGCGAATAAGGCAGCAACTTAACGTTGGCGGCATAGTCTAATTGCTAAGATTGTACTATTCAGACAATGGTCAGATTTTCCACAGGAGATGGCGATGCGTTACGCGGTAATAGGGCAGCGCGCTGCTCTGATGTTGGCCACAGTGTTACTTGCAGGCTGTGTGACGGTCCCTGATGCAATTAAAGGTCATTCGGCCACGCCGCAGGATGATCTGGTGCGGGTAATGAATGCTCCGCAGCTCTACGTAGGTCAGGAGTCTCGTTTCGGCGGCAAAGTAGTCAAAGTCAGCAATCTCAATGGTAAAACCCGCCTGGAAATTGCCGCCCAGCCGTTGGATGAAGGTGCGCGTCCGACGTTAGGTGCCGCTTCTAACGGTCGCCTTTACGCCGACATCAACGGCTTTGTCGATCCGGTAGATGTTAACCAGCAGATGGTCACCGTGGTCGGCACCATTAAAGGCACTGAAAAAGGGCAGATTGGCGAGGCCAGCTACAACTATCTGGTTATTGATGTCAGTGGCTATCAGCGCTGGCGCGTCAGCCAGCAGGTCGTGATGCCACCGCAGTCGATGGATCCATGGATCTGGTATGGCCCGACGCGCCACCGGCACGGTTACTGGGGTCCAAACCCGTGGTACGGCTTTAATATGGGTGCACCGGCGCAGGTACAAACCTTTTTAACTGAATAAACCGGCTGTCCAGGATAAAATAGAAAACGGCCCGCTTGCAGCGATGTGAGCGGGCCTTTTTATTGGTGTTCTCATGGAATGAGAAAATTAGTGATGCGTCTCGCAAGCTGCAAACGGACATGAAGGCTCAACTGGTCTAATAAGTTAAAATATTGTTAACACTGAACCGGTTTGAGGCGGCGATGGCGATCAAAAACGAGTATCGAGGTGATGCGTTGAACAAAGTATGGCTTAACCGCTATCCAGCTGATGTACCGGCTGAAATTAATGCCGATCGCTATGAATCACTGGTCGGGCTGTTTGAAGCGGCGGTGAAACGCTATGGCGACCGGGCGGCCTTTATCAATATGGGTCAGCACATGAGCTTCAACCAGCTGGAGGAGCGCAGTCGTGCGTTTGCCGCCTGGTTACAGCAGGGGCTGGGTCTGAAAAAAGGCGATCGCGTGGCATTGATGATGCCGAACCTGCTGCAATATCCGGTGGCGCTGTTTGGCGTCTTACGCGCCGGGATGATCGTGGTTAACGTCAATCCGCTTTATACGCCGCGCGAGCTGAAGCATCAGCTGAACGACAGCGGCGCCAGCGCCATTGTCATCGTCTCAAACTTTGCGCATACGCTGGAAAAAGTGGTGGCAGAGACGGCGATTAAACAGGTAGTGCTGACCCGGCTGGGCGATCAGCTGTCGCCGGTAAAAGGCACGCTGGTCAACTTTGTCGTTAAATATGTCAAACGGCTGGTGCCAAAATATCATCTGCCTAACGCTATCTCCTTTCGCGACGTGCTGCAGCAGGGAAAAGCGCTGAGCTACAAACGGCCAGCGATGAGCAATGACGATCTGGCCTTTCTGCAATATACCGGCGGCACCACCGGCGTGGCCAAAGGCGCAATGCTGACCCACCGCAATATGCAGGCGAATCTGGAGCAGACAAAAGCGACCTACGGTTCGGTGCTCCGCGATGGCAAAGAGCTGGTGGTCACCGCACTGCCGCTGTATCACATCTTTGCGTTGACGGTAAACGGCCTGCTGTTTCTCGATCTCGGCGGCACCAACCTGCTGATTACCAACCCGCGCGACATTCCGGGCTTTGTGAAAGAGATGGCGAAATACCCCTTTACCGCCATTACCGGCGTTAACACCTTGTTCAACGCGCTGCTGAACGACAGCCATTTTCAGAAGCTCGATTTCTCCAGCCTGCGCCTTTCCGCCGGTGGCGGCATGTCGGTGCAGAAAGTGGTTGCCGAGCGTTGGGAAAAACTCACCGGTCACTATCTGCTTGAAGGCTACGGCCTGACCGAATGCGCGCCGCTGGTGTCGGTCAATCCTTACGATATTACCTGCCATAATGGCAGCATCGGCCTGCCGATTCCCTCTACCGACATTCGGGTCAGCGATGAGCAGGGCAATGAGGTCGCGCCGGGCGAACCCGGTGAGCTGTGCATTCGCGGGCCCCAGGTGATGCGCGGCTACTGGCAACATCCTGAAGCCACTGAAGAAGTGATGAAAAATGGATGGCTTCACAGCGGCGATATTGTTACCGTTGATCGTGAAGGGTTTATCCGCATCGTCGACCGCAAGAAAGATATGATTCTGGTCTCCGGATTTAACGTCTATCCCAACGAGATTGAAGATGTGCTGATGCAGCACAGCAAGGTACGGGAAGCCGCCGCGATTGGTGTGCCCAGCGACCTGTCGGGTGAAGCTGTGAAGGTGTGCGTAGTGAAGAAAGATCCGTCGCTGACCAAAGAAGAGTTGCTGGATCACTGCCGCCGCCAGTTAACCGGCTACAAAGTACCTAAAATCATTGAGTTCCGTGACGAACTGCCGAAAAGCAACGTCGGTAAAATTTTACGCCGTGAGCTGCGCGATGAAGCGTTGAAGAAAACCGCCTCTTAACGTTGTTGTTAACAACAGACGCATTACGCCGGTATCCTTACCGGCGTTTTTATTGAGATAATTTTAACGGTCCGCCGCTAAACGCGGACTGAGAGAGAAATGACATTGGATTATTTACTGATTGAGAATGACCAGTTGCTGGCTGAAGTGTGTGAAGCCGCTGGCCGCCACGACAGCGTGGCGCTGGATACAGAATTTGTGCGCACCCGCACCTATTATCCTCAGCTGGGGCTGATTCAGCTGTTTGATGGCGAACAGGTTAGCCTGATCGATCCACTTAAAATCACTGACTGGACACCGTTTGTCGCGCTGATGAGCAACAGAAGCATCACCAAGTTTCTGCATGCCGGCAGTGAAGATCTTGAAGTGTTCCTCAACCAGTTTCGCCAGCTGCCTGAACCTCTTATCGACACGCAAATTCTGGCAGCCTTCAGCGGTCGCGCGCTCTCCTGCGGCTTCGCCACCATGGTGGAATCTTTTACCGGCATTGCGCTGGATAAGAGCGAATCGCGCACCGACTGGCTGGCGCGTCCGCTGACCGAGAAGCAGTGTCAGTATGCCGCCGCCGACGTCTGGTATCTGCTGCCCATCGCGCATCAGCTGATGAAGGAAACCGAGGAAGCGGGCAATATGGCCGCGGCATTAAGCGAATGCGCGCTGCTCTGCCAGCGTCGTACCGATGTGCTGCAGCCGGAAGACGCCTGGCGGGAAATCACCAACGCCTGGCAGCTGCGCCCGCGTCAGCTGGCGGCGCTGCAGCGCCTGGCGGCATGGCGCCTGAAGGTCGCGCGCGAGAAAGACATGGCGGTTAATTTTGTCGTACGCGAAGAACACCTCTGGAAAGTGGCACGTTTTCTGCCCGGTTCACTGGGCGAACTGGACCATCTTGGCCTGGCAGGCAATGAGATTCGGTTTCATGGCAAAGCGATGCTTGCCTGTGTCGCGGAAGCGATGGCCGCTGACGAAAGCAGCCTGCCTGAGCCGCTGGCTAACCTGATCGATCATCCGCAATACAAAACGGCGTTCAAAGAGATTAAGGCGCTGATTAAGTCGGTATCGGAAGAGAGCGGATTTAGCCCGGAACTGCTGGCATCACGCAGGCAAATCAACCAGTTATTAAGCTGGCACTGGAAGCTGAAGCCGCAAAAACGCGAGCCAGAGCTGTTAGCAGGCTGGCGCGGTGAACTGCTGGCCGCACGCATCCAACACTTACTGAACGTGGAATAGACCCGTAAACATTCCCCTGCTCAACAGCAGGGGAACGCTATACGCGTTGGGTGATCATTTAGTGTCGGCTTCTTCCACTTCCGGCAGCGTCACGTTCAGCTCCAGAATTGAAATATCATCGCCTTTTTGATCCAGCTGCACGGTAACCATTTCCGGATCGATTTTCACATAACGGCAAATCACTTCCAGAATGTCACGCTTCAGCTGCGGCAGATAGTGGGGCTCACTGTCGCCCCTCCTGCGCTCAGCCACGATAATCTGCAGCCGTTCTTTAGCGATGTTTGCGGTGTTCTTCTTTCGGGATAAAAAGAAGTCAAGTAAGGCCATGGTTTATCCCCCGAACAGGCGTTTCAGGAAACCCTTCTTCTCTTCTTCAATGAAGCGGAAGGGGCGTTCTTCACCGAGCAAGCGATCAACGGTGTCGGAATAAGCTTTACCAGCGTCAGATTCGGTATCCAGAATGACCGGCTCACCCTGGTTAGAGGCGCGCAGTACCGACTGATCTTCCGGAATCACGCCAGCCAGTGGAATACGCAGAATTTCCAGCACGTCTTCCATGCTCAGCATGTCGCCGCGATTGACGCGTCCCGGATTGTAACGGGTCAACAGCAGATGCTCTTTTACCGGATCCTGGCTGTTTTCCGAACGGCGCGATTTTGAGGCGATAATGCCCAGAATGCGGTCGGAGTCGCGTACTGAGGAGACCTCAGGGTTGGTGGTAATGATCGCTTCATCGGCGAAGTAGAGCGCCATCAACGCACCGGTTTCGATGCCCGCTGGTGAGTCGCACACGATAAAATCGAAATCCATCGCGGCCAAGTCATTCAGCACTTTCTCAACCCCTTCACGGGTTAGTGCATCTTTATCACGGGTCTGTGACGCAGGCAGAATAAACAGTTTTTCCGTGCGCTTGTCTTTAATCAGCGCCTGATTCAGCGTGGCATCACCCTGAATAACGTTGACGAAGTCGTATACCACACGACGTTCGCAACCCATGATTAAATCGAGATTACGCAAACCGATATCAAAATCGATAACGACTGTTTTCTTACCTTTCTGCGCCAGACCGGTCGCGATGGCCGCGCTTGACGTGGTCTTGCCAACGCCCCCTTTGCCTGATGTAACAACAATAATGCGTGCCATATAGAGTGATTTCCTTAACGAAAGAAAAGGGGCCTAAAGTAAAGTCTTAATGGTAAGCACGCCGTCCTGTAAGCACAGGCGGGCGGCCTTACCGAAAAATTCAGCCGGCAGTTGATCCATAATCCAGTATTCACCGGCTATTGAGACCAGCTCCGCTGAGAGACTGGTGCAAAAAATCTGGCAATCGCGATCGCCGCTGGCACCGGCCAACGCACGGCCACGCATCGTGCCGTAAATATGAATGTTGCCATCAGCAACCAGTTCGGCACCGGCGCTGACGCTGCTGGTTACGATCAAATCCGCATTCCGCGCATAAATCTGCTGACCCGATCGCACTGGCGTATTAATGATGCGCGTTTTCGACGCTTCAGGCGCCTGGACAATCGGTTCTGGCAGTGCCTCAGCCTGAGGCTTTGATTCTTTACCTTCGGAGAGGACCGGAAGCCCGGCGCGGGTGATCATGCGTTTCAGCGCGTCATCTTTACAGCCGCTGACGCCGACGATGCGCAGCCCGGTGGCTGCTATCGCCTGCTGCATCTCTTTCCAGTTCACCGCGCCATTAAGGCTGGATACATTCAGCACCACAGGTGCATTTTTCAAAAAAGCCGGAGCCTGGTCGATCTTGTCCTGTAGCGCCTGACTAACCACCTCGGGCTGAGTGTGGTGTAAATGAATGACAGACAGCGTAAAACTGCTGCCCTTTAACTCGATTGGCGTTTGCGACATCTGTCCTGACTCAGTCCTGTTATGTCTTACCTGGTTAAATTATGCCTGATTTAATCAATGCTTAATCGCGGCGGGACATTATTCCGAAGTACTGCAAGCATGTTATAGTTACCGCTATATTCAGGCAAGCCACCATTCCCGTTAATTCGAGTAAAAAATATGTTTTGTGTGATCTACAGAAGCGCATTGCGCGACCAAACTTACCTTTATGTTGAAAAAAAAGACGATTTTTCGCGGGTGCCGGAAGCGCTGCTGAAGAGCTTTGGTAAGCCACAGTTATCTATGGTTTTAAACCTGGGCAAGCGGGAGAAGCTGGCGGGCGCGGATATTAAAAAAGTGCAGCAGGCTTTATTAGATCAGGGCTATTATTTACAAATACCGCCGCCGCCGGAAAGCCTGTTAAAGATGCATCTGGAAAATAGCGGTCAGGATTAATTCGGATTCATCTGTAAATATATACACCCCCTTGTCTTCCGCGACACAATATTTAATTTTGTAAGCGTCGTAATATAAGGAACTCAACATGAAACATCCTGCGCCAGGCATCATTTTGGGTGCGCTTTTGATGGCAGGATGCGTCGTGCCAGCGAGCCGCGCGGCTGCCCCGGATCAAGCGCAACAAACCTTGTCGCAACAGGGGCGCGACCCCGCCGAGTTTCCCGCCTTTGTAGAGTCGCTTAAAGCCAAAGCGCGCGCGCAGGGCATCAGCCAGCCCACTCTCGAGCGCGCCTTTGCCAGCGTGCATTTTGTCGATCGGGTGATCAAGGCTGATCAGCAGCAACCGGAACAGCAGATTACCCTTGATGACTATCTGCGCCGCGTTCTGCCTGACAGTAAAATTACACAGGCGAAAGCTGCCATGCAGGATCACCAGGCGGCTTTGCAACGTGTCAGCCAGCGTTATGGTGTGCCGCCACAGTACATCGTGGCGTTATGGGCGATGGAGAGCCAGTTTGGTCGTATTCAGGGTAAAGAAGATGTGATTTCTGCACTGGCAACGCTGGCGTTTGAAGGCCGCCGCGAGGCGTTTTTTACCCGTGAATTGCTGGCTGCACTGACCATCATCGAGCAAGGGCATCTGCCAGATCATGCGATGTCTGGCTCCTGGGCGGGCGCGATGGGGCAGAATCAGTTTATGCCCAGCTCCTTTCTCAACTACGGTGCGGACGGAGATGGCGACGGCAAAATCGATATCTGGAATAATCTCGACGATGTCTTTGCGTCCACTGCGAATTACCTGGCGAAAGAGGGGTGGCATCAGACGCAACGCTGGGGAGAAGAAGTGACGCTACCTGCTGAGTTTACCGCGTCACTGGCCGGTATTGAGACCCGCAAGGCAAAAAGCGTTGCCGAATGGCGTCGCCTCGGCGCGCAGGCGTCAGCGGGCGCGTCCTCAGCCGATACGCAGCGCGCATGGATTATTCTGCCCGATGACCTACAGGGACGCGCGTTTATGGTTTATGACAATTTTCGCACTATCATGCAGTGGAATCGGTCCTATTATTTTGCCATCAGCATTGGTCGTCTGGCCGATGCGATCTCGCCGTAAACAGAGGTTAGCTTCGGCTGGCATCATCACTCATTGAATGCAGAGGTTAGCATGTATCAGCATCGTAACTGGCAGGGCGCCTTATTAGATTATCCCGCAGGTAAAGTGGTGTGCGTGGGCAGCAATTACGCGAAACACATCAAAGAAATGGGCAGTGCAACGCCAACCGAGCCGGTGATTTTTATCAAGCCGGAAACCGCGCTGTGCGATCTGCGTCAGCCACTCTCGTTGCCCACCCAATTTGGCGAAGTGCATCATGAAGTGGAACTGGCGGTGCTGATTGGCGCGACGCTGAAGCAGGCATCTGAAGATCATGTGCTGAAGGCGATTGCGGGCTACGGTGTGGCGCTGGATTTAACCCTGCGTGACCTGCAGGCGATGCTGAAGAAAGCCGGGCAGCCGTGGGAAAAATCCAAAGCGTTCGATAACTCCTGCCCACTTTCCGGCTTTATTCCGGTTAACGCGTTTGCCGGCGATCCGCAAAACTGCGAGTTACAGCTGTCGGTCAATGGCGAGGTACGCCAGCACGGCAGCACCGCTGATATGATTCACACGATTTTGCCGCTGATTGCCTACATGAGTCACTATTTCACGCTGCGTGCGGGCGATGTTATTCTCACCGGCACGCCGGAAGGCGTTGGTCCGATGAGCTCGGGTGACAAGCTGGATATCTCGCTTAACGGCGAACGCATTTCTACTCGCGTGCTTTAAAAGGTTGCATCACAGCGTGCAACCTTATATAAGGTGCGGTTTTTCATTAGCGGACAATCATCATGACTGAGATTCCATTCTGGCAACAAAAAAGCCTTGAGCAGATGAGCGATGAGGAATGGGAATCCTTGTGTGATGGCTGCGGCCAGTGCTGTCTGAACAAACTGCAGGATGCTGATACCGACGAGATTTATTTCACTAATGTCGCCTGCAACCAGCTTAACATCAAAACCTGTCAGTGCCGTAACTATGAGCGCCGTTTTGAAATGGAAGAGGGTTGCATCAAACTGACGCGTGAAAATCTCACCACCTTCTCCTGGCTGCCGCCCAGCTGCGCTTATCGTCTGTTAGGCGAGGGCAAAGGCTTACCGCAGTGGCATCCGCTGCGGGCGGGCAATAAAGCCGCTATGCACAGCGCGCGCATTTCTGTCCGGCACATCGCCGTACGCGAAAGCCAGGTAAGAGACTGGGAAGAGCACATCATCAATCGTCCTGAATGGACCATTGAATAAGATAAAAGGGCCGCAGGGCCCTTTTTTATTGCTGCTGATTCAGCGGGAGAAGAGGTCGCGACGCTTCGGCTTGAAAGGCTGGGCCAGCGTGACCAGTACAGCGGCGATCAGGTAAAAGGCAAATACCACTATCATCCATTGCGGCATGCTCAGCGACAGAAAGGCCCAGCCGCGCTCGGCGCAGTCGCCGCTGGCCACAAACACCGAAGGCAACCATTTATCCAGCGGCAGCCAGGCCGGAAAGCGTGCGGCAAAATCGCAGGTGGTAAAGGGGTTAGGATGGAGCTGAATCATGGTGTGTTCATAAGAGAGACGAATACCCTGCCACGCGCTGTAGATCCAGATACCCAGCGCGATAAAACGCAGCGGCGTGCGCGGCGCAATTGCGCCAACAATCCCGGCGCCCATGACGCCAAACAGCGCGCAACGCTCATAAATGCACATCACGCAGGGCTTTAGCAGCATCACATGCTGGAAGTAAAGCGCAACCATTTCAAGCACAAACGCGGTAAAAGCCATTAACAGCCAGGCACCGCGCCCGCGAGAACACTGATTCAAATATCGCAACATACCTCTTCCCATACAGTGAAAATCGACACGGCAGTGTAAACCAAAAGCCAGGCGCTGCCAGCACGCGCGACCAGAAATCGCGGAAAAAAATGACTTAAATTAACTTATTAGGGGTTGTCAGGCACTTTTACGCAGGCAGCATCGATCGGGTAGACGCAGGCTTACCCCCGGAAAGCGATCGGGGCAGTATTTTCTGCTGCGAAATGGCCTAAATCCGCACGTAGTCTGTATCCGCGCCAGGCCGTCTGGTATGATGAGTCCATTACGCCGATTAATAAAGCAACGAGATTATTACGCTATGGTCATTAAGGCGCAGAGCCCTGCCGGGTTCGCTGAAGAGTATATTATTGAGAGCATCTGGAACAGCCGCTTTCCGCCCGGGTCCATTCTGCCCGCCGAACGTGAGCTGTCAGAATTAATTGGCGTGACGCGCACTACGCTGCGTGAAGTGTTGCAGCGTCTGGCGCGCGATGGCTGGTTGACCATTCAACATGGTAAACCGACGCAGGTTAATGATTTTTGGGAAACTTCCAGCCTGAATATTCTCGAAACGCTGGCGCGTCTGGATCACGATAGCGTGCCGCAGCTGATCGATAATCTGCTCTCTGTCCGCACCAATATTTCCTCGATTTTTATCCGTCGCGCCGTTGGACACCACCCGGAGAAGGCGAGGGAAGTGCTGCTTACCGCTGAACTGGCCGCTGACGAGGCGGATGCCTATACCCAACTCGATTACCGTATTTTCCGTGGGCTGGCTTACGCTTCCGGCAATCCTATTTATGGTCTGATTCTCAACGGCCTGAAAGGTTTGTACACCCGCGTGGGTCGCTACTATTTTTCCAATCCTGAAGCACGTCAGCTGGCACGCGATTTTTACCGCCATTTGCTGACGCTGTGTGAGAAAGGAGAAAAAGAGGCGGTGGTTGACGTGGTACGTGAATATGGCCGTCGCAGCGGAGAAATCTGGCACGGGATGCAAAAATCGATGCCCGCCGATTTGCCGCCCGCGCGGCGTTAATCAGCCAGAAAAAAGCCGGATTGCTCCGGCTTTTTTTATGGCGCTGATTCAGAGTGAAGCCGGGCGCGGCGGGCAGCGGTCGAGCAGCTCCACGCTACCATCTTCATTCTGTTGCTCAAGATAAACATCAAAGCCCCAGAGCCGGTTAACGTGTTTCAGCACTTCTCGGCGGCTCTTATCAAGCGGCGCGCGGCTTTGCGGCACATAGCTCAGGGTGAGTGACCGATCGCCACGCAAATCGACGTTATAGACCTGAATGTTTGGCTCAAGGTTGCTCAGATTATATTGCGCAGAAAGCTGCTGGCGAATCGCACGATAACCCGCTTCGTCGTGAATCGCCGCGATCTCCAGATAGTTATTGCGATCGTCATCCAGCACGCTAAACAGCCTGAAATCCCGCATCACTTTCGGTGAGAGAAACTGGCTGATAAAGCTCTCATCCTTAAACTCGCGCATGGCGAAGTGCAGCGTCTCCAGCCAGTCTTTGCCAGCAATATCCGGGAACCAGTAGCGATCTTCCTCAGTAGGGGATTCACAGATGCGCTTGATGTCCTGGAACATGGCAAAACCCAGCGCGTAAGGATTGATGCCGTTGTACCACTGGCTGTTGTAAGGCGGCTGATAGATAACGTTGGTATGGCTGTGCAGAAATTCCAGCATCGCCCGATCGGACAGCTTACCCTCATCATAAAGATGATTAAGAATGGTGTAGTGCCAGAAGGTCGCCCAGCCTTCGTTCATCACCTGCGTCTGTTTTTGCGGGTAGAAATATTGGCTGACCTTGCGCACGATACGCAGCACTTCACGCTGCCAGGATTCCAGCAGCGGGGCGTTTTTCTCCATAAAATAGAGTAAGTTCTCCTGCGGCTCAGATGGATAGCGCGCGGCGGAGACATGCACTTCCTCTTTTTCGCGGCGTGGCAGCGTGCGCCACAGCGTATTCACCTGACTCTGCAAATACTCTTCACGGCTCTTCTGCCGTGCCTTCTCTTCCTGTAGGGAGATCTTCGACGGGCGCTTGTAGCGATCGACACCATAGTTCATCAGCGCATGACAGGAATCGAGCAGCCGTTCCACTTCTTCAACGCCGTATCGCTCTTCGCATTCCGAGATGTAATTACGCGCAAACAGCAGATAATCGACAATCGAGCTGGCATCGGTCCAGCTGCGAAACAGATAGTTGTTTTTGAAGAACGAATTATGGCCGTAACAGGCGTGCGCCATCACCAGCGCCTGCATGGTGATAGTGTTCTCTTCCATCAGATAGGCGATACAGGGGTTCGAATTAATGACGATTTCATAAGCCAGGCCCTGCTGACCATGTTTATAGCGCTGTTCGGTTTCGATGAATTTTTTGCCAAACGACCAGTGGGTATAATTGATAGGCATGCCGACGCTGGAATAGGCATCCATCATCTGTTCGGAGGTAATGATTTCAATCTGATGCGGGTAGGTATCGAGCCGGTAGAGCTTGGCCACGCGGTCAATTTCAGCCAGATAATCGTCCAGCAGGTCGAATGTCCAGTCGGGTCCATCACTGAGTCGTTTGCTGTCCTTAATCGGATCGTCAAAGATAGTCGTCATAGCGCACCTCTGTTTTGCAAACCTGCCGCGCACCCTGATGGCATCACGACCAGTTCAGATTGTTCAAGGCTTCATCCTGAGAAAGACAGCCCAAATAAACTGAGCGAACACTTCAATGATAGATCACTGTGACCCATCCGAATCATGAACTCAACGGAAAAGTTTGAGGAAAAACAGGCTGTGAGCCAAATTAAGCCGGTTGCCTGAAGTATCTGTTGGGCTTTGGCTATTTATGAAGAATAAAGCTCTGTTTATAAGTGAAAGCGATGATGCGACTCTTTTCTGCTGCTGACTTCGTTTTTTGCCGCTGACAAACTCATAAGCCGCCATAAAACGCCTGTCCTGCGCACAATATTCTGTATTTCACCTTAGCGTCTGTTTTTAGTTACCAAAAAAGTAAAAAAGATGTGAAATACCTTCATGAACTGTACGACAAAGTTGAGTAGCATATTCAACCTGAGTGCAGGCGATAAACTGGTTTATTCCTCTTTTGTTGATGCGGTGGAGACACTATGCGGGTTGTCATTCTTGGAAGTGGTGTAGTCGGCGTTGCCAGCGCCTGGTATCTGGCTAAAGCGGGACACGAGGTCACGGTGATCGATCGTCAGCCCGCTTCAGCGATGGAAACCAGCGCCGGAAACGCCGGGCAAATTTCACCGGGCTATGCTGCGCCATGGGCTGCACCGGGCGTGCCGTTAAAGGCGATTAAATGGATGTTTCAGCGTCATGCGCCGCTGGCGATTCGCCCGGACGGCAGTCGCTTTCAGATGGAATGGATGTGGCAAATGTTGCGCAACTGCGACATGACGCACTATCAGCAAAACAAGAGCCGCATGGTGCGCATCGCGGAATACAGCCGTGACTGCCTGAAGGCGCTGCGTGAAGAGACCGCGATTGCCTATGAAGGTCGCCAGGGCGGCACGCTGCAGCTGTTTCGCACCGCGCAACAGTATGAAAGCGCGAGCAAAGATATTGCCGTGCTGCGGGAAGCGGGCGTGCCCTATGAACTGTTGGAAGCTCATGAGCTGGCGCGCGTTGAACCCGCACTGGCGGCAACGCAGCATAAGCTCACCGGTGGTTTACGTTTGCCGAATGATGAAACCGGCGACTGCCAGCTGTTCACCCAACGGCTGACGGAAATGGCCAAAGAGGCGGGCGTGACCTTCCGTTTCAATCTCAGCGTTGATCAGTTGCTGCGTGAAGGCAACCGCATCTACGGCGTTAAATGTGGCGATGAGGTGATCAAAGGTGATGCTTACGTTGTGGCCTTTGGTTCCTGGTCAACGGCGCTGCTGCGCAATATCGTCGCCGTGCCGGTCTATCCGCTGAAAGGCTATTCACTGACTATCCCGATTAAAAACGCCGAGGCGGCACCGCTATCAACCGTGTTGGATGAAACCTACAAAGTTGCCGTGACGCGATTCGACCAGCGCATTCGCGTCGGCGGCATGGCGGAAATCGTTGGTTTTAACAGCAAACTGCTGCCGGCACGACGTGAAACGCTGGAGATGGTGGTGCAGGATCTCTATCCTGAAGGCGGCCATATTGAACAGGCCACTTTCTGGAGCGGATTGCGTCCGATGACGCCGGATGGCACGCCGATTGTAGGACGGACACCGCTGAGCAATCTGTTTTTGAATACCGGACATGGCACGCTTGGCTGGACGATGGCTTGCGGATCGGGTCAGCTGCTGGCGGACATCATCTCTGGTACTACGCCAGCGATTGCGGCTGATGATCTGTCGGTATTCCGTTATCTGCCTGGCTTTAGCGCAGACTCTCATCGCCCATTGCAGCGTGCGGATGTGGCGCAATAAGTTTTACAAGGAGACGTTTTATGTCACGCCCAGTTGTCGCAACCCTCGATAGCGCTGCGTTGCGGCATAACCTGCAGGTTGCCCGTAAGGCGGCCCCGCATTCTCGTGTCTGGTCGGTGGTGAAAGCCAATGCCTATGGTCACGGCATTGCACGCTGCTGGCAGGCGCTCAGCGATACTGACGGTTTTGCGCTGTTGAATCTTGAAGAAGCGGTGTTATTGCGTGAACAGGGCTGGAAAAAGCCCATTTTGCTGCTGGAAGGCTTTTTTCATGCGGATGACCTGGCGATCATCGATCGCTACCGCCTCACCACCAGCATTCACAGTAACTGGCAGATTCAGGCGCTGGCAAGAGCAGAGCTGAGTGCGCCGGTCGACATCTATCTGAAGATGAACAGCGGGATGAACCGGCTTGGTTTTCGGCCAGAGCAAATTAATGCCGTGTGGCGCAAGCTGCGCAGCTTAGCGACCGTGGGCGAAATGACCCTGATGGCCCATTTTGCCGAAGCGGAGAAAGCGGATGGCATCACCGCGCCGTTGCGGCTGGTTGAGCAGGCGGCAGAAGGGCTGGAAGCACCGCGCTCGCTGGCAAACTCCGCTGCGACGCTGTGGCATCCTGAAACGCATTACGACTGGGTGCGGCCCGGTATTATTCTTTATGGCGCTTCGCCCAGCGGTCAGTGGTGCGATATCGCCAGTAGCGGCTTACAGCCGGTGATGACGCTGCAGAGTGAAATTATCGGCGTGCAGCAACTGGCTGCGGGTGATGGCGTGGGTTACGGCTACCGTTATCGCGCCAGTGGCGAACAGCGTATCGGTATCGTGGCCTGTGGCTATGCTGATGGCTATCCGCGTCATGCGCCAACCGGCACGCCAGTGCTGGTGGATGGCGTGCTAACCCAAACCATTGGCGCAATTTCCATGGATATGATGATGGTCGATTTGACGCCGTGCCCGCAGGCAGGCATCGGTACATCGGTGGAATTGTGGGGCAATCAGGTAAAAATCGATGATGTGGCGCAGGCTGCCGGCACCGTGGGTTATGAGCTAATGTGCGCGCTCGCCCCGCGGGTACCGGTTAACGTTATCTGAATCAGAGCGCGGTCAGCGTACCGCGCATTTTTCGACTGCAGCGCCAGGCGATGAACGCCAGCAATGAACCCAGCAGCATCATACCCGCCAGCGCCGTTTTTTCAGTCAGCGGCAGCGCCATAAACAGTAGCCCGCCCGCGGCACCGCCTGCCATCTGAATACATCCCTGTAACGCTGATGCCACACCTGCCTGCTGCTGATAAGGTTCCAGCGCATAGCTGGTTGCCGGACCCACGGTAAACGCCAGTCCCGCAACGGAAACCGCCACCGGAATCATATAGAGCGCCCAGTGCGTCTGCCAGCTGCCGGGCAGCAAATGCTCGCCAGCGCTGAGCAATATACAACCGCTCAGCATGGTCAGGCAGCCCGCAGCAAGGCAGAAAGGACGTCCAACCTTGCGAATGATCTTATTCACCAGCACGCTGACCAGCATGATCCACAGGCCGTTGGCGCCAAACGCCACCGAGAACTGCAGGGCGCTCAGCCCGCCGGTGCTCATCAAGACGTGCGGTGCCAGCGAAACGTAAGTTAATACCATGCCCAGCGCGCCAGCGTTGGCAAAGGCAAAGGCGAGAAAACGTGGCTCACGTAAAATCGCGGCATACTGGCGTAAGGGCAGGCTTGCGACGCGCTGGGTGTCAGCCGGACGCGTTTCCGGTAGCCAGAGCACGACAATCAGCGTGATGAACACGGCATAACCGGTGAGAAACCAGAAGTTAGCACGCCAGCCAAAGGCTTCGGCCAGAAAACCGCCCAGCATCGGCGCCAGCGCAGGAACGATATTTAATGCGCCGTTGAGAAAGCCGTAGGCGCGCGCGGCATCGTCGCCGGAAAGACGATCGCGTACACCGCTGAAGGCGACCACCGCGGTGCAACACACGGCACAGCCCTGAATAATGCGTGCTACCAGGAACATCGGCCACCATGCCGCCGTTGCCGCGACGATGCTGCCGACGGCATAAAGCGCCAGGCCGATCAGGGCCAGCGGCTTGCGGCCAAAATTATCCACCAGCGGACCGGCAACAATTTGGCCCAGGCCCATCACCAGCAGAAACAGCGGAATCGTCGACTGAATTGAGGCAATCGGCGTGTCCAGTCCGGCGGCAATTTGGGGCAGGGTAGGCAGATAAAGATCGATACCGAGCGGCCCTAACAGCACCAGACTCAGCAGTAATAAAGTAAAAGAGCGCATAACAGTCGATTCACATCCCGTAAAATCAAGCCGGACAGGGTAGTGAGTTCAGCGTCAAAAAGGAAGGCGGATTGTGCGTTTCGGCAGGAAAGCCTGCGCGGCAGCGCCGCACAGGCTTTTGAGCGGGATCAGTAGGCGCCATCACGACGGAACACCACGCCCGCGGTTTTAAACAGGATAGCGATGTCGGTCCACAGCGCCCAGTTTTTGACATACCAGGAGTCAAAGTAAACGCGCGTATCGTAATCAATGTCATTACGTCCGCTGACCTGCCACAAGCCAGTCATGCCAGGCTTGGCCATCAAATAGTAATCGACGTCACCGGCGTAGCGTTCCAGCTCGGCTTCAATTACCGGGCGCGGGCCCACCAGGCTCATCTCACCACGAATCACGTTCCACAACTGCGGCAGTTCGTCGAGGCTGGTTTTGCGCAGGATGCCGCCGATGCGGGTGATACGCGGATCGTTTTTGAGTTTAAAATCTTTGTCCCATTCAGCGCGCGCCTCGGCACTGGTCGCCAGCAGGTTTTGCAGCACTTCCTGCGAGTTGGTCACCATTGAACGAAACTTAAGGCATTTAAACTTCACGCCATTTTGCCCAACACGCTCATGCCCATAGATCGCGTTACTGCCGTCGCGTTTGACCAGCCAGCAGATCAGGCCAAACACCGGTGCGAGGAACAGCAGCAGCATCGATGCCACCACAATATCAAAGGTGCGTTTCAGGAAGCGCGATGAGTGCTTGGCGAGGTTATTACTGACGCGCAGGATCATCACCTCATGGCTGAAAATAAACGACATATCGGTGCCATACAGCGGCACGCCGCGCAGCGTTGGAATGACTGAAACCGAGCGGCATTTCATTTTGGAGAGGAACTTCAGCCATTTATCCCGCGTGGCCTGCTGTTCGTACTCCATGGCAACGATGAACTGCGTGTTATCCAGGTCCATTTTCTCCCAGTTGATATCTTTTTGGGTAATAACCGGTACGCCGTTCACGCTCTCCGGGAAGCGCTCATTTTCCAGCGCCACAAAGGCAGTGACCTTGTAGCCCAGGATCTCTTCGCTCTGCAACGCCGCATAGGCTTCCATGGCGTTTTTGCCGGAGCCGATGATCACCGTCTCTTTATGCCACTGACCCGCTTTGTGGATCACATGTTTCACCAGCGACCGGAACAGCGGCAGCAGGATCAGCGCGTAGGTCCAGCTGAAGCCCCAAATCAGACGTGAGAAATCCCACTTGGAAAAGGCGATCAGCGCCAGATCCAGCAGCGAAAACACAAACAAGGTTTTGATGATCTCTTTCAACTCAAACCAGAAAGGTTTGCGATACGTATAGTGGCGCATGCGTATCCAAAACCATCCGGTGCACAATACCGACATGACAAATTGCGCCATGAAGCGGTTTTCAATTTGCTGCGGCGGAATAAAGTGGTCGAGATTGCCCCAAATACCCTGCACCGTAGCGGCCGAGAGAAAAAGTGCCAGATTCAACGCCAGAAGATCGGAAAGGGATAACGTCACTTTGGCGATGATATTTTTACGCAAGCCGCTATAAGTGCGACCCGCACTGTTTAACACAATGGTACTTGCCATAAAACCTGCTCTCTTTTCTAAAGTAAAAGATGCCTGACCAGAATCAAGTACACGCTCAGGGGTTCTCACCGGTTAATTAATAAGGATTAATTACCAGTACATGAAGTTTTTGCTGCCATAGGCGCTGCATAAAAAAGAATAAACGTAGCGTGATGAAACTCACGAAATTGTGCAGCAACGGATCAGAGTATGCAGGAGAAGTGGGACTTAGTTAATATGGAGTTTGTCTGAAAAGGCGAGAAATGCTTATTAGGGAAATTATCTTAATTTATTGAAATATAAGATTTTATTATCGATGACGTTAAGTGCAGTGGGGAGTGTCAAGCGTAACAATTAGGACAACCCGCTATTCAGGTGAAATAGCGGGTCAGATTATTGGCTCAGGCAGGCTTCTTTAATATCCAGAGGTCCTGCTCTTTATCATAATGACCAAGCTTTAAATCAACCTTCTTACCATCGATCCATGCCGGCACGCTGGTCTCTTTATCCCAGCCATCAAGCTGGGTTATTAAGCCCGGATTAGTATTGCAAGGAATACTAACCGTATCGAGGTTTTGCACGTCCAGTTCGGCGTCTACAATTTCGTAGCGACCAATTTTGACTACATGTCCCATGATGACCTCCTGTTAATACGGTGAACATTAAGCGTAGCTCCTGCCGCAGGAATTACGAGGCTTATTCTCCAGGATTAATCCTTCTCTTCTGCCATACGCACACCGATACGAACCACCTGATTTTCCTCTTTTTCCGCTACTGTCCAGATCAGGTTATTCCATTCCACCTGATCGCCGATAACCGGCGTGCCGTTAAGCAGGCCCATGATCAGCTGGCCCAGCGTCTGGCGGTCGTTGGTGTTTTCATCGAGCTCAAGACCGTAGATTTGCGCCACATCGCGCAGCCGCGCGTCAGCCTCAAGGATAAAGTCACCAAAGAAACGCTGATCGAGGGCAACCGGTGGCGTCTGGCTGAACATCTTGCCCAGCGCAGGCAGATCGCGCTCACGGCCAATGACACACAGCACATCGTTCTCTTTCAGGCGGGTGCTGCCGGTGGGGTGCATCAAGACATTGTCGCGGAACAGCGCGGCAATGCGAGTTTCACGCGGCATTTTTAAATCCCGCAGCGCCGCGCCTACGCACCACTTATCGGCGCTGAGCTGATAAACAAACTGCTCCCACGGATTTTCCGGGTGAATATCCAGACCCACGCGGTTAATTGGCGAGGCCATCGGCGGTATCACTACCTTAGCTTTACGCGCCGCAAACCCCAGCGAAGTGCCCTGAACCATCAGCGAAACCAGCACCACAAAAAACGCGATATTAAAGAACAGCGTGGCGTTTTCCAGGCCTGCCATCATCGGGAATACCGCGAGGATAATCGGCACCGCGCCGCGCAGACCCACCCAGCTAATAAAGCCGCGCTCGCGCAGCGTAAAGGCCCGGAAAGGCAGCAGGCCAACAAACACCGATAACGGGCGGGCAACCAGGATCAGCCACAATGAGAGCAGCATAGCCGGTACAGCGATCTGCCACAGGCTGGAAGGCGTGACCAGCAAGCCCAACACCAGGAACATGCCGATCTGGCTCAGCCAGGCCATGCCGTCAAAGGTCTGTAAAATACCGTGACGGTTGCGAATCGGCCGGTTACCCAACAGAAAACCGCACAGATAAACGGCGAGAATACCGCTGCCTTCCAGCACCGTGGTCAGCGCAAACACCAGAATACCGCCGCTGACCGCGAGCAGGGGATAGAGCCCTTGTGGCAGGGTGATGCGGTTGATTAATTGCTGCAGGGCCCAGCCGCCGCCCAACCCCAGCACAATTCCCAGACCGAACTGCTGAATAAGATGCACAACAAACATCCAGCTGATGCCGGTTTCGCCCTGTTGAATCATCTCAATGAGCGTGATGGTCAGGAACACGGCCATCGGATCGTTGCTACCTGATTCAATCTCCAGCGTTGAGCTGACACGTTCATTCAGCCCCTTATCGCCCAGCAGTGAGAACACCGCAGCAGCGTCGGTGGAGCCGATGATGGCACCGACCAGAAAGCCCTGCATCATATCGAGATTAAACAGCCATGCCGCCGCCATGCCGGTCAGGCCAGCGGTAATCAGAACGCCCACGGTTGCCAGCGACAGGGCGGGCCCAAGCGCGATGCGCAGGGAGGTCGCTTTAGTACGCATGCCGCCGTCGAGCAGAATCACCGCCAGCGCAAGGTTAGAAATCAGGTAGGCCATGGGATAGTTATCAAAGGCGATACCGCCGATGCCATCCACGCCCGCCAGCATGCCAAGTGCAAGAAAGATAACCAGAATAGGAATGCCAAGGCGCGATGAAAAAGAACTCAGCAGGATGCTGGCAGCGACCAACACCGAACCAATGATATACAAACTGTAAATCGCGCTGTCTTCCAAGACATTTTCTCCTCAGTTAGATAAACATTCAGGCTTCCAGTGTGTTGCATAAGCCAATGGGTTGTCAAAACATAACGCATTATCAATAACTTGTTGATCTTTTAACAGTAAAAACAAGCTGTTAATTGCAGCAGTAATAAACATGGAAATGGTTAAAATAAATACTGGATGTTTAAACAGTGTTTGGTATAATATTTGAACTCTGGTCAGAGTGGATGTCGTTAACAACTACCTGGTGAAGCCTATGATGATTTCAACTGAGAGCCTTAATTCTCTTCATCAATCAGTCACAATGAGCAGCCGTGAAATTGCCGAACTGACAGGCATCACGCACGGCGAAGTTAAGCGACTGATTAACAGCCTGGAAACCGCCCAGCGTTTAACTGAACCGTTAACGGCATGGGACTATGAATCTGCCTCGGGCGAGGTTCGTCAGGAGTATCGCCTTAACAAACGCGACTCGTTACTGGCGGTTGCCCGTTTATCGCCTGGCTTTACCGCGGAAGCGCTGGATCGCTGGCAGGCGCGCGAACAGGTCAACCATCTGCCCGATTTTACCAATCCGGCGGTAGCGGCTCGCGCCTGGGCAGAGCAGTTTGAACAGCGGCAGGCAGCAGAAAAACAGCTAGCCCTGTTTGCGCCGAAGGCGGAGTTTTTTGATCGCTATGTCACGGTGGATGAGTCACTGGGTTTTCGCCAGGTGTGTAAAATGCTCAAGGCGAAAGAGACCGATTTCCGCCAGTTCCTGCTGGAGCGCAACGTGATGTACCGCATCAATAACAGCATGGCGCCGCATCAGCAGCACATCGCGGCTGGCCGCTTTACGCTGCGTGCTGGTGTGGGCGAAAACGCACACACTTTTTCACAGGCGCGCTTTACGGCAAAAGGGGTGAAGTGGATTGCCAGCCTGTGGGCTTCGCATCTGGCGGCACATCCGCGGGGCGCAGCGGCCTGATGCCAGGCGTTCTCTTTTTATCTTGCAGCCCATAAAAAAGCCGGTGATTAGCCGGCTTTTTAGTGCTTGCGTCAGGCTTCTGCGGCCTGGCGATGAAACAGCTCTCTGAATACCGGATAGATATCTTCTTGCTCGCGAATATGCTGAATAGCAAAGTTATCAAACATCGACTGCAGATGTTCATACTCGCGCCACAGGGTTTGGTGCGCCCGCCGGGTAATCTCAATATAGCTGTAATAACGCACCACGGGCAGGATGTTTTTCGCTAAAATCTCATGACACAACGGTGAATCATCCGCCCAGTTATCGCCATCTGAAGCCTGTGCAGCGTAGATGTTCCACTGATTCGGATCGTAACGCTCTTTCACCACCTCATCCATCAGCTTCAGCGCGCTGGAAACAATAGTGCCGCCGGTTTCCTGCGAGTAGAAAAACTCCTGCTCATCCACTTCTTTCGCCTGTGTATGATGGCGGATATAGACCACATCGACGTTTTTATAGGTTCGGCTCAGGAACAGATAGAGCAGAATATAAAAGCGTTTAGCCATGTCCTTAGTGGCCTGATCCATTGAGCCTGAAACGTCCATCAAACAGAACATTACCGCCTGACTGGACGGTTCTGGCCGCTTCTCAAAGTTTTTGTAGCGCAGATCAAAGGTGTCGATAAACGGCACGCGCGCAATGCGTGCCCGCAGCTCGGCAATTTCCTTGCGCAGCCGTTCCTCCTCCAGCAGCTGTGCCGGTTCGGCATTTTCCAGCGTTAACAGGGCCTCTTCCAGTTCACCAAGCTGGCGCCGCTTGCCAGCGGTCATCGCGGTGCGACGCGCGAGTGAATTCTGTAATGACCGCACCACGCTGATATTGGCCGGTACGCCATTGGCAGTGTAACCGGCACGGTGGGTTTTATACTCATTCATCTGACGATGCTGGTTTTTACGCAGGTTGGGCAGGGCGAGATCTTCAAACAGCAGGTCGAGATATTCATCTTTGGAGATATTAAAGACGAATTCATCTTCTCCTTCGCCATCCTGACTGGCATTGCCCTGGCCGCTTCCGCCGCCACCGCTTCCGCCCGGTGGGCGTTCGATGCGATCGTTCTGCACAAAGTGATCGTTGCCAGGATGGACGCGCTGGCGGTTGCCGCCGCGACCCTGATGAAATACCGGCTCATTAATATCATCAACGGGAATGGATACGGATTCGCCACTTTCCACATCGGTAACCGAACGCTTATTGATGGCCTCGGATATCGATTGCTTAATTTGCGACTTATAACGGCGCAGAAAGCGCTGGCGGTTAACCGCGCTCTTGTTCTTACCGTTAAGACGCCGATCGATGAAATAGGCCATAACTTTCCCCCAAACCACATGGCTGGCAGGCCGGGCTTCCCCGGCCTGATGGTACGCAATGATTTATGACGATTTTCGCACGCGCAAATACCATTCACACAGCAAACGTACCTGTTTGCGGGTATAGCCTTTTTCCATCATGCGATCGACAAAGTCGTCATGCTTTTTCTGCTCATCCGTTGAGGTTTTGGCATTGAATGAAATAACCGGCAGCAGCTCTTCGGTATTCGAGAACATTTTTTTCTCAATCACCGTGCGCAATTTTTCATAGCTGGTCCAGTTAGGATTTCGTCCACTGTTCTGCGCCCGCGCCCGTAAGACAAAGTTAACGATCTCATTACGGAAGTCTTTGGGATTGCTGATACCAGCCGGTTTTTCAATCTTCTCCAGTTCAGCGTTGAGTGATTCACGATCGAACAGCTGTCCGGTATCGGGATCGCGGTATTCCTGATCCTGAATCCAGAAATCAGCGTAGGTGACATAGCGATCAAAGATGTTCTGACCATATTCGGAATAGGATTCCAGATAGGCGGTCTGAATCTCTTTGCCAATAAACTCGGCATATTTAGGGATCAGATAGCCTTTAAGATGCTCGAGGTATTTATCCGCCTGCTCCTGAGGAAACTGTTCGCGCTCTATCTGCCGCTCAATGACATAGAACAGATGTACCGGGTTCGCTGCGACCTCGGCATGATCAAAGTTAAATACGCGTGACAGAATCTTAAAGGCAAAACGCGTCGACAGGCCGTTCATGCCTTCGTCGACACCAGCATAATCGCGATATTCCTGATAGGACTTCGCTTTCGGATCGGTATCTTTAAGGCTTTCACCGTCATAGACGCGCATTTTTGAGTAGGTGCTGGAGTTTTCCGGCTCCTTCAGACGTGAAAGGATTGAGAAGCGTGCCAGCGTTTCCAGCGTGCCTGGCGCACAGGGCGCGGTGGTCAGCTCACTGTGGGTCAGCAGTTTGTCGTAGATTTTGATCTCTTCCGACACGCGCAGGCAATACGGCACTTTGACAATGTAAACACGGTCAAGGAACGCTTCATTATTTTTGTTATTACGGAAGGTCACCCATTCTGATTCGTTAGAGTGAGCCAGAATGATGCCGTTAAAGGGCAGGGCAGAGATCCCCTCGGTGCCGTTATAGTTACCTTCCTGAGTGGCGGTTAACAGCGGGTGCAGCACTTTGATCGGTGCCTTAAACATCTCGACGAATTCCATGATGCCCTGATTGGCGCGGCACAACGCACCGGAGTAACCGTAGGCATCGGGATCGTTTTGCGCGTGGTTTTCCAGTTTACGAATATCCACTTTACCGACCAGCGCGGAGATGTCCTGGTTGTTCTCATCACCCGGCTCGGTTTTCGCTATCGCCACCTGCTCGAGAATCGACGGCCAGACTTTAACCACCTTGAAGCGGGTGATATCGCCGCCAAAGTCATGCAGGCGTTTGGCCGCCCAGGGTGACATGATGGTGCCGAGATAACGCCGTGGCACGCCATACTCTTTTTCCAGAATATGCGCATCTTCCTGCGGATTAAACAGGCAGAGCGGGTGGTCGTTGACCGGGCTGCGTTCGCCATCGGCGCTAAGTACGTAAATAGGCACGCGCTGCATCAGCGCTTTTAACCGTTCAGCTAGCGAGGATTTACCGCCACCTACCGGGCCCAGCAGATAGAGAATTTGTTTCTTCTCTTCCAGCCCCTGGGCTGCATGACGCAGATAAGAGACAATCTGTTCGATCGCCTCTTCCATGCCGTAAAACTCTTCAAAGGCGGGATAACGCGCGATAACACGATTGGAAAACAAGCGGGAAAGGCGTGGCTCGAGAGCAGTATCGACCATTACTGGCTCACCAATGGCCATTAACAGTCGCTCTGCCGCGTTGGCGTATGCACTGCGATCCTGCTTACAGGTAGCAAGAAATTCCTGCAGTGTGAACTCTTCGTCCTTGGCAGCTTCATAACGCTGACGATAGTGATCGAATATATTCATAGCAATGCCCGTCCTTTTGTTTTTAGCACAGGTAAGGAGCGTAAAAGGAAACCCAGCTGCTCCCGGAAGATATCCTTTAATTAAGTACAGCAACCCTTATGCCAACCTGGCGTATTCTCCTGGAAATACACAAATTATAGGGTTACTCTTCTCTCAGAATTGAGTTGGTATGAGAGTTAACTGTAGATCGACCTCCAGATTAATTCTCGGGCAAAAAGCCCTTTTTGATGATTTTTCAATAAGAAAGTTTGCGAAACTTGCGTGGTTCCTGCATATAGCGCGGCCTGGCGGGGATTTGTAAATCTCGTGTGCCCTTCACTCTGTCACGGTTGATGCTATTTTGCTATATACGTTGCGCCACACAAACAGGTATACGCTGTCGCTTTAGCTGTGGCACCGATATTGTCATTGTTATATTTATGGAATGAATAAATTGTGAACTATTTCAAACTTAGCGCGCTGACCGTTATTTTACCTTGTGCTTTTACCTCTGCATTAACTCAGGCGGAAACGCTCTCACTGGGCGCCTCAGTGCTTTATGCACAGAGCCCTTATCGCGGTGGGCAGGATCGTTATCTGCCGATTCCGATCATTAATTATGAAGGCGACAGCTTTTGGTTCCGTAGCCTGCAGGGAGGTTACTACCTGTGGAAAGATCAGCAGGATCAGCTGTCTTTAACGCTGGTGGGATCGCCGCAGAAATATGATCCTAAGGACAACGATCACAGCGACATGAAAGCGCTGGATAAGCGCCGCATGACGCTGATGGCGGGCGCAACCTATCGCCACACCGCCGAGTGGGGCGTGGTGCGCACCGCGTTATTAGGAGACGTGCTGAACAACAGCAACGGTATCATCTGGGATTTAACCTGGCTCTATCCGGTTAAGCTTGGTCAGCTTACGTTGACGCCGGGCATTGGTGCCTTGTGGAGCAGCGCCAATCAAAACCGCTACTATTTTGGCGTGTCAGATCATGAATCGACGCGTACCGGCATTAACAGCTACGATCCTGATGACAGCTGGAATCCGTACGTTGAGCTGAACGCCAGCTATCAGCTCAGCACGCAGTGGAATGCCACTGTCTCGGGTCGCTATACCCGTCTCTCCAGCAAAGTCAAAGACAGTCCGATGGTGGATCGCGATGATCAGGTTTCTGTCTGGACAGGCATCAGCTATTCATTCTAATCGTCCGCTGATCTGCACGATAAAAGGGCGCTTGCGCCCTTTTGTGCATTTCCGGGGCGCAACAATGGCGCAACAGGAGGCAAGATGACACAGCATGTAAACCTTGGCGGTATCGCATTACCCGCTGTGGGACAGGGTACGTGGTTCATGGGTGAGCAGCCTGCTGAACAGCAGCGCGAAATAGCGGCGCTGCAGGCGGGCCTTGATGCCGGTTTGACGCTGATCGATACCGCGGAAATGTATGCTGAAGGCGGCGCGGAAAAGGTGGTTGGCATGGCGTTGAAGGGACGTCGCGATCGGGCATTTCTGGTATCGAAATTCTATCCCTGGCACGCCAGCGCGATTGAGGCGATAGAAGCGTGCGAGCGCAGCCTGAAAAGGCTACAGACCGATTATCTTGATCTCTATCTGCTGCACTGGCGTGGCAACGTGCCGCTGGAAGAGACGCTGCTGGCCATGCAGACGCTTCAGCAGCAGGGTAAAATCGGTCGCTGGGGCGTTTCTAACTTTGACGTCGAGGATCTGCATGAGCTGTGGCAGGAAGCGGGCGGTGATGCCTGTGCGACAAATCAGGTTCTCTATCATCTGGCTTCACGCGGTATCGAATACGATTTGCTGCCGGAATGTCAGCAGCGCAGCCTGCCGATAATGGCCTATTGTCCGCTGGCACAGGCAGGTAAATTGCGCCATCAGTTGCTTACGCATCCGTTGCTGCAGGAAATTGCACAACAAAAGGGCATCAGCGTGGCTCAGCTGTTGCTGGCATGGGTTATCCGTAAAGAGGGCGTAATGGCGATTCCCAAAGCCAGTTCAACGGCGCATGTGAAAGAGAATGCGCTGGCGATGCAGGTCACGCTGAGCAGTGAAGAACTGGCGCTGATCAATCAGGCTTTTCCGCCGCCGACCGGCAAACAGCCGCTTGATATGGTATGACGCGGCGAGACGATGCTCGCCGCGGAGAGATTACGCTTTGCGGCGCAAGCGGAAGGTGGTAGCCAGTCGGGCAGGCGTTTCGCCCGCACTTTTCATCGGCTGGTTGATGCTCGCGGTCTCCACGCAAACCATGGTTTTGTAGCCGTCGTTGGCCATATCCTGCATGCTGCAGGAGAGCTCAGCGCCTGGGTTCCAGGTCACCACATCCTGATGATAATGGTGATATACCTCAATGATGCGGTTATTGGCCGCATCGTTGATCAGGCTGCAATCTTCGGGCTGCGTATAGATGCGGTCAACCCGCTGCGTATAACGCTGTTTGCCGTCATCAGAGGTGCCGTTTTCACCGTTTTTCACCTTATCGATGAAGGTGTTGCCTAAGCCAGTGACTTCCGTCTGGTTGATATCACCCACGGCAAAGTAGGTGTGCAACGCTGCGGTAGCGGTGTAGTCGCCATGCGCTTCCAGCTCGATTTCACAGCGTTCACCAATGCGGAAGCGGGCAAACAGCGTGAAGTCGTGCGGCCACAGCTTTTTCGTCTGTTCACTGCTTTCCAGCACAAAGGTCAACATGACGCTCTGATCGTTTTCATCGTGGGCGCTTAACGTCCACGGCAACGTACGCGCAAAGCCGTGCGCCGGTTCTCCCGCCGGACCAAACCACGGCCAGCAGATCGGCACGCCGCCGCGAATCGCCTTACCCGGCGAGAATGCGGATTTTTCACTGAGCCAAATCGCTGGCGCTTCGCCATTGGGCTGCCAGGCAATCAGCTGAGCACCCTGCAGGGTCACAGCTGCACGAAATAACGGGTGATTAATGGCGATAACTGGCAGTTCTCCCAGCTGGCGTTGTGAGAGATAAGGTGAAATCTGGTTAACCACCGGCAGCGAAAAAATGGTGTGGGTCATAAGCTAATCCTTCCATCAGCGGCACGATAAAAAAGGGCGACCGAAGTCGCCCTTTGCCTGAAACGGAGCTGCAAATTATTTTGCAGAAACCAGTGCAATCAGGTCGAGAACTTTGTTTGAGTAGCCAGTTTCGTTATCGTACCAGGAAACCAGTTTCACAAAGTTGTCGTTCAGCGCAATACCGGCCTTCGCATCAAATACAGAGGTCAGCACTTCGCCGTTGAAGTCAGTAGAAACCACGTCGTCTTCAACGTAGCCCAGTACATCTTTCATTTCGCCTTCAGCAGCGGCTTTGATCGCTTCACAAATTTCTTTGTAAGACGCTGGTTTTTCCAGACGTACAGTCAGGTCAACCACAGAAACGTTTGGCGTTGGTACGCGGAAAGCCATACCGGTCAGTTTGCCATTCAGTTCTGGCAGCACTTTGCCTACAGCTTTCGCTGCGCCAGTTGAAGATGGAATGATGTTCTGAGATGCGCCGCGGCCGCCGCGCCAGTCTTTGTGAGACGGGCCATCAACGGTTTTCTGGGTGGCAGTGGTCGCGTGAACGGTGGTCATCAGGCCTTCAACGATACCAAACTTGTCGTTGATAACTTTAGCCAGTGGCGCCAGGCAGTTGGTGGTACAGGAGGCGTTAGATACGATATCCTGGCCAGCATATTTGTCGAAGTTGGCACCGCGAACAAACATTGGGGTGTCATCTTTCGATGGACCGGTCAGAACCACTTTCTTCGCGCCTGCAGCGATGTGTTTACGTGCAGTTTCGTCGGTCAGGAAGATACCGGTTGCTTCAGCAACAACATCAACACCTACGTCGCCCCATTTCAGGTTAGCCGGATCTTTCTCAGCGGTAACGCGAATGGTTTTGCCGTTTACGACCAGATGACCATCTTTCACGTCAACGGTACCGTCGAAACGGCCGTGAGTGGAGTCATACTTCAGCATGTAAGCCATGTATTCTGCATCCAGCAGATCGTTGATTGCCACGATCTCGATGTCAGAACGCTGCTGAGCAGCACGGAAAACGATGCGACCGATACGGCCAAAACCGTTGATACCTACTTTGATAGTCATATATTCCACCAGCTATTTGTTAGTGAATAAAAGGTTGGCTGTAAAATTACAAAAACCTTACCAGGCGTCAAGCGGAATCGTGTCAATAGTTGCGACAGGTCAATTCCTCGGCGAGGAATTATTCCTCTGCCGATCGCCTCTGACAGCTGATTTTTGCTCACTTCGCTTTGCTCTGCACAGTCCCGAAAAGACCCTGCATCGCTAAGAGTGATCTTCATCACAAATTCAGACTCTTGTTGCTACCGAACAGGGCAGGGCACAAATTATTCAGCTGCCATTGTTAGGTGTTTGTTAGAATATTAGCCGAAATTTCCAGATTCACCTTCCTCGAGACCTTCAATTATGGCAAAACCCGATACGCACCATGCATCAGACGTTGAGCTGAACGAAATGCAGCGTTACGTTACCCAGCAACGTGGCACCGAACCGCCTTACTCAGGCGCGTTATTGCACAACAAAGCTGAAGGTATCTATCACTGCCTGGTCTGTAATGCACCGCTGTTTCTTTCTGAAAGCAAGTACGACTCTGGCTGTGGCTGGCCCAGTTTTTATGAGCCGGTGAAGGATGATGCGATTCGTTATCTGGAAGATAATACTCACGGCATGCACCGCACGGAAATCCGCTGTGGAAGTTGCGATGCGCACCTGGGCCACGTTTTCCCTGACGGCCCGCAGCCTACCGGCGAACGCTACTGCGTAAATTCTGCGTCAATGCGTTTTACCGACGACGACGGCAATCAGGTAAAAGGGTAAGCCATGGATAAGGATCTACAGAGTGTACTGGCGGCAATGACGCCAGAAGTTTATCAACGTCTGGCGACGGCCGTTGAGCTGGGGAAATGGCCGGACGGCGTGGCGCTGACCCCGGAACAAAAAGCGCATTCGCTGCAGCTGGTGATGCTGTGGCAGTCTCAGCACAACGAGCAGGCGCAGCATATGAGCATTGCGAAGGGCGGCGAGATCGTCACCAAAAGCAAAAAACAGCTCAAGCAAGAACTGGGTATTGATGACGATATTACCCGGCTTACTCTGCACTAATATGACAAAGGCTGCCGCGGCAGCCTCTGTTTTTAAATCAGCGTCGCGCCCTGCGCGGCCATCTGTGCGAACGCGATGTCGCTGTCTTCCGGCGACAAATTTACCCCGCGACAGCCTGCTTTGATCACCTCAACCTGATAACCCAGCTCCAGCGCATCCAGCACGCTGTACTTCACGCAATAATCGGTTGCCAGCCCCAGCATCACTAAATGCGTAATGCCGCGCGCCTGCAACCAGCCGTGCAGTTCTGTCTGGCGCCGGTGACCGTTATCGAAAAAGGCGCTGTAGCTGTCGACATCCACATCTTCGCCTTTGTGGAAAATCGCTTCGATGACGCTGCGATCGAGCGCGGGATGAAAATCGGCACCCGGGCTGTGTTGAATCGCGTGATCGGGCCACCAAATTTGCGGCAGGCCGTTGAGTTCGCCGAGGGTATAAACCGGTTCGCCCGAAACCGAAGCAAAACTGCCATGTCTGGCAGGGTGCCAGTCCTGTAAAGCGATTACGCATTCACCACGTTGCTTAAACGCCTGTGCATACTGATTTGCTATTTCAACGGTTAAATCGCCCTCGGCTACCGCCATCGGCCCGCCGGGGCAAAAATCGTTTTGCAGATCGATAAGTACCAGTGCCCGTTTCATTGTTTCTCCTGCTTATTCGTCAGGGGTGAGTTCGCCGCGCAGGTTAGCCTGCATCTGCTGGCGGACCTGATCGCTGGTCAATGACTGGCTGAGCAGGAAGTGCAGCTTGGTCAGCGTCGCCTCCACCGTCAGGTCAGAACCGCTGACGACACCAGCATGCGCCAGCGCGTTGCCGGTGGCGTAACCGCCCATATTGACCTTGCCGGACATACACTGCGTCAGGTTCACTACCACGATGCCGCGTTCGGCTGCCTGCTTCAGCTCATTAATAAACTCCGGGTTTTGCGGCGCATTACCAACGCCGTACGAGCGCAAAATCAGCGCTTTGACCGGTTGTCGTAAAAAGTTGCGCACCACCTCCGCAGAAATACCCGGATAGATAGTGACCACGCCGATTGGCTGTGGCGTGATCGGATGAACGATCAGCTCCCCCTTGCCCTGTGGCGCAGGCGGCGTGCCGAGGCGGCGGATATGAATACCCGCTTCCAGCAACGGCGCCAGATTTGGCGAGGCAAAAGCATTGAAACCGTCGGCGTGGGCTTTGGTGGTGCGGTTGCCGCGAAACAGCGTGTTATTAAAGAACAAGGTGACTTCGCTGATGGGATAGTTGGCCGCGACAAACAGCGAATTGAGTAGATTCTGCTGACCATCAGAACGCAACTCAGCCAGCGGAATTTGCGAGCCGGTGACGATCACGGGTTTGGTGAGGTTTTCCAGCATAAACGACAGCGCCGATGCGGTGAACGCCATGGTGTCGGTACCGTGCAGGATCACAAAGCCATCATAGCGATCGTAGTTCTTTTTGATGTCATTGGCGATGGCCAGCCAGTCTTCAGGGGTCATGTCTGAAGAGTCCATCAGCGGCTGATATTCATGAATGGTAAACAGCGGCATTTCGGCGCGGTGGAACTCGGGCATATTGGCCAGCTGCTGCTGAAGATGTCCTGAAACCGGAATATAGCCCTGCGCTGAACGCTGCATCCCGATGGTTCCGCCCGTATAGGCGACGTAAATATTTTTCTTATGCATGGGTAACTCAGGCTTGCCACGAAAGGCGCATTATAGAAGGAAAGCGGGGGAAAAACAGCCCGACCAGTGGCCGGGCTGTGAACTTTATCGCACCTGCCCGCAGGTCAGACAGAAGGCATAACGATGGGCCGGATCGTTCATTTTGGTCATCATGCCAGGCTGAGATTGCATGGCTGACATCACTTCGGCAACCGGCGCAGGCAGCAACGCCTGGACGGCAGCAGGCAGCGTGGCGCGAACCGATGCATCAACCTGATTAAGCATCATGTCAACCAGTCCTGGTTCATCCTGATACCAGCTCAGTTGCGGCTGACTCAGTTTGGCCAGCGCGGCCGCTTTGTCGACGGCATCATCGAAGTCGCCCAGCGCGTCCACCAGACCATTGGCTTTGGCATCGCTGCCGGTCCAGACATGGCCCTGCGCAATCTGATCGATCTCTTGCGGCGTTTTGTTACGCGATTTGGCAACCAGACCAATGAAGTTTTTATAGCCGCTTTCAATGCTGATTTGCATCATCTGCTGCACTTCTGGCGGCAACGCCTTGGTGGTTGATACGTCGGCCAGCGGCGATGTAGCAACGCCATCGCCATGCACGCCAATTTCGTTCAGGCTGTTTTCAACGGTGTTGATGACGCCAAAAATACCAATTGAACCGGTTAGTGTGGTTGGGCTGGCCAAAATGTAATCCGCTGGCGTGGAGATCCAGTAGCCGCCGGAGGCCGCCATGCCGCCCATTGAGACTACCACCGGCTTGCCGGCTGCACGCGCCGCCGCCAGCTCTTCGCGAATCACCTCAGAAGCGGTAACGCTGCCGCCAGGGCTGTTCACACGGAACACTATCGCTTTGATTTTAGGATCGAGACGCGCTTCACGAATTTGCATGGCGGTGGTATCGCCGCCAACGCTGCTGGCGGTCTCTTCGCCATCCATGATGGCACCGTTAGCCAGGATTACCGCGATATTGCCGTTATCCTGGGTGCTGGCGTGCAGCGGATAATCGTAAATGCTGATCGCATGATAATCGTTGCTCTGCTTGTCCCAGCCAAAGGTTTTGCTGAACAGCTGCTCAATGTCGGCTCGCGTGGCGAGCTGATCTACCAGCTTGTTATCAAGCGCATACTTCGCGGTATCGCCTTCTGCTTTCTGCAGGCCGGCAATCACGCCCTGAGCACCCGGGAACAGCTGATCCGGGGTAATCTGGCGGTTAGCGGAAACGGTATTGAGATAGTTCTGCCACAGCTCGCCAATCCAGCGGCTGTCCGCTTCGCGGGCGGCAGGCGACATGTCATCACGCAGGAAGGGTTCCACGGCAGACTTATAGGTACCCACGCGGAAAACGTGCGAGCTGACCTTTAACTTATCCAGCAGCGATTTGTAGTAAAGGCCGTTAGTGGCAAAACCATGCAGGTCAACCGCGCCCTGCGGCGAAAGATAGATTTTATTGGCGTAGCTGGCCAGATAATATTGTGCCTGCGTGTAGCTGTCGCCGGTGGCGAATATAGGTTTGCCCGCATCACGGAACTGGCGCAGCGCTTTACCGATGTATTGCAGCGAAGGCTGATCGGCGCCGGCAAAATCGCGTAAATCGAGCACAATACCGGTGATGTTTTTGTCATCTCTTGCCTGGCGAATGGCATCAACGACATCAAACAGGGAGTTTTCTTTGAGGCGATCGCTGCTGGCACCCAGAAGCTGACGGCTCAGTTTGCTGAGCTTATTGCTGACCGATGGCTTATCCACCACCACGCCGGTCAGATCGATTTTTAGCGCGCCGCGCTGCACATCAGCGGGAGCAGACGCATGATTAATTTGCAGCCAGATGCCTACGCCCACCAGCACTAAAAAAATCAAAAAAAGGTTCAGGATAAATTCCCTGATAAAATTTAAAACGCGCCAGCTCCACTTAAAGAAACCCGCAATAATTCGCCACAAGGTGCGCATAGCATCTCCCTATTATCTCATTCAGACCGCAGAGGTCCGATTACCGCACTCATCCTAAAGAGCGGCGTGCTAAAAGTCAGCATGAAATCGAGCGCGACTGTTACAAAGTGCTGGCCTGTGCTAGTTTGTTGTTAATGCTAATCATTATCAGGAGGCTCAGATGGATGCGCTGGATTTATTGGTAAACCGACGTTCTGCATCGCGGCTCAGTGAGCCCGCGCCAGCCGGCGAGGCGCTGGAGAATATCATCAGGGCGGGCATGCGCGCCCCCGATCACGGTACACTTCAGCCGTGGCGCTTCATTATTGTCGAAGGGGAAGGGCGCGACCGCTTCAGCCAGCTGCTGGAAAAATGCGCGCGCGATGATGACATGGAACAGAAGGCGATTGATAAAGCGCAAAAATCGCCTTTCCGCGCACCGATGATCATTACTGTGGTGGCGCATTGCGAAGCACATCATAAAGTCCCGCGCTGGGAACAGGTGGTGTCCGCAGGCTGTGCGGTGATGGCCATGCAGATGGCGGCGCAGGCGCAGGGCTTTAACGGCATCTGGCGTAGCGGCCCATGGACCGATCACGCGGCGGTGCGTGAGGCGTTTGGCTGCCGCGAGCAGGATGCCATTGTGGGCTTTCTCTACTTAGGTACGCCGCAACTTAAATCCTCTACTACCGTTCTGCCACCCGATCACGCGCCGTTTGTCCGTTATTTCTGATGACGTAAAGCAGGGCAGTGCTTGCCCTGCCGGGCTCGCCGTGTGCCCTGTCCGCGAAATTTCTCAATCCCCTTATCAGCTTACGTTGAAAACGCTACTATAGCCGCCGCAAAATCTTGCGATGCCGCGCGCATCTCGGCGCAATCTGCTGGTGCGCAGGCGCCGCAGCACGTTAAGATTTCGCCTCTCTGCTCAGGGCTGATTAAGCCCTGGCGGATTTATTCGGCGCAAGACAACGCCGAGGATTTTTGTCTTTTCGAGTAGAAGGTTGCCGGCAACAGATGCGTTTGTTTATTGCAGAAAAACCCAGCCTCGCCCGCGCCATTGCAGATGTGCTGCCCAAGCCACATCGTCGCGGCGATGGCTTCATTGCCTGTGGCAACGATCAAATGGTGACTTGGTGCGTAGGTCACCTGCTGGAGCAGGCTCAGCCGGACAGCTATGACAGTAAGTACGCCCGTTGGTCACTGGCCGATCTGCCTATCGTACCGGAAAAATGGCAGCTGCAGCCGCGTCCCTCGGTGGCGAAACAGCTGAAAGTGATCAAAGGCTTACTGACGCAGGCCTCACAAGTGGTGCACGCAGGCGATCCGGACCGTGAAGGCCAGCTGCTGGTCGATGAAGTGATCGACTATCTTGGTCTGTCGGCAGAGAAACGCGAAAAAGTGCAGCGCTGTCTGATTAACGATCTCAATCCGCAGGCGGTGGAGAAGGCGATTGGCCGGCTGCGTGAAAACCGTGAGTTTGTGCCACTTTGTGTCTCTGCGCTGGCCCGTTCTCGCGCCGACTGGCTTTACGGCATCAATATGACCCGTGCCTATACGCTGCTGGGGCGCAACGCTGGTTACGATGGTGTGCTTTCGGTCGGACGGGTGCAAACGCCGGTGTTAGGGCTGGTGGTGCGCCGCGATGAAGAGATCGAAAACTTCGTCGCCAAAGACTATTTCGAAGTCAAAGCGCACATTATTACGCCCGATGGCGTACGGTTTACCGCGCTATGGCAGCCCAGCGAATCCTGTGAACCCTGGCAGGATGAAGAGGGCCGATTGCTGCACCGTCCGCTGGCCGATCACGTAGTCGCGCGTATTCAGGGTGTGCCAGCTATGGTCAGCGGCTATCAGGATAAGCGTGAAAGTGAAACCGCGCCGCTGCCGTTCTCTCTCTCCAGCCTGCAAATTGAAGCCGCTAAGCGTTTTGGGCTGAGTGCGCAAACCGTGCTGGATACCTGCCAGCGGCTCTATGAAACGCACAAGCTGATCACCTATCCGCGCTCGGACAGCCGATATCTGCCCGATGAGCACTTCAACGGACGTCACGCGGTGCTCAAGGCGATTCAGCAGCATCAGCCGACGCTGGCGTTGCCGGAAGATGCCGATACCAATCGGCGTAACCGCTGTTGGGATGATAAAAAAGTTGATGCTCACCACGCCATCATTCCAACTGCACGCAGCAGCAGCGTTAATCTCAGTGAAAACGAAGCCAATATTTATGCGCTGGTGGCCAGACAATATTTGATGCAATTCTGTCAGGATGCGCTGTTCCGCAAATGCGTGATCGATCTTGATATTGCGGGCGGCAAATTCAGCGCCAGAGCCCGTTTTCTGGCGGAAGCGGGCTGGCGCGCCATGCTGGGAAGCAAAGAGCGCGATGAGGAAAATGACGGTACGCCGCTGCCGGTGGTGGCTAAAGGCGATGAGTTGCACTGTGAGCATGGTGAAGTGCTGGCCAAACAAACGCAGCCACCGCGGCCCTTCACCGATGCGACGTTGCTCTCCGCCATGACCGGCATTGCCCGCTTTGTGCAGGATAAAGATCTAAAGAAAATCCTCCGATCGACCGATGGTTTAGGCACTGAGGCGACACGTGCCGGCATCATTGAGCTGCTATTCAAACGTACCTTCTTGTTTAAGCAGGGGCGCGCCATTCATGCCAGCGAAGCGGGGCGCGCCCTGATTCATTCGCTGCCGGAAATGGCTGCCCGGCCCGATATGACCGCGCAGTGGGAATCAACGCTGACTAAAATCAGCGAGAAGCAGTGTCGTTATCAGGACTTTATGCAGCCGCTGGTTGAGACGCTCTATCAGCTTATTGCGCAGGCGCGTCAACAACCCGCTGCGCATGCATTCCGTGGCCTGCCCGCAGCAAAAAAAGGCAGCCGCCCGGCTAAACAGACGACCTATCGGAGAAAGACCAGTGCGAAAAAGAGCGGCGGCAATAGCAATAATGTTGATGGTCAGTAGTGCAGCGATGGCGCACCGTGAAGAGTACAACTCAATGCCTTCTCAGGGCGGTAACGCGGATGTGGTGGTTGATCTACCGCCGGAAGTCTGGACGCAAAATCAGCAGCGGCAGCAGGATGACTGTCAGCGTTGCTGTACTTACGAGAATCGGCGCTACAGTGAAGGATCGCTCGTTAAAGCGGAGGGCATTATTCTGCAATGTTCCCGTGACGAGAAATCACTGGGCACCAATAATTTGATCTGGAAAGTCCTGAAATAGTCGAACGGGCCGCGGATTAGCCGCGGCTCGTTGCGATTACAGCGTAAAGCTGGCCCAGACCGGCGCATGATCGGAGGGCTTCTCCATCGCACGGATCTGATAATCGATGCCGGTTTCAGCAAGGCGTTCCGCCAGTGGCTGGCTGGCCAGCAGCAGGTCGATGCGCAATCCGCGATTGTCATCAAACCCTTTGGAACGGTAGTCAAACCACGAGAACTGCTCGTTATCTTCAGGATGCTGCAGGCGCCAGGTATCGACCAGCCCCCACCCCAGCAGCCTATCCATCCATTCACGCTCTTCCGGTAAAAATGAACATTTGCCGGTTCGCAGCCAGCGTTTGCGGCTCTCTTCACCAATGCCAATATCCAGATCGGTTGCGCTGATGTTCATATCACCCATCACCAGGATGGGCTTATCCATTGGCTGCGCCTGCAGATAATCCTGTAAATCGCGATAAAAGCGCGCCTTGGCCGGAAACTTGGTGGGATGGTCGCGGCTTTCGCCCTGGGGGAAATAGCCGTTGATCACCGTGATGTCGCCCAGCGGGCTCGGGATGTCGGCCATGATCAGCCGACGCTGCGCGTCTTCTTCATCGCCGGGAAAACCATAACGCACCCCGGTGGGGGCGGTTTTGGTCAGCAGCGCCACGCCATAATGGCCTTTCTGGCCGTGGTAAAAGACGTGATAGCCCAGCTTACTGACCTCTTCAAGCGGAAACATATCGTCATGGACTTTTGTTTCCTGCAGGCCGATGACGTCAGGCTGGTGCTGTTCAACCAACGCGGCCAGTTGATGAGGACGCGCACGCAGCCCATTGATGTTAAAAGAAACAAATTTCATTTCAGTTGCCATAGTGCAGGGAAAATATGCCGCGATGGTAGCAGAGAGCCCGGCGGATTGTCGAAGCTTCTACAGGCGCGAGGGTGAATTTAACGAGGCGGAAGGGCGGCAGACACCCTGGCATTGCGAATCAACAAGCGTCATTTTCGGGCAGGATGAAGCGTATGAAATTAACAGAACAGGAAAGAACAAGACGTGTTCAGGAAAATATAGCAAGAAGGAGCGAGGCGAACTGAAATGGTGGTGGGAGAAGGATTCGAACCTTCGAAGTCTGTGACGGCAGATTTACAGTCTGCTCCCTTTGGCCGCTCGGGAATCCCACCGGGGATCATGTTGTAGTACATGCATTCAGTTTAACGTGCTTAGCAGCAGCAAAGTAAATGGTGGTGGGAGAAGGATTCGAACCTTCGAAGTCTGTGACGGCAGATTTACAGTCTGCTCCCTTTGGCCGCTCGGGAACCCCACCACGGGGCTGCTTATTACTGAAAGCGGGCGCATCATACCAAATGAAATGTGGCTGTAAAGCGCCATCATCATAAAGCCGCGGCGTTTGCCCATTATTTAAACATCATGCTGGTTCGTCATACAAACCAGCATGAAAAGGCTTATAAAATGATGGTGCGGTTGCCGTAAACAAACACCCGTTGCCCCAGCACTTTATACAGCGCACGACTTAGCACGTTCTTTTCGACGTCACGACCAGCACGCATCATATCTTCAGCGGTGTAGTTGTGATCAACGTGAATCACATCCTGCATGATGATCGGGCCTTCATCGAGATTATCATTCACATAGTGCGCCGTGGCGCCAATGATTTTCACCCCGCGCTCATACGCCTGATGATAAGGACGTGCGCCGATAAACGCCGGTAAAAATGAGTGGTGAATATTAATAATCTGATTGGGGAAGCGCTGAACAAAGGCAGGCGTTAACACGCGCATATATTTGGCCAACACAACATAGTCAGGCTGGTGGCGCTCAATCTCCACGGCCATATTAGTGTCATGCTCTTCGCGCGTCAGGCCTTCATGGCTGACTAACACAAACGGAATGTCAAAGCGTTCAACCAGCGTGCGCAGCGTATCGTGATTACCGATGACTGCTGCGATCTCCACATCCAGCCCACCGTAAGCGCTTTTCATCAGCAGATCGCCAAGACAGTGCGCTTCTTTAGTGACCAGAATGACGATGCGCCGACGACCGGCAGAGTTCAGCTCGCGAGTGGCACCCTGCGGCAGGGCGCCATCCAGATCGGCCAACAGGGTTGCGTCGTTGAAAATACCTTCCAGCTCGGTGCGCATAAAAAAGCGCCCGGTGCGATGGTCAACGAACTCGTTGTTTTGCACGATGTTAAGCTCGTGCTTGTAACAAATATTGGTGATTTTGGCGATCAGGCCTTTTGCATCCGGACAAACGGTCCGAAGCACTTTTCTTTCGATGGTTTGCGCTTGCATATCAATTAGCATCCTGTGAAACAATCAATCCGCTGGTTTTTGAGCCAGACATCAAAGGCCGCAACATTTTTTGTATTTTTTGCCCGAGCCACATGGACAGGCGTCATTGCGGCCTGGCTGCGGGTACGTACCGTCGACATAGTACCAGCGATGATCCTCGCGAAGAAAGCGCGAACGTTCATAGATAAAGCCGTTGGTATGGTTTTCGACATAGCGCGCAAAAAAGGTTACCAGGCTTTCATTCTCATGGTTTCCTGCTTCGCAAGCGGTTACATTCAATCCAAGCCATTGTGTATTTTGAAAACTTTCAGATAATGACGCACTTAGTGAAGGCGAACGCTGAGCGGGATGCCAGGTGGCCAGCAGCCAGGCAAGGTCGTGCTTCACGTAGGCGCTGTAGCGTGAACGCATCAGGGCTTCTGCTGTAGGGGGCTGAGCAGCCCGCGCTAAGTAGGGCTGGCAACATAGGCTATACTGCTGGCCACTGCAGCAGGGACAGGGTTCTGACACGTTAACTCCAAACTGTGATTAATGAGAGCGTTTACAAGCGCCCTATGTTACCCGAGTCAGGGAATTGAAGTCATCAGGGTGATGCCGCTGAGAGTAGAGGTTGTATGAGACAGGTAAAAATAGGCCTGGCCCTTGGCGCAGGCGCGGCAAAAGGCTGGGCGCACATCGGCGTGATTAAGGCGCTGGAGCGCGCGGGCATTCAGATAGATGTCGTGGCGGGTTGTTCGGTCGGCGCGTTAGTCGGCTCTGCCTACGTTAACCAGCGTCTTCCGCGGATGGAAAAGTGGGTCTGCTCATTCAGCTATTGGGATGTCATCCGGCTTATGGATTTTTCCTGGCGGCGTGGCGGCCTGCTGCGCGGCGAGAAGGTATTTAATCATATTCATCGTCTGATTCCGCACGAGACCATCGAGGAATGCGGCAAACCCTTCGGCGTGGTGGCCACCAACTTAAGCACCGGGCGTGAGCTTTGGCTAACCGATGGTGATCTACAGCGTGCCGTGCGCGCCTCTTGCAGTATGCCCGGCCTTCTGGCACCAGTAAGCTACAATGGATACTGGTTGGTGGATGGCGCGGTGGTCAACCCGGTTCCTGTCTCACTGACCCGCGCCCTTGGAGCAGATATTGTGATCGCCGTTGATTTACAACATGATGCTCACCTCATGCAGCAGGATCTCCTGTCCGTCACGCCGCCGGTGGATGAGTCGGTAGCACCTGAAAGCCGCGGCTGGCGTACGTCAATCCGCCAGCGGCTAATGGGTATGACCCAAAGGCGGAGTAATCAGACGCCCGGTGCAATGGAGATCATGACGACCTCTATTCAAATGCTGGAAAACCGCGTCAAGCGCCATCGTATGGCAGGCGATCCGCCAGATGTGCTGATTCAGCCCTTCTGCCCGCAGATATCGACGCTGGATTTTCATCGGGCAGAAGAGGCGATTGCCGCAGGGAAAGCGGCCGTAGACAAGAAAATGGACGAGCTTTTACCACTATTACGAAACATTTGATTGTGTCTGAACAAAAAACACAACGAGTTCAGCCAATTCTGACAGGCAAAACAGCAGTTTTTGAGCCACTATTGAAATATCTGGTACCAGGGGGAGATAAATGGAAAAGCCGCTAATTGGGAAAAAGATTCTCATCATTGAAGATGAGGTCATTTTCCGCTCTCTGCTGGAAAACTTCCTCCAGGCAATGGGTGGCGAAATCGCTACCGCTGGTGACGGTCTTGAAGGGATTGAGAAGCTTAAGGTCGCCGCGCCGGATCTGATTATTTGCGATCTTGAAATGCCTCGCATGAACGGCATCAAGTTTGTAGAACATCTGCGTACGCAGGGCTCGGTGATCCCTGTGTTGGTAATCTCGGCCACCGAAAATATGGCGGATATTGCCCACGTACTGCGGCTTGGCGTGCAAGATGTGCTGTTGAAACCGCTTAAAAATCTTGAGCGTCTGCGCGAAGCCGTTTACGAATGTCTCTATCCCTCAATGTTTACCTCAAAAGTAGAAGAGGATGAACAGCTGTTTCAGGATTGGGATGCGCTGGTGCGCGATCCCAGCGCCGCCGCCAAGCTGTTGAAACAGCTGCAGCCGCCGGTGCAGCAAACCATCGCTAACTGCCGTATCAATTATCGCCAGCTGACGATGGCCGAGCAGCCAGGCCTGGTCCTGGATATTGCTGCGCTCTCGGATAAAGATCTGGCGTTCTATTGTCTGGATGTCACGCGAGCAGGAGATAACGGTGTGCTGGCCGCCTTGTTGTTGCGTGCGCTGTTTAATGGCCTGTTGCAGGAGCAGATTTCAGAGCGCAAACAAAGGCTGCCGGAATTAACCGGGCTGTTAAAACAGGTGAACCTTTTATTACGGCAGGCTAATTTACAGGGGCAATTTCCGCTGCTGGTAGGTTATTACCATCAGACCTTAAAGAGCCTTATCCTCGTTTCTGCTGGTTTAAACGCCACTTTGAACATTAATACTCATCAAATACAGCTGAGCAATGGTGTTCCGCTCGGCACAATGGGAAGCACACATCTTAATCAAATAAGCCAAAAAGGCGATGCCTGGCAATGTCAGGTATGGGGCGCTGGTGGCAGGCTGCGCCTGATGTTAGCGACCGATTAAGCCAGTAAAAAATATATTTTTTGGCACTTCTCAGCAGTGCCAAATTTAAGCTTTACACTTGGGTAATAATCTTAATTTCGTCGGATATGACCTAACCAGGATAAATCCGGCGCTATTCACCTGATATACTCATTTCGTTTTTAAATCGACATATCAAGTAATAACTTGAACTGCCTAAGAGGGGTATCTTAATGTCTGCCTATAAGTCAAAAGTAAAAAAAGCGGTAATCCCAGTTGCAGGTTTAGGCACGCGTATGCTGCCTGCCACCAAAGCAATTCCAAAAGAAATGTTACCGCTGGTTGATAAGCCACTGATCCAGTATGTCGTGAACGAATGTATCGCTGCCGGTATCAACGAAATCGTACTGGTTACCCACTCTTCAAAAAATGCTATCGAAAACCATTTTGATACCAGCTTTGAACTTGAGTCCATGCTGGAAAAACGCGTTAAGCGTCAGCTGCTGGACGAAATCCAGTCAATCTGCCCACCACACGTGACCATCATGCAGGTTCGTCAGGGTATCGCTAAAGGCCTGGGCCACGCTGTAATGTGTGCGCAGCCACTGGTTGGCAACGAGCCATTCGTGGTTATCCTGCCAGACGTGATCATTGATGAATATGAATCCGATCTGTCTAAAGAAAACCTGGCAGAAATGCTGCAGCGTTATGACGAAACCGGCCGTAGCCAGATCATGGTTGAGCCCGTTGCCGATGTAACCGCTTACGGCGTGGTTGATTGCCAGGGCGCAACCCTGAACCCAGGTGACAGCGCACCGATGGTGGGCGTAGTTGAGAAGCCTAAAGCGGCTGAAGCGCCTTCTAACCTGGCGGTAGTGGGTCGTTATGTCCTGTCTGCTGATATCTGGCCTCTGCTGGCTAAAACCCCAGCGGGCGCAGGCGGCGAAGTACAGCTGACTGACTCCATTGCAATGCTGATGGAAAAAGAGACCGTTGAAGCGTATCACCTGAAAGGTGTGAGCCATGACTGCGGCAACAAGCTGGGCTACATGCAGGCATTCGTTGAATACGGCGTGCGTCATGAAACGCTGGGCAGCGACTTTAAAAAGTGGCTTGAAAGCGAAGTTGGCAGCAACAAGTAATTATTAGGAACGGGATAACTCAATGAAAGTCTCCGTATTTGGTATCGGCTATGTTGGTCTGGTTCAGGCTGCAGTATTGGCTGAAGTTGGACATGACGTTCTTTGTGTCGATGTTGACGCGAACAAAGTCGAAAATCTGAAAAAGGGCATCATCCCTATTTATGAGCCGGGCCTTACCCCGCTGGTAAAACAGAACTATGAAGCGGGTCGCCTGAAGTTCACTACCGACGCGGAAGAGGGTGTTAACCACGGTGTGATGCAGTTCATCGCAGTGGGCACGCCTCCTGACGAAGATGGCTCAGCAGACCTGAAATATGTGACGGCAGTAGCCCGTACCATTGCTCAGTACATGACCGAGCACAAAGTGGTGCTGGACAAATCTACCGTACCGGTTGGCACGGCAGATAAAGTACGCGCAGTAATGGAAGAGACCCTGAAGGCGCGCGGCCTTGACGTCACGTTTGACGTGGTGTCGAACCCAGAGTTTCTGAAAGAAGGCGCGGCGGTCAGTGACTGTATGCGTCCTGAGCGTATTGTTGTCGGTACTGACAACGACGACGTAGTTGAACTGCTGCGTGAACTCTACGAGCCGTTTAACCGCAATCACGATCGTCTGATCCTGATGGATATCCGTAGTGCTGAGCTGACCAAATATGCGGCTAACTGCATGCTGGCCACCAAAATCAGCTTTATGAATGAGATGTCTAACCTGGCGGAACGCTTGGGAGCCGACATCGAGAAAGTGCGCCAGGGGATCGGTTCTGATCCACGTATTGGCTACCACTTCATCTATCCAGGCTGTGGCTACGGCGGTTCATGTTTCCCGAAAGATGTGCAGGCGTTAATTCGCACGGCTGAATCTATCGGTTACACACCGCGCCTGCTGCAGGCGGTTGAAGATGTGAATGACAAGCAGAAAACCAAGCTGCCAACGTTTATCAAACGTCATTTCGGTGATGACCTCAAAGGGAAAACCTTTGCGTTGTGGGGTCTCTCTTTTAAACCGAATACCGATGATATGCGTGAGGCGTCAAGTCGTGTACTGATGGAAACGCTGTGGGAAGCGGGCGCCAGCGTACAGGCATTTGACCCAGAAGCGATGGATGAAGCACAGCGCATCTACGGACATCGTAGTGACCTGAAACTGATGGGCACGAAAGAATCTGCTCTGCAGGGTGCTGATGGCCTTGTCATCTGTACCGAATGGCAGAACTTCCGCGCACCGGATTTTGATGTCATTAAAAATGCCCTAAAAGAACCCGTGATTTTTGATGGTCGTAACCTGTATGATCCAGAAAGAATCAGCAAACGCGGTTTCGTTTATTATGCAATCGGCCGCGGGAAGTCTATCGACATTGCATAATTAACGAGGAAAGTATGAAATATCTGGTTACCGGCGCAGCAGGTTTTATTGGTTTTCATGTTAGCCAGCGCCTGCTGGACGCCGGTCACCAGGTTGTCGGTCTCGACAACCTGAATGATTATTACGATATCAGCCTCAAGCAAGCCCGTCTGGATCAACTCCTTCACCATTCTCAGTTTACGTTCAGTCATGGCGATCTTGCCGATCGGCAGGCAATAGCCTCGTTGTTTGAGCAGAACGGCTTTGAACGGGTAATACATCTGGCCGCCCAGGCTGGCGTACGTTATTCCATTGATAATCCTCACGCCTATGCTGATGCTAATTTAGTGGGTCACCTCAATATTCTTGAAGGATGCCGCCATCATAAGATTGGCCATTTATTATACGCGTCCTCCAGTTCTGTTTATGGATTAAATCGTAAAACGCCTTTTTCTACCAATGACAGCGTCGATCATCCGGTATCGCTCTATGCAGCGACGAAAAAGGCTAATGAGTTAATGTCGCACGCCTATTCCCATCTTTATAATGTGCCCACCACCGGCCTGCGCTTTTTTACCGTGTATGGTCCATGGGGTCGGCCTGATATGGCTTTATTTAAATTTGCTAAAGCAATCATCGCGGGCGAAAGCATTGATGTTTATAACCACGGAAAAATGCGCCGCGATTTTACTTATATTGATGATATTGCCGAAGCTATCGTGCGTTTGCAGGATGTGATTCCGCAACGTGATGAAAACTGGACGGTAGAATCGGGCTCGCCAGCAACCAGCTCTGCACCATATCGTGTCTATAATATTGGCAACAGTCAGCCAGTGACGCTGATGGCTTATATTGAGGCGCTGGAGAAAGCGTTGGGTATTGAGGCCAAAAAGAATCTGCTGCCAATGCAGCCTGGCGACGTACTGGAAACCAGTGCCGATACCAGCGCGCTTTACGAGACGATTGGTTTTAAACCGGAAACAACGGTGGAAGAGGGCATTGCCCGCTTTGTCAGCTGGTATAAAGCATTCTATCAACAATAAACCAGTGGAATTAAAAAAAGGAAGCCAGGCTTCCTTTTTTTATGCCCTGCATGATGTGTTTAAGTGACAAAGTTTCGTCATTAAAACCCCATTAATAGATGGGGCTAAAAGCGTAGCACCTTAAAAGCGTTAAAGCAGGAAGTCATCCAGCTGTTTGCCTTCATCTTCGATAGCTTTCTTAATCACCGCTGGCGTACGGCCCTGACCGGTCCAGGTTCTGGCTTCGCCATTTTCATCAGTGTAGTGATATTTAGCCGGACGGGCCGCACGCTTGGTCTTGCCAGGTGCTTTAGTCGCCGCCATGGTCTGCAGTAATTCATTAGGATCAATACCGTCAGCAATCAGCATTTCACGATATTGTTGCAGTTTGCGCGTACGCTCTTCGTTTTCTGCTGCGGTTTGATTATCTTCTTCGCGGCGTTCATTAACGACAACTTCTAATTTTTCCAGCATTTCTTCCAGCGTTTCGAGGGTGCACTCTCTGGCCTGAGCGCGAAGGGTGCGGATGTTGTTTAAAATTTTAAGGGCTTCGCTCATTATCCTAATCTCTTTTATATATTCATCGGGAGAGTTGTTCTGCCAGGTAATAGTAGTGATGGCAAAAAAGAACTGCAATAGTTAATTTTGTAAGAAACTCACAAATCCTATTTTAGCAGCATTGTGTAATGAAAAATAAACCCTATAACGCGAGCACTTAACCCGCGTAGTCCCTTATAAAATTAGAATTAATCATTGATAGCTAGCAAAGTGCCCTTTTTTAACTGCCGCTACGCTCGTAGTTATATCCGTAATCTTTTGTCAGCCATAAACAGATTCATTAAGCCTTTTCTCATTTGAATATGCCGTTAATCGCCTTGTTGATTAGCGGTTGCGGCAGAACGTAATGGCATTTAATCCGTTGCAGCGGCATTTCATCCTGTCGGCTAAATCTTAACGGCAGGCTTTTAAAACAGATAACGCGCTTAACATTAACCTGGGGCAGGTTGCTGTCTTAGTGAAAATTTTCGCCTGCATGTTAGAATCGGCGGCATAAATATCTTTTACTGCGGAGCCCAGCCCGATGGCGCAGCTTTATTTCTATTATTCGGCGATGAATGCCGGAAAATCTACTGCCCTGTTACAATCTTCCTACAATTATCAGGAGCGAGGCATGCGCTCCGTGGTTTACACCGCAGAAATTGACGATCGCTTTGGTGCCGGACAGGTCAGCTCACGTATCGGACTCAGTTCGCCGGCCAGCCTGTTTAATACCCAAACCGCGCTTTATACGGAAATTTCCTCTGAACATCAGCGGCAGCCTATTCACTGCGTGCTTATTGATGAATGCCAGTTCCTGACGAAAGAGCAGGTCAGGGAATTGTCAGATGTGGTCGACGAACTGGATATACCGGTGCTCTGTTACGGTTTGCGCACCGATTTTCGCGGTGAGCTGTTTAGCGGTAGCGAATATCTGCTCGCGTGGGCGGATAAGCTGGTCGAGCTGAAAACGATTTGTCATTGCGGACGCAAAGCGACCATGGTGCTGCGGCTGGACAGCGAAGGGCGTCCCCGTCACGAAGGGGAGCAAGTTGTGATTGGCGGCAACGAGCGTTATGTATCGGTCTGCCGTAAGCATTATAAGCAGGCGTTGAGCAGCGGTTCGCTGGAAGAGGTTCATGGCGTACCCGTGCGTTCGATTTGACCGCCAGCAGGCCAAAAAAAACCCGCCTTAGCGGGTTTTTTATTGTCAGCGTTTTACACTTTCTTCGCTTTTTTCTCTGCTTTCACCGGCTGCTCGGCAATTGCTTCTGCTACTGAAGCAAAAGGTTCGTCATACGGACGACCGTAGAAGCTGTCGAGCATAACCTGTTTCAGTTCAGCAATCAGCGGATAGCGTGGGTTAGCACCGGTACACTGGTCATCAAAGGCATCCTCAGCCAGCTTGTCCACTTTGGCCAGGAAATCTGCCTCCTGCACGCCTGCTTCGCGAATCGATTTTGGAATGCCCAACTGCGCTTTCAGCTCTTCAATCCAGGCCAGTAACCGCTCAATTTTTTGGGCGGTGCGGTCGCCAGGCTGAACCAGACCCAGATGCTCGGCGATTTCTGCGTAGCGACGACGCGCCTGCGGACGGTCGTACTGGCTAAAGGCAGTCTGCTTAGTTGGATTGTCGTTCGCGTTATAGCGGATGACGTTACAAATCAGCAGCGCGTTCGATAAACCGTGCGGAATGTGGAATTCAGAGCCCAGCTTATGCGCCATGGAGTGACAGACCCCAAGGAAGGCGTTGGCAAAGGCGATACCAGCGATTGTCGCAGCATTGTGTACGCGTTCACGGGCAACCGGATTGCTCGCGCCGTCACGATAGCTGGCTGGCAGGTTCTCTTTCAGCAGCTTCAGTGCCTGCAATGCCTGACCGTCTGAATATTCATTTGCCAGTACAGAAACGTAGGCTTCCAGTGAATGGGTTACCGCGTCAATGCCGCCAAAAGCGCAGAGAGACTTCGGCATGTTCATCACCAGATTTGCATCGACGATAGCCATATCCGGCGTCAGCGCATAGTCTGCCAGCGGATATTTCTGACCGGTGGCGTCATCAGTTACTACCGCGAACGGTGTCACTTCTGAACCGGTACCGGAAGTGGTGGTAATCGCCACCATTTTGGCTTTAACGCCCATTTTAGGGAATTTGTAGATGCGTTTACGAATGTCCATAAAGCGCAGCGCCAGCTCTTCGAAATGGGTTTCCGGATGCTCGTACATTACCCACATGATTTTAGCCGCATCCATCGGCGAACCACCGCCCAGGGCGATAATCACATCCGGTTTGAATGAGTGCATCTGCTCAGCGCCTTTACGCACCACGCTCAGGGTTGGATCCGCTTCCACTTCAAAGAACACTTCGGTTTCAATACCGTGGCGTTTCAGAACGTTGATAATCTGGTCGGCATAACCGTTGTTAAACAGATAACGGTCGGTCACGATAAACGCGCGTTTCGCACCGTCTGTTGCCACTTCTTCCAGGGCAATCGGCAGTGAACCGCGACGGAAGTAAATAGATTTCGGCAGTTTGTGCCACAACATATTTTCTGCTCGCTTAGCCACGGTTTTCTTATTGATAAGATGTTTTGGACCGACGTTTTCAGAGATAGAGTTACCGCCCCATGAACCGCAACCCAGCGTCAGGGATGGTGCCAGTTTGAAGTTGTAGAGGTCGCCGATGCCGCCCTGAGAAGCAGGCGTATTGATCAGAATGCGCGCGGTTTTCATTTTGTCGCCAAAGTGGTGCACGCGCTGCAGTTGGTTATCCTGGTCAGTATAGAGGCAGGAGGTATGGCCGATGCCGCCCATTGCCACCAATTTTTCCGCTTTCTCTACGGCATCTTCAAAGCTTTTGGCTCGATACATCGCCAGCGTTGGCGAAAGTTTTTCATGAGCGAACGGCTCGGACTCATCGACCAACACCACTTCACCAATCAGGATACGGGTATTGACCGGCACGCTGATTCCGGCCATTTCAGCAATCTTGACCGCTGACTGACCTACAATGGCCGCATTCAGGCCGCCGTTTTTCAGAATAATATTCTGTACTGCTTTCAGCTCTGCGCCCTGCAGCAAATAGCCACCATGGCTGGCAAAACGTTCACGCACCGCATCATAAACGCTGTCGACCACGATGACGGATTGTTCAGAGGCGCAAATCACGCCGTTATCAAAGGTTTTTGACATCAGAATAGAGGCGACGGCACGCTTGATATCAGCGGTTTCATCAATTACCACCGGCGTGTTACCCGCACCTACGCCGATAGCCGGCTTGCCTGAACTGTAGGCCGCTTTCACCATGCCCGGACCACCGGTTGCGAGGATCAGGTTGATATCGGGATGGTGCATCAGCTGATTGGAGAGTTCGACGGAAGGCGCATCGATCCAGCCAATAATGTCTTTAGGCGCTCCGGCAGCAATCGCGGCCTGCAGGACAATGTCCGCCGCTTTGTTGGTAGCGTTTTTTGCCCGTGGATGCGGAGAGAAAATAATGCCGTTACGAGTTTTAAGGCTGATAAGCGCCTTGAAGATTGCGGTGGACGTTGGGTTGGTTGTCGGTACAATCCCGCAGATCAAGCCGGTTGGCTCCGCGATGGTAATGGTACCGAAGGTGTCATCGCTTTCCAGAATGCCGCAGGTTTTTTCGTCTTTATAGGCGTTGTAAATATATTCAGAGGCAAAGTGGTTTTTAATCACTTTATCTTCAACGATGCCCATGCCAGATTCGGCAACCGCCATTTTTGCCAGCGGGATGCGGGCGTCGGCGGCGGCAAAGGCAGCAGCACGGAAGATTTTATCAACCTGCTCCTGCGTGAAGTTTGCGTACTCACGCTGTGCCTGTTTAACACGGGCAACCATTGCATTTAGTTCAGCAACATTAGTAACGGCCATAATGCTCTCCTGATAAAGGTAAACTCTTTTAGTTAAGGAGCATGTTTTTCGTTTGTCCGCCCTCTGTTGGCTGAGATAAACGAGAATTGCATTAAATAGTGCTTTATCATGCTTATTACTAAAAGTGTTTGGCTAAAATGCTGCCCTGAGCGCTTTACTATGAGTGTTTATCTGCTTTGTCTGATTAAAGATTACTCTTATCGGAGGCAGTGAATAATGATTTGGATCAATTTTTACGCATGCTGACACCATTCAGCTTGTTAAGGATCAAGTATTGACAGAGTTACTTTATAAAGGCAGAAAACCGGTGGCCTCGGGCTGGCTGTCTGTCAGGGGGTTAAACGTATTTAGCACAGTGATTTACCGGCTCAGGAGCGCGCAATGAATCCGGCTATTCTAGATTTATCAGGCTACATAAAATTTTTTGTCGGTCTTTTTGCCCTGGTGAATCCAGTGGGCATCATTCCCGTTTTTATCAGCATGACCAGCTATCAGGCGGTCGCCGAGCGTAATAAAACCAATTTTACCGCCAACCTGGCGGTCGCGATTATTCTCTGGAGTTCGCTGTTTTTAGGTGACGCCATCCTGCGTCTGTTTGGCATTTCAATCGATTCATTCCGTATCGCTGGTGGCATTCTGGTGGTGACCATTGCCATGTCGATGATCAGCGGTAAATTGGGTGAGGATAAACAGAACAAGCAGGAGAAATCAGAAACCGCGATTCGTGAAAGCATCGGCGTGGTACCACTGGCGCTGCCGTTAATGGCCGGTCCGGGTGCCATCAGCTCCACCATTGTCTGGAGTACGCGCTATCACAGCTGGATAAACCTACTGGGCTTCAGCCTGGCTATCGCCTTATTTGCGGGCTGTTGCTGGTTGCTTTTCCGTGCCGCGCCGCTGATGGCACGCGTACTGGGACAAACCGGCATTAACGTCATTACCCGTATTATGGGCTTGCTGCTAATGGCGTTAGGCATCGAATTTGTAGTGACCGGATTGCGTGCGCTATTTCCTGGCCTAGTGAATTAAATAACGCTCTGAATGCTCAGCATTTAACCAACCCAATCGCAGCTTATTTCGTACTGATAATGGCTCGCCGCACTTAAATAGTGCAGTGGGCCATTTTTATGTTCCATTAAGGTGCAATTATTCACGCGGCTTAACAGGAACAACAGCCCATCAGTTTTATTTCTTAAAAATAAACCCGGCAAAACAGCGTGAAAAAATGTGATTTTTCTAACATTAAATAATGCTGGTTAAAATTTAAGAAGCAGTGAGACCCGCCTGAAATGCAATTAATAGTAGGCGATCGTGCTACAAAAAAGGCATTTGGAACGAATTGCGTTGCCGCGAACGGCGAGTTTCGGTATTCCGCCGATGCAGAGAGGAAATCTCCGGTAAAGCATTATTTTTCATTAAGTTAGCTATTATTTTTTAGCGAAAATTAATACTTTGCACACCAGAATAAAAATGTTAAAAGAGAAATAGGTAACATTTTTGTTATTTACTCTTAGCGCACGTCGTTTCCTTCTGATAGCTTGCCTGCATTCAGAATTTTTTGCGCTTACCGGCAAAATGAGAACGATATTTGCTAGTAGCCAGTAAGGTCATCTAATTGAGGTTGGTTAACGTTTAATGAATGAGCTCTCCCTTACGCGCTTAGGCACGGCTGTCGCAGGCATTCTGTTCTCATTTACTGTCTGTGCTGCTGAGGTCCCTGCGGGAACCTCTCTCGCTACACAGCAAAATATCGTTATTAACAACGGCACGGAAGTTTCCTCGCTGGATCCGCAAAAAGTCGAAGGCGTACCGGAATCCAACGTGATTCTTAATCTGCTGGAAGGGCTGGTTTCAACTGACAATAATGGCCATGTTGTGCCTGGCGTGGCCGCATCCTGGCAGCAGAAGGGCACAGAGTGGATCTTCACCCTGCGTGACGATGCCAAATGGAGCGACGGCACGCCGGTGACCGCTGAGGACTTTGTTTATAGCTGGCGTCGCCTGGTCGATCCCAAAACCGCATCGCCTTACGCCAGCTATGCGCAATATGCGCACATTGCCAACGTTGATGAGATTATCAGCGGCAAAAAATCCCCCGATACCTTAGGCGTAAAAGCGCTGGATGCGCATCGTTTGCAGGTCACGCTGAGTGAGCCGGTGCCTTATCTGCTATCGATGCTGACCCACACTGCCATGCGCCCGGTCAACGCTCGGGTCATCGCGCGCTGGGGCGATAAATGGACGCAGCCGGATCACTATGTTGGTAATGGTGCCTATACGCTGAGCGAGTGGGTGGTGAATGAAAAAATCGTGCTTAAGCGTAATCCGCACTATTGGAACAACGTGCATACGGTGATTGAGCAGGGCACTTTTTTACCGATCGCCTCCGAAAACAGCGATATCAACCGTTATCGTGCCGGCGGTATCGATATGACCAACAGTGCCGTGCCGCCAGAGCTTTATGGCCGACTGAAGAAAGAGCTGGGCGGTGAGATGCGCGTCAGCCCTTATCTCTGCACCTTTTATTACGAAATCAATAATCAGCGCGCGCCCTTTAACGATGCGCGCGTGCGCAGCGCCATCAAGCTGACGCTCGATCGTGACATCATCGCGCAGAAAATCATGGGGCAGGGACAAATCCCGGCTTACGGCCTGACGCCACCGTTCACCGACAGTGCTAAGCTCACGCCACCGGCCTGGTTTGGCTGGACGCAGCAGCGACGTAACGACGAAGCGAAAAAGCTGTTGGCTGAAGCGGGCTATAACGCCGGGCACCCGTTGCAATTTACTCTGCTCTACAACACCTCCGATCAGAATAAAAAGCAGGCGATTGCGGCGGCGTCAATGTGGCAGAAAAATCTTGGTGCGAAAGTCACCCTGCAAAATCAGGAGTGGAAAACGCTGCTGACCACGCGTCATGAAGGGCAGTACGACGTGGTACGCGCCACCTGGTGCTCTGACTATAACGAGCCGTCAACCTTCCTGAATATGCTGCTGTCGAACTCATCGACCAACACCGCGTTCTATCGCAGCCCGGCGTTCGACGCCATTATGGCGAAAACCCTGGCGGCACCCGACAGCGATGCACGGGCAGCGCTTTATCAGCAGGCGGAAGCGCAGCTGGATAAGGATTCGGTAATCGTGCCGGTCTACTATCGCGTCAGCGTACGGCTGGTGAAGCCGTGGGTGGGTGGGTTCACCGGTAAAGATCCGCAGGACTACACCGATCTGAAATACTACTTTATCAGGAATCATTGAGCGCAGGCGTTATCCGGCGGTACAGCCGGGCGCGCCTGAGTCACGATAAGACCATTACGGGTCACGGCGTTAGCGGCTGACGTTCCTCGCCGTGAAGCGCCTTCCGGAAAACGGAAAAACGCTGAGCAGACTGGCTCAGCGATGATAAAAAACACTGGAGTGTAATAATGACCAACATCACAAAGAAAAGCCTTGTTGCTATTGGTGTTTTCACCGCGCTCAGCGCAATGAGCAGCAACATCGTTATGGCGGCAACCGTTCCTGCCGGCACTGAACTGGCTCCGAAACAAGAGCTGGTGAAAGGCAACGGTGCGGAACTGCAGTCACTCGATCCGCATAAAATCGAGGGCGTACCCGAATCCAACGCCAACCGCGACGTGCTGGAAGGGCTGATCATCAGTGACGTGCAGGGGCATCCGATTCCTGGCGTGGCAGAGAGCTGGGACAATAAAGAGGGCAAAGTGTGGACCTTCCACCTGCGCAAAGATGCTAAATGGTCAAATGGCGAACCGCTGACGGCGCAGGACTTTGTCTACAGCTGGCAGCGCCTGGCCGATCCTAAAACCGCGTCTCCGTATGCCAGCTATCTGCAATATGGTCACCTGCTCAACGTTGATGACATTATCTCCGGTAAGAAAAAACCCGATCAGCTCGGTGTGAAGGCGCTTGATGAACATACGCTTGAAGTCACGCTGAGCGAGCCGGTACCGTACTTCTTTAAGCTGCTGATCCATCCTTCCATGTCACCGGTGAATAAAGCCGCCATTGAGAAGTTTGGCGATAAGTGGACGCAGCCAGAAAACTGGGTCGGCAACGGCGCATTTAAGCTGTCGCAGTGGGTGGTGAATGAGCGTCTGGTGCTGGTGCGCAACACCAATTATTGGGACAACGCCAATACCAAACTGGATAAAGTGACTTTCCTGCCGATCTCTTCTGAAGTCACCGATGTTAACCGCTATCGCAGCGGCGGCAGCGATATGACCTACAACAACATGCCAATTGAGCTGTTCCAGAAGCTGAAGAAAGAGATCCCGACCGAGGTACACGTCGATCCTTATCTCTGTACTTACTATTACGAAATCAATAACCAGAAGCCGCCATTTAACGATCCGCGCGTCCGTGCTGCCCTTAAGCTGGGTGTTGATCGCGATATCATCGTTAACAAAGTGAAAAACCAGGGCGATCTGCCAGCCTACGGTTATACACCGCCTTACACCGACGGCATCAAGTTAACGCCACCGGAGTGGTTTACCTGGTCACAGGAAAAGCGCAACGAAGAGGCGAAGAAGCTGTTGGCTGAAGCGGGTTATACCGCGGATAAACCGCTGACTTTCGATCTGCTGTACAACACTTCTGACCTGCACAAGAAACTGGCTATCGCCGTGGCGTCGATCTGGAAGAAAAACCTCGGCGTCAACGTCAAGCTGGAAAACCAGGAGTGGAAAACCTTCCTCGACACGCGTCATCAGGGCAACTTTGACGTGGCGCGTGCTGGCTGGTGTGCGGATTACAACGAACCGACCACCTTCCTGAACACCATGCTGTCAGACAGCAGCAACAACACCGCGCACTATAAGAGCCCGGCGTTCGATAAGATCATGAGTGAGACACTGAAGGCGCCGGATGATGCAAAACGCAGCGCGCTTTACGCGCAGGCAGAGCAAATTCTGGATAAAGATTCGGTGATCGTGCCGGTTTATTATTACGTCAACGCGCGCCTGGTGAAACCTTATGTCGGCGGTTATACCGGCAAAGATCCGCTGGACAACGTTTACGACAAGAACCTTTATATCATTAAGCACTAATGACAGTTTGAGAGGCGGAATTTTCCGCCTCTGATAAGGCAATGTGGATCCGCTCCTGCGGGGGCGGAACTGGCAGCACGTGGGTACAGGCAATGTTAAAATTCATCTTTCGTCGCTGTCTTGAAGCGATTCCAACGCTCTTTATTCTGATCACTATCTCCTTCTTTATGATGCGCTTAGCACCCGGTAGCCCGTTTACCGGCGAACGAACGCTGGCCCCGGAAGTGATGGCCAACATTGAAGCGAAATATCATCTGAACGATCCGATGATTAAACAGTACGGCAACTATCTGTTGCAACTGGCGCACGGTGATTTAGGGCCGTCGTTTAAGTACAAAGATTACAGCGTCAATGATCTGGTCGCCGGTGCGTTTCCGGTTTCGATCAAGCTTGGCCTGGCGGCGTTCCTGCTGGCGCTGGTGCTGGGTGTTACCGCGGGCGTGGTCGCGGCGCTGAAGCAAAATACCAAATGGGATTATGCGGTGATGGGCGTGGCGATGACCGGCGTGGTTATCCCCAGCTTTGTCGTTGCGCCGTTGCTGGTGCTGGTGTTTGCGATTCTGCTGCGCTGGCTTCCGGGCGGCGGCTGGAACGGCGGGGCGCTGAAATTTATGATTTTGCCAATGGTGGCGTTGTCACTGGCCTATATTGCCAGTATTGCGCGTATCATGCGTGGCTCGATGATTGAAATCCTGCATTCCAACTTCATCCGTACCGCACGCGCTAAAGGGCTGCCGATGCGCCGCATTATTCTGCGTCACGCGCTGAAGCCTGCGCTGCTGCCGGTGCTCTCCTATTTGGGTCCCGCTTTTGTCGGCATTATCACCGGTTCAATGGTCATTGAAACCATTTACGGATTACCTGGCATTGGCCAGCTGTTCGTCAATGGCGCGCTGAACCGCGACTATTCGCTGGTGCTCAGCCTGACCATTCTGGTGGGGGCGCTCACCATTCTGTTTAACGCGATTGTTGATGTGTTATACGCCGTTATCGATCCTAAAATTCGTTATTAAGCGAGGCTCGCCGTGATGTTGACTAAAAAAAATAGCGAGGCTCTCGACACATTCAGTGAAAAACTGGAAGTAGAAGGCCGTAGCTTGTGGCAGGATGCCCGCCGTCGTTTTATCCACAACAAGGCGGCGCTGGCCAGCCTGTTTGTGCTGCTGTTAATCGCGTTGTTCGTGACGATTGCACCGATGGTGGCGCAGTTCACCTACGATGACACCGACTGGGCGATGATGTCCGCGCCGCCGGACACCGTTTCCGGCCACTGGTTTGGTACCGACTCCTCCGGCCGCGATCTGCTGGTGCGCGTCGCCATTGGCGGTCGTATTTCGCTGATGGTGGGCGTCTCTGCCGCGCTGGTGGCGGTGGTGCTCGGCACGCTGTACGGATCACTGGCGGGTTATCTGGGCGGAAAAACCGATTCGGTGATGATGCGCCTGCTGGAGATCCTCAACTCCTTTCCGTTCATGTTCTTCGTTATCCTGCTGGTGACCTTCTTTGGTCAGAACATCCTGCTGATCTTTGTGGCGATCGGCATGGTGTCGTGGCTGGATATGGCGCGTATCGTACGTGGTCAGACCTTGAGCCTGAAGCGCAAAGAGTTTATCGAAGCTGCGCACGTGGGCGGCGTGTCCACCATGAAAATCGTTACCCGCCACATCGTGCCGAACGTGCTTGGCGTGGTGGTGGTTTACGCTTCGCTGCTGGTGCCGAGCATGATCCTGTTTGAATCTTTTCTCAGCTTTCTGGGATTGGGTACGCAGGAGCCGTTAAGTAGCTGGGGCGCGCTGCTCAGCGATGGCGCTAACTCGATGGAAGTGTCACCGTGGCTGCTGCTGTTTCCGGCAGGTTTTCTGGTGATTACGCTGTTCTGCTTTAACTTTATCGGCGATGGCTTGCGTGATGCCCTCGACCCGAAAGATCGCTAAGGAGTTCCCGATGAGTACGATTGAAATGCAGCCAGCAACGGTGCAGAGCGCGGGAAGCGATCTGTTATTAGACGTAAAAGATCTGCGCGTGACCTTTAGCACGGCAGATGGTGATGTTACCGCGGTGAACGACCTCAACTTTAACCTGCGCGCCGGTGAGACGCTGGGTATCGTGGGTGAGTCCGGTTCCGGGAAATCACAGACCGCCTTTGCCCTGATGGGACTGCTGGCCAACAACGGCCGCATCGGCGGCTCAGCGCGCTTTAACGGCCGCGAAATCCTCAACCTGCCGGAGCACGAGCTGAACAAGCTGCGCGCCGAGCAGATTGCGATGATTTTTCAGGATCCGATGACCTCGCTGAACCCGTATATGCGCGTGGGCGAGCAGTTGATGGAAGTTTTGCAGTTGCATAAAGGCATGAGTAACAGCCAGGCGTTTGAAGAGTCGGTGCGCATGCTGGACGCGGTGAAAATGCCGGAAGCGCGGAAACGCATGAAAATGTTTCCGCATGAATTTTCAGGCGGGATGCGCCAGCGCGTGATGATCGCCATGGCGCTGCTGTGTCGGCCAAAACTGCTGATTGCCGATGAGCCGACCACGGCGCTGGATGTGACTGTACAGGCGCAGATCATGACGCTGCTGAATGAGCTTAAGCATGAGTTCAATACGGCGATCATCATGATCACCCACGATCTCGGCGTGGTGGCCGGTATCTGCGATAAAGTGCTGGTGATGTATGCCGGGCGTACTATGGAATATGGTCAGGCACGCGACGTTTTTTATCGTCCGGCGCATCCGTATGCCATTGGTCTGCTCAACGCGGTGCCGCGTCTGGATGCTGAAGGGGAATCCCTGATGACCATTCCGGGCAACCCGCCGAACCTGCTGCGCTTGCCGTCAGGTTGTCCGTTCCAGCCACGTTGTCCTTATGCCATGGAAATCTGCTCCAGCCCGCCACCGCTGGAAGCTTTTGGCGAAGGCCGCCTGCGCGCCTGCTTTAAGCCGGTTGAGGAGTTAGTATGAGTGATGTTGCCGAGAAAAAAGTCCTGCTTGAAGTAGCCGATCTGAAGGTCCACTTTGATATTAAAGATGGCCGTCAGTGGTTCTGGCAGCCTTCTAAAACCCTGAAGGCGGTCGATGGCGTTAGCCTGCGTTTGTACGAAGGCGAAACGCTGGGCGTGGTGGGCGAATCAGGCTGCGGTAAATCGACGCTGGCGCGTGCCATTATCGGCCTGGTGAAAGCTACCGATGGCCGCGTTGCCTGGCTGGGACGTAACCTGCTGGGGCAGAGCGAAGAGGAGTGGCGCCGCGCACGCAGCGATATCCAGATGATTTTCCAGGATCCGCTTGCTTCGCTCAATCCACGCATGAACATCGGCGATATCATCGCTGAGCCCTTGCGCACCTATCATCCAGAAATGCCGCGCCAGGAAGTCAAAGAGCGCGTCAAAAACATGATGATGAAGGTCGGCCTGCTGCCTAACCTGATCAACCGCTATCCGCATGAGTTTTCCGGCGGTCAGTGCCAGCGTATTGGTATCGCGCGTGCGCTGATTCTGGAACCTAAGCTGATCATCTGTGATGAGCCGGTATCCGCACTGGATGTTTCTATTCAGGCGCAGGTGGTTAATCTGCTGCAGAAATTGCAGCGTGAAATGGGGCTGTCGCTGATCTTTATCGCGCACGATTTGGCGGTGGTAAAACACATTTCCGATCGCGTGCTGGTGATGTATCTCGGACACGCGGTGGAATTAGGCACCTACGATTCGGTGTACAACAATCCACAGCATCCCTATACCAAAGCGTTGATGTCTGCAGTGCCAATTCCCGATCCCGATCTGGAGAAGAACAAAGTCATTCAGCTGCTGGAAGGGGAACTGCCGTCGCCGATTAATCCGCCGTCGGGCTGCGTCTTCCGCACCCGCTGTCCGATTGCCGGTCCGGAGTGCGCGAAAACCCGTCCGCTGCTGGAAGGCAGCTTCCGCCATGCGGTCTCCTGCCTGAAAGTCGATCCGCTGTAATAAAAAAAAAGCCGGATAATTTCCGGCCTTTTTTATCGTCTTATTCCCGCCACAAAATATGGCAGAGCTTGTGATCTTTTTCCCGGCACAGCAGCACGCGGGCAAAAATATCGTTGATCGGTTCGCCATCAGCATCACCCAGACCAATCACCACTTCTGAAAAGAAATCGGGATTGACGTCAAAATCAACATGCTCATGCCAGTCTTCGGACGGATCAAATAACTCCGCGCCGCCGCGCTCTTCAAACTGAAGATTGAAGAGAATAATGTCTGCCGGATCGAGGTTATCGCCTGCCAGCTCAAGAAAAATATCGTAAGCCTGTTCCAGTGTTTCATCTTCAGTAAGACGATTATTAAGATCCATAATATGTCCTGTTTGCCCGCGGGCAGTTTGCAATTTCGCTCGTTTTACAGCAAAGGGCTGAAGAAGTAAAACAGTCGTTCCACAATGCGCTGCCACCAGGCGCGCTGCGACCAGCGGCGCGCATCCAACAGGCGGGAACGGGCAATATAATCATCCTGAACGTGGGCCAAATCGCCGCCAAAACCGGCATCATCGATCACCAGCGTGATTTCAAAGTTTAGCCACAGGCTGCGCATATCCAGGTTAACCGTGCCGATTAAGCTGAGCTGACCGTCGACCAGTACGCTTTTGGTGTGCAGCAGGCCGCTTTCAAACTGATATATTTTCACGCCCGCTTCCAGCAGTTCACTGAAGAAGGCGCGGCTGGCCCAGCCGACCAGCAGGGAATCGTTGTGACGCGGCACGATAATGCTGACGTCGACGCCGCGCAGAGCGGCGGTGCAAATAGCATGCAGCAGATCGTCGCTGGGCACAAAGTAGGGCGTGGTCATGATCAGCTGCTCACGCGCGGAATAAACCGCGGTCAGCAGCGCCTGATGAATCATATCTTCCGGGAAGCCGGGCCCGGAGGCGATCACCTGAATAGTATGGCCGCTTTCCTGTTCAAACGGCATGATATTGCCGTCCGGCGCCGGGGGCAAAATGCGCTTGCCGGTCTCAATCTCCCAGTCGCAGGCGTAGACAATGCCCATGGTGGTGGCGATCGGGCCTTCCATACGCGCCATCAAATCAACCCATTGGCCGACACCGGCATCCTGCTTGAAGAAGCGCGGATCGACCAGGTTCATGCTGCCGGTATAGGCGATGTAATTGTCGATCAGCACCACTTTACGATGCTGACGCAGATCCATACGGCGCAGAAATACGCGCAGCAGGCTCACCTGTAACGCTTCAACCACGTCCACGCCGGCATTGCGCATCATGGCGGCCATCGGGCTGCGGAAGAAGGTCACGCTGCCGGCAGAGTCCAGCATCAGTCGACAATGCACGCCGCGCCGCGACGCCGCCATCAGCGATTCAGCAACCTCGTCGGCCAAACCGCCGGGATGCCAGATGTAAAACACCATCTCAATATTATGCCGGGCGAGCTGAATATCACGAATTAGCGCCGCCATGGTCTCTTCCGCGCTGGTCAGCAGCTGCAGCTGATTGCCGCGCACCCCGGCGACGCCCTGGCGATTTTCACACAGCTGAAACAGCGAACGCGCCACGTCGCTGTATTCGGTCGCGAAAATATGGTGGCTCTGCTTGAGCTCAGACAGCCATTTGGCGGTGGAGGGCCACATAGTCCGCGCGCGCTCGGCGCGACCCTTACCCAGGTGCAGTTCGCCGAATGAGAGATAGGCGATGATGCCCACCAGCGGCAGGATAAAGATAATCAGTAGCCAGGCCATCGCCGAGGTGACCGCCCGGCGCTTCATTAAAATGCGCAATGTCACACCGGCAATCAGCAACCAATAGCCAAACAGCAGTAACCAGCTAACAAAAGTAAAAAAAGTGGACATTACGTGGACATCCCGTTCGCGCATTGATGTGAGAAGTTTACGTGCAGATTGCGGGTTAAGGAACCCTTTGGCGGCAATGACTACGATAACAGATCCGATCTGGTTACGACGAAGAAAGGTCTATACTGCGCCGCGTATTAAATCGCGGAGAAAGTCAGATGAGAAGAAGCAGGAATGAAGTGGCGCGCTGGAGAATGATGCGGCAGGTGCAACGGCGGCGTGCGCGCTGGGTTGAAGGGCAATCGCGGCGCTATGGCCGGATTCATGCGGTTCGTCATCAGCTGGCGCAACAGCAGCGACGCTCCATTCTGTTTATCTCACAGCATCATTAATAATCAGGGCGCCGAAGCGCCCTGAATTACATCACACGTTTAAATGGCTTCACGGCCACCTGTTTATAGACGCCCGCCGCAACATAAGGGTCATCCTGCGCCCAGGATTGCGCCGCTTCCAGCGATGAAAATTCAGCAATAATCACCGAGCCGGTAAAGCCCGCGGCACCTGGATCGTTGCTGTCCACTGCGGGCAGCGGGCCTGCGGCGATCACGCGGCCTTCGTCCTGCAGCAGCTGCAGGCGTGCCAGATGCGCCGGACGAACCGCCATGCGTTTTTCCAGTGAATCAGCGGTATCTTCGGCATAAATTACATAGAGCACAGAGTGACTCCTGTCGGATCAAATGATGTGGCTGACACGGTAAGTCATCGTGATCGAGAGTGCAATTGAAAGATAAAATTGCCGCTGCGAAAGCGCCGTTGCCGGGCACGAAACGCTTTTATGGCCGCGATGGCCTAATGTTATTGAAACTGATTGCTATTTGCATTTAAAATTATCGCCTCACTCTATCAACCAGATTGTTATGACGACGCTGACTTCGACATTACCCAAACGACTTTCTCTTCCGGTATTGCTCTCCGTTGCGCTTCACGGCTCGGTGATTGCAGGCTTGCTCTATGCATCTTTTCACCAGGTTATTGAAGTGCCTAAAGCGTCTCAACCGATCAGCGTCACGATGGTCGCGCCGGAAGTTCAGCCGATGCCGGCGCCAGCGCCTGCCGTACAGCCGCCGCCTGAACCCGTTACCGAGCCGCAACCTGAGCCGGAGCCCGTGCCGGAACCTGCACCCGAGCCGCCAAAACCCGAGCCGGTGCCGATTCCAAAACCCGAGCCAAAGCCTAAACCCAAACCTAAGCCCAAACCGGTTAAGCACGAGGCGGTAAAGCCAAAGCAGCCGGTTAAGCCTGCGGAGCCGCGTGCTGCATCGCCGTTTGATCAGAAGGCACCCACCACGCAGAGCAAGCCGCAAACGGCACCTAAACCTTCACCTGCACCGTCGCAAAGCGTGGCAACAGGCCCACAGGCGCTGAGCGTCAGCAAACCGGCTTATCCGGCGCGTGCGTCTGCCTTGCGGGTCGAAGGAAAAGTACGCGTGCAGTTTGATGTCGACAGCGATGGCCGCGTGGACAACATTCGTATCCTTTCGGCTGAGCCGCGCAATATGTTTGAGCGTGAAGTGAAGCAGGCGATGAAAAAGTGGCGCTATCAGAGCGGCAAACCCGGGCAGAACATGACCATGAACATTGTGTTCCGGATCAACGGCGGGGCGAGCGTCGAGTAACGCAGAGGGGCGGCATTGCCGCCCCGGTTTCAGGCAGGATCGGTTTCAGCCGTAAAGTGGCTTTTATCCGCCGGTAACGGACGCGATTTGCCCGCTTCGTCCACGGCAACATAGATGAACACCGCTTCGGTAGCACAGTAGGTCTGGCCAATGGGTTCAGAAGAGACCTTCTTGATCCACACTTCCACGTTGATGGTGATGGAACTGCCGCCGGTGCGTAAACAGGTCGCGTGACAGCTCACCACATCACCCACGGCGACCGGCTTAAGAAAACTCATGCCGTCCACCCGCACCGTTACCACACGACCTTCAGCGATCTCCTTCGCCATGATCGCGCCGCCCATATCCATCTGCGCCATCAGCCAGCCGCCAAAAATATCGCCATTGGCATTGGTATCAGCTGGCATCGCCAGGGTGCGCATAACCATTTCGCCTTGCGGCATTTTACGATCTTTGTTCATTGCTCAACTCTTTTGCAGGGGAAACCAATCCGGGTTTGCCGGATAGCGATGTGAGGTAGAGGCTGAGCCATCAAGCTCGGTGTAACAAAGCAGCGCAGTAAAAGATAACGCTATGAATGCTGCTCTAAAATTTCAATCCTGCTCACACATTCTGTCAGCGCAAAAGTGGTGTGAAACGTATCGACTGCTGATTTGGCAGCCATTCTATTACGCCATTATCCAGCCCTGACCCAACCGGAGAAGGACAGCAGTGATTCTGCACTCGCAAGGCTGCTGTCCGGGCAGGTAGGAACGCCACGCTGAGTCCTGTAATCAGGCTACTTTAAAAATAGCAGTGGTGCGGGTTAACTGCGCAGCCTGCTCTTCCAGCGAGGCTGCCGCGGCCGCTGCTTGTTCAACCAGGGCCGCATTCTGCTGCGTTACTTCATCCATCTGATTTACCGCAAGGCTCACATGCTCAATACCATTAACTTGCTCACCGGATGCGGTAAAGATATCGGACATGATATGCGCAACGTTATTGATGGAATTGACAATATCGCCCATGGTTGCTCCGGCGCGCGTGACCAGCTCGCTCCCCTGTGAAATACGCAGATTTGAGGCTTCAATCAGCGCCTTGATTTCTCTGGCCGCGTTGGCACTGCGTTGTGCCAGTGCCCTTACTTCCGTGGCAACAACGGCAAATCCACGGCCCTGTTCACCAGCTCTTGCCGCTTCAACCGCTGCATTAAGGGCCAGAATGTTGGTCTGGAATGCGATGCCCTCAATTGTGCTGATGATATCTACCACGCTTTTTGAGCTGTCATGAATAGCGGACATTGTGGTAACAACCTGGCCCACGACATGACCGCCGCGCTCGGCAATACGGGAAGCATCGGAGGCGAGTTCAGTAGCGTGCCGGGCATTGGATGCATTCTGCCGCACCGTGGCGGTAAGCTGCTCCATGCTGGCTGAGGTCTCTTCCAACGACGCGGCCTGCTGTTCAGTACGACTGGAAAGGTCGTTATTTCCCATCGCCACCTCTTTTGCTGCGCTATCGATCGATGCTGTGGCGCTCTGAATGTCTGATACGACCTGAGTAAGCTGTGCCTGCATCAGCGCAAACGTCGAAATTAATATGCCTGTTTCATCTTTAGACTGAGCAACCAGTACCGTAGAGAGATCGCCTGCGGCAATGGCCTTCGCCGCTTTTACTGCCTGATGCAACGGCACGGTGATTGAACGTGCAAGCAGATAGCCGAGGGCAGAAGCGATGCCCAGCCCCAGCAATGCGCCCACAATCAGAGTAAGGGTGGTCTGCTTTTCCAGCGTATCGACTTCAGTCTGGCGGACAAGCAGTAAACCTTGTTCTTCTGTGGCGATATCAGCGATGATTTTTCGCATATCATCCATTTGTGCCTTCCCGGTATTTGCCTCAAACGAGGCCAGAAAAGCGTCATGAGATAACGAGCCCGCATTAAGCGCCCGACGATGATTGAGCAAAGGCGTAACAAATGAGTTTTGCCAGGCCTGTTGCTGTGCCGCCAGTGCCGTCAGGCGTGCCTGCTGCCTTGGGTTATCAGAGGTCAACGATTTTGCCTGCGCAATATGCTGAGTAAAGGCTTTTTGACCTTCAGTCCAGGGATCGAGCATCTCTTCTTTACCGTTTAATGCATAGCCGCGTAAACCAGTTTCCATATTGACCAGGTTCTGGGCCAGCGATCTGCTCTCATCAATTACGCGCCAGGTGTGAACGTTCCAGTAGTTGGAATCAACAATGCGCGAAAAGTTAAGGTAAAAAGTGCTGCAAAGTACCAGTAATAGCGTCGCGACTGAGCCAAAAGAAATAATAAATTTGATCCGCACAGGAAGATTTTTGAACATGGTGTCACTCACTATTGAAAAAATTGTCAATTTATCCACGACTAAGTGAGCAGATTATCGGCCTGCCTGCGGGACGCTTTAATGACTTCATGAATAAAATATCCGGGCCAGGGGCGTAATAATGACCTTGCAGCGGTGCCTGTTCTTCGTGACTTCCTGGAAAAACACAGATTGCCCGCGCACTCAACGCGTGTATGTTTTTACCGCAGTTAAACGTTTTTTTAGGCCAGAATAAAAAAAGGAGCCTGATGGCTCCCTTAGGGTTCACGTATCAAAAGCCGCTGGCTTATTTTTGTTCCTGCGGCATCAGGCGGTAGATATAGATGCCGCTCAGCAGGGTAAACAGCAGGGTCAAACCGGTCAGGCCAAAGACTTTAAAATTAACCCACACTTCTTGCGGCAGCCAGAACGCGACATAAATATTGGCAACGCCACAGGCGAGAAAGAAAATTGCCCAGGCAACGTTCAACCGACGCCAGGCGTGGGTGGGTAACTGCAGCTCTTTGCCCAGCATGGTCTGAATCAGGGGCTTCTGCATAAAGAACTGGCTGAACAGCAGCGCCAGCGCAAACAGGCTGTAGATCACCGTCACTTTCCACTTGATGAACTCATCGTTGTGGAATACCAGCGTCAGGGTGCCAAACACCGCGACCAGCACAAAGGTCACGATGGTCATTTTTTCAACTTTACGGAACAGGATCCAGCTGGCGACCAGAGCCAGACCGGTGGCGACGATCAGTGCGCCCGAGGCGACAAAAATGTCGTACATTTTGTAAAAGACAAAAAACACCACCAGCGGAAGGAAATCGAGTAACTGCTTCATAGCGCGTCCAGAGTAGGGGCGGCGCAGCGGGCGCCGCCTGTGCATTAACGTACCAGCATATAGAGACGGTACAGATAGATAACCAGCAGGGCGGAAACCAGATTGCCCAGCGCGTTCAGCACCACCGCTGAGACGTTAGCAGGCAGCAGCGTCAGCGTGGAAAAGAAGAGCATGATGGCGACTTTTGCCAGCAGCCATAACATGATGGCCGGCGCGATGAGCTTCACGTTGCGCCACGCCAGCTTGCTGCTGGCCTTGAGTGAGCCAAACACGCCCAGCTTATCGTTGGCCAGCATAACCGGCGCCAGCGAAAAGAGAATCGCCAGAATGACCCCCGGCACAAATACCGCCATGAATCCCAGCTGCACCAGCAGGGTGATCAGAAAGGTCTGCAGCAGCAGCTTAGGCAGCAGCGGCGCCGCCGTGCCGATGGCGCGCAGCGCGCTGACGCGCTTCTGTGACGATGCCATTGGAATCAAACACAGCATGCCACCAAGCAGCAGCGTATTGCCGATCAACGACGCAAAGGTACCGGCAGCCGAGGTGCGCAGCAGCACGCTTTGCTGTTCAGGAGACATATTCTGCACCATTTCAAACAGCGAACTGGCGCTGTCGCTGCTGCCTTCAGCCAGCAGGGAAAGCTGCTCGGCGTTGGGCGTCAGGGCGTGACCGACGATCACCGTAATGAATGAGGTCAGCAGGGCCATCAGCACGATGGTTACCAGCTGATCGCGGAAAAAATTTCCTGTGTCACGGTATAGCGAACCCGCCGTGATAGACATGTACTCTCCTTGGAAAAACCGGGTTAATTAACCCGGCGATTGTACATGGTCTGAGGGGATGCTGGCACCCCGACTTACATAACTTTCCGCAAATGTGAAAAGCCGCTGCGGTCTGCGCCCGCGATAATCGGTTCTCCGCTGGCTATCAGCAGAATAATGCGCACAACAGGGGTTTACCGGACCTCAGGATGATGGCGTTTTTGATCCAGATCAAATCATTGTTTTTTAAGCAGAATAGAAGACGTTCTCCGCATGATCTTTGCCCGTTTTCATTGTAAAAAAGAGGCCGCTGAAAACACGGGTGCATCGTCTGGGCGGTGGCCCGCTTCCCGAAGAGAAAACAGGAGTGGTTATGAAACTGGCAGCCCTTGCATTGGCTATGGTGGCGGCAATGCCGATTGTCGCGAGTGCACATCAGGAAGGTGATTTTTTTATGCGCGCAGGCAGCGCAACCGTAAGGCCAACCGAGGGTTCTGATAACGTCATGGGGCTGGGCTCGTTTGACGTCGATAACAATACGCAGCTTGGCCTGACCTTTACCTGGATGGCCACCGATAATATTGGTGTTGAGCTGCTGGCCGCCACGCCATTTCGTCATAAGGTCGGCTTAGCCGCTACCGGCACGCTGGCTACCGTTCGTCAGCTGCCGCCGACGTTGATGGCGCAATACTACTTCTTTGACAGCGCCAGCAAGCTGCGTCCATATGTCGGCGCCGGTATTAACTACACCACGTTTTATGACGCTGATTTTAATCAGACCGGACGTGATGCCGGGCTCAGCGATTTAAGCGTCAAAGATTCCTGGGGTATGGCGGGTCAGGCGGGGCTGGATTATAAGGTCGATGACAACTGGATGATCAACGCCTCTGTCTGGTACATGGACATCGATACGGAAGTGAAATTCAAGGCCAATGGACAGCAGAAGAACATTAATATGCGCATCGATCCATGGGTATTTTTCTTTGGCGTCGGTTACCGCTTCTGAACATAAAAAAACCGGGCCGCAGGGCCCGGTTGATCGCTAAACTTATTTAACCTGCATGTTGTTCACAACAGATTTCACGCCAGGTACGCTACGGGTTACTTCCACCGCGTGACGCGCCATCTGTGGCGAGGAAACAAAACCGCTCAGCTGCACACGGCCTTTGAAGGTCTCAACGTTGATTTCGCGTGCTTTCAGCGCGTCATCGCCCAACAGCTGGGTTTTAACTTTGGTGGTTACCACGGTGTCATCGATATAACCGCCAGTGCCTTCTTTGGTTGGTGTTGGGGCACAGGCACTTAACGTTAATGCCACTACTGCTGCCATTGCTGCGCTTGCCAGGACTTTAACCATCTTCATTATTTTATCTCCCTGTCATAATCATTGGTCACGCTTCACCGGGCGGTGAATGCGTCCTAAGTGTGGTTCAGGATTGGCGGAACTACAAATGGCGGAAGAAAATAAAAGAGAGGGGAAAGAGTGCCTTATCCAGCGATAAGGCACAGATTATTATTGACGCGTGGCTGCCTTCAGGTTGCTGACAAACTGCTGCAGTTCAGCCAGCATCACATCCGGCGTGGCATGATGTTTTTCGATGATTTTTACGATAGCCGAGCCGGAGATCGCACCTGCGGCACCCAGCGCAATCGCCTCTTTGACCTGCGAAGGTTCAGAAATACCAAATCCCTGCAGAGAAGGCGCCGCATTGTACTCTTTCAGCTTGTCGACCAGATGCTTCAACGGCAACTGAGCGCGATTTTCTGCGCCGGTGACGCCCGCTCGCGACAGCAGATAGGTGTAGCCGCGGCCGTGCGAGGCGATTTCACGCAGCAAATCGTCATCAGCATTCGGCGGGCAGATGAAAATTGGTGCCACGTTGTGCTTCATCGCTGCTTCGCGGAAAGGCGCAGACTGTTCCACCGGCACGTCGGCCACCAGAACGGAATCGACACCCACTTCCGCACAGCGGGCATAAAAACTGTCAACGCCGTTGGTGAACACCAGGTTGGCGTACATCAGCAGGCCGATTGGCAGATCGGGATACTTCTGCCTTACTGTGGCCAGCATCTCGAAGCAGCGCGCTGGCGTGGTACCGGAAGCGAAGGCGCGCAGCGTGGCATTCTGAATGGTTGGGCCATCAGCCAGCGGATCGGAGAAGGGAATGCCCAGCTCCAGCGCATCGGCACCGCCCGCGACCAGCGCGTCGATAATCTGCAGCGACAGTTCCGGAGAGGGATCGCCGAGGGTAACAAAGGGCACAAAGGCACCTTCCTTGCGTTCGGCAAGGCGGTTAAACAGTTGCTGATAACGCTCCATCAGATTTCTCCCTGCGCGGTCAGAATGTCGTGAACGGTGAAGATGTCTTTATCACCGCGGCCGGAGAGATTAACCACCAGCAGCTGCTCTTTCTCCGGTTCGGCATGTATCATTTTCAGCGCATGTGCCAGCGCATGCGACGATTCCAGCGCCGGAATAATCCCCTCTGAGCGGCAAAGTAGCTTGAACGCGTCCAGCGCTTCGGTATCGGTGATCGAAACGTAGTCTGCGCGACCAATACTGTTGAGGTGCGCGTGCTGCGGTCCTACCGACGGAAAGTCCAGGCCAGCTGAAATCGAATAAGACTCTTCGATCTGACCATCTTCGGTCTGCATCATCGGCGCTTTCATGCCGAAATAGATGCCGGTACGGCCATGCTTGAGCGGCGCGCCGTGCTCACCGCTTTCAATGCCGTGTCCGCCGGGCTCAATGCCGATCAGCTTAACCTCTGTATCGTCGATGAAATCAGCAAACATACCGATGGCATTGGAACCACCGCCCACGCAGGCCAGCAGCGCATCAGGCAGACGGCCCTCTTTTTCCAGAATCTGCGCTTTGGTCTCTTCGCCGATCATGCGCTGGAATTCGCGCACGATGGTCGGGAAAGGATGCGGACCAGCGGCGGTGCCGAGCATGTAATGTGACGTTTCATAGCTGCCGGACCAGTCGCGCAGCGCTTCGTTACAGGCATCTTTCAGCGTGGCGGAACCACTGTGTACCGGAATAACTTCCGCGCCCATCAGCCGCATACGGAAAACGTTAGGCGACTGACGTTCAATATCTTTCGCGCCCATATAAATGCGGCACTTCAGGCCGAGCAGTGCGCAGGCCAGCGCTGATGCCACGCCGTGCTGACCGGCGCCGGTCTCTGCGATGATCTCTTTTTTGCCCATGCGCTTCGCTAACAGCGCCTGACCCAGCACCTGGTTAGTTTTGTGCGCGCCGCCGTGCAGCAGATCTTCACGTTTCAGATAGAGGCGGGTTTTGGTGCCTTTGGTCAGATTCTGACAGAGCGTCAGCGCGGTAGGGCGACCGGCATAGTTTTTCAGCAGATCGGTGAACTCCGCCTGAAACGCAGGATCCTGCTGCGCCTCAACAAACGCCGCTTCAAGCTGATTGAGCGCCGGCATAAGAATTTGTGGTACGAACATGCCGCCGTACTCACCAAACCATGGATTTAAAAGCGTCATTATGTCTCCCTTTCTCAGTTCGGGGCGATCGCCGCCGCCCCGATGAATCAGTAGGCGCGCAGTGTTTGAAACACGGCGGCAAGTTTGCTGTGATCTTTGATGCCGGGTGCGCTTTCAACGCCGGAGTTAAAGTCCAGGCCGGCACAGCCCAACTGGGCGGCAGAGACCGCATTGTCGGCGGCCAGTCCGCCTGCCAACAGAACGTTGTCCAGCTTTTCACCCTGCAGCAGATTCCAGTCGAAGCGTTGGCCGCTGCCGCCGGCGCCGTTATCCAGCACGTAGCGATCGACGTGTGGCCAGTCGCGCGCAGGCAAGGTCTCTTTGACGCTGAACGCCTTCCAGATCTGCGTGCTGACGGGCAGTATGTCGCGCAGAGCAGCCACAAAGTCACGATCTTCATCACCGTGCAGCTGCACCGCAGCAAGGCCCAGCTCGCGGGCCACCTGCGCCACTTCTTCAACAGGCGCATTGCGGAATACGCCAACATATTTCAGCGGCGCCGCGGCAATCACGCGCGCAGCCTGGCTGACATCAATCTGGCGCGGTGAACCCGCGGCAAAAATCAGGCCACCGAAAATGGCCCCGGCCGCATGCGCGGTTTGCGCATCTTCCGTCCGGGTCAGGCCGCACACTTTGTTTTCGCCGGTCAGCACGCGGCGCACGGCGGCGTGCAGATCCTGTTCTGCCATCAGCGCTGAGCCGATCAGGAAACCGTTGGCAAAATTGCTCAACTCGCGGATTTGCGCATAGGTATTGATGCCCGATTCGCTGATCACCGTCACGCCATGAGAAAGGCGCGGCGCCAGTTCGCGGGTGCGATTGAGATCGATCGACAGATCGCGCAGATCGCGATTATTGATGCCCACCACTTTTGCTTCCAGTGCAATCGCGCGCTCCAGCTCTTCTTCATTGCTTACTTCGGTCAGCACGCCCATGTTCAGGCTGTGCGCCACGGCGGCAAGCTGGCGATACTCGTCATCATTCAGCACCGACAGCATCAGCAGAATGGCATCGGCCTGATAGTGACGCGCCAGATAAATCTGGTAAGGATCAATGATGAAGTCTTTGCACAGCACCGGTTGCGTCAGCGCGGCGCTTACCACCGGCAGGAAATCAAAGCTGCCCTGGAAATATTTTTCGTCGGTTAAGACCGACACGGCAGAAGCGTAATGACGGTAGACGTCAGCAATGGCGGCAGGATCGAAATCCTCGCGGATAACGCCTTTGGAAGGCGATGCTTTTTTGCATTCCAGAATAAATACGGTGCGCGTGCCCTTAAGCGCTTCATAAAAGTGGCGCGTGGCGGGGGTGATCGCATTCTGGAACGAGGCTAAAGGCTGTTGTGCCCGACGTGCATTGACCCAAATGGCCTTATCCTGCACGATTTTTGTCAGTACGGTGTCCTGCATGATTAACCTCTCCTGGCTGCCAGCGCGGTAACACGCTCATAAGGTTGGCCGCTACGGATAACAGCCAGCGCACGCTGAGCGTTTTCGCGCAGGTCTTCATGTCCAAAAACTTTTAAAAGCATCGCGACGTTAACGGCGACGGCTTCCTCGTGTGCGAGGTCGCCATTACCCTGAAGTAAACGTGTGAGAATGTCACGATTTTCTTCCGGCGTGCCGCCTGCCAGCGCATCCTGGCTGTGCATGCTGCAGCCAAAGTCTTCCGGCGAGAGCTGATAGCTGGTGATTTCACCTTCGCGCAGCTCTGCTACTAAGGTTGCGCTGTGCACTGCCACTTCATCCATGCCGCCACCGTGTACCACCGCCGCGCGATGATAGCCGAGAACGCGCAACGTCTGTGCAATCGGCAGCACCAGTTCCGGGCTGTAAACACCGATCACCGCCAGCGGCGGACGAGCCGGGTTGATCAACGGGCCAAGTACGTTAAACAGCGTCCGCGTTTTCAGCTGCTGACGTACCGGCATCGCATGACGGAAGCCACTGTGATACTGCGGCGCAAACAAAAAACAGACGTTGAGATCGTCCAGCGCCTGGCGCGCCTGCTCAGCAGGCAAATCCAGGCTGATGCCAAACGCGGCCAGCAGGTCGGAGGAACCGGATTTGCTGGACACGCTGCGGTTGCCATGTTTCGCCACCTTCAGGCCACAGGCAGCGGCAACAAAGGCGCTGGCGGTGGAAATATTGATACTGTTGCTGCCGTCGCCGCCGGTGCCAACGATATCCGCAAAAGCGTAATCGGGACGGGGAAAAGGTTTGGCATCCGCCAGCAGCGCTGACGCCGCACCGGCGATTTCTTCCGGCCTTTCGCCGCGCACCTTCATGGCAACCAGCGCACCTGCCAGCTGAGTAGGCTCCAGCTGACCACTGATAATCGCGCTAAACAGCTGGTGGCTCTCATCCTGAGTAAGGGTTTGCGCCTGGTAAAGCTTCTCCAGTAAGTTTTGCATGTGCTTCTCCTTGTTACGCCAGTGCCCAGGCTAAAGTCTGTTCCAGCAGGGTTGCGCCGTGCGTGGTCAATATCGATTCCGGGTGGAACTGGAAGCCGCAGACGCGATCGCCTTCATGACGCACCGCCATCACCATGCCGTTAAAGGTGGCATTCACCGTGAGTTCCTGTGGCGTGTTGCTGCCAACCAGCGAGTGATAACGCGCCACCGGCAGCGGATTAGGCAGCCCGACAAACATGGCGCTGTCGTCATGGGTCACGGCTGAGGCTTTGCCATGCAGAATTTCGCCCGCCTGGCCAACATGGCCGCCATAGGCTTCGACAATCGCCTGATGACCGAGGCAGATACCGATAATCGGCAGTTCGCCGCGCAGGCGTTGTAGAAGCTCAGGCATGCAGCCCGCGTCTGCCGGTGCGCCGGGACCAGGCGACAGCATCAGTATTGGATTTTCCATGTGCTGCAGACGTTCAATTAACGTTTCTGCCGGCACGCTGTTGCGATAAATCACCACGTTATGGCCGAAGGTGCGTAACTGGTCGACGAGGTTATAGGTAAAGGAGTCGATATTATCGAGCAGTAAGATATCGGCCATCAGAAGATCTCCTTGCAGTGATGGGCGGTAGCGATGGCGCGCAGCACGGCGCGGGCTTTATTACGGCTCTCATCGGCTTCCGCCTGCGGATTGGAGTCAAGCACCACGCCAGCGCCAGCCTGTACGGTGGCGATGCCATCTTCAACATAGGCGGAGCGAATCACGATACAGGTGTCGAGATCGCCACTGGCGGTAAAGTAGCCCACTGCGCCGCCGTAGCTGCCGCGTCGTGTGCCTTCAGCAGCAGCAATTAACTGCATGGCGCGAACCTTTGGTGCACCGCTTAGCGTGCCCATGTTCATACAGGCGCGATAGGCGTGCAGTACATCCAGATCGTTACGCAGCGTACCGACCACGCGTGAAACCAGATGCATAATAAAAGAGTAACGATCGACTTTAGTCAGGTCGGCAACATAGCGGCTGCCGGGTTCACAGATACGGGCCAGATCGTTGCGCGCCAGATCAACCAGCATCAGGTGTTCAGCCAGCTCTTTATGATCGGTACGCATTTCCAGCTCAATGCGGCTGTCGAGATCGCGATCGAGTGAACCATCGGCATGACGGCCCCGTGGGCGTGAACCGGCGATGGGGTAGATTTCAATCTGCCGCGACTGCGCGTCATATTTCAGTGAGCTTTCAGGCGAGGCGCCGAACAGCGTGAAGTCATTGTCCTGCATAAAGAACATGTACGGGCTTGGGTTGCTGCGCTTCAGTGTGTCATAAGCCGCCAGCGGAGAAGGGCAAGGCAGTGAGAAGCGGCGTGAGGGCACGACCTGAAAAATCTCACCCACGCGAATCGCCTGCTGCATATTGCGTACGACATCACAGTAGGCTTCATCGCTCTGGCTGCAGTTCAGCGTCATGCTTTCCACCTGTTGCACCGGCAATGCGGGCGCCGGTTGCAGCATCTGTCCGTGCAGCTGCTCGATGCGGCCCTGCAAACGTTGAAACTCATGAGTAGACGGTGTAAACAGACTCGCCTGTAAACGTGCGCTGCGGCTCTGATGGTCGATCACCAGTAGGGTTTCGGCCAGATAGAAGCAGAAATCCGGGCAGCGCTGGTGGTTATCCAGCGCGGGCAGGGACTCAAAGCCAGCGACCAGATCGTAGGCGAACAGGCCGCCGAGCAGCATCGCTTCGCGCTCATCTTCAGGCGTATTCACTAACTGCGGCAGCAGGCGCAGGGCATCAAACACCGACAGCGACTGCAGACGAGAATCTTCATCCTGAACGTCCTCAACGGCAGGGAAACGCAGTTCACGGCCATCAGGGCGGGGCTGATTGATGACGCTGACTGGCAGCGCGGCATCCAGCAGCGGCAGCAGCGCGCGGCCATTTTCAGACAGGGCCTGAAGGGTGACCACGTTGTCCAGCGCGGTAATCCGCAGCGCGCTGTCGACGATCAGCAGGCTTTTTAAATTATGTTTGCTGTCAATATCCGCTGACTCAAGCAGCAGGCTTGCCGGACGTGCGCCGCATAACTGATGGAATACCGCGGCCGGATCTTCGCGATAAGGCGCATTCCCGGTAATCAACTTCACTGTAGGTTTCGCATTTGGCATGATGATTTCTCTGAATTTCACTCAAAAAAAAGCCCGCTTAAGCGGGCTGGGTGTCTGCACGGCAGTTACGCGAAATGTGCATGACGACGTCGCCCTGATTCGGGAGAAGCGCGCCACCAACCATTTAAAGACGTACCAAACTGAGCCATGATTAACACCCCATACGTGTGAACTTGTGTACTAGTTAACTGGTTCAGCGGAAAAATGTCAATACTCTTTTTCTCTGACGGCCAGCTTTGGTTATCATGTCAGTTGTTTGCCACGATTTCCGGAGTACCTTTGACCGCTTCAATCCCCAATAGCACCTTTCCTTTATACGATCTGCACAGCCATACCACCGCCTCCGATGGCCTGCTAAGCCCGGAAGCGCTGGTGCAACGTGCGGTGGACATGCGAGTAGGTGTGCTGGCGATCACCGATCACGATACCGTCGCCGGGGTCGTACCCGCTCGCGCAGCGGTGCAGCAGAGCGACCTGCCGTTGCATATCGTTGCTGGCGTTGAGGCGTCCACGCTATGGGAGAATCATGAGATACACATTGTCGGGTTGGGCATGGATATCGCCCATCCTGCGCTGACCGCATTTCTTGCCGGGCAGGCCAGCACGCGTTGGCAGCGGGCTGAACGTATTGCTGAGCGGCTGGAGAAGGCGCGCATACCGGATGCGCTTGCTGGCGCGCAGCGGCTGGCTCAGGGCGAAAATATCACCCGTGGCCATTTCGCCCGCTTTTTAATCGAGCAGGGAAAAGCGGAGAATATGGCGCAAGTGTTTAAAAATTATCTGGCCAGGGGCAAAACCGGTTACGTGCCGCCAGAGTGGTGTACAATGAAACAAGCCATTGATGCTATTCATCATTCAGGCGGCTGCGCGGTACTGGCGCACCCTGGCCGCTACGGACTCTCAGCAAAATGGCTTAAGCGTTTGATCGCCCAATTTACCCTGAGCGGCGGCGATGCGATGGAAGTCGCGCAGTGTCAGCAACCGCCCAATGAACGTAGCCAACTGGCGGTCTACGCCAGAGATCATGACCTGGCCGCTTCGCAAGGTTCCGATTTTCATCAACCTTGCCCGTGGATCGAGCTGGGTCGAAAACTGTGGTTGCCCGGTGGTGTGGAGCCAGTCTGGACGCGCCATCCACATATCACGCCACAGCTGGTCGATATGGCACAGTGACAAGAGGATATTATGAGTCAACTTTTTCCCGTACATCCCGAGAATCCCCAATCACGTCTGATTAAACAGGCGGTGGAATACCTCACTAAAGGCGGCGTGATCGTCTACCCAACGGATTCCGGCTACGCGCTGGGCTGCCGTCTGGAAGACAAAAATGCTATGGAGCGTATCTGCCGTATTCGCCAGCTGGATGGTAACCATCACTTCACCCTGATGTGTCGCGATCTCTCTGAGCTGTCGACCTACGCCTATGTTGATAACAGTGCATTCAGACTGATTAAAAATAATACGCCGGGCAGCTATACCTTTATCCTCAAGGCGACGAAAGAGGTGCCGCGGCGGTTAATGAATGACAAGCGTAAAACCATTGGATTACGCGTGCCTTCAAACGCTATTGCGCTGGCGCTGCTGGAGGCGCTAAACGAGCCGATGATGTCGACCTCGTTAATGTTGCCAGGCAATGATTTTACCGAGTCCGATCCCGAAGATATTCAGCACAGCATAGGCAAAGTGGTGGATTTAATTATCGATGGCGGGGCGATTGGCCAGCATCCGACTACGGTAATCGATCTCACCGGTGACGCACCGGAGATCATTCGCGAAGGCGTAGGCCCGACAAAACCGTTTGAATAAATACGCGGCGCATTATTGTTTTTAAGCAATAATGCGCCTGCTTGTTGTATTAATGATTATTCAGGAAGTGGTTTCGCGCGCCAGCCATTTCGAGAAGTCGCTATAAGGAATATAGAGCGAGACATCTTTCAGCACTGGCTGATCGCGGCGACGACTTTTAATTTCACGTGAATAACCAATAATCACGCCCGCAACGGTGTTATCGCTGTTATATACCGCGCCGCCGGACATACCCTGCACCACGCCAGCGTTTGACGCCATAGCAATGCAGGGACTTTTATTCCACTCATTGCGAATGCCGGTGCGCGCTAAATTAACGCCGCTGGACTCGACCGGCATGGCAGAATAAAAGCTGTAGCCAAACATTTTGACCGCGTCACCCGGCTTACCGGCACGAAAAGCGGGCAGCGTTTTCAAATCGTTTTTATGATAAATGATCGCCAGATCGCAATAGGGATGGTAGGCCTTTACGCGCTGCACGGCGAACTTCGCCACGTGCGCAGCGGTCAGGCTGTATTCAGGCGTGAGCGGTATGCTGGTCCCCATTGTGCCGAGGCCCAGAATGGTCGGTATACCCGTTACGCTCATATCAACGCGTTCCATCGCTTCCCGGCTGTACTCATATTTTCCCACTGAGCAGCCACTGAGTAATAGCGCAGCTACTACTGACAATAATGGCAGTGTTTTCATGGTGTTCACATCGTTAGTGTTATATGCCGAAAAATCCCTGGTGAAGACTCATGGCATATTAAGTGGGCAGTCAATTGCAGATTATTTCATCCAGTCCGGCAGATGATATTTTTTGTTAAAAATAAGTTATTTTAATTATTTTAATAATGCGGAGTTTATATTTTAGTTAAGTCATTAAACCTTTGCGCATCAGTGATTGAATAATACACTGATTAATTAATTCGACAACGTAATTCAAAAGGAGAAGAATCAAATAATATTAATGATATAGAGTTAAGTTAATCCATGAATTACTTGAGCTGAAAATTTCACTGCCGGTGTCAGGATAAAACAGAAAATATAGCTTAAGGCGTTATAAGCTGCTTTTAGGGTTGTTTTTTGCAGTGTCTTTTGCTGATTAATATTACAATTCCTTGTTTTATGAGGAAAATCCTGGTCTGCCTGCGAGCTGACAGTCATTCAGGCCGCAGGCAGAAGGAAACCGTGGCTCAGCGTCAGGTTGAGAAACCTTGCGTCAAACGACAAGTGAGCGATTAAAACGCGATGTTCACGCCAAGCGATGCGTTAAGCGGAGCGGATATTGAGGCGCCTTTTTGACCGCCAATTTCTCCGAACAGACGCGTCGTATCGCTCACGGCTAATGAAACGCCGGCGGCATAGGTGGCAGACGCGCCGCTAAAGTCGTTATCAAAGTGATAACGATCGTTGATCACCGTGTCCTTGCCTTTTAGCGTTTCATAACTCATGGCCGCTTTAAGCCAGGGCGTAACCGGTAGAGAAGCCAGCTGCAACGTTCCTCCTACATAGAGGCCCGCTTCACCCATTAGCGAACGGTCACGACTGAAATGCGCCCGCATGCCGTTATCCAACGCCACATTTTTGCTGTCAGCGGTGAAGGCGGTCAGCCGGGCATAGGGCTCGAGCCACACGGCACCGGTGGTGGCAATGCGATAACCTGACTCCAGCGCGGCGCCAAAACCCTGACGAGCCCATTCTCCGCTTACCTCTGTGCCGCTGCTCATTCGGGTACCCAGCCGATGGTCATATCGGCTGGTGGTCAGCAGCGTATCGATCCAGGCGCCATTGTCGAATACCCAGCTGGCCTCCAGGCCAATACCCCAGCTGTCAACCTGACCGTTTGCACCACGACGATCGGTAAGGGTCTGCGAAGAGAAGGTAGCAACCGGCCCGAAATAAGCTTCTCCTCCTTCAAAAGCAAAGGGTGTATTGATTGCCACTTCCACGCCACGGCTCTGCATTTTCCATTCGCTGTTAGCCGCGCCCTGATAACGACGGGTACCGCCGAGGAAACGAGCATTAACCTGCTCCTGCTGTCGCTTAACGCCGCCGGTGTCGCCGCTGCGGGTTCGCCAGGCGGGCAGATGCGCATTAAAGATCATTCGCGGTGCGACACCCATGGCAATCAGAGCATCGGTAGAGGGTGTGGTTACACAGCCGCCGTGCGCGCAGGGATCGACAGGCTTTTCTGGTTCAACAGGTTTAACCGGCTCCTCGGGTTCTTCCGGCTTACCCGGCTCCTCAGGTTCTTCAGGAGTAACCGGTTCGCCAGTCAGGCAGGTGACGCTGTTCTGGCAGAGGAAGTAATCCTGATCCTGTTGTACCAGCGTGTATTGCCAGGTGCCTAAATCAACGCTGCCGCCCGGAAGATAAAATGAGGCATCGCCTCCGGCGATATGCGCCACATTAAGAGGCTGGTTATTCTTACCCGGCTCGCTGCCCTGATGCGTGAAATGCAGATAATAGTCGCCGGTGGCGCGATTATTGATGCGCAGAAAATCGCTGCGGTTGTCGGCTGTCCAGGCGTTCATATAAAAATGGCCACCACCGTAGAGGTCGTTGGCCGTCAGGGTACGCGGTGCGGAACCGTCACCAAACACAATTTTGCTGTCGGCATCCAGTTCAAGCTGTTGTAAATCATTGTCGGCGGGTAGATACCAGGTGCTGTTGCGACTTAAGGTCATGTGCGTGGCATTCCGTACGTTGCCAGTAAAATTTGCGTTGCGATCGAGCCACAACAGCATTTCTGCACCATTACGGGCAACCACATCGCCTTCAATGGTGGTATTTCTGAACAGAATATCAAGCAGGGTATTTTCACCCACCGCTTCGACAATCGTGTCGGTGCCGGAGATTAATTTGCTGTCATTCGTCATGTTGAGATATTTGATGTGTTTTATATTATCCTCAACGCGTACAGCCGGACCATTCCGTCCTGAGATAATCGATCCCTTGTCAACACCAATTGATGTATTAGGCTGGTTTGGGTAATAGCCGCCTCCCCATAATAAACCGACATCGTTGCCGATAATTTCACTGCCATTGGTTAACGTCATATATCCGCTGCGTAATTCAACACCATGCTCGCCATTTTCCCCTGCAATGATTTTTCCATTGTCCATGCGAATAATGCCGCGCTCGTCTAATTTCACCACGCTGTCGCGATTGCTGGTTACCGTACTGTTGTTAACATCCAGCCAGGGGCCGACCAGGAAACTGTGGTCCTGAGCGGTGAGATCGATGGCTGTGCCATCCGCACCTGACACTAACGTTTCGTTGAGAAACACGGTGACGGAGCCGTGTTCACCCTCAGGCGCGACGCTGCGTATTGAACGAATATGAGAAAAGTGGAAATCGAGCAGCGCCGGGTTGTTCCATTTTACATAGTCATCATAGGGCGCAGAAGGACCGTAAACAAAGCCGTCACGTATTTCGATCAGCGCCATGGATGGGGGTGTAAAAAAGAGAGCTAATAGCGTTCCTTTGCGTAGCAGTGCCGAACAGGAAAACATGTTCATCCTGAATCCTTTTAATTGCTGTTGTGAGATAATTATTAAAAAATAAGCGTGCAGATATTCAGCCTGCGCGGGCGGTCTATATATTACGGGTTGCTGTAACGACTATTTCCCTGGTGTTAATTTTCCAGCCAAATCCTAGCGCAGTACGCATTCTTGTAAATAAGACTATATCGATAATTATCGATAATATTTATTTGTTGAAAATAATCCATGCGGTTAATTACGCGATAATTGAATCAATAAACTGATGCGGCGCGAGCCGTTACGCAGACATTAACCACAGGGTGAAGATTTCACAGCTTTATGCAGTTAACTGGTATAGAATATGCCGCCTCTGCGCAGAGCGACGATTCGCCGCGATCAGAGTGCGGTGTGCAATCCCCGGCGTTAATTCCTGCGGAATGACCAAAATTGCCTGAATGTTTTTTCCACGACGCCTGTGAAGGCGACAGCGAGGCAGCTCAATGAGCGAAAAGTTACAAAAAGTTTTAGCGCGCGCGGGCCATGGCTCACGACGCGAAATTGAAACGATGATCAGCGCCGGACGCGTCAGCGTCGATGGCAAAATTGCCACCCTCGGCGATCGCGTTGAAGTCGACAAATCGATGAAAATCCGTATTGATGGGCACATTGTTGCCATCACCGAATCGGCCACGGAAGTGTGCCGTGTGCTCGCTTACTATAAGCCGGAAGGCGAGCTGTGCACGCGCAACGATCCCGAAGGTCGCCCAACCGTATTCGATCGCCTGCCACGCCTGCGCGGCGCGCGCTGGGTAGCGGTGGGGCGTCTCGATGTTAACACCTGTGGTCTGTTGCTGTTCACCACCGATGGTGAGCTGGCCAATCGCCTGATGCACCCAAGTCGTGAAGTTGAGCGTGAATATGCGGTACGCGTTTTTGGCCAGGTTGACGATGATAAAATTCGCCAGCTGAGCCGCGGTGTGCAACTGGAAGATGGTCCGGCAGCATTCAAAACCATCAAGTTTGCCGGCGGTGAAGGCATCAACCAGTGGTACAACGTCACATTGACCGAAGGCCGTAACCGTGAAGTGCGCCGCCTGTGGGAAGCCGTGGGTGTACAGGTTAGCCGTCTGATTCGCGTGCGTTATGGCGATATTCCATTGCCAAAAGGTCTGCCACGCGGTGGCTGGACCGAACTGGAGCTGCCGCCAATTAACTATTTGCGCGAGCTGGTGGATCTGCCTGCGGAAACGGTCACCAAGGTGGCGGTAGAAAAAGATCGCCGTCGCACCAAGGCGAACCAGATTCGCCGGGCGGTGAAACGTCACAGCAATGTCAGCAGCGGTTCGCGTCGCACTAACAGCAACAGCAAACGCGGATAACAAAAAAGGCGCCTTCGGGGCGCCTTTTTTTACCAGTCAATTCCCTGCTGTGCCTGAATGCCGGCATCAAACGCATGTTTGACCGGTCGCATCTCCGTCACCGTATCCGCCAGTTCCAGAATGTCACGATGGCAGCCGCGGCCGGTAATGATCACGCTCTGATGAGCGGGGCGTTGCCGTAATGCCGTGAGCAGCGCGTCCAGCGGCAAGTAATCGTAACTCACCATGTAAGTTAGCTCATCCAGAATCACCAGATCGAGACGCGCATCAGCCAGCATGCGCAGGCCATGTTGCCACACTTCCGCGCAGGCGACGCTGTCCGTTTCCCGGCTCTGTGTTTCCCAGGTAAAACCGGTGGCCATCACCTGAAACTCCACGCCCTGCGGCTCCAGCAGCTGGCGTTCACCGTTTGGCCATTCGCCTTTGATAAACTGAATCACGCCGACGCGCTTGCCATGACCGACCGCCCGCGTAGCCGTGCCGAAAGCCGCGGTGGTTTTGCCTTTACCGTTGCCGGTGAACACCATCACAATGCCGCGCATGTCCGTTGCCGCGGCGATGCGGGCGTCAACCTGATCTTTCAACCGCTGTTGGCGCTGCTGATGACGATCTTCAGCGGCCATTATTCTGCGGCTCCTGGCTTGCGGCCCGGCTGAGCATCAAAGCTGACCCCGCTCTCGTTACGGCTGTCGTCACCCATCAGATAGAGATAAAGCGGCATTAAATCAGCCGGCGTTTTCAGCTTATTGGCGTCTTCCTGTGGAAAAGCGCTGGCACGCATTTTGGTACGCGTTCCGCCAGGATTGATGCAGTTCACCCGTAAATGGCGATCTTTATACTCATCGGCCAGCACCTGCATCATGCCTTCGGTAGCAAACTTGGAAACCGCATAGCTGCCCCATCCGGCGCGACCGGTACGGCCAACGCTTGAGGTGGTAAACACCAGCGAGCCGGCAGCCGATTTCAGCAGTAATGGCAACAGCGCCTGCGTCAGCCAAAAAGTGGCGTCCACGTTAACCTGCATTACTTCGCGCCAGACGTGCGGGTTAATCTCTGACATTGGCGCAATGTCGCCCAGCACGCCAGCGTTATGCAGCAAGCCATCCAGCCGCGGAACTTCAGCGGCAATGCTCGCTGCCAGCGTCTGGCAGGTTTCGGGTGTCGCGCTGTTCATATCCAGCACGAACGTTTTGCCGGATTTGCCGGTTATCGTCGCGATCTCTGCAGCCACCTGGCTGAGCTTTTCACCGTTGCGCCCCAGCAGCAAAACCTCGGCGCCATGGCGGGCATAAGTCAGTGCCGCCTCACGGCCGATACCGTCAGTGGCACCGGTCACCAGAATAATGCGGCCTTCAAGCAGGTTGTTTTTCGGTTGGTAATCCATAGCGGCTCCTCGGCAGATTGCCGTCACGTGAAATTGTTCATGGTGTTCGCTTTATGCCTGAAAAAACCAGGCAGTGCAAACCAGCACAGGGCGCGTGATGTGAAGCGGTCACGCTGTGATAAACTGAAAGACAATTAACAACATGTGCAACAGGGCGGACGAATGGAATTACTTTTCTGGTATGGACTGTTTCTGGCGAAAACCATCACCATTGTGGCCGCTATCGCGGCCATCGCCATTATTCTGGTGAACGTGGCGCAGCGTAAACGCGGCCAGGCAGGACAGCTGAAGGTAGTGCGTATTGGCGATGACTATCGTCATGTCAAAGAGGAGATGACGCTGGCTAAACTGCCGCCGCTGGAGCAAAAAACCTGGCTGAAAGAGCATAAAAAGCGCGAGAAAGAAAAAAACAAGCTGGCTAAGCGCAACGCGAAACAAGGCATTAAGCGTGACAGCACCAAACCTTCACTCTATGTGCTCGATTTCAAGGGCAGCATAGACGCCAGCGAAGTGGCGTCATTACGCGAAGAGATCTCCGCCATCCTTGCCGTCGCCGTACCTGGTGATGAAGTGCTGCTTCGACTGGAAAGCCCGGGCGGCGTAGTGCACGGTTATGGTCTGGCAGCATCACAGTTGCAGCGTTTGCGCGACAGCGGTATTACCTTTACCGCTGCGGTGGATAAAGTGGCGGCCAGTGGCGGTTACATGATGGCCTGCGTGGCCGATCGTATCGTCGCCGCGCCTTTTGCAATTGTTGGATCGATTGGTGTAGTGGCGCAGGTACCTAACTTTAATCGCCTGCTGAAGCGTAACAATATTGATGTTGAGCTGCATACCGCCGGGCAATATAAGCGCACGCTGACCCTGTTTGGTGAGAATACCGAAGAAGGGCGTGAAAAGTTCCGTGAGGATTTAAACGAAACGCATCTGCTGTTTAAAGATTTTGTCCATGAGATGCGTCCATCGCTGGATATTGAGCAGGTTGCCACCGGCGAACACTGGTTTGGACGTCAGGCACTTGAGCTGGGACTGGTCGATGAGATTGGCACCAGCGATACGCTGATCATCTCGCAGCTGGAGCGTTTTGACGTGTTGAGCGTGCGCTATGCTCGTCGCAAAAAAATGTTCGATCGCTTTACGCAGAGCGCAGCCGCCAGCGCCGAACGCTCGCTGCTGAAGCTGTGGCAGCGCGGCGATAAACCGCTGCTGTAATCCATGTTGCCCGGTTCATCGCCGGGCGTTACGCCAGGTGATACTGTTTCGACAGTTCGGTTGCCAGAAATTTATACAGATTAAATACCCGCGTGCTTTTAGCCGTGGGTAATCCCTGTTCATCCAGCCAAAAATTGCCGTTGAACACCAGCACGTCGCCTTTTTGCTCCACGCCATCAACCTGCACACCCGGAAAATAATCGTCGTGCGCTTCAAGCATGGCATTTGCCCGTTCCAGTAATGCTTCACGCGAAAGAGCGGTTGTGGTCAGCATCATTATTGCCTCATTTTTTGACAGTGAAGAGAATCCTTCTATATTACTGGCCGGGTTACACTCGCTCAAATCTGTTTGCTGCTTCGCAGTTTATGGCGCGATTTTAACCTGAGTGCTAATAAGGTTGCGTAACAGATTTTATCAGGTAGAGTGTGGGCGATTCAGGTTCTGGCAGTAAATTTTGTTGTGCTGGAGTTGCATCGCTGTTAAAAGGCATGCCTTTTCAGTAGGTTGGATAAAGACATTTCGTTGTGGTTCTGATGAGGCATCAGATTCCTCTGTACCGCAACCGGTCGTCATCCTTTCATTTCATTTACGGTCAGACGTTATATTCAGGTAAAGGTAATTATGGGAAAAGCTCTGGTAATCGTTGAGTCCCCGGCAAAAGCCAAAACAATCAATAAATATCTCGGCAATGACTTCGTGGTGAAATCCAGCGTAGGTCATATTCGTGATTTGCCGACCAGTGGATCAACAGTTAAAAAGAGCGCTGACTCTACAACCAGTAAACCTGCCAAAAAAGTTAAGAAAGATGAGAAAGCGGCGCTGGTCAACCGCATGGGCGTTGACCCGTGGCATGACTGGGAAGCGGATTATCAAATTCTGCCGGGCAAAGAAAAAGTGGTTGCCGAGCTGAAAGCGCTGGCTGAAAACGCTGACCACATCTATCTCGCAACTGACCTTGACCGCGAAGGGGAAGCCATTGCGTGGCACCTGCGGGAAGTGATCGGCGGTGATGATTCCCGCTTCAGTCGCGTGGTCTTTAACGAAATCACCAAAAATGCCATCCGCCAGGCGTTTGAAAAGCCGGGCGAACTGAACATTAACCGGGTTAACGCACAGCAGGCGCGACGCTTTATGGATCGCGTGGTGGGTTACATGGTTTCCCCTTTGCTGTGGAAAAAAATCGCACGTGGTCTCTCCGCGGGACGCGTGCAGTCGGTAGCGGTACGTCTGGTCGTTGAACGTGAGCGTGAGATCAAAGCGTTCGTTCCCGAAGAGTACTGGGAGCTGGATGCAGATTTCACCACGCCAAAAGGCAGCGATCTGGCCATGCAGGTCACGCATCAGGGCGACAAAGCATTTCGCCCGGTAAACGGTGAGCAGACCCAGGCGGCGTTGAGCCTGCTGGAAAAAGCGCGCTTTACCATTGCCGATCGTGAAGATAAGCCGACCAGCAGCAAACCCGGCGCACCTTTTATTACCTCGACGCTGCAGCAGGCCGCCAGTACCCGCCTGAGTTTTGGCGTCAAAAAAACCATGATGATGGCTCAAAGGCTGTATGAAGCGGGTCACATCACCTATATGCGTACTGACTCAACCAATCTGAGTCAGGATGCGGTAAGCATGGTACGCGACTATATCGGCGACGAGTTCGGTAAAAAGTATCTGCCGGAAGCGGCAAATCATTACGCCAGCAAAGACAATTCGCAGGAGGCACACGAAGCGATTCGTCCTTCTGATGTCAATGTGCTGGCGGAAAGCCTGAAGGATATGGAAGCGGATGCGCAGAAGCTTTATCAGCTGATCTGGCGCCAGTTTGTTGCCTGTCAGATGATGCCTGCGCAGTACGATTCAACGACGCTGACCGTCAATGCTGGTGATTTCAGACTGAAAGCGAAAGGCCGTACGCTGCGTTTTGACGGCTGGACCAAAGTGATGCCAGCGCTGCGCAAAGGCGATGAGGATCGCACCCTGCCGCCGGTCAACGTCGGTGACGATCTCACGCTGGTGCAGTTGACGCCAAGTCAGCACTTTACCAAGCCGCCGGCGCGCTTCAGCGAAGCCTCACTGGTGCGTGAACTGGAAAAACGCGGCATTGGCCGACCGTCAACCTACGCGTCAATTATTTCGACTATTCAGGATCGCGGTTATGTGCGCGTTGAAAGTCGCCGTTTCTATGCGGAAAAAATGGGTGAAATCGTTACCGATCGGCTGGAAGCAAATTTCCGCGAGCTGATGAACTACGATTTTACCGCGCATATGGAAAACAGCCTTGACCAGGTCGCGAACAACGAAGCGAAATGGAAAGGGGTGCTCGACAGCTTCTTCAGCGATTTTAGCCAGCAGCTTGAGCAGGCTGAAAAAGATCCGGAAGAAGGCGGCATGCAGCCGAATGCGATGGTGATGACCACCATCGACTGCCCAACCTGTAGCCGTCAAATGGGTATTCGTACCGCCAGCACCGGCGTGTTTTTAGGCTGTTCAGGTTACGCGTTACCGCCTAAAGAGCGCTGTAAGCAGACGATTAACCTGATTCCTGAAAATGAAGTGCTGAACATTCTTGAAGGTGACGATGCCGAAACCAATGCGTTACGTGCCCGTCGCCGCTGTGAGAAGTGCGGCACCGCCATGGACAGTTATCTGATCGACAACCAGCGCAAGCTGCACGTCTGTGGTAACAATCCTGGCTGTGATGGCTACGAAATTGAGCAGGGCGAATTTCGCATCAAGGGCTACGACGGCCCTATCGTAGAGTGTGAGAAATGTGGTTCTGAGATGCACCTGAAGATGGGGCGTTTTGGTAAATACATGGCCTGCACCAACGAAGAGTGCAAAAACACGCGTAAAATTCTGCGTAATGGCGACGTTGCGCCACCAAAAGAAGATCCGGTACCGCTGCCTGAGTTGGCGTGTGAGAAGTCCGATGCCTACTTCGTGTTGCGTGACGGCGCGGCAGGCGTGTTCCTTGCCGCTAACACCTTCCCGAAATCGCGCGAAACCCGTGCGCCGCTGGTGGAAGAGCTGCAACGCTTTAAAGATCGTCTGCCTGAGAAATTGCGCTACCTGGCCGATGCGCCTGTAGCCGACAAAGAGGGGAATAAGACGGTCGTTCGCTTCAGTCGCAAGACAAAACAGCAGTATGTCAGCTCAGAAAAAGAGGGAAAAGCCACCGGCTGGTCAGCTTTTTTTGTTGATGGCAAATGGCAGGAAGCGAAAAAGTAGCCCTCGCTTAACGTTCGCTAATGAAAAGGCCAGCTTTGCTGGCCTTTTTTTATGGCGCTGCTTATAACAATATCCTCTACATCCAAACGTAAAATGATATAGTCGTTATAGTAAAACCCCACCATTTTGCCTGACCTTTACCCGTCGCCTGCATCATTTCACGAACGGAAAGAGGGCGTGCACTGGACGCTAACCGGGAACACCATTATGAAACTGCAGCAGCTGCGTTATATCGTCGAAGTCGTTAACCACAATCTTAACGTTTCCTCTACCGCTGAAGGGCTTTACACCTCGCAGCCGGGCATCAGTAAACAAGTGCGCATGCTGGAAGACGAGCTTGGCATTCAAATATTTGCGCGCAGTGGCAAACACCTGACGCAGGTTACACCGGCCGGTGAGGAGATTATCCGCATCGCCCGTGAAGTGTTGTCAAAGGTTGAGGCGATTAAGTCGGTAGCAGGCGAGCACACCTGGCCGGATAAGGGATCGCTATACGTCGCCACTACACATACTCAGGCGCGCTATGCGCTGCCAAACGTCATTAAGGGCTTTATCGAGCGCTATCCGCGTGTCTCATTGCATATGCATCAGGGCTCGCCTACGCAGATTGCAGAGGCAGTATCCAAGGGGAATGCCGATTTTGCTATCGCCACCGAAGCGCTGCACCTGTATGACGATTTAATCATGCTGCCTTGCTATCACTGGAACCGCGCTATCGTGGTCACTCCGGACCATCCACTGGCGGCGAAGAGCAAAGTATCAATTGAGGAGTTGGCTGAATATCCGTTGGTAACCTACACCTTCGGCTTTACTGGACGCTCTGAACTGGATACTGCTTTCAATCGCGCCGGCCTGACGCCGAAAATAATTTTTACCGCCACCGATGCCGACGTGATCAAAACTTACGTGCGTTTAGGGCTGGGAGTAGGGGTTATTGCCAGCATGGCAGTCGATCCTGTTGCAGACCCTGACTTAATCCGCATAGAAGCGACAGATACTTTTACCTATAGCACGACCAAAATTGGCTTTCGCCGTAGCACATTCCTGAGAAGCTATATGTATGATTTTATTCAACGTTTTGCACCACACCTGACGCGAGACGTCGTGGATACCGCCGTGGCATTACGATCTAACGATGACATTGAAGCCATGTTCAAAGATATAAAATTGCCTGTCAAATAGAGTTTAGTCAGCATTTCCTTCTTTTCTCAGCCGCTTATGCGGCTTTTTTTATGTCTGGTTGGTCCTAAAGCCCCATTTTCACATCTGTTTTATTAATTTATTGTAAATGAAACATGGCTCACAGGTTTATTCATTGTTGTTTCTTAAATGAGAAATGCAGCACATTTTCCTATGTTCTTTTTTGCAGAAAGCCAGGATAAATCTCATACTCCAGTTATCCGATGTGGCTTAGGTCAGCTACACCGCTAATGCAACAGGGTGGCTCTATTAATAGATGGATCTGATTTTTGTGCCGATTATTTTAATTTAAGTTACGGAGCAATTATGTCGCAGTTAAAGAGCAGCAGTTTACTCAACGATAATTGCCAATTTGATTAATAACGTTAATCGTTGTGTTCAATAAAAATAGCTGGATTTTAATTGGGTAAGAGTTTAGGATTCGTCCTAATTCTTCATCGGTCCTAACAATCGTTTCATTGAGAGTGATTATCAAAAACTATGGCTACCAGAATAACTGTACAACCCGGCTTCCGGGCAAAAAGCACTAAGGTCGAGCGTAGTGGTAACACCCGCCGCAACGCATGGTTATCCGTTTTTGCTGTGTCTGCCCTGTTCTGGGTGGGGATTGCAGTAATGATTTGGCGCTTCTGGGGGTAAATCATGTTGGGACATACGCTGAGTCACAAACCGAAGCAGGCGCGCAATGTTGAAGCCTCTCCCTACTGCAAAGCCAGGGATGCGGACACAGTGAATATACCCCCATCATGGAACCTGAACGAGAAGCAGAGAAATTTCATCGAATCGATGTTCGATGAGAAAGTAAAATAAGCTGTTTGTTATATTTGCCGTAAAGCTAACTGCGCAATGTGGTTAATTTGATTTAAGTAATATTGTTTTCGCTTATAGCGTTTGATGTCCATAAACATCAACACTTCTGGGTCTCTAAAAATCGGTTGGATCGGCGCTAACTGCTTGATTCTGAATGTACGTTTTTTATTGGCCGTATTCCGGCCTGAGCGAGTTATATATGAATCTTACTAAAATTACGTGGTATAGCGCCTGGGCCCTGTCTTGTGCATTCTGGAGTGGCGCTGCAGTTCTGGTAATGTAATTAACACAAATTTTAATAAACGCCCTGCGAGTTATTCGCGGGGCGTTTTTGTTTCTGTCGTTTTATTTAAAAGTGTCAATTTGTGTTGTTATCAAAACGTTAATGACTGTGTGGACTATCTTTATTGTATGCCCTGAGCCTTTAGGGTGAACGCTCGTACAATAATATGGAGGAGCTATGTCGTTATCCCTACACGAAATAAGTCAGGACAGGCTGGATGTGGAAGGTAAGTCTTACCATTACTTTAGCCTGCCGCGTGCTGCTGAGCAGCTGGGCAATGTTGATCGTCTGCCCAAATCCCTCAAGGTCCTGCTTGAAAATCTGCTGCGTTGGCAGGACGGGGATTCCGTTACGGCTGAAGATATTCAGTCGCTGGCAGACTGGCAGCAGACCGCTCATGCCGATCGAGAGATTGCTTATCGCCCGGCACGTGTGTTAATGCAGGATTTTACCGGCGTTCCGGCGGTGGTTGATCTGGCGGCAATGCGTGAAGCCGTTAACCGGCTGGGCGGCGACGTGGCGAAGGTCAATCCGCTCTCCCCGGTCGATCTGGTCATTGACCACTCGGTGACCGTCGACCATTTTGGCAATGACGATGCGTTCGAAGAGAACGTGCGCCTGGAAATGGAGCGTAACCACGAGCGCTATGTGTTTTTGCGCTGGGGACAAAAAGCCTTTAATCAGTTCCGGGTCGTGCCGCCAGGCACCGGCATCTGCCATCAGGTCAATCTGGAATATCTCGGAAAAGCTATCTGGCAGGAAGAGCGCGATGGCGAACATTACGCCTGGCCGGATACGCTGGTAGGCACTGATTCCCATACAACGATGATCAACGCGCTCGGCGTGCTTGGCTGGGGCGTAGGCGGCATCGAAGCCGAGGCAGCAATGCTTGGCCAGCCGGTCTCCATGCTCATTCCGGATGTGGTTGGCTTTAAACTCACCGGCAAGCTACAGCCGGGTATTACCGCGACCGACCTGGTATTAACGGTTACGCAGATGCTGCGCAAGCATGGCGTGGTGGGAAAATTTGTTGAGTTTTACGGGGACGGCCTGGCCGATCTGCCGCTTGCCGATCGTGCCACCATCGCCAATATGGCCCCTGAATATGGCGCAACCTGCGGCTTTTTCCCGGTCGACGAGGTAATGGTGGGCTATTTACGTCTGACAGGCCGTAGCGATGAACAGGTCGCGCTGGTGGAAGCCTATGCCAAAGCGCAGGGCCTGTGGCGTAATCCAGGGGACGAGCCGGTCTTTACCAGCTCATTGTCGCTGGATATGCACGATGTTGAATCCAGTATTGCCGGACCAAAACGTCCGCAGGACCGCGTATCGCTGGGCGATGTGCCTAATGCGTTCAACGCCAGCAACGAACTGGAAGTTAACCGTGCCCAGAAAGCCCATAAGACGGTGAAATGGTCCGACAGTGAAAGCGGACACGAATATGAGCTGGAGGATGGCGCGGTAGTGATTGCCGCCATTACCTCCTGTACCAACACATCCAACCCCAGTGTGTTAATGGCGGCGGGCCTGGTAGCGAAAAAAGCGGTCACACTGGGACTGCGGCGTAAGCCGTGGGTGAAGGCGTCGTTGGCGCCGGGTTCGAAAGTGGTCTCTGATTATCTTGCCAAAGCCCGGTTGACGCCGCATCTCGATAAGCTTGGTTTTAATCTGGTCGGCTACGGCTGCACCACCTGTATCGGTAACTCCGGGCCGCTGCCGGACGCCATTGAAAACGGCATCAAAGAAGGCGATCTCACCGTTGCGGCCGTGCTCTCAGGCAACCGCAACTTTGAAGGGCGAATTCATCCGCTGATCAAAACCAACTGGCTCGCTTCACCGCCGCTGGTGGTGGCTTATGCGCTGGCGGGCAATATGCACATCAACCTGCAAACTGAACCGCTGGGTAACGATCTCAGCGGCAAGCCGGTTTATCTGAAAGATCTCTGGCCGACGCCGGAAGAGATTGCGGAAGCGGTGCAGCAGGTTTCGGTGGACATGTTCCACAAAGAGTATGCCGAAGTGTTCGACGGCACGCCGGAATGGCAGGAGATCAAGGTCAGCGAGGCGGCAACCTACGACTGGGATGAAGGATCAACCTATATCCGTCTGTCGCCGTTCTTTGACGATATGGAAGCGGAGCCTAAGCCGGTGAAAGATATTCGCGGCGCCCGGATTCTGGCTATGCTCGGCGATTCGGTGACCACTGACCATATTTCACCTGCGGGCAGCATCAAAGCCGAAAGTCCAGCGGGACGCTATCTGCAACAGCATGGCGTCGAGCGCAATGACTTTAACTCATACGGTTCACGCCGCGGTAACCATGAAGTCATGATGCGTGGCACCTTTGCTAATATCCGTATTCGCAATGAGATGGTGCCCGGCGTGGAAGGGGGGATAACCAAACATTACCCCAGTGGCGAGCAGCTGGCGATTTACGATGCCGCAATGAAATATCAGCAGGAGAACGTGCCGCTGGCGATCATAGCCGGCAAAGAGTACGGCTCAGGGTCCAGCCGTGACTGGGCGGCAAAAGGGCCACGATTGCAGGGCGTTCGCGTAGTAATCGCTGAGTCTTTTGAGCGTATTCACCGCTCAAACCTGATTGGCATGGGGATTTTACCGCTGGAGTTTCCGCAAGACGTCACGCGTAAAACCCTTAATCTCACCGGGGAAGAGCTGATTGACGTGGAAGATCTGGAAGATTTGCAGCCAGGCTGTACGGTGCGCGTGACCTTAACGCGTTCCGATGGCAGCAAAGAGGAACTGGTGACGCGTTGTCGCATTGATACCGGTAATGAACTGACCTATTACCGTAACGATGGCATCCTGCATTTTGTTATCAGGAACATGCTGAAGAGCTAAAAAAAAAGGCCGGTAACGGCCTTTTTCCTCTTATCCTTTAGGCAACAAATGGCCCATTTTCTCAGCTTTGGTATCGAGATAATGGGCATTCTTAGGATTTCTCCCCACTATCAGCGGCACGCGCTCGACAATATTGATGCCCGCTTCGCTGAGGATCTCAACCTTGCGTGGGTTGTTAGTCAGCAGACGGACCTCATTGACGCCCAACAGCTTGAACATATCGGCGCAGAGGGTAAAGTCACGCTCATCGGCAGCGAAGCCGAGCTGATGGTTAGCCTCAACCGTGTCGTAACCCTTATCCTGCAACGCATAGGCGCGGATCTTGTTTAACAAGCCGATATTGCGACCTTCCTGACGATGATAAAGCAGCGCACCGCGACCCTCTTCAGCGATGGCGGTCAGCGCCGCTTCCAGCTGAAAGCCGCAGTCACAGCGCAAGCTGAACAGCGCATCACCAGTCAGACACTCGGAGTGGATACGCGCCAGCACTGGCTCATTGTCGTTGATATCGCCATAAATCAGGGCAACATGGTCGTGCCCGGTGGCCAGTTCTTCAAATCCAACCATCAGGAAATCTCCCCATGGCGTTGGCAGTTTGGCTTCTGCCACCCGTTTCAGCTGCATGTAACTCTCCAGAACCTTGATCTGTTGCGCTATCATAATGATAACGCTTGCAGGCCCGACTGACCTGAATGATGGCGGCTATTTTGCCATAACCACTATTGTAAGGGGTAACCTGTATCAGCGATTGTAGTGATAAAGCACAATTATCCAAGTGGTATTCGTTATGTTATTATTTTTTAAGCTATTGTATTGCTTTGCAGATTTTTTGCCATCACCAAGGAGCTCGGATGTTTGACATCGCCAGGCGAACCGCTTTGGGCGCATTGCTGTTGCTGATCATACCGCTGGTGGTATGGCTGTCAGGTTGGCAATGGCAGCCGGGACATAATACTTTTTGGCTGAAAGGCCTGTTCTGGATGACTGAAACCGTGACCCGCCCATGGGGTATCATCACCTTTATCCTGCTGACCGCCTGGTTTTTATGGTGTTTACGCTTTCGCCTCAAACCCGCGCTTTTCCTTGTCGCTATTATGCTTGCAGCCATTATGGCGGGCCAGTACACCAAATCTTTCATTAAGGAGCGCGTGCAGGAACCGCGGCCTTATGTACTTTGGCTGGAGAAAACGCACGGCGTCAATGAAGAGACGTTCTATCAGCTCAAGCGCAAGGCGCGTGGCGAAATGGTCACGAACCTGTTGCAGGATGACAAGCAGCTTCCAGGATGGCTAAAACAGCACTGGGCATTTGAAACCGGCTTTGCTTTTCCATCTGGTCATACCCTGTTTGCCGCCAGCTGGGCGTTGTTGGGCGTAGGACTACTGTGGCCGCGTCGCCGCACCTTCACTATCGTGGTACTGCTGCTGTGGGCTACCGGCGTGATGGTCAGCCGTATGCTGCTGGGCATGCACTGGCCGCGTGATTTGATCGTGGCCACGCTGATAAGCTGGCTGCTGGTTACCCTCGCCGTATGGCTGGCGCAAAGAGTGTGTGGCCCGCTTACCGTGCCGGTTGAAGAGTCGCAGGAGATAAATCAGCGGGAAGAGCAGGGCAAGTGATTGCATTGACACATTTCGCCCCCAAATAATTCAGGCAGCCAGGAAAGGAAAAGCGCGCGCTGCGGATGATGACATTGCAGCATCCGCCGCGCTTTTTTGGCATAATTCTTTTAGTTACCATTCCATACGGGAAGAAACGTGAAATATTTGCTGATTTTTTTAGTCGTGCTGGTCATTTTTATTATTTCCGTCACGCTTGGCGCACATAACGATCAGGTGGTCACCTTTAACTACCTGCTCGCACAGGGACAGTTCAGCATCTCTACGCTTCTGGCGACTTTGTTTGCCGCGGGCTTCCTGCTTGGCTGGGCGATATGCGGCCTGTTCTGGCTGCGCGTGCGCGTCTCGTTGGGCCACACACAACGTAAGCTAAAACGTCTGCAACAGCAGACCAGCCAGCAGAACGAATCGAAATCTGCCGCCTCGCGCAGTGTTGTGGTCAAGGAATAACCTCTTATGTTGGAATTGCTATTCCTGCTCCTTCCCGTTGCCGCTGCTTACGGATGGTATATGGGCAGACGAAGCGCACAGCAGGATAAGCAACAGGAAGCGAGCCGCCTGTCGCGGGATTACGTGACGGGGGTTAACTTCCTGCTCTCAAATCAGCAGGACAAAGCGGTCGATCTGTTTCTCGATATGTTGAAAGAGGACAGCGGCACCGTGGAAGCGCACCTGACGCTGGGCAACCTGTTTCGTTCGCGCGGCGAAGTGGATCGCGCCATCCGCATTCACCAGTCTTTAATGGAAAGCGCCTCGCTGAACTACGATCAGCGCTTGCTGGCAGTGCAGCAGCTGGGCCGCGACTATATGGCCGCCGGTATGTATGACCGCGCGGAAGATATGTTTACCCAGTTGACCGATGAAACTGAGTTTCGCGTCAGCGCCCTGCAACAGCTGCTGCTGATTCATCAGGCAACCAGCGAATGGCAGCAGGCCATTGACGTCGCTGAGCGGCTGGTCAAGCTCGGTAAAGATAAGCAGAAGATGGAGATTGCGCACTTTTACTGCGAGCTGGCGCTGCAGGCGATGGGCAGTGACGATCTTGAACGGGCGATGAGCCTGTTGAAAAAGGGCGAGGCGGCCGATCGGCAGAGCGCACGCGTGTCCATTATGATGGGCCGTATTCTAATGGCGCAGGAAGAGTTTACCAAAGCTACCGGTTTCCTGCAGCGCGTGATTGAGCAGGACAAAGAGCTGGTGAGCGAAACGCTGCCGATGCTGGAAACCTGTTATGGCCATTTGCAACGTGCCGATCAGTGGGCGGAATATCTGCAGCGCTGCGTGGAAGAGAACACCGGCGCGGCAGCCGAACTTTATCTGGCGGATATTGTGGAAGCACAAGAAGGCGCAGAAACCGCCGAAGCCTATGTAAACCGCCAGTTGCAACGCCATCCCACAATGCGTGTTTTCCATCGTCTGATGGATTTTCACCTGCAGGAGGCTGAAGACGGTCGCGCGAAAGAGAGCCTGATGGTGCTGCGCGATATGGTTGGCGAACAGATTCGCACCAAGCCGCGTTATCGCTGTCACAAGTGTGGTTTTACCGCGCATGCGCTTTACTGGCACTGTCCTTCGTGCCGCGCATGGTCCTCGGTAAAACCGATTCGCGGGCTGGATGGGCAATAATGTTGCCCATTTTTTTAATGGCTAATCTAGTTACAACATACTATTTGGCACAGGCAAGATTATCCTTACTCCGGAGCACAGGTCGCCTAATAGTCTGGCAAAAGAACAACGGTGACCGGCCGTTGCAACGTTGTCACAGGGTGGTGACCGCAGGTAGAATGCTGCCGTTTATCAATGCGCCCGCCGGTGCTCAGCCAAGGACAATTCATGACTTCACCTGCTCCGATCACTTCACCGATTCTGGTCGCTCTCGATTATGCCGATCGCGACCGTGCGCTGGCCTTTGTGGATGGCATCGATCCGCGCAGTTGCCGTCTGAAAGTGGGTAAAGAGATGTTTACCCGCTTTGGCCCTGACTTTGTCACCACACTGCAGCAGCGTAGCTTCGAGATTTTCCTCGACCTTAAATTCCATGATATTCCCAACACAACCGCGCACGCCGTTGCCGCAGCGGCCGATCTTGGCGTCTGGATGGTCAATGTGCATGCCAGCGGCGGGGCGCGCATGATGACGGCGGCCAAGGAGGCGCTGCTGCCATTTGGCAAAGATGCGCCGTTGTTGATCGCCGTTACCGTACTCACCAGTATGGAAAGCAGCGATCTGCTTGATCTGGGCATTCAGGCGTCACCGGCAGAATATGCCGGACGTCTGGCACGGCTGGCACAACAAAATGGCCTGGACGGCGTAGTGTGCTCGGCGCAGGAAGCCGCAACGTTCAAAGCAGAGCTGGGCAGCGCATTCAAGCTGGTAACGCCAGGGATTCGTCCAGCGGGCAGCGAGGCTGGCGATCAGCGTCGCATCATGACGCCGGTGGATGCGCAGCGCGCCGGCGTGGATTACATGGTCATTGGACGCCCGATCACCCAATCCACCGAGCCGGCCGCTACACTGAACGCTATTCTGGCATCGTTACAGGAGGCAAAATGAGTCGCGACAATCCTCTGGTATATTCAACCGACAGCGGCCGTATCGATACACCAAAAGCAGCACCGGTGCGGCCCAAAGGTGACGGTATTGTGCGTATTCAGCGGCAAACCAGCGGACGCAAGGGCAAGGGCGTCTGTTTGATCACCGGCCTCGATCTGGATGATGCGGCGCTGAGCACGCTGGCCGCCGAGCTGAAAAAGAAATGCGGCTGCGGTGGCGCGATTAAAGACGGCGTCATCGAAATCCAGGGCGATAAGCGCGATCTGTTGAAAAGCCTGCTGGAAGCGAAAGGGCTCAAGGTTAAGCTGGCGGGCGGATAAAAAAAGGCCACTGATTAGTGGCCTTTTGCTTAGTGTTATTACGCTGTGTGAAGTATCAGGTAAGTGCGTTAGCGGCTGATCTGGTGGCCGATAATGCCGCCTACTGCTGCACCACCTACGGTGCCCAGGCCGCTGCCGTTGGTCAGTACAGAACCGCCGATAGCACCTGCGCCTGCGCCGATTGCCGTGTTGCGATCGCGTTTTGACCAGTTAGAACATCCGCTCAATGAAATGACTAACGTGGTGGCCAAAACCACCGCTGATACGCGTTTAAAATTGATTGTCATCACTACTCCTTTGTTATTGATCTCAGAGACAACACCACAAGTATAGATGGTCTTCTGTTTCTCTTATTCCGCTCTGTGTATAATTTTTCATTATGTGCGCATAAGCCAGGCATAACGCGATAATGTCATATCCTGTGCACAGGTAGCTGACCCGAGTATTGTAGGTTTTCCGCTTCGCCTGAACAGGTTAAAAACTCTCAATTTCCATCACAGTTTCCTCTCATCAGCGACTTTCCAACGGCATTACAGCCAGTCAATCCATATTCTCTAGGCTCGCTTCAGGCAACACTGTTGCTGTTTATTTGCAAGGAGAAACAGGATGCTGGAACAACTGAAAAAGCAGGTGCTCGAGGCAAATCTGGCCTTACCGGAGCACAATCTGGTGACCTTTACCTGGGGTAACGTTAGCGAGATAGACCGCGCCTCTGGGCTGATGGTGATCAAACCCTCTGGTGTGAAATACAGTGAGATGACGGAAGCCGACATGGTGGTGGTTGAAGTGGAAACCGGCCGCGTAGTGGAGGGCACAAAACGTCCTTCTTCTGATACCGATACCCATCGTGCACTCTATCTGGCCTGGCCAGAAGCAGGCGGAATTGTCCATACCCATTCCCGACATGCGACCATCTGGGCACAGGCCGGACGCGATATTCCTGCCTGGGGCACCACGCACGCCGATGATTTTTACGGCACCATTCCCTGTTCACGAGCCATGCGTGATGATGAAATCATTGAGCGCTATGAGTGGCAAACCGGGCAGGTGATCATTGAGACGCTGCGCGAACGGCAGATCGATCCGCTGGCGATTCCTGCCGTGCTGGTCAATTCACACGGGCCTTTTGCCTGGGGAAAAAGTGCGCAGGATGCGGTGCACAGCGCGGTAGTGCTGGAAGAGGTGGCCTACATGGCTCTGTTCAGCCAGCAACTGACGCCGCAGCTGCCCGCCATCAATCCGGCTCTGCTGGATAAGCACTATTTGCGCAAGCACGGCAAAGATGCCTGGTACGGTCAAAAGGAGTGACTGGCCTTTCAAAATGGCAGATCTATAAAAATGAAACGTTGTTTTAAAAATATCGACCAGATCACTTTTGCTGCGTGACTATTCCGCTATCTTGCTTTCACCGCCCATCCGGGCCTCTGCAACCGACGACGTCGTCTTGCTGAATCAAGGTGAAAACAAAATGCATATCAAACGCGCGATTGACAAAATCCCTGGCGGCATGATGTTAGTGCCGCTGTTCCTTGGTGCTCTCTGCCACACGCTTGCGCCCGGTGCCGGCAAATATTTTGGCTCATTTACCAACGGCCTGATTGGCGGCACGGTACCGATTCTGGCGGTATGGTTTTTCTGCATGGGCGCGTCGATCAAGCTCAGCGCTACCGGCACCGTGCTACGCAAATCCGGTACGCTGGTGGTGACAAAAATTGCCGTGGCCTGGATCGTCGCCGCGGTTGCATCGCGGTTGATTCCGGAGAATGGCTTTGAGGTCGGCATGCTGGCGGGCTTGTCCACCCTGGCGCTGGTTGCGGCAATGGACATGACCAACGGCGGCCTCTACGCCTCGGTGATGCAACAGTATGGCACCAAAGAAGAGGCGGGCGCCTTTGTTCTAATGTCGCTGGAATCGGGCCCGCTGATGACCATGGTTATTCTTGGCACCGCCGGTATCGCCTCTTTTGAACCACACGTGTTTGTTGGCGCGGTACTGCCATTTGTGATTGGCTTTGCGCTGGGTAACATCGATCCTGAACTGCGCGAGTTTTTCAGCAAGGCGATTCAGACGCTGATCCCTTTCTTCGCCTTTGCCCTTGGCAACACCATCGACCTGACGGTCATCGCACAAACCGGTCTGCTCGGTATCATGCTCGGCCTGGCGGTCATTGTGGTCACTGGCATCCCACTGATTTTCGCCGACCGCTGGATTGGCGGCGGTGACGGCACCGCAGGGATCGCCGCCTCCAGTTCCGCTGGTGCCGCGGTAGCCACGCCGGTGCTGATTGCTGAAATGTTGCCGCAGTTTAAGGCGGTAGCGCCCGCTGCCACCGCGTTGGTCGCGACGTCGGTGATTGTCACTTCGATTTTAGTGCCGATACTCACCGCGCTCTATTCACGACGCATTAAGCGTCTGCAAGTGGCCTCGGCGCAGCATGCCGCAATAAAATAGCCGTGCTAATGTTTTAAAACCGTGCTAAGTCAGCGATTTAGCATGGTTTTTTCTTAAAAATCTTACTCTTATTAAGTTTGGTCTCACTCTCGTTTACGCTGGTGTTGCGGTTAACGCATTCATATAACGAGAGGATACGATTATGACAGTTTTAAATCAGGCGACATGCAGAGTGTTTACCGAAGCAGGACAAACCACGCAACTTTCTGCTTATTACGAGGAAGGCCGCCGAACCATGTGGATGATGTTGCGTGCGCAACCGCGTCCCAGTTTTAACCATGCTCTGATTGAAGAGATCATGAATCTGAGCTATGCCGCGCAACGCTCGGGCCTGAAGATTGACTTTTGGGTCACCGGGTCGCTGGTGCCATCGATGTTCAACGCAGGAGGCGATCTCGGCTTCTTTGTTGACTGCATCCAAAACAACCGTCGTGAGGCGCTGCGTGCGTATGCGCGCGCCTGTGTGGATTGCATCCATGCGGCGGCTCGAGGTTTTGACACCGGCGCGGTGTCACTGGCGATGATTGAGGGGAGCGCACTGGGCGGTGGATTTGAGGCTGCGCTGGCGCATCACTTTATTTTGGCGCAGAACAACGCACGGATGGGCTTTCCGGAAATTGCCTTTAACTTGTTTCCGGGAATGGGCGGCTATTCGCTGGTGGCGCGCCGTTCCGGCATGAAGCTGGCGGAAGAGTTGATTTGTGAGGGGGAATCACACTCTGCGGAGTGGTTTGAAACCCGTGGCCTGGTGGACAAGGTGTTTCAACCCGGTGAAGGCTATCGGGCGGTGCGCACCTTTATTGATACGTTACAGCCCAAGCTCAACGGGGTCAGAGCGATGTTAAAAGCGCGCCAGCGTGTGTTGCAGTTGTCGCGCGCTGAACTCATGGATATTACCGAAGACTGGGTCGACTTCGCCTTTACCATCGAACCAAAGGACCTCGCTTACATGACACGCCTGGTGCAGTTGCAAAACCGCCACAGTGCGCAGTTACGTAAAGCGGGATAATTAGCCAAGGGCAGTACGCTTAACCAGCCAATGCCCGATATCTTCTGCGGGCATTGGCTTCGCATAAAGGTAACCCTGCCGCACATCGACCCCGCTTTCCATCACGAACGTCTCTTCCGCTTCAGTTTCGATGCCCTCTGCAATCACCTTCAGCTCCAGCGCCTTGGCCACGGCAACGATAGCGCGCACCAGCGATTGCGCCACCGGCTGGGTATTTACGTCGCGCACAAAGCTTTGATCCAGCTTGATGGCGTCGATAGGCACGCGCGCCAGCTGTGACAGCGACGAGTAGCCGGTACCAAAATCATCCAGATGCACTTCGGCGCCCAGCTGCTGAAACTGCTTCATCAGCATCAGCGCCTTCTCTTCATTCTCAATCAGGCAGCTTTCGGTCAGCTCAATATCGATCGGGCAGTCATCCAGCCCGTTCTCCTGCAGCGCCTGCTGTAAGTCGAGGTAGATGCTCTGATCGATCAGTTGGCGCGCAGAAACGTTTACCGCAACGCGCAGCATAATGCCTTGCTTGCGCCATTCCACGATCTGTTTCACCGCGGTGAGCATCACCCAGCGCCCCAGCGGCACAATCAGACCCGACTCCTCGGCATAGGCGATGAACTCCCCTGGCGACACCATGCCGCGTTCTGGTGAGTTCCAGCGCACCAGCGCCTCAACGCTACTGACCGCGCCGCCCTGGTCGATCTTAGGCTGATAGTGCAGCAGCAGTTGATCCTGCTCCAGCGCCTTACGCAGGTTGGTGTCGAGCCAGACATACTCGAAAACCCGCTTGTTCATCTCCGCCGAGAAGAGGCAATAGCGGCCACGGCCATGCTCTTTGGCGTAATACATGGCGGTATCGGCATTACGAATCAGGCTTTCCCGCTCTTCACCATGAGCAGGAGACAGCGCAATGCCGATGGAACAGCCACTGTAGACTTCGATTAAGCCGATGCGGAAAGGCTGGCGCAGGTGCTCAAGAATCCGCGTGGCCATCGCTTCCATCTTCTCCTGCGAGGTATCTTCAGCCAGCACCAGAAACTCGTCGCCGCCAAGGCGGGCAAGTGTCTGATTTTTATCGAGGCAGCTTAAAATAGCCAGTGAAACAGCCTGTAAAAGCTGATCGCCAAACATATGGCCGTAGGCGTCGTTCACTTTTTTAAAGTTGTCGAGGTCAAGATAGACCACGCCAATAGTAGAGTTTTCGCGGGCTTCAATCACCTGCGCAATCTGCTGGTGAATCGCATTGCGGTTTGGCAGGCCGGTCACAGTATCGGTATTGGCCAGCACGCGTAACCGTTCCTGCGCCCGTCGTTCTTCAGTGATATCCGTACCGGAACAGATTAGAAAAACCTCGTTTTTTCCGCTGCCGCTGTGCACAAACTTGTTGCGAAACAGGAACAGCCGCTGACCTTTTTTGGTCTTCACCCAGCGTTCCACTTCGTAAGAGCTGCCATCGCGGAAAAAACCGGCAATATTGCGGCGCGACTCGCTGGCTTCCTGGCGAGTCATAAACAGCTGAAACACATTACGGCCGATAACTTCCTGTTCCTTCAGGCCGGTATATTCTTCGCACAAACGGTTAAATCGCTGAATGTTTCCCCGCTGATCGAGTATCACGATCACCGAGTTCGCTTCGGAGACAACCTGCTCAGCAAACGACAAGCCCTGGGTCAAATCCCTGGCCACGGCGGTAGTGTCGCCCCAGGCTGACGCGCTGCCCGCCCAGGTATATTGATCAACCTTACGGCCAACAAAATGCATTGCGAGATATTCGCCACGCAGTGAAAGCGTGATGTTGACGCTGGAGGTGATCACCGTCATGGCGCGAAGCAGCCCGGCCTGAGAAGAGGTGAGGGGAATGGCAAGATTGGTTTTCGCCTGTTCATCCTCGGCAAAATTAAGAGCATCGCTGTCTGCAGTAAGGCGCCAATGAGGGCTGGTGGTACCAAAAAGGGCATACATTAACGTTTGCCCTTGTTCATCGGTCATGAAATCTTCCTCCGGGAAAGCAATGCAGGCCGTTATCTTATTATTTCAGCAACAGTATTCGTCAACTTGTCCCGGCACAAGATGCATTTAAAAACTATTTTTATTGACAATCTCATGGTAACAATAAAAGCCCCCGCAGGGGCCAGGGCTAGCAGGGACACTTACCCAGCTTGCCCCCTTTACCAGGAAATCGCGCATCGAGACAGTAGCGATGAAAGTCGCGTTCACTCATCGCTGGCTGGTCCGGATGATGCGCCTGCATATGTCGCACATAGTTGCCATAATCCTGCACGCCCACCATTAAACGAAAGCACTGCGCCAGCCGTTGCATCACCAGCCGCAGGGTGAGTTTTTCCGGCGACGGCGGTGCTGTCTGCTGGCAGCGTATAATCACCGGCGGTACTAAAGGCCGCGCAACCCGATAAACCAGTTTAGCCATGACGTACCTCCTCACGTAACACTACCGGCGATTCATGTACGCTCGGTTGCGGATTGCTCAGCGCCCGACGAATCACCAATACCGCTGCTACCAGCATCGTTACCGCCACCAGCATAAAGAAGCCGCACAGCGCCGCGTTGATATGGTTGCTCAGCACGATGGTTTGCATATCCGCCACGCTTTTCGCGGGTGCAATAATCACGCCCTGATCGATACCTTTGCTGAACTTGTTGGCCTGCGCCAGAAAGCCAATACTCGGTTTCTCGTGAAAAATTTTCTGCCATCCGGCGGTCATTGAAGTAATGAACAGCCAGACCGTAGGCAGAATGGTCACCCAGGCGTAGCGCTGCTTCTTCATCTTGAACAGCACCACGGTGCCGAGGATCAGCGCCATCGACGCCAGCATCTGGTTACCGATGCCAAACAGCGGCCACAGGGTGTTGATGCCGCCCAGCGGATCCACCACGCCCTGATAAACAAAGAAGCCCCAACCGGCGACGGCCACGGTGGTGCCCGCCATGTTGCCCAGCCAGGAGCGGTTATTGGCCATCGATGGAATAAAGGTGCCGGCCAGATCCTGCACCATAAAGCGACAGGCGCGGGTCCCGGCATCCACCGCGGTGAGGATAAACAGCGCCTCAAATAAAATAGCAAAGTGATACCAGAACGCCATCATCGCCCGGCTGTTAAACACCTCGGTGATGATATGCGCCATGCCCACGGCGAAAGTCGGTGCGCCGCCGGCGCGCGACAGTATCGACGTCTCGCCGACGTCACGGGCAATGCCGCTCAGCATCTCCGGCGTCACCACAAAACCCCAGCCGTTAATCGCCTGAGAAGCGGTTTCAACCGTGGTACCAATCAGTGCGGCCGGTGAGTTCATGGCGAAGTAAACGCCAGGTTCAATCACCGAAGCGCAGATCAGCGCCATGATGGCGACAAAGGATTCCATAAGCATCGCACCGTAACCGATAAAGCGAATGTGGCTTTCGCGCTCAATCAGCTTCGGCGTGGTGCCGCTGGAGACCAGCGCATGGAAGCCGGAAATCGCGCCGCAGGCGATGGTAATAAACAGGAAAGGGAACAGCGCGCCAGAGAATACCGGACCGCTGCCGTCAATAAAGCGCGATACCGCCGGCATTTTCATCTCCGGCATGGCAAAGACGATGCCCACAGCCAAACCGACGATAACGCCGATTTTCAGGAAGGTTGAGAGATAATCACGCGGCGCCAGCAGCAGCCATACCGGCAACACCGAGGCGACAAAGCCGTAAATCACCAGCACCCAGGTCAGCGAAGTGCCTTTCAGCGTAAAAAACGGGCCCCAGTAAGGATGCTGGGCAATATCGCCGCCGTAAATGATCGCTGCCATCATGAGTACAAAACCGATCAGCGAGACCTCAGCGATTTTTCCTGGCCGAATAAAGCGCATGTATACGCCCATAAACAGGGCAATCGGAATGGTCGCCGCGATGGTGAACAGACCCCACGGACTGTTTGCCAGCGCTTTAACCACCACCAGCGCCAGCGCTGACAAAATAATGATCATCACACCCAGCGCACCGAGCATGGTCACCACGCCGGCGAAAGCGCCCAGTTCCTGACGCGCCATTTCACCCAGCGAACGGCCATCGCGGCGGGTAGAGATAAACAGGATCAGAAAATCCTGTACCGCACCGGCCAGCATCACGCCGACTAAAATCCAGATAGTGCCGGGTAAAAAGCCCATCTGTGCAGCGAGAATCGGGCCGACCAGCGGACCGGCGCCGGCGATGGCGGCAAAATGGTGGCCAAACAGCACCCATTTATTGGTCGGTACATAGTCCAGACCGTCGTTCAGCCGTTCCGCAGGGGTGCGGCGACGATCGTCCAGCTCGAAAATATTTTTGGCGATAAAACGACTGTAAAAACGATAAGCGATGCTGTAACAGGCCACGGAGGCCACCACCAGCCAGACGGCGTTCACATGTTCGCCGCGGCTCAGCGCCAGCATTGCAAAAGCGAATCCTCCCACTAACGCCACTGCTAACCAGATAACGCCGGTTTTGACGTTTTGCATAACCCACTCCTTGTTGAAACCAAAAAAGGCCGTCAGATAAACAACAAGTTAAAAGTAATGTAATAGTTTGTTAAGGAAAGTGAATCAGAGGAGAAGTGTGAGCGGCAAAGCGAATTTCACAGAGCGGGATGAAAAACTGCGGGACAGAACTGTCCCGCAGGGAAGGTCTTTATGCTGCTGGTCGCGCGACAACGCTGCGCGTTTCCATGCGCACTTCGGCGATGGTCACGTCAATCACATCCGTCACGCGATAGGCCACTTCGCCTTTGATCTGCACGGTGCCGTTTTCCTGGCTGCATACCAGTTCATCACGCACGCTGTGCAGGAAAGGCGCAGGAATAAAGGCTACGGCGCCGATATCCAGCAGGCGAACACGCATACCGCCACGGGAAACATCGATAATTTCCGCGCTGAACTTCTGATCGGTACCGGCAGCTTTCTGCAGGTAACGAGCATAGAGCCAGTCGCCGACATCGCGCTCGGCCATGCGGCCCAGACGACGACGTTCACCCATTTTCAGGGTGATATCATCAGCCGGACGCTGCGCCTGTTCGCCACGTACGATCGCTTTCAGCAGACGATGGTTGACCATGTCGCCAAATTTACGAATCGGTGAGGTCCAGGTTGCGTACGCTTCCAGACCAAGGCCAAAGTGCGGGCCGGGTTCGGTGCTGATTTCAGCAAACGACTGGAAGCGACGAATACGGCTGTCAAGGAACTGCGTTGGCTGGGCATCCAGTTCGCGGCGCAATACGCGGAAACCTTCCAGCGTGGCGATAGCCTGCGGATCGGCCGTTACGCCATGATTGGCCAGCACCGCCGCCGCCAATTCAGCGTTGGCAGCATCAAAGCCCAGATGCACGTTGTAGATACCAAAGCCGAGTTTCTCACGCAGCACCTTCGCGGCGCAGACGTTGGCGGTAATCATCGCCTCTTCCACAATGCGGTTAGCGATGCGGCGCGGTTCGGCAACGATGTCCAGCACTTCGCCTTTTTCACCCAGCACAAAGCGGTAATCGGGGCGATCTTTAAACACCAGCGCGTGGGTTTTACGCCATTCGCTGCGGGCCAGACAAACGGCGTGCAGCAGACGAATCTGCTGAGCAATCGCGTCGCTCTCCGGCTGCCATTCACCGCTGTTTTCCAGCCAGTCAGAAACGTTGTCGTACACCAGCTTGGCTTTCGATTCAATCCACGCGGCGGAGAAGGCCACATCGTCACCGAGCGTGCCATCTTTAGCGATGGTGACACGGCACACCAGCGCCGGACGACGTTCGTTGGCGCGCAGCGAGCAGACGTTATCGCTCAGCTCACGCGGCAACATCGGAATATTGAAGCCCGGTAAATAGTTGGTGAACGCGCGTTCTGCGGCCAGCGCATCCAGCGCGCTGCCTTCCGCCACGTAGGCGGTAGGATCGGCAATGGCGATGGTCAGTTTCAGCGCACCATCATCCAGCGCCTCCACATACAGCGCATCATCCATATCTTCCGTGCTGGCGCTGTCAATGGTAACGAAATTCAGTGCGGTAAGATCTTCGCGGGTCAGCTGTTCATCCAGCATCTCGCCAAAGCCGACGCCTGGCGCTTCGCGCTCAAGATTATGGCGTGACAGTGTCACCCACCACGGTGCCAGATGATTGTCGCCTTCGATAATGAACTCGGTCAGTTCAGCGTAGAAGCCTCGATCGCCTTTCAGCGGATGACGGCGCATTTCGGCAACCGCCCAGTCGCCCGCCTGAAAATCGTGCTTTACGCCGCGATCGGGACGACAGGAAATCGCATCCTTTAATAAAGGATGATCGGGAACGATGGAGAGGCGATCGTCTTTTTTCTGGATACGGCCAACAAAGCGCGTCAGAAAAGGCTCAATTAGTTTTTCGGGTTCAGCGATTTCACGATCTTTATCCGTCTGGATCACCGCCGCGACGCGGTCACCGTGCATCACCTTTTTCATTTGCGGTGGTGGAATGAAGTAGCTTTTTTGCGCATCCACTTCTAAAAATCCGAAACCTTTTTCGGTACCTTTTACCACACCTTCCACACGAGGCGTCTGCGCGTGGAGCTTCTCTTTAAGCTGCGCGAGCAGCGGATTATCCTGGAACATAGTCGTTTAATTTCGTGGCTGTAAGCGGCTGACAGTTTTACGCGAATCACTGCCTGGCGGCAAGGTGAAAAAAACGTAAAAAGCCGGACGAACCGGCTTTTTACATGGCGCTGACACTCTATCAGGCAATGCGTTGAGTGACTACGGCGGCAGAGAGGGAAATCTTCACCGGCACCGATTTTGAGGTCGGCGTAAAGCTCACGTCGCCATAGCTGGAAAGCGGCACCAGCGGGTTGGTTTCCGGATAATACGCCGCAAGGTTGCCACGCGGAATATTGTACGGCACCAGCTTGAAGTTGCTGACGCGACGCGTAATGCCGTCGTTCCACAGGGTTTCGATATCAACGTTCTGACCTTCCGTCATGCCCATCTCAGCCAGGTCTTCCGGATTAATAAACAGCACTTCGCGCTGGCCATATACGCCGCGGTAACGGTCATCGAGGCCGTAAATCGTGGTGTTGTACTGATCGTGTGAACGCAGCGTTTGCAGGGTAAACGGTGCGGTAACACCTTCGCCTAAATCCGGGAACAGTGAGACTGGCAGGGCGGCTGCGCTAAACTCCGCTTTCTGCGATGGCGTATTGAAGCGCAGTTCTGCCGCCGCGTTGCCGAGATAAAAACCGCCTGGCTGCTCGCACTTAGCATTGAAATCCTGGAAGCCAGGAATAGTCGCCGCAATGTGCTCGCGAATCAGGTTGTAATCCGCGGCCAGCGCCATCCAGTCCACTTTTTCACTGCCCAGCACTGCGTTAGCAATGCCTGCCACAATGGCGGTTTCTGAACGCTGCGTCGTCGCCAGCGGTTTGCCGATGCCTTCTGAGGCATGCACCATGCTGAACGAATCTTCAACGGTAATAAACTGCGAGCCGGTGGCCTGCATATCCAGTTCGGTACGGCCAATGGTAGGCAGGATCAGCGATTCTGCGCCCGGCACCAGATGGCTGCGGTTCAGCTTGGTGCTGATATGCACGGTCAGGCCGCAACGCTGCAGGGCTTCTTCGGTGCGCGGGCTATCCGGTGCTGCTGCCGCGAGGTTGCCACCCAGCGCGATAAACACATGAATTTCATCGCGCAGCATCGCTTCCAGCGCTTCCACGGTGTTGTGGCCGGCGGCGCGAGGCGGCTCGAAATCAAAATGGCTACCCAGCGCATCAAGAAATGCCTGACTCGGCTTCTCATCAATGCCCATGGTGCGGTTGCCCTGTACGTTGCTGTGGCCACGCACCGGACAGAGGCCTGCGCCTTTTTTTCCCAGCTGTCCAAACAGTAGCTGCAGGTTAACGATCTCGCGCACCGTATCCACAGAATGTTTGTGCTGGGTGATACCCATCGCCCAAGTACAAATGACGCGGTCGGCGCTTTGGTAAATCGCCGCGGCCTCGCGCAGTTGCTGCTCGCTCAGGCCTGACTGCTGCACAATCTGCGCCCAGTTGGTGTTGTCCACCGCCGCCAGATAGGCGTCGACACCCTGAGTTTTAGCATTAAGGAAGGCTTCATCAAACAGGCCTTTTTCGCCTGCGGCCACGCGAGCACGATGGGTTTCCGCCAGCGCTTTCACCATGCCACGTACCGCCGCCATATCGCCGCCGAGGTTGGGCTGATAATAGGTTGAGCTGATGGTGCCCGCTTTTGAGGTCACCACTTCCAGCGGCTTTTGTGGATCGGCAAAACGCTCAAGACCGCGCTCGCGCAGGGTGTTGAAGGTGACAATTTTTGCGCCATGATCGGCCGCATGACGCAGGCTGTGCAGCATGCGCGGGTGGTTTGTACCCGGGTTCTGGCCAAAAACAAAAATGGCATCAGCATGGTCGAAATCGTCGAGGCGAATAGTGCCTTTGCCTACGCCAATGCTGCGTTTGAGGCCGCTACCGCTGGCTTCGTGGCACATGTTAGAGCAGTCAGGGAAGTTATTGCTGCCGTTCATGCGGCCAAACAGCTGATAGAGCCATGACGCTTCATTGCTGGCGCGGCCGGAGGTGTATAGCTCCATCTGATGCGGATTATCCATCGCCTTGATGTGCTTCGCGATCAGCGCAAAAGCCTCATCCCAGCTCACCGCTTCGTAGTGATCGGTTTCGGCGTTGTAGCGCAATGGCTCGGTCAAACGGCCCTGATATTCCAGGAAGTAATCACTCTGCTGATAGAGCGCCGACACGCTGTGTTTTTTAAAGAAGGAGGCATCCACAAAGCGGCGGGTCGCTTCCCAGGTCACCGCTTTAGCGCCGTTCTCACAGAAGCTGAAGGTGCTTTTATTGTCATCGCCCCATGCGCAGCCAGGGCAGTCAAAGCCTTTGGCTTTGTTCATGCGCATCAGGTTACGCATGTTTTTCAACGCTTGTTTGCTGTCAAAAACAAAACGGGTGGTGGCTTCCAGTGAACCCCAGCCGCCAGCAGCGGCCCGGTAAGGCTGAATTTTAGTTTTAAATTTCATGATATTTGCAGGCTTTTCTTGTTTATGAGTTGTTAAGAAGTTATGTCTTCTTTTCGCAGGAGTCTGCTCCCGACATGCAGAATTGTCTAATTGATTGCTTTAATGGTGTGATAGGTGCCGTTTATCGCGTCGCGCTTTTATTTGTGATGCAGGTCAAACTTTGGCCGCTGCAAGGCGGCCTCTGCGGCGCCCTGCAGGATTTGTTGGCTAATAATGAAGCTTTCAACCGCACAAGAGAGCGATGAAGATGAAAAAAATGGCCAGCCAGATTCACGCCTTTGGCAAGGCGCTGATGATGCCGATTTCGGTGATCGCCGCTGCCGGTATTTTTCTCGGTGTGGCGGCCGCGATGCAGAATCCCGCTATCACCGGCGAAGCCTTTGCCAGTTTGCAGATTCCGCAGCTGATCATCGGCTTCATCCGTAAAGTCGCGGGGGCGCTGTTTGCCAATCTGCCGGTGTTCTTTGCCGTGGCCAGCGCCATTGGCCTGGCGAAAGCGGAGAAGCCGACCGCCGCCTTTGCCGCTGTTATCGGCTTTATCTCGATGCATGTCGGCATCAGCGCCACGCTGGCGTCTAAAGGGCTGACCGCCGCCACTACCACGCCGGAAGCGCTGCAACGTGCGGGAATGGATCAAACCGCGGCGATGATGGTCTCCGCCGAATATATCGACACGCTGGGCATCTTTACCTACAACATGAGCGTGCTGGGCGGAGTGATCGCGGGCCTGGTTACCGTGTTCCTGCACAACCGCTTTTATACCCAACAGTTGCCGACCGCCATCAGCTTTTTTGGTGGACGCCGTTTTGTACCGATCGTTACCGTGGTGGTATTACCGCTGATTGGCGTGCTACTGGCGCTGGTCTGGCCGACCATTGGGCAGGGCATTGCATGGATTGGCATGATGATTGGCAAAAGCGGCCAGTACGGTGCGTTTTTGCTCGGCACCTTTGAACGTTTGCTGATTCCTACCGGGCTGCACCACATTCTGAATGAGACGGTGCGCTTTACGCCGATTGGCGGCATTGCCACCGTGGATAACCAGACGCTGGTGGGCGCGCTGAATATTTTCAACGCCTCGCTGACCCATCCCGGTACCATTCCCGACGACACCATTCGCTCTGCCACCCGCTTTCTGGCACAGGGTAAAATTCCGGTGATGATGTTTGGTCTGCCGGCAGCGGCACTGGCGATTTATCACACCGCACGCCCGGAACATAAACAGCGGGTTAAGGCGCTGGTTATGGCCGGCGCGCTGACCTCATTCACCACCGGCATTACCGAGCCGCTGGAGTTCTGCTTTATGTTCGTCTCGCCGGTGCTTTATGTGCTGCATGCGTTGCTGACCGGCCTCTCCTTTATGCTGATGTCGATGCTGCACCTGATGATCGGCAACGTGCAGGGCGGCGCTATCGATCTGGTGGTATTCGGTATTCTGGGTGGCAGTAAAACGCACTGGTGGTGGACGCTGGTGCTCGGTGCGGTTTACGTGCCCGTTTACTATTACGGCTTCCGGTTTGTGATTACCCGTATGAATGTGGAAACGCCGGGACGGGAATCAGAAGAAGAAGCGAAGCCAGAAGTGGTCGCCGCCGATCAGCGCACCAGCGTGATCATCAGCGGGCTGGGCGGCGAGGCCAACATCGAAGAGGTCGACTGCTGCTTCACCCGGTTGCGCGTGCGGGTCAAAGAGATGAAAGAGGTGGTGGATCAGACGCTGATGACCACCGGCGCAAACGGCGTTAATCGGGTCAGCGATCATGATGTGCAGGTGATCTACGGTCCGCAGGTGGAAAAAATAGCCAACGATGTTAAAAACGCATTGGGTATCGCCTGAGGCGGGATGGCCCGGCTGACGAGCCATCCTGGCATGCTAGCGGCTAAGATGAAGCGGAACGGCCGCTGGCAACGCCTCGGCAGCGCGGGCCAGCAATGCAGCGGGGGTCAGCGCCAGCCGAAAAGCGTCGCTGGCCGGTGCCAGAAAAGCGGTGCGCAGATGGCGATTACAGATAAACCAGATTTCATCGCGGTCGTTGGAGAGAATATAGTAAGCGTCGGAGGTTTCTGAAGGGTTGAAGCAGCCCAGCGCCCGATAGGCGGTATCGCGATTAAATCCACTCAGCAACGGCAGCGGACGCGGGCCGTTGGTTAACTCCTCCACACGTAAATAGAGGCCTTGTTCGATCCACAGCATAAAAACCTTCCTTCGTGGGCAGCAGTAACCTGATTATAATTCCTTTTAGCGAAAGCCTTTTTTTAACGCACCGGATTGCCGGGCAGGTCACACAAGCGCACCGCAAATAAGGCGACAGGGCATGTCATTCAATAACAACAAGGGTGAATAATGAAAACGCATCGGCTTGTGCTGTTACCGCTCTGTATGCTGATGGGCTGTGACCGCGAAGCGCCTGTGACCAAAGGCAACATGATGACTCTCTCATCACTTTACGATTTCGAAACGTTGCCCGGCCGCGTGCATAAGCTGCACCAGCGCGCCACCGACAGCAGCGGCAGCGTAGTGCACGAGGTGAATGCCGAGTTTGATCGTCAGGGCTGCATTATTGCCTTTGCCATGGACAGCGATCTTTCCGGCCGCGTCCATCTTAAGCGACAGGCTGCCCAGCTGACCGGTGATGAAAATGGCGAGGCGGTGGTGTATGAGCTGAATCAACAGTGTGAAATTGAAAGCAAGCTCAATATTGCTAAGAAACAGCGCACCCGCTTCCGTTACAACGAGCAGGGCTGGCTGGTGGAATCGATACCGGAATACGCGGGCGTGCGTTATCGCTACGCCTACGACGATGCTGGATTGCAGCTCAGCGTGATCGGCAGTGCGGAGAACAGAACACTGGAAGAGATTCATTACACATGGCCGCAAAAAGCCGCCAGGCCCGCTGACTACACGATGAACATCAAGACGCCAGAAGGGGAAAGCACCATTTCGATGCGTTGCGAATACCAGAAAAAAATTCCTGTGGCCTGCGATATTGTGCGCCAGCCGGGTGCTAACAGCGCAGGCGTGACCCTTAAGGCGACGCTGGAAACCACCTTTTACTGATCTGATTGCCTGTACGACGCGTGCGGGCATCAGCTTATCTATTCGACATGACCCTTACCGCGAGAACCCTGACGCCGTGAAAATGAAAACCCTTATCCTGATCGCCAGCGCCATGCTCATGGCGGGCAACGTCTCTGCGGCCCTCGACGCCGTGCCGGCAATGAAATGCGGCGCGTTTAGCGTATCGCCCGGTGCCAACGGCACGGTGCGCATTAATGGGGTAAAGCCTAAAGTGCAAAAGGTCACCTTTTTGCAGCAAAAAGGCGATTATCAGCGGGTGAAAATACACTGGGTGGTGGCCGCGACAAAGTTCAGCGGTAATTACGCGATGGATTATGTTAACGCTGATGATAAGCCGACGATGCATGTGGAGATCATGCGTACTCAGCAAAGCCAGATTCGTATTTCCGGCGACTATGACTGCCAGCCGCAATAATATTTTAGTGTGCTTTCGCCTTAATCTGATTTTTAACATTCGAGTTTTTACTGCGAATTAAACCGAGGCGGAGACAAGGGCATTATTGTGCAGCGGCACATGGGCTAACTTTCCTGCTAAACAGATGATGCGGCGCGTGTTATCCCGCGTACACACCCCGACGTAGCGCGCCACGATGCCGCATCAGCCGCAGCGTCGCGTAGCGGCCCGATAAAACAGGGCGCGGTTTTTCGTGTCCGCTGCTGCCTAAATGCTTGGAAAAAAAGGCTGCCTTATGACACTATTCACCAGTGAAATCATTATATTAAAGTGACAGCAATTAATTAAATTTCACCCGGAACGTTATTAATCTTAACCTCTGTTAAGTTTTTATGGCCAGCATACAGGGAGGCCTAAGTGCATAATAATCAAAGTGATACTGAGAAAAGTCGTCTCAGAGCGGTGAATACATTGCTGTCACCCGATGAAACCAGAGATGAAGCACTGGATAAGTTTGTCCGTTTGGCCAGCCGCGTATTAGGTATTTCAGGCAGTTTTATCTCAATCATTGATGATAATAACCAATACATTAAAGCGTCGCAGAATTTCGATTTAAAGCAGTCGACCCGCGGTGATTCCCTGTGCCGACATGTTGTTGATGGCAATGGTGAGCTGGTGGTGGAAGATACGCTGCTTGACGATCGCTTTGTGAGTCATCCTTTCGTGACCGGCCAGCCGTTTATGCGTTTTTACGCGGGCGTGTCGCTGACCAATGAAGATGGCTTTGTACTGGGCACGCTGTGCGTCACCGATGTTGAACCACGGGTGTTCTCTGACGAGCAGCTCATCACGCTGAAGTTTCTGTCGGAACTGGTGACCTCATTTTTGGATGCCTGGAGCCACGCCGGTTTTGTGGATCTCATTACCAATCTGCCAAACCGTCAACGTCTGGTGCGCGATATTCAGCAACTGGCGCTGGATAATCCCGAACAATCTCACAAGCTGATGCTGATTGACTGCATTGAGATCCAGCGCACCTATGAGCTGGCTCGCACCGTGGGCACCGGCCCGGCCGAGCAGCTGCTGAAGCACATCGCTATTTCCGTTTTCCATCGTCTCAAGATGAATGGCGAAACCACGCTGTATGCCTTCGCCCCGGGCCGTTTTGCTATCCTTCAGCCGAGCGAGACAGCACTGCAGGCTCAGGATGTGGTTAACACGCTCAGCAACATGAATGCCGATCTTGGCGAGAATATCTCCATTGCGCTGGAAGTGTTCACCGGCGAAACCGAGTTTTTGCCAGGCCAGCTCAGCGCCAACGAGGCGCTGCGTCAGGCGGTCAGCGCGCTGCACGAAGGTATTCATACCAACGTTACCGCCATGCCTTTTGACACCTCATACGATTCCCGGCGCACCGACGATTTTTTGATCATGAACGATCTCGCCAGCGCGCTTAAAATGGATGAAGATTTATATCTGGTGTATCAGCCGAAGATTTGCCTGCACAGCGGTAAAACCGTGGGTCTGGAAGCGCTGATACGCTGGGATCACCCGCTGCGCGGCGAGCTGTTCCCGTCACAGTTCATTCCGCTGGCGAAGAAAACCAATCTGCTGTCTGAGCTGACCGATTGGGTCATCAATCGCGTGATTGCGCAGCTGAAAACCTGGAATCAGGAATATACGCTGATTCCGGTATCGATTAACGCCAGTGAGCGGGATTTCTCCAAGCCAGGCTTTGCCGATGCGCTGGCGGCAAAATTGCAGGACGCACAGTTGCCAGCATCGGTGATGGGCATCGAATGTCTGGAAAACGAATTAGTGACAGAGAGTCGCGTGGCGGTGGAAGGGTTGCAATCGCTGAAAGCACACGGCTTTGACATCTCGCTGGACGATTTCGGCATCGGTTACAGCAACATCAGCTACCTGCAGGATCTGCCGCTGGACGTGGTTAAAATTGATATGTCGCTGATTACGCGGCTGGCAAACGATGCCACCTCGCGGATTATTGTCAGTAATATCATTCATATGCTGAAGGAGCTGAACTACACGGTGCTGGCTGAAGGGGTAGAAACCGAAGCGACGCTGACTCTGCTCAAGCAGTACGGCTGCGATCAGGTACAGGGCTATTTTTGCTCGAAGCCCATTCCTGCCAGCGACATTGAGCACTGGCTGGCGCCACGCGCTCGCTGAACCGGGCAGGTTATCACCAAGCCACCTGCGGGCGGCTTCTGTTACGCCATTTACCCATCAGCTCAAGGTTTTCACAGGAAGCCGGTTGTGAATAAAGCGATAATTTTCAGCGCGATCATTGTATTAATTAGCGCCTGTTCAAACTCAGTTGGGCGCAATATCGATGCTGATGGCGTGCAACAAATCCACAAAGGCAGCACCACACGGACGGAACTGATCTCGCTGTTTGGTCAGCCTGACACCGAAACGCCTTATCCCGATGGTCAGCAACTGCTGATGTGGACATACAGCGAAGCCAGAGCGATGGACACCACCGAAGGCAAAACGCTGACGGTGCAGATGAAAAACGGCAGGGTGTTCAGCTATGTGCTCAGTAAAAGCTAACGGCGACAGCAATATTCTGTAAGACGCGCCCCGCAGCAGCGGGGCGATCTCTTTTCCCACTTATACCAGGCTTACCGACAGCACGGTAATCTCTTCCGTTTCCAGTTTCATCAACGCTTTGATGCCATAAATATAGGCCGTCAGTTCTTCCTCAACGTCATCACCTTCAATAAACGCATGCAGGGTTTTGTGCTCCTGACCCTGCGGCTTTACCACGTACGAAACAAACCACTTCTTCATTTTTTCATCCTTAACGTTGCAAGCCAGATTACCAGGTTTAGTTGCAAAGCGCCGCGGACTCAAGCGCAGCAGCAACGTCACGGCGATATAGCCTGTTATCAGGTGCCGTTATTTTGACCGCACCGAACGATTTCAGCGCAAAAACGCATTTTTGCTGTTTAATCGGCCAATTGAAACAGGCTGAAAAAGGTTAATTTTTCTTCTTCATCACGGAGGGAATAATGATGCGATGCAGAACGCTTTTACCGCTGATGGTGTTAATAGCGGGCATGCTCTCTGGCAACCCAGCCCTGGCTAAAAAAAACGCGCTCAGTGACGATGAAGTGAAACAGCAGATTATCGATGATTCGATCGCTGACTATCCGGGCACCTGTGCCTGCCCGTTTAACAGCGCCCGTAACGGCAGCAGTTGCGGCAGGCGCAGTGCCTAGAGCAAAGCGGGCGGCTATGCGCCGATATGCTACAAAAAAGAAGTGAATAAACAGATGGTTACTGAATGGCGGCAGAGTAACGGCGGCTGAAAACGGCGCGGTAAGAAGATTGACAAATCTTGACGTTTCGTTGGGGGGAAATGGCCTGTTACGCAGCGCTCAGGGTGATGATCCACAGCAAATGATGCCAGGTTAAAGTCCAGGCATCCGCTTGCGCTGACAGTGCGACACGCCCTCGCTTGATCTGCCGTTGCGGCTGAAATGAAGGATGGCTCAACGCAATTAATGGGAAATCAGACGTAATGAAACTGCCTGCATAATAATTCAGAACTCTTTTACAATCATCGGGTTGACGATAATCAGACGTAGTCATTAGCTGATGTGTCTGTTTTAATCCGTTGTGTTAACTTATCCCGGAGGGCAAATGGCTAAGAATAATGACGTGAATCCGCAGTATAAAAATACCTGCTTTCTGGTCGGACAGGCGATGCTGTCAATGGCGGTGGCCAGCCCAACCTGTGCTGAAAGCATTATGACACTGCTGAATATCGACCTCATAGCCAATAAAACCTATTCAGCCGATGAGCTGAATACCATGAATAAAGTGATGCAGCTGCTGGAGCTTCAGGCCGAGCCGGTATTACAGCGCTCAGCAGGCTAACCACGCGGAAGGGATATAACGCCTGCCGCGAAAGCAGGCACCTTTTCTCAGCACATTCCTTGCTCTCAGCTTTTTCGACACCCTATAAGAGACGTTCGTCTCGCCTGGCAACCTTGCTTTTCTCTGCGGCGTTGTCCGGCAAACATCTCTACCTTTCACGCCATACCATTACTCTTTCTTTAACCACCAAAGGAAGCTGCCGCCGTTTATCTTCCGCGTGCTCACTCTCAGCTGCTTACGGTGATTCTCAGGTATTATCCCGTTGATAACGTGGCGGCCATAAGCCTTCAGGTTAGGTTTCTCCTATCTCAATGAGAATTAATACCGGCTGGCTACCCGGTCACGGTTAGGGGAATAATCGTTGCATGACTACATACCTGGTAAGAGTGGGTTTTCATAACCCAACGGGCCTGACATTCAGGCAACTTGATGAAGTGCTGGAGCCGCAACGATTCTGGAGAACCCAGCCCTGTGATGGCAACTTTCGTTATTACATGGAATATGAATATGAGTCAGATATAAGAGATCTCTGTGACGTTTGCGAGTTGGCCTATTCGCAGGCCTGCAAGGTCAGAAAATGCCCGTTAATATTGGTACAGACTAAATCGCTGAGCAGCTAGTCGGGCACTTGATAACGTAGCCGCCTCAACGATGTAGCGAAGCCGCCATCCTCTGATGCTCACCCCTGCGCCATTGCCCTGCGGCAACGGCGCATTCTCTTGGTCTGAGTTATCGCGTTCTGCTCGCTTTCGCTGAATCTGTTGAAACCCGCAGGCTGCTGGCCGATCCCTCATCAGGCATTTTCCGCTATTTGCATCGCCCGCCTTGAAGCTCATGCAGAAAGATAAGCCATGCGCCAGGGCAAACATCATTCACTGCAATTTCATCATTTCCAACCTGTTGTTCACTTACCCTCCTAGCACTCACGTACTGCGCTATGAGACGGCTAACTCTTTATGTTTCCTTATGTAAAGCAGGCTTGCACTTTACCGGTAACATTCTAAATTACACAGGAGCAGTTCAATACACACAACCGTAAGAGGGCTATTTATGGCTAAGCATCATCTGATCAAATCTCTTGAAATCACGGCATTTGTAATATTTACGTTAATGATTGTGTACTTCGCCGCCAGCGGTTCACTATCGATGATCGGTATGGATCACGCATGGCCGTATCCCACTAAATAAGCAGTAAGCGCACCAGGGAAATCAGTTCTGCTAACCAATAGAATTAAAATAGCCTGTAAAAAGAGGGCAAAAACATGCCCCAGCCAGCGTTAACAGGTGTATCAGTCGTTCACGCCAGTTAAACGCAGCTCCAGCGCGGATATCATCACGCCAGCTCTGCTTATCCAGCGCGCCATATTTTTTACGCATCCAGCTTTTTTACCGGCGCGTTCGAGGTGAGGCGGATCGAAAACAACCTGAGAGAATGTGCTGTCAGGGAATGGAAGAGCATGGAAGTCAGCGATAATGTCGGGGCTGATTTCCAGTAACCGGCCATCGCATAAAATATGCGTCTCTTCACGCTTATCTGTGAACACGGTTCGGCTGTCCTGCTTATCCATCCAGAACATACGGGAGCCGCAGCACATATCGAGGATGCTGATTTCAGACAGAGTTATTCCTCACGCAGGGCGCGATAGTTAAAGTCGATGGGTTTGGTTAGATATACTGCGCGGAGTCGGCAGCGAGCAGGGTGATAGCTTTGCGCATGGCAGCGATGCGGCCAGAAGCTGTATATTCGATGGTGCGCGATTCCAGACCGTCCGGCTCTGTCACCAGAACTACTGAATCGCCAAAGATGATGTTCATTTCCAGCCGGGCGGCCACAATCATCGCGTGAGCACAGGTGGTCAGCGGATTGAAGTCACCGGGTTCACCACAGGCTTCAAGAATAATGCGGTCGTGATAGTCACCGCCCCCGGCCGCTTCAGCTGCAAGCTTAGCCACGGCAATTAGCCGATCCTTTGGCAGTTGTCTGATTTCATCCTGCGTCATTGCGAGACTCCTTATCGACCAGCCGCACATAGTAGGTCAGCCACAATTTAGGCGTGAACGTGTTGGGCGACAGGCACTATATTTGTTTGGCGTGGAAGTTGAGGATTTCGGTGATGATGGGGTCGTAATCGGCTCGGGGTTTGTCTTTGATAGCGGTGATGATTGCCTCGCGGCATTTGCGCGCTACTGCCCGGACTGCGTTTTCAATCTGAGGCTGCATTCTCCGTTACTCCGTTGCGCTGCAGGCAATCATTCCAGACTTGCTCTGCCTGCCTTGCCCGTGGAATGGACCAGACATTTTTCCTTTTGTCTGTGCCGCCATATCCGTTGTCGATTAACTCTTCCATGTAGGCAGTGAAGGTGCGCATGCAACCCTCCGCATCACCCTGGCGCGTTCAATACGCTCATAGTCATCCTTGCATTCAGGACAGCAGAAGAATCCTTTCTCCAGCTTCTCACCGCAGTCGCCGTTTTGGCAGATGCCGGTAAATGTCATAGTTGTTCGCGGCCTGTTAGCCAGAGCTATTTCAATATTGAGCATCTCCAGCTCAGCGGCATTATCAATATCGACTGCATGCATGGTGGTTACTCCGATTTTTGACGTAAAAAAACCTGCCGGAGCAGGTTAATTTAATTTCAGTCATTGCCTGAGCTCTACTGGATACGGTTTCAGTTCATTTAGCGCTGCTTCTATTGCCTCATCTGGCGGGCGAGTTTGATATGCAATTTTATAGATAGCCCTCAAGTTCCCCTCATGCCTTTCATAAAAATCAATCCAGTATGATTCGATATTTTTGGTGCTAGCATCTGTGAGCACGAGATAAGTTGAGCTGTTCTCTGCCGAATGCTTTACCAGGGCCTTATATTTTTTAAAAAACTATGCAATCTGCCATCACTTTTCCCCTTCTGATAAATCCGTATAGTGCAGCGCTGATACTGCCGCGCAAAGTTACTATAGTGATTCAATCATATGTCTGAATACCTTTTCAATTCCGTTGTTAGTGTTTTCAATATTTTTATTATCGCCAATCCGTTTTTTCTGGGCATTTATAAATCTAAAAATTATGCGCTAAACATGAGACATGGCTCTGTAAAATGAAATTATTCATTAAAATCTGTTGATCATTCACTAAAAATGTTTTATACGGTGTTTTATATCTAAGCAATATCAGATGAGAGAAGTTTTTCTATAATGCGATTTTATCTTATTTATTTTATCATATTAATAAGGGGTCTAGGTTAAACATGAAAAGAGTTGTAAGGAGCAGTTTTTCAAGCAGTAAGGTCAATTTTGAAGAGCCAGAAGGTATTTTTTGGTTATTGGATAAATTATTAAATTATCGAGCTAAAGAGTTTTTTATTCCTTTGTTTCAAATAGCTCTTTTTATCACCCTTGCAATCTTATTTTTTATTTTTTTTTTACTTTGGTCTGATTGAGCCCAAAACTGATATACCAGATTCATTTGATCCTTCTTGGCGTGGTTTATTATATCTTTTTGATTTAAGGTTGGAGTCTGCGATTGCTTATGGATCCTTTAAGTTTTTTAGTGCTTTGTTAGGCGTGTGTTTTTTTATTGGTTTTATATTGGTGGCAATTGAAGAAAATTTTTACAAGTCTTTGTGGGTAGTGTTTTTTTCACTTCTCTCAATAGGGTGTGCTGGAATTTGTGCCATGGGTGGTGGTGTTTTTTTGCTATCTATAATTGTATATTCCATTGATAATTACCGTTTCCCGTGGGTCTTATTATTAGAAGGTGTTGGGTTAATGATCCTATCCTTTGGAGTATATGCAATTTTGAGGTTTTCATTTATTAATTTTTTTGAAAGGGTTGTGCTAATTTAGTTGGGAAAACCCCATCTATGTGAAAAGTATTTTTAGCCCGCATTATGCGGGCAATTTTATGCATTTGATGATAAGTTCTTCCTTTTAAGTTGATATTTATGCGATTTTATTAATGTAGCTAATGATTTTTATTATTTAATTCTGTATAGCACAGCTGATAAATTTCTGTAGCTTTCTTTAGGTGGCCGGTATTTCCAGACAGCATTTTCGCCGCATATTTGTAGCAGCGGTCTAGACTTGAAGCCGAATCAGCATTAGCAGAGGCTTCGGTGAAATCGACAAGTAGCTGATCCGGCGTACGAGCCAGGTTATTGATGTTCGCCGGCGTATTAATTTCTTGCTCGGACGGATGACTTTCTGGCTTACTATTGATCAGATTGTTCAAATCCTGCCGGGAGCGGACCGGAGTAACGTCGCGTTCTGCACGCTCCTGCTGCTCAAATTCGTCCGGTGATTAAACGCCGAGAATCACGTACGGGCAGTAGAGGCGCGCCCAGTATTTAACGGCCAGATACGCCAGCTGCTGCTTCGGAGCCGTTTTCCACAGTGGGGAGTTGCGGGTGGTGACGAACTCCATATAGAGCGGTTCGCCCCAGGTGATTTCCGTTTCGCCGCGCAGCACAGCGCCAACGCGCACAAACAGGCCTTTTTCATTGGCAGCATTCGCCACGCCCGGCTTGAACTTGCCCCAGTCGCCGCCGTAATCGTATTTGAACCGGTCCTGCATGGCGGTGGAGCTGGTGATTACCGCATTGACCAGCTGCGCTTCATAGCCCAGCACGCCGTTTACCAGGTGTGTTTTCTGTGCCACGGCGTAAGGATTCATTCCCCACTGAGCAGCCTGCAATGCGATAGCCAGGCAGTCAGCAGGCTTACCGGCAAGGTGGGCGGGCACGGTTGCTTTGCCCTGCGCCACAACCTCGGCAAACGCCTGAAGCTTCTGCAGGCCGGTAGGGCTGAAGATGGCTGCTTTGGGGTCGGCCTCGTTAACCGGCAGGTGCATAATTTCGTTGCTCATGAGTAGTCCTTTCTTTTAGCCCAGTCAGGGCGCGTAATTTCTTCAACCCCGCCCCAGTTACCTGAAGCCAGACATTCGTGATAGGTGTTGAGGTCGCGCCGGAACAGGTCATAACCGACCTGCACATCATCTTCGCCAAGCTGAAAGACGCGCACCGGGTAGCGGCCACAGTCGATCGACTCGCTGACGGCGATGAATACGAAAAGAGGGTATTCGCCGTACTGCCGGCTGAATCCCTCGCGGTAGTAAGCGTCCTGCACGTGATAGCGGAATTCCTCAACGTGGCGGGCAAATCGGGACATATCCGCCACTTTTTTGACGTCCACAACCACTGGCTGAGAGCTGAGGAATTTGTCTGGTCGGATGCGGCACAGCTCCCCCGTCTCATTGTCGTTCCAGAATATTGAGGCTTCACAGTGGCCTTCAGCCTCAAGCAGCCAGCGTGCGGCGGGATGGGCGAGGGCACTGGCGCGCATCAGCTTCAGCTTGCGTCCCTGCTCGGCATCCATCACCGTCATCCCGCACCCGGCGCAGTCTTCCATGAAGGCTTTCTCATCGGCCTTTCCCTGGGTAGTGCGGCGGTTAAATTCAGGTGCCACGATGAACCGCTTATCAAACTCATCCGGCTCCAGAAGAACGCAGTGCAAGGCGGTCCCCATGTCCAGCGCGGCCTTCTTCTCGTCATCTTCTGGCGCCAGCTTCCGCCACTGGAAGATTGCAGGGTTGATGGCGATATCATCCAGCTGTGACTTACTGATGCCCGGCCCGGAGTGATACGCCTCGTTGCTGATGTCGAAGTAGACGCCCGGTTCCATCAGGCCACCTCATCAAAGCTATGCCGGTTGCGGAAAATATTGAGGGCATATTCACGGGTTACGCGAAAGTTGAGCAAATCCCACAGCACCTCGCTCACTTTCACCTGATACTCACTGTCAGATTCATCCAGCCACTCGCAGGCCAGCGCGGTAAACTCTGACGGCTCATATCCGCTAATTGCTCCCATAATGGGATTTGCACACTTCAGTTCAGCCAGGCGCTCAACCTCTTCAGCAATAATTTCCTTATCACCCTCAGAGAGGTTTTCGATGATTGCCTCAATCTCTTTGTTGTCTCTGATGCTGAGTTTCATTTCTTCACTCCCACGTTAATCATCTCGTACAGCGCCCGGATGAAGTCGTTATCCGCCAGCCGATCGCGCTCTTCTTGCTCGCGGCGCTGGCGTTCCGCTTCCTTCTGCTGGCGCTGGTAAGCATCTGATGGATTGCAGGTCATCACTGGCACGCTCTCCGCAACAGTTGCATCGCCATAGCCCACTTCGCTTTATCGCTGTACAGCTGCGCTTCACGGCAAAGCTGCTGCGCTCGTTTGAAATAGCTGATTTTCATGGCTGGCTCTCCAGTAAGTTGAGAAGGGTGCGCCAGCCAGTGCGGAGGCGGCGGGTGATTACGTCGAGAAGTGATTCATTAAGCTGAGCGGCGCCCACGACGGCATAGTTCATCGTGGGATTCCTGATTAATTGTTTAGGTTTGAGCTGAAGTAATAAGGGCCAGTCATTTCTGGCGGGTCAATGAGATTTCTCAGCTATATCGCACCGAAGTGCGCCGGTGTGAATGCACTACTGAGCTGATTACTAAAGTATTTTTGTGGTATCACTCCTTCCAGATGCAGGTAAAAAATGCATTTTAATCACAAATTAATAGTTCAAAACACTTAAAATTTGATCTAAGTTAGATTTAAATATGGAGTTAATGGCTGTGTTATCAGGTATTTAACTATTGGTGCCAATCCGGCACCCACGGAGATGGTATGTGTGGCCTGAGCTTTTGCTGCCCTCGTTGTGGTTACAAAAAGTTTGTCTTTACGGATTATTGTCAAATCACCCATACCAGACATGGCGCTGCTTGCGCGAAATGTGGTACACCGCTAACCCTTCACTCATGCTTGGCAGGTAACAGCAATCGAACGCCTGACAGGGGCGACGAAAACACACCAACAGAACTTAGTGGTTAGAATTAATATAGCGCGCCCGTAGTTTGAAAATTATTACTACAGCCACTACCTGCTAACGCGGGCTCAATTTCAGCTGCCCGCCTCGTGGTTAAACCAAATGATTCTTTTGGTGTGGCTTTTTGCAGCTTTATTTATTCTTCTTTTTTGTGCATAAAAAGCTGTCATTAGGCAAAATGGTTGTTCTAACTGGATTTATTGGTGCACTAAATGAGCTGCAGTATCATGGTTAAGTAAACTTAAACTAACTGTGATGAGGTGGGCGTGATGGCAAGTTTTAATATTTCAATCGCATTTTGTGGCGAAATTGATGCTAATGGCGTTTATATAAGCATGCGAGATGCAATGACCGAAAACGGGTTAAAGCACAGCGTTACTGATAAATCCGGAGCGAAGTTAAGGTTGCCTCGGGACAAATTTACTTTTTCAGGATATTTGTCGCGCAATAAAGTGCTCGATAATGTTTACCTGATAGTTTCAAAGTTTATCCCGACACCCGAAGTGATGGTTAGCGAATCGGCGGGACGAGCATAGCGAGGTTTGAAAGAAATTGACCTTCCATAGATGCTTTTAAAAAGGCCGCCATCAGGCCGCCTGTTCGATAATTTATGCCTGCTTTTATCCACATCAGGCGAGGTGGTTCCTGCTATTCCCAACAGCAGAAATCTGTATAAAATCTGAACTACCCAACAGTATAAAAAGGCACTAATTATGCTGGAGAGTAAAACTATGAAGGTCGCCTGCCCGGATTGCGGCAGCGAGCTCATCAAGCGGCCCGATGATTTTGACTTTGACAGTAATTTCACTGACGTCTCCTGCGCCGATTGTGGTCGTGAAATCACTCGCGACGACGTTGTCTAGCAGGGTGCTGACGTGGCTAAACAGCAAATCGATGCTTTGTTCAGGGATGCTTTCAAGGGAACCAGCTTCAAGCTTAAATAAATCAACCAGACCCTTAACCTGTTCAATTACATCACTGGCGTCTATCCGTATGGACGCCTTCATTTCACCCGCCATACTTTACCTCGCCGTTACGATATCTTTTGAGTTGCGATAGTCGGCAGCGAATATCGCGATTTCTGGTAAGCACATTGCTGTGCTCTCATGCTTATCCCGCAGAGAGGGTGAGATTACTGCTTTCTCTACTCTCTGGTTGCAGCTGGATAAGGTACTGACTATTCGGCGCTCGAAACGTGCCTGCTCGATAGACTGTGATGCTTTGCGGGAGTTAAAAGCCGCCATACGTCGTTGATTTCTGTTCATGGGTTTTCCTCAATGAGTGCTTGGGTGCAAGAGCCGGAACCCGTGACGTTTCCGAATTTAAGAGGCTTCTCAGGTCCGGCGGTAAACTCGCGCCGTAAGCTCCACCTCTCTCTTGCCCGAAGCACTCGCCTCGGCCTGTGTATTCACAGGGCCATATGGTTAAAGAGCTGATATCTGCGAAACCTTCAGGTGGGCTAGCGCCGATCACTTCTGGCAGACCAACATTCTCAGTCCTGCAAAGCTCCGCGCCAAGTGGCAAACGCTGAAGGCGCAGATGAGCCAGCCGGGCCGCAACAGAACGCCAGCGCCTCAGCAGCCAGTTGAGCACTGGAACAGCCGCCAAGCATGGGAGAACGATTTCATATGAGAAACCTTGTAGCAGCAATTCAGAGTCGCGACGCTGGCGCACTTTCCCGCATCGCAGGCGAAGGCCCGCAGCCTGTCGAGCGCGGCGAGCATGAGGGCGTTGAACGTCTGGTTGACGCGCTGTTCGCAAACCTGAAGCAGGTATTCCCCGCATCGGTCAGCACCGCCTGGCGTGACCCGCGCGACGAAGCCGCAGCAAAGCGCCAGTGGATCGCCGCCTTCGCCGGGAACGGCATCAGCAACAAACAGCAGCTGTCAGCCGGTATGAAGCAGGCCCGAGCCAGTGGATCGCCGTTTCTGCCATCGCCCGGCCAGTTCATCGAGTGGTGCAGGCAGGGTGACTACCTCGCCGCCGGGTTACGACGAAACCAACTGCCATCTCCAGTGTGAGCACTGCAATTCATACCTGTCCGGGAATATCGGCGAGTACAAGCCGAACCTGATAGCCAAAATCGGCCAGGCCGCTTTCGATCGCCTGATGGGTCCGCATGAGCTGAAAAAGTGGACACGGGAAGAGCTGCAGAAGCTGGCGGCGGATTACCGGAAGAAGACCAGAGAGCTGATAAAAACAAGACAGGAGACAGCATGAATCTCGAAAGTACCATTAAATTCCACTCACCAAAATCTCCAAACTACACGGCAACCACACCAGCCACTGCGTCAGAAGCACTGACGGGTACTGATGTTATGGCGGCAATGGGTATGGCTCAGAGTCGCGCTGAAATGGGCTACAGCGCGTTCCTGGGAAAGATGGGAATCAGTAAACATGACAGTGCTCGGGCGATCACCTTGTTAACTCAGCATGCACTTCAAACCTGCGACAGGGTTGCAGCCCTTCGTAAGCTCGGAAGTGATAGTAAACCAGCCGTAATGCAAGTGCTCGCAACATATGCCTATCTGGATTATTGCCGCAGCGCGGTCAGCCTGAAGTCATGCAAATGCTGTTCGGGCGCTGGCTTCATTGATACTGAAGTTTTCACGATGAAGTCACCGCTGGCGGGCGGCTTCAAGCGGAACGTGCGCGAAGTGGTGCGGGTGCGCTGCAAACCCTGCGAGGGCCGCGGAGTTGTATCAGCATCATGTAACGACTGTTCTGGCCGGGGACGTGCGCTCGATAGCAAACAGACAGAAGCGCAGGGCGTGCCAGTAATGGGTGACTGCAAGCGTTGCTCAGGGAGAGGCTATGAGCGAATCCCTTCAACCGAAGCGTATCGGGCAACCTGCAATGTGACTGAGGAGATATCGCTCGACACCTGGAAGAAAAGCGTTAAGCCGTTTTACGATTCACTCATAACTAAGCTTGAGATTGAAGAGGCATGGGCCAACCGCTCCCTGTCGAAAGTCACAGCGTAAAGTAAATATAGTGCGTTATTTTATCGTGAGCTATTTACTTTTCCCGAAACCGTGGTAATTTGGCTCCAACGATGGGATTTCTGCATTCGTTAACGAATTTAAGCCCGAGGGTAACGCCTTGGGCTTTTTGATTTTATGATTCTTCATTTTTAAACTTGGCAACAGCTGCTGTAACAGCAAGCCCAGCTATGACTACTGCTGCTTTTTCGATAATAGGCTTGGCTGACTCACTCATTCCTTTTGTACATGCAGGACAAAGCTCTTCATCCCATGCATTTCCACCTTTGGCGTAATGGTCACAGCCTGGTGATCGGCAAGCGTAAACAATGCCTAGGCATTTTGGGTTGGTGCACTGACATTTATCCCTACGAACGAAATTTTCTTCCAAAATGAGGGGAGTAACTGTTGTTCTGCAATGTGGGCAGGTTCCCGGATGTTTTTTTGCCATATAAGGGTATTCTCGCAAATTATTATTGAGGCTCAGCATTTTAAAACGTAATTTATAAATTAAAATGCCTATAAAATGTTCGTTATATTTTTTCATTAGCTTGCAGAATTAAGCAGGCCGATATCTGCATTTATTGAGAGCCAGCAATTCCCCCGCATTATCGACTGCAAAGAAAGCAATTTAATAATGAATGAATTATTTTCTTATCAAAATTGCGTGTCCATCACTGCATGACTCGACTTTGTAACGACGAAGTTTTTTAAGAGTCGTAATTGAGCCAGCAGCAGTTGAAATAGCAATGGCGGCTATGGTTGCTGGTAATCCTAGTGTCGCGATAGCAGCTGGGGCTGCAAGCGCAGAAACTGAAGCACTTGTACCCGCAGTCGTTGGGGCTAAAGCAAGAGCTGCATAAGCAATCCCGATGGCACCAAAGGCTATTACCCAAGTTACAGAACCAGTGCATACAATTTTCACAGTTCCTTTAGTGATATCTCCTGAAATTTCGATCCTGTTTGAGTCGATTGCGATTGCTCGGGTTAGCTCTTTATAACTTGATACCGATTCCATAATGACTCCTTGTTATTTATGGCATTTGCAAATTATCGGTCGGCTTGCTCTTGAACTTTAAATTTTTTTCTAATCACACACAGCACCGACCCCCATGGGAGGTGTATATGGCATTTAATATGAGCAAACTGGCATCAGGCGCTGCTTATGGCGCATCTGCCGGGACCATTGCCAACGGTCTCCTGACCCGGTTAAGTCCCGACGAGTGGAGTGCTGTAGGCGTGCTGGCCGGTATTCTGGTGGCGCTGTTCACGCTTGGCATCAACTGGTACTACAAACGTAAGGCCACACTGGCGCAGATTAAGGCGCTTCAACGCTGGCCCACCGCGCCAGACATCACAGAAGGTTAATCCATGGCTATGTCAAACAGCCTGCGCAACAAGCTGATTGCTGCTGCAGGCGGCGGAGCCATGCTTATCGCCACTGTATTTCTCGGTGGTAGGGATGGTGTAGAAGGGCAGGGTGTACGAGCCTTACAAAGATGTGGCAGGCGTCTGGACTGTCTGCGACGGCCACATCGGCACCGACATCATCAAGGGCAAGAAGTACACCGACCGCGAATGTGATCGCCTAATGTGGAACGACCTGCAGCCAGTCAAGAAAGCTGTTGATGGGATGGTCAAAATTCCACTGGGAGAGTATCAGCGCGCCGCACTTTACAGCTTCACCTATAACGTTGGCACAAACGCGTTCTCTAAATCATCACTGCTACGGAAACTTAATGCCGGTGATGTTGACGGCGCCTGCGAAGAGCTGCGCCGCTGGATTTACGCCGGTGGTCAGAAATGGCGTGGACTGATGAATCGCCGCGATATGGAGCGGTCAATGTGCCTGGCGGAGAGCGCTGATGAACTGGCTGGCAAATAACTGGCGTTCGTTGCTGTGGTTCCTGCTTTGTGCCTGCATAGTCCTGTTTGGTTCGGTAGCCGGGCATTATCACAACGAATACACCGAAGCAGCCAGCCTGGCGGAAACGCGACAGGAAACCATCAACGACATGCAGCGCCGACAGAAAAGCGTTGCAGCCCTCGACCAGAAATACACGAAGGAGTTAGCGGATGCTAAAGCCACTATCGATCAGCTGCATGACGATGTTGCTGCTGGCAAGCGTCGGTTGCAGCTCAACGCAACCTGCCAGAGACAATCCGCCGCCGGTACCGCCAGCATGGATGATGCAGCCAGCGCCCGACTTACTGACGCCGCTCAGCGGGATTATTTCACCCTTAGAGAGCGAATCGAAGTTGCCGGAAAGCAAATAGCCGGGTTGCAGCAGTACATAAGAGAGCAATGCCTTAAGTGATTAATCTTTAGAGAAACAGTAGTCGCATTTTAAGCATGAAAAATTGTCCAAGACCTTATCGTCAATTTGATTACCAAGGGTAGCTCCTACTAGTACCCCACCAGTTGCGGCGCCTAATGCGGCACCTACTGCACTAGCTGCAACAACTATGCTTCCACTGGTAAACAATGAGCTATCGGAGCTCGTATCATCTGAGATTATATCGAAAGCCTTTAGGCCTACAGCTAAACCAGCCGCCGCGCCGCCTAAGACAGATAGGCTTCTGGTAGCATAATTCTTTTTATCAACTTGTTCTGATCCACATTTTGGGCATTTTATTGTCATGACAGCCTCCTTTTACTGATTAGTTATCGTAAAACTGTGCGCAATCTTTAACAGATTTGTGTCGATTAAGAATCTCTTTAACCAAGGGATGACAGCAGGCAATGATGTGAGGTGTTGCGGGGGACTATTTAAGGCGTGATGCATCAATGAAGTTGTTTAAATCTAAAAATGCGATGATTGCTACATGAGTTATCTATTTGATTTAAAAATGAATTGTTCAAAATAGGCTTTATAAAAGTAACTTGAACCAGTCTTACTGAGTTAGTAAGATGTTGAAAACGCATTGTGAAAAAGGGAAAAAAATATACCTGAGCACAGTTAGGGTGTTCACCTTTGGCTCATTTGCCGTCGCGGACGTTGTTCGCTTTAAAAGAAGGGTATAGAAATGCGTACAGAAGATGATCTGAAAGAAATTAAACAAAGTTTACACCGCATAGCTTACGGCGGCCCATCTGTAGGAAATCTTTGGGTTATAATTGCCGAGGTTATTGCGTTTAATCTCTGTCTTGTGTTCATGACAGTTGAGCATGCACGGGTCTCCCTGGGGTTTACCTTTGCGGTCGTTTTTGGGGTTTCCGCTGCCTTATTAATTTTGAGCAGATGGAACCTTATACCCCTTTTCATATGCTACATATATGTCAGTTTTTGTTGGTCCGTAATTCCTTATGCATGCTTTATTGATGTAAGGCTTCCAGTAGTTGCGTGGATCAGCGCTGCTGTAGTATTCATTTTTTCTATGTGGATTCACATTTTCTATATAACTGAAGATGCGTTCAAGAGAGTGAAAAAGACTCAGCCCAAAAGATAAAAATCTGATTTTATGTAAGGCTCGCTTCGGCGGGCCTTTTTTGTTGCAGTAGTGTGGCATCACTAGGCTGGGAGGCCATCGAGTCGGCTTACCGTGCTGTTTGTCGTCTGTTTTCTGTATTGCCTGCTTTTAACAGGCATCAATACAAATGAAAGATATTTACAGAGAGTATTGATCAAGATGTGGAAGAGGCACGGGGCTTACGATGAAAGTTGTGCCGTTATTGTCTTGCTTCCATGCAAAGGCATAACTAAAGGAATGATCATCGGGAATCCAAAAAACTTTAGGAGGCTCTCTATAGTCCCCTTCCCATAAACCAGAGTATGCTAAATTTCGTGCATGTTCCCAATCATCAATGAATCGCTTTAATTCACTCAGTCTGTGTTCATCACCGTCAGGAAAATCTGACGCGGATTTTTCAGCCATTCTCGCAGCTGTCTGTTCGACTGTAGCCATGAACTCCCAATTCCAGTCAATAGGGGCAGTAGCATATGTAAACCAACTCATTACGTCTTTAACCTCTCATTAGGATACCGTTTTAACAATGGCACTCACCGACAAACAAGAAATGTTCTGTCGCGAGTACCTCATCGATTTGAACACCACGCAAGCGGCCATTTGGGCGGGGTATAGCGATAATACAGCCCGCAAGATTGGTAGTGAAAACCTCACAAAACCGGACATTGCTCAACGCATCATTGACCTTAAATCAAGTCGAAACGAAAGGGTAGAGATCAACGCGGATTACGTGCTCCGCCGCTTGGTTGAAACCGACGAGATGGACGTTCTCGACATCCTGAAAGATGACGGCGGACTGAAGATGGTTCACGAATGGCCGAAGGTATGGCGCACCACGTTAGGCGGTCTGGATATGGCTGCATCTTCTCAGGGAACATATTTAGGCTGGAATGAATACAATGATGGCGGGGCGACGCTTCAATGCAACCGGGGCGGAGGGAATGGTGGTTTTAAATTCCGCGTAGTTAATAATACAAACACCTCGGAAATCACTTTGTTCAACCTCGCATATACAGGGGTTGGATATGCACCCGGCGGATGGATAACCGGTTCAGACGAACGAATTAAAGAAGACATTAAAGAGATTGACCCGGAATTTGCTCTGGTTGCTGTTCTGAATCTTCGCCATGTCACATTTAAAATGCGCGACAGGCCTGACGGAGAGGGTGGGTGGGTAGAAAGTGGAAGAAGCGTTGGCTATCTTGCTGCTGACCTGGAGAAATACCTGCCTGATGCCGTAACAACTCAAAGACAACCGGATGAATTCGCGTATCGCTGCCGTGAAGATAATGACGAAATCGTGATTGTTAATGACCTAAAAAGCATCGATCCGGGCAAAGCCGCCGCCGCTCTTAATGGTTCAGCAATCAAAGCACGGCACAGCCGAATTGAAAAGCAAGACGCTATCATTGCCGAACTTCAGTCGCGCATGAAAGCTATTGACGGTCTGGACGCATAACCCACACCTTACAAATCTCCTGAGCCATTTCGCCTGATCGAAATTACCCACAGATATTACTGTTTTTCTATACAGTTATTTGGTGGGGTGAGTTTATGGGCGGCAAGGACAGTAATTTCAGGGTTGTGTATCGGGGCGAGGAGCTGGAGCACTTCAGGGAAGGTGAGTGGGTATTCTTCCAGCGCCCTAAGGAGCGCGGCGGCGGCTACTGGTTTGGCCGGACGTATGCCTTTTACTTCTGGCTGGAGTTCGGGCAGCCGACGTCCCTGGCGCAGGGAATCAACTATCTGCTGGCGCTGGAAAAAATAAAACCTCGACTGGAAGCGTTCGACGATGACCAGTTTGGCCTGCCGTTTTAGCTCATAGCCTGATCCGCAAAGCCCACTATTTCTGCCATGCTAAGATAAATCGCGCATTAACTGAGGCTAAAAGCCGCTATTCGGCAGATAAGCATCAGAATGAGCATGGTAAAATTTTTATTAGTACACAACTTAGTACATAATTTTTTTATTTTAGTTTTATGATAATTTTAAGTGGTTGATAAATAAAAATAATGGACATAAAACAGCTTATCTATCTCTGTAATCTTGAGCGCGAACGCCATTTTGGCCGGGCGGCCGAGGCGAGCTTTGTCAGTCAGCCAACGCTCTCCATGCGCCTGAAGAATCTGGAGCGTGAGCTTGGCCTGTCGCTGATCAACCGCAGCAACAATTTTGATGGCTTTACCGCCGAAGGGGAACGCGTGCTGACCTGGGCGCGGGAAATCGTGTCGGTTTATCAGGGCCTGAAGCTGGAAGTGGAGTCGCTCAAGCATGGCGTAAATGGCACGCTGCGCATTGGCGTGGTGCCGCAGTGCAGCATATCACTGCCAAAATTGCTGAAGGCGGTGCAGGAGCGCTATCCCCAGCTCGATTATCGCATCGCGGTGCTGAGCGCCGATCAGCTGCTTGAGGCGCTTAACAGCCATACGGTGGATGCCGGTATTGGATTTTTCGAACTCTCCACGCTGCGCGAACTGCACTTTCAGGCTGAGCTTTTAGCCGATGAAGGCGTGGAACTGGTTTTTCATCCGCACCATTTTCCAGCGCTGGAACAGGCTGAGGCGCTGACCATCGCGCAGCTTAAAGATCTGCCGCTCTGTCTGGCAGAGCCGACGCGCTATTTTCGCCGCTATCTTGATAACCATTTTCGCGATGCAGGACTGCAGCCGCGGGTTATTCTCGAAACCACATCGGTATTTCAACTGTTGCAGGCGGTGGAGGTGGGGCTGGGCTGCATGATTGCGCCGGTCGGACATCTGCTGGAAAGCAATCTGCAACAGCTGGCGCGCCGTAAGCTGGATATCCCGCCGATGTCGCGCCATGCGGCGCTGGTGGTAGCTGAACCAGGGCGGGCGTCACCGCTGGCTCAGCACTTCTTCGATGAGCTGCGTCGGCACCTTAGCCAGTAAAGGCGGGCAGCAGCCGGTCATCCCAGTTAGCCAGCGCAACGTGCTGAATCAGCAGCGCCAGCGTCGGCTCATCAAATCCCTGTTCTTTTAACGTCTGCAGATGCGCCGCGCTAAAGGTGGCCGGCAGGCGGGTCAGCTGCGTCGCCAGCTGAATCAGCCCATTCTCCGTCTCAGCGGTTAAGGTTGCATCAGGTGGCGTAGCCGCGGTGAGGCGATTGCCGTTGAGGCGCGCAGTGACCGCCATCACCAATGCCGTTGCCGACAAGGTCTCCAGCTGTTGATGCAACGCACACCATGCGCTAAGGGCGCTGGCATCGTGTGCCAGCCGCCAGCGCAGCGTCTCAGAAGAGAGCGTCGTCGCGGCAAAGCGCACCGCCTGCTGCTGTTCAGGCGTGGCATAGCCGGACGTGACCGGGTTAAGCGTACAGGCCGCGCGCGGGTGCTGCTCGTCCGCATCGGGCGCAGCGCTGAGGCCGGGCAGCCAGCGCACCGGCAGGCCGTTTAGCGCCTGTACGCCCGCAACGACGCGCGCCTGATAGCTGATAAAGCCAACAATCTGACACAGCGTCACGATGTCGGGCTCGGTCAGACCCACCGCATCCAGCGCAGCCATTGCGTCGCCATCGATCAGCGACGGCTGCATCGCCAGCTGACGGGCAAACTGGGTCATCTGCGTCAGGCGATTATTGCTCTCCCGCGATGAGTCGGTGCTGGAAAGGGGATAGAGTCGGGTAGCATAGTGATTGCACAGTCGTTGCACACCCGCTACCTGCGCCACGGTCAGTGCCGTGCTCAGACGATCGTAAAGAGAAAGCGTATGGGTTAACGAGGTAGGGCAATGCTGTGGAAACAGCGTCGCGCCGAGATGGCGGGCGGTATGAAAAACCTCCTGCAGCTGCGGCGGAACAGACCAGGTAAGATCCAGCAGGAAGGCGTCAGCGGCGGCAGAAGAGTCGCCTGACGGCGCGGGTGCTGAACAGCGACAGGATTGTGTTTCATGATACCAGTGGCTGTTGCCGGAGAGGCGGCGATGTTCCATGTGGATTCCTTTTACAGATTAACAGCTTCCGGTACGCGAAGGCGCAGCGGCTCTGAATAGCTGTCGCTATCGTCGCTTATGGCTGGCAGGCTGCAAAAGAATGATCGGTGATAATAAATAGCAAGATGCTATAACGCAGGGTGGGCGGTGCAGGCAGGGAGAGCAGGGCGAGAGAACCTCGCCCTGTAAAACTTATTTCAGTTCCAGTTCGTTCATTGCGGCGATGCTGAAGCCGCCATCAACGTGAACGATTTCACCGGTGATGCCGCCTGCCAGGTCAGAACACAGGAAAGCCGCTGAGTTGCCGACATCTTCGATGGTTACGGTACGACGAATCGGGGTAACCGCTTCGCAGTGGGCCAGCATCTTACGGAAATCTTTGATGCCTGATGCTGCCAGGGTGCGGATTGGACCAGCGGAAACGGCGTTAACACGCACGCCTTCCGGACCCATCGCGTTGGCCATGTAACGCACGTTGGCTTCCAGCGACGCTTTCGCCAGGCCCATCACGTTGTAGTTTGGAATAGCGCGCTCGGCACCGAGGTAAGAGAGCGTCAGCAGCGCTGAATTTGGGTTCAGCATGGCGCGACACTCTTTGGCCATGGCAACAAAGCTGTAGGCGCTGATGTCGTGAGCGATTTTAAAGCCTTCACGCGTAACGGCGTTCACATAGTCGCCATCCAGCTGGTCGCCAGGGGCGAAGCCGATAGAGTGAACAAAACCGTCAAATTTGTCCCAGGTTTTAGCCAGTTCGGTAAACAGCGCGGTGATGCTCTCATCTTCAGCGACATCGCAAGGTAATACGATGCTTGAACCCAGATCTTTCGCAAACTCTTCCACACGACTTTTCAATTTGTCGTTCTGGTAGGTGAATGCCAGTTCTGCGCCCTGCTTGTGCATCGCCTGCGCAATACCGTAGGCGATAGAGAGTTTACTGGCAACGCCAGTAATCAGAATGCGCTTACCGGAAAGAAAACCCATAGTTGTAGTCCTTGTGGTCATTGTTGTTGGCGGCCGCAGGTTAAAAATCAGGCGACCGACGATAATCGACCCGGCGATTCTAGCACGAGTCTCCAGCGAGCGTTAATCTGACCTCGCTATCGGATCATTCGCTATGTTGCCGCCAGGCTTCAGCGGTTAAGGGTTCACCAAAGTGGCTATTAATCAGCCGTTTGGTCTGGTCGTGCTGCGGATTTGCCAGCACTTCAGCGGTGTTGCCGCGCTCGACCACTTCACCCTGATGCATCACCAGCACCTGATCGCTGATGTGCTTCATCATGCCCAGGTGTTGGGTGACGTAAATATAAGCAATACCGTGTTTCTCCTGCAGTTCCAGCATCAAATTGATCAACTGTGAACGCATCGACATATCCAGTGACGCGAGCGCCTCATCGGCGACGATAACCTGCGGCTGCAGAATCAGCGCGCGCGCCAGGCCAATACGCTGTTTCTGGCCTGGTGCCAGCATGTGCGGATAATAGGCGGCGTGATCGCGCAGCAAGCCGACCTGACGCAAAGTATCGATAATGCGTTTCTCCCGCGCCACGGCGTCGAGGTCGGTATTGAGTCGCAGCGGGAATTCCAGAATCTGACTGATACGCTGGCGCGGATTCAGCGCGGTAGACGGGTCCTGAAAGATCATGCGGATACGCTGACTGCGCCAGGCGTAATCGCCCCATTGCAGCAGATGATCGTCGATGGCCATTTCACCGGCGCTGGGCGGCACCATGCCGCTGAGCATTTTGGCCAGCGTCGATTTACCCGAGCCGTTTTCGCCGATGATCGCCAGCGTCTGCCTCTCTTGCAGGGTAAAGCTGACATTTTTCACCGCCTCAACGTGCTGGCGGCGAAACAGCCCGGTGCGGTAACGCCAGGTCTTGCTGAGGTTGCTAACCCTGAGCAGCATATCGTTCATTACTGGCCTCCGCGATTGAGCGGGAAGTGGCAGGCGAAGAGATGGCTTTTGCCACCCGCCAGCCGCGGCGTTTCAATGCACTTTTTCTGCGCATAAGGGCAGCGTGGCCCGAGCCGACAGCCGATCGGCAGATGCTCCAGCGAAGGAATGGCACCGGGCAGCGTATTCAGGCGGCTTTTGTGCGGAATCGCCCGCCCAAAGTCGGGCATGGCGCGGATCAGCGCCTGAGTATAAGGATGGTGCGGCACAGCGATCAGCTCTTCGCTTTGCGCCGTTTCCATGGTTTGCCCGCAGTACATCACGTTGATGCGGTTCGCCCAGTGGCTCAGCATCTGTAAATCGTGGCTGATCAGCAAAATCGTGGTGCTGTTGTTCTGATTGAGTCGGCTCAGCAGGCGAAAAATTTGTGCCTGCGTCGTTGGCTCCATGGCGTTGGTTGGCTCATCGGCAATCAACAGCCGCGGCTGATTGGCCAGCGCAATGGCGATCATCACTTTCTGGCATTCCCCTTCGGTTAACTCATAGGGAAAACTGCTCATGATGTCTTTGTGATCTTTGATGCCAACGCGATGTAGCAGCTCAATAGCGCGCACGTGGCGCCAGCGAAAACGCTGATACCAGCGGCCTTTCCATGTCCAGCCGGGAATCGCCTGCATCAGCTGACGGCCAATGCTGGCGGAGGGATCGAGACAGGATTGCGGCTCCTGAAAAATCATGGAGACGTTGTGTCCCATTACGCGACGTCGCTCGCGCGGCGACAGCTGCAGCAGATCGATATCATTAAAGCGCATGCGGTCGGCGGTAACGCGCCAGTTATCTTTGGTCACGCCGCAGATCGCCTTGGCGATCAGACTTTTGCCCGAACCCGATTCACCCACAATGCCGCGGATTTCCCCTTCGTTAAGGGTAAGATTCACGCGATCCACCGCTTTTACCGGTCCGTCGGCGGTCATAAATTCAATGGTCAGATTACGAATATCAAGTAATGGCATGATTATTCCACTCCCGCATCCAGCGCGCGTCTGATGCCGTCGCCAAGAAGGTTAACCGACAACACGCTGGCGGTAATCGCCGCACCGGGCAGCATAACCGTCCAGGGGGCAACGTAGATCAGCTCCAGCGAATCACCCAGCATCGCTCCCCATTCCGGCGACGGCAGCTGAGCGCCGAGGTCGAGAAAGCCGAGCGCGGCGATATCCAGAATCGCCATCGAAAAAGCGCGGGTAAACTCAGCGATCAGCAGGCCGAGGATATTCGGCAAAATCGCATGCCAGAGAATATTGATGTTGCTGGCACCATCCAGCCGGGCGGCGACAACATAATCCTTCTCCAGCTCATCGTGAATGGCGCTGTAAATGTCGCGCACCATGCGCGGTAAAATCGCCAGCCAGACGGCCAACAGCGCATGCTCCAGCCGCGGCCCAAGAAAGGCCACCACGATAATCGCCAGCAGCAGCGACGGGATCGACAGCAGCGTATCAAGCAGGTGATTCAAAAAAGCTGAGCGCAGACCGTGCGTCATCCCGGCGAGCATGCCCAGCCCGGTGGCGCAGAGCGCAGCAAACAGCGTCACCAACAGCGCCGAGCCGACGGTAGGCGCCGCGCCGCTCAACAGCCGGCTCAGCACATCGCGGCCCAAATCATCGGTGCCGAGGAAAAAAGAGACGTCACCGTAACGCGACCACGATGGCGGCTGCAGCTGATAGCCGAGGAACTGCTGATCCAGCCCATACGGCGCCATCAGGCCGCCAAAAATACAGAGCAACAGCAGAGCGATGAAACTGTAAAAGCCGATCATCGCTACCGTATCGCGATAAAACAACCGCCAGGTGTGCAGAAATGGGCCAGGCAGCTTCTTCTCGGCATAAATATTATCTGAGGGCATACCATTCCTTATGTTTCAACGGATTCGTTGCCGCGCCAAGAATATCTGACAGCACGTTCACCACGATCACCATCCCGCCGACCACCATTACGCCCGCTGAAATAGCCGCATAATCCTGCTGACGAATAGCGTTGATCATCCAGCGCCCAAGGCCGGGCCAGTTGAAGACCATTTCGGTGATCATCGCCAGCGTCAGCATGGACGAAAACTGTAACCCCAGCCGCGGTATGACCGGCGGCAGCGCATTGTGTAGCACGTGGCGACGAATCACCGCAAAGCGCGACAACCCGCGCGTGGCGGCGGCCTTGATATAGTTTTTATCGATCACCTCGCTGGTGGAGATGCGCATCAGGCGAATCACTTCGGTGGTTGGCGCCACCGCCAGCGTTATCACCGGCAGCAGCATGTGCAGCAGCACGCTGGTCATCATCTCGTCGCGCCACGGCGAATCACTGAGCCAGGCATCAAGCAGCGCAAAGCCGGTAATGGTTTTCACCTGATAGAGCAGATCGAAGCGACCCGACACCGGCAGCCAGCCGAGCGTCAGCGAGAAAAACAGCGTCATCAGCAGCGCCAGCCAGAACACCGGCATGGAAAAACCGATCAGCGCGACGGCACTGATCGCTTTATCCTGCCATTTATTGCGCATCACACCCGCAATAATCCCCACCGGAATGCCAATCAGCAGCGCCAGAACAAAGGCGACGATGCACAGCTCCAGCGTAGCGGGCAGCACCTCAAGCAGCTGATCGCCGATCGGCTGGCCGTTAATGCTCGAGATACCAAAATCAAAGGTCAGCATGCCTTTAAACCAGAACCACCAGGCATCAAGCAGCGAGGCGCCCAGCAGCGGAGCGTTGGGGGTAAAATAGCTCAGACTAAAGCTGACCAGCGACAGCAGAAACAGCGTGATCAGCAGCAGTACCAGGCGCCGCAGCGAGTAGATAATCATGGCGTAGCGCCCTCACGATAAACACCGGCAAACGAGGCGTTGCCAAACGGGCTCAGCACCAGGCCTTTAATGTCATGGCGATAGGCCTGAATACGTAACGACGACGCCAGCGGCAGTACCGGCAGCTCCTGCGCCAGAATTTTCTGGGCATGATTATAGCTGTCGATGCGGCTTGCCAGCTGCTGTGACAGCAGGGCTTTATGCAGCGTCTGATCAAAGGTGCTGTTGCACCAGTGCGCATAGTTAGTTTGCGAGGTGATCGCCGCACAGCTCAGCAGCGGACGGAAAAAGCTGTCGGGATCGTTGCTGTCGGTGCTCCAGCCGCTGAGCGTCAAATCGTGATTCATCTCCATCAGCCGCGCCTCCTGAAAGCGGCCATCCACCGGCACGATGGTAACTTTCACGCCGACCTGCGCCAGATCGGCCTGAATCAGCTCGGCGGTTTTCAGCGGACTCGGGTTCCAGGATTGTGAGGCAGCGGGCACCCACAGTGACATCTCCAGATTTTCCACGCCCAGCGCCCGTAACTGATCGCGTGATTTTTGCGGATTGTATTCGGTCACGCGCGCGCTGCCGTCATAGGCCCAGGAGGCGCGCGGCAAAATCGACGCTGCGGTTTCAGCCGTGCCGTAATAGATCGACTCCATCAGGCGTTCATTATTAATCGCCAGCGCCAGCGCCTGCCGGACTTCCGGGCGGTTTAGCGGCGGTTTGCGGGTATTAAATGCCAGATAGGCGATGTTCATACCGGCGCGCAGCGTCATGCGCAGCCGCGGGTCGTCGCGCAGAATCGTCAGCTGGCTGGCGGCCGGATACGCCAGTACGTCACATTCGCCGGTCAGCAGTTTTGACAGACGACCGGTGCCACCAGCACCCATGTCGATCACTACCTGCGGCATGCGCGGCACGCCTTTCCAGTAGCCTGGATTGCGGGCGAGGCGAATATATTGTCCGGCGCGGTACTCGCTGAGCATAAACGGGCCGCTGCCAACTGGCTCGCGATCCAGCGCTTCCTGCATGCCGCGCGCGGTGAGCTGGTCAGCGTATTCTTTCGACAGCACCGGCGCGTAATGGGTAGCCAGATGCCATAAAAACGAGGCGTCCGGGCTGTTGAGCCGGATCTCCACCGTGTAGTTATCCAGCTTTTTGATGCTCTGCACGCTGTCGGTAAACTGCAGGCTGTCAAAATAGGGATAGCTGCCGCCGTTAACGTTGTGCCACGGATGATGCACATCAAACATCCGCGCCAGGCTGAACACCACATCATCGGCATTCAACCGACGGCTGGGCGTAAAGGTCGCGGTCTTTTGAAAATTCACATCGTGACGCAGATAGAGGCGCCAGGTGGCACCGTTGTCGCGCACTTCCCAGCTTCTCGCCAGCTCGGGTGCCAGACGATAGGTATTGGGATCCACATCCAGCAGCCGGTCGTAAAGCTGTGCGGCAAGAGTATCGACAATCAATCCGCTGCTGGCCAGCTGCGGATTAAAAGTGTTAATCGCGCCGTTTACGCAGTAGACAAAGCCACTGTGACGAATATCGGCAGGCAGCGCCGATCTGGCCGCAGCGCTCAGCAGCGCTGACCCCAAAAGGAGCATCATTATAAGTCTGGACATAGATTCTTCGGGCTATAGTTCGTTAATGAAAGTGTATCTTACTCCGCGCTGTCGCCCAAATTTGCTGGCTCTCTGCGTCATTCCGCAAGACAGGCTGCTGTAAATACACCCAATATCGCTGTGGTAATGAGAAGAATTCTCAACAAACTGCTTTACAGATGATATTGAGAATGATTACTATTCATTTGCGCTTCAACGGCGGCTCTGCCGAAGAAGAGCACGACATTGCTCACATTGCTTCCAGTATTAGTTGCCCGCCTTGTGCGGGCTTTTTTTTGCCCGCGCTGGATGAAAGAAGGGCAGCAAGGCTGCCGTTAACTCAGCTCGTCGCGAACCTGAATGCCATGTTTTTTCATCATTGCCCGTAGCTGATGGTAGGTCACACCTAACAGTTCAGCGGCACGGCGCTGGCTAAACTTCGCCTGCGCCAGGCTCTGCTCCACCAACTGTTGTTCCTGCTGATTTTGCCAGTGGCGCAGATCGAGCGGTAAAGTCGGCAAGGCTTGCGGCGTCGTAACCTGGGTGTTTTCCGGCTGCGCCAGCGAGGTGCGGGCAAAGGGATCGATAATGATGGTATCCAGCGGATCATCCACTGTGGCATGCCGGTAGACTGAACGCTCAACCACGTTTTTCAGTTCGCGCACGTTGCCCGGCCAGCGCCAGTTAAGCAGCACCTGCTGCGCCTGCTCACTAAAGCCGCTGAACAGCGGCATGCCCAGCTCGCGACACATTTGAATAGCAAAGTGATTCGCCATGACCAGAATATCGCTGCGTCGCTCACGCAACGGCGGCAGTTGCACCACATCAAACGCCAGGCGGTCGAGCAGATCGGCGCGGAATTCACCCGCCTGCGCCAGCGCCGGTAAATCTTCATTGGTGGCGCAGACCAGCCGAACGTTAACCTGCAGCGGCTGGCTGCCGCCAACGCGTTCCAGCTGACCATACTCAATCACCCGCAGCAGCTTCTCCTGCACCAGCATGGGCGCGGTGGCCAACTCGTCGAGGAACAGCGTGCCGCCGTCCGCGCGCTCAAAGCGTCCAAGGTGGCGCTTTTGTGCGCCGGTGAAGGCGCCCGCTTCGTGACCGAAGAGTTCGGAATCCAGCAGGTTTTCATTCAGGGCCGCGCAGTTCAGCGAAATAAAAGGCCCTTGCCAGCGGTCGGAAAGGTAGTGCAGGCGGCTGGCAATCAGCTCTTTACCGGTGCCGCGTTCACCGATAACCAGCACCGGCTTATTGAGCGGTGCCAGTCGTGACACCTGTTCCAGCACCTCAAGAAAGTTATTCGACTCGCCTAACAGGTTTTCAATGTGGTCGGCCATCATCAATTTCACCAGATGTTGATTAATTTCACCATATTACCTGCTGGATTGCGTGGCGTGTAATTTAAAAGTTTTTAAAAAACAGCAGCTTAATAATTGGCACGCTAATTGAATAGAGAAACCAGCGCTTGATAACTTTTAAACAGTCCTGGAGGATCGTGATTATGGGTATTTTTTCTCGTTTTGCTGACATCGTTAACGCCAACATTAATTCCCTGCTGGAAAAAGCAGAAGATCCACAAAAACTGGTTCGTCTGATGATCCAGGAGATGGAAGATACGCTGGTTGAAGTGCGTTCCACCTCAGCGCGTGCGCTGGCGAAGAAAAAGCAGCTCAACCGTCGCATTGAGCAGGCGGATATGCAGCAGGCCGAATGGCAGGAAAAAGCGGAGCTGGCCCTGCGTAAAGACAAAGACGATCTGGCCCGTGCGGCGCTGATTGAAAAACAGAAGCTGACCGATCTGATGGTAACGCTGACCAGCGAAGCGACGCAGATTGATGAAAGCCTGTTGCGCATGAAAGGCGAAATCGGCGAGCTGGAGAAAAAACTGGGCGAAACCCGCGCGCGCCAGCAGGCGTTAACGCTGCGTCATCAGGCTGCTTCCTCATCACGCGATGTTCGTCGTCAGCTGGACAGCGGTAAAATTGACGAAGCAATGGCGCGTTTTGAATCGTTTGAACGCCGCATCGACCATATGGAAGCCGAGGCGGAAAGCCACAGCTTTGGCAAATCAAAAACGCTGGACCAGCAGTTTGCCGAACTGCATGCCGACGATGAAATCAGCGAGCAGCTGGCGGCACTGAAAGCGAAGATGAACCGCCCGGCCGGTGAATAAGCACAGCTGCCGGACGCGCTAAGGCGTCCGGCAGAGGGGTTAATTTTGCAAGGAGTCTGAATGAGCGCCTTATTTCTAGCGATACCGCTAACCATTTTTGTTCTGTTCGTGGCACCTATCTGGCTGTGGCTGCATTACAGCGGCCGTCGCAACGCGGGCAGCGAACTTTCTAACAGCGATTTGCAGCGCCTGCAGCAGATGACGCAGGACGCGCGCCGGATGCGTGAACGCATTCAGGCACTGGAAGCGATTCTCGATGCCGAGCATCCAAACTGGAGGCAGCCATGACGCGCATTGCTATTCGTGGAAAAACGCTGTGGCGCATTCCGCAGCAGGGCAAGCTGATGGGCGTTTGCGCCGGTCTGGCTCACTATCTGGATATTCCGGTGCGCCTGCTGCGCGTGATCGTCGTGCTGTCGATGATTTTTGGCCTGTTTTTCTTCACGCTGGTAGCCTATTTCGCGCTCGGCTTCGTGCTCGATCCGATGCCCGCTGACGCTGAAGAGCAGGGCACGCCGAGCGCCAGTGAGCTGCTGGATGATTTAGAGCACGCCTTGCAGGGCGGCGAAACCGCCATCCGTGAGATGGAGCGCTACGTGACTTCTGAAACCTTCAGCGTGCGCAGCCGTTTCCGCCAGCTCTGATTATCATTACCCGGCTCGGGTTGCGAGCCACCTTCTATACTGTTGCTGGAGGTTTTCATGCCGTCATCATGGCAATCGACATTCCGCCGCCGCGCGGCCCCCGCGTTGAAGTCGGCAGGAAAATTTATCATTATCAACGCCGTTACGTATGGCCCGGCGGGCGTGGCCGGTTGGGCAGTGAAATCAGTCGCCCGTCGTCCATTGCGCCTGCTGTTAACGATGGCTCTGGAGCCGTTGCTGGCACGGGCCATGAAAAGGATGACGGCGCGTTTTATCAGGGAAAGTGATGAGAAAATTACAAGATGAGTTTGCTTCACTGGTTAACCGCGGCGTCGACCGCCATTTGCGGCTGGCGGTCACTGGCCTGAGCCGCAGCGGAAAAACCGCTTTTATTACCTCGCTGGTCAATCAACTTCTGAACATTCACGGCGGCGCACGGTTGCCGCTGTTTTCCGCCGCCCGCGATGAGCGACTGCTCGGTGTTAAGCGCGTGCCGCATCACAACATGGGCACGCCGCGTTTCACCTACGATGAAGGCCTGGCGCAGCTGTATGGCGTGCCGCCGGCCTGGCCGACGCCCACGCGCGGCGTTAGCGAAATGCGCCTGGCGCTGCGCTTCAAATCCCGCGATTCTCTGCTGCGCCATTTCAAAGAGACCTCCACGCTCTACCTTGAAATCGTCGATTATCCCGGCGAATGGCTGCTCGATCTGCCGATGCTGGCGCAGGATTATCTCAGCTGGTCACGCCAGATGACCGGCCTGCTGCAGGGCGATCGGGCCGAATGGGCAAAACCGTGGCGCGCACTCTGTCAGGATCTTGATCCGCTGGCTCCTGCTGATGAGAACCGTCTGGCAGCGATTGCCCAGGCGTGGACCGACTATTTACTGACCTGCAAACGTGAAGGGCTGCATTTTATTCAGCCTGGCCGCTTTGTGCTGCCTGGCGATATGGCTGGCGCACCGGCGCTGCAGTTTTTCCCCTGGCCCAACGTGGATGAAGCGGGCGAAGCGAAGCTGGCGCAGGCGGGCAAAGAGACCAACATCGGCATGCTGCGTGCGCGCTATCACTACTACTGTCAGAACGTGGTGAAGGGCTTTTATAAAGATTACTTTCTGCGCTTCGACCGGCAAATTGTGCTGGTCGATTGCTTACAGCCGCTGAACAGCGGACCGCAGGCGTTCAATGACATGCGTCTGGCACTTACCCAGCTGATGCAAAGCTTTCACTATGGTCAGCGCACGCTGTTTCGCCGCCTGTTTTCGCCGGTGATCGATAAGCTGCTGTTTGCGGCCACCAAGGCCGATCATATTACCGGCGATCAGCATGCGAACATGGTGTCACTGCTGCAACAGCTGGTGCAGGACGCCTGGCAAAACGCCGCCTTTGAAGGCATCGCCATGGAGTGCATTGGCCTCGCGTCGGTGCAGGCAACGCAGGGCGGGTTAGTGGATCATCAGGGCGAAAAGCTGCCTGCCTTGCGTGGCAACCGTCTGGATGACGGCACGCCGCTCACCGTCTATCCGGGTGAAGTGCCAGCGCGTCTGCCGGGCAACGCGTTCTGGCAAGAGCAAGGCTTTCATTTTGAACAGTTTCGGCCACAGCAGCTGGATACCGATCGTCCGTTGCCCCACATCAGGATGGATGCTGCGCTGGAATTTTTACTGGGAGATAAACTGCGATGAACGCCCCGATTAAACCGCGTATCGATTTTACACAGCCACTGGAACCGCAGAAATCACCGCCGCTAAAACCGGCGGTGGATTTTGACGCGCAGCAGCAGAATTTTGTCGCGGTCGATGACGACGAGAGCAATGCGCTGCCGGAAGGCGCAGGCGAGCGCATGGTGGATGAGGCCTTACGCCCGAAGCGCAGCCTGTGGCGGCGGCTGACCGGCGCTGCGGCGCTGCTGTTTGCTGCCAGCGTGGTGGCGCAGGGTGCGCAGACCCTGCATCAGGCCTGGCTGCAAAAAGAGTGGATCACGCTGGGCGCCGGTGCCGCTGGCGCGCTGATAGTGATCGCTGGCGTTGGCGCATTAGCCAGCGAATGGCGTCGGCTGTATAAGCTGCGGCAGCGCGCCGAAGAGCGCGAGATCGGGCGTGAATTGCTCAACAGTCAGGCCATGGGGCGCGGTCGTCCATTCTGCGAAAAACTGGCGCAGCAGGCTGGTCTCGACAACGGTCATCCGGCGCTGCAACGCTGGCACGCCTCGCTGCATGAAACCCACAACGATCATGAAGTGGTAGCGCTCTATGCGCAGCTGGTACAGCCGGTGATGGATCGCCAGGCTCGCCGCGAAATCAGCCGTCACGCCGCAGAATCGACGCTGATGATCGCCGTCAGCCCGCTGGCGCTGGTGGATATGGCGTTTATCGCCTGGCGTAACATTCGTCTGGTGAACCGCATTGCTGCCATTTATGGCATCGAACTGGGCTATTTCAGCCGCCTGCGCCTGTTCCGGCTGGTGCTGCTGAATATCGCCTTTGCCGGTGCTTCAGAGCTGGTGCGTGAAGTGGGCATGGACTGGATTTCCCAGGATATTGCTGCACGCTGGTCGGCGCGCGCCGCGCAGGGTATCGGCGCCGGGCTGCTCACTGCACGCCTCGGTATTAAAGCGATGGAGCTGTGCCGTCCGCTGCCGTGGCTGGAAAAAGATAAACCGCGTCTGGGCGATTTTCGCGGCGAGCTGACCAGTCAGTTAAAAGAGGCGATACAAAAAAGCGGCGATAAAAGCAGCAAATAATGCTGTTTATAACCTGCTTAGTAGCTGTATAAGGTAGATAATGGCGAAAATATCGGCTTCAATCACTGTTGAAGTAAAGGTTGCTGGTGAATAATCTGGTGGTCGCGATAACATAGCGCGCTTCAGGCTGGCCTGGGTGTCAACAATAAATGACACCCAGGCTACAGCCGTTACTGAAGTTGGCGTATGATTTATTTATTCGCTTTTTCCGCATCTGATTAAGGCTAAACCATGCGTTTGGAAGTCTTCTGCCAGGACCGAATTGGTCTTACGCGTGAACTGCTCGATCTGCTGGTCGAACGTAGTATCGATTTACGCGGCATCGAAATTGCGCCTATCGGGCGTATCTACCTGAATTTCTCCTCCGTGGCCTTTGAGCCCTTTAGCCAACTGATGGCTGAAATCCGTCGTATTCCTGGCGTAACCGATGTGCGCACCGTGTCGTGGATGCCTTCAGAACGCGAGCACAGGGCGCTCAGCGCGCTGCTGGTGGCGATGCCGGAACCGGTGTTGTCCATCGACATGAAGGGCAAAATTGAACTGGCCAACCCGGCGGCGCAGCTGGTGTTTGCCCTGGAAGAGCAGAAGCTGCGCAATCAAAATGCCAGCACCCTGATTCCCGGTTTTAACTTCAGCCGCTGGCTCGAGGGCGAGCGCCCCGACGCACAAACCCAGCACGTGGTGATCCATGGCCGCGATTTTTTGCTGGAGCTGCGTCCGCTTTACCTGGCCGATGAGCAGGAAGGCAATACCACCGCGCTGGTGGGCGCCATGGTGATGCTTAAATCCACCGCGCGCATGGGGCGTCAGCTGCAAAACCTCAGCGTCAATGACGATTCCGATTTCGAGCACATTGTGGCGGTTAGCCCGAAAATGCGCCAGGTGCTGGATCAGGCGCGCAAGCTGGCGATGCTGGATGCGCCACTGCTGATCATCGGCGATACCGGCACCGGTAAAGATATGCTGGCGCGCGCCTGTCATCTGCGCAGCGCGCGCGGTAAAAAGCCGTTTATGGCGTTGAACTGCGCCTCGCTGCCCGACGACGTGGCGGAAAGCGAGCTGTTCGGCCATGCCGCCGGTGCCTATCCCAATGCGCTTACCGGCAAAAAAGGCTTTTTCGAACAGGCCAACGGCGGCTCGGTGTTGCTGGATGAGATTGGCGAAATGACGCCGCGCATGCAAACCAAGCTGCTGCGCTTCCTGAATGACGGCACCTTCCGTCGGGTAGGCGAAGAGCACGAGGTGCGGGTGGATGTGCGGGTGATCTGCGCCACGCAAAAGAACCTGGTGGAGCTGGTGCGTCGCGGTGATTTCCGTGAAGATCTCTTTTATCGGCTCAACGTGCTGACGCTGAACCTGCCGCCGTTACGCGAACGCTCGCAGGATATTCTGCCGCTGACCGAAATGTTCGTCGCGCGATTTGCCGATGAGCAGGGCATCTCGCGGCCGCGTCTGTCGCCGCAGCTGAATGCCTATCTTGCGCGTTACAGCTGGCCGGGCAACGTGCGTCAGCTTAAGCATGCGCTCTATCGCGCGCTGGCGCAGCTGGAAGGCTATGAACTGCGCCCACAGGATATTATCCTGCCTGAGCAGGCGATGGACGTGTCGCTGGGCGAAGAGGCGATCGAAGGCACGCTGGATGAGATCACCGGCCGTTTCGAGCGTTCAGTGCTGACCCGGCTTTATCTCTCCTATCCCAGCACGCGTAAGCTGGCAAAACGGCTGGGCGTATCCCATACGGCAATTGCTAACAAACTGCGTGAATATGGTCTGAGTCAGAAGAAAGGGGAAGCGACGGGCGGCGAATAGGAGATAAAAAAGGCTTCCCCGCGGGGAAGCCACTGATTATTTCAGCACGGCCATCGCAGCGTCGTAATCAGGTTCGGTGGTGATCTCATTCACCAGTTCGCTGTAAAGCACTTTGTCATTGCTGTCCAGCACCACCACGGCGCGAGCAGCCAGGCCTTTCAGCGGACCGTCAACGATCGCCACGCCATAATCTTCTTTGAAATCGGTGCCGCGCAGCGTGGAGAGCGTGACCACGTTGCTGAGGCCGTCGCTGCCGCAAAAACGCGACTGGGCAAACGGCAGGTCAGATGAAATGCACAACACGACGGCGTTATCCATTTCACTCGCCAGCTGATTAAATTTACGCACTGACGCGGCGCAGACGCCGGTATCAATACTTGGAAAAATATTCAGCACTTTGCGTTTTCCCGCATACTCTGTAAGAGAGACATCGGTAAGGTTTTTTGCCACCAGCGTGAAGGGCTTAGCAACGTCGCCTGGCGCAGGCAGCGTGCCGCTGACGTTAACCGGATTGCCCTGAAAATGGACGGTCTGAGACATAGTTTTTCCTTAATTAGGTTCAGAATCATATTCAGTGTAGTGAAGTGCTCAGGTCAGGGATAGCGAAAAAGCGTGACGCTGCGATGACAGTGCGCATCCTGTGATGAGCCTTCCTGTTCTGCCAGTAACCAGTTGACCTTACCTCAAGGAAACGGAATGCGTAGTGTAAAAATTTATCCCGAAGCCTGGCCTCTGCATACTCCCTTTGTGATTGCCCGCGGCAGCCGAACCGAAACCGGCGTGGTGGTGGTCGAGCTGGAGCAGGACGGCGTGAAGGGCATTGGCGAGGCGACGCCTTATCCGCGCTACGGTGAAAGCGAAGCATCAGTGCTGGCGCAGATCGCCTCTTTGCAGTCGCAGCTTGAAGAGGGTATGAGCCGCGAGGCGTTACAGCTGGCGCTGCCAGCGGGTGCCGCCCGCAACGCTATTGACAGTGCGCTTTGGCACCTCGCGGCGCAGCAGCGCGGCGAAGATCTCTGGCAGATGACGCAGCAGCTGGCGCCGGAACAGATGATTACCGCGCAAACCATCAGCATTGATATGCCGGAAGCGATGGCCAGCAGTGCGCTGGCGCTGTGGCAGAACGGCGCGCGGCTGCTGAAAATCAAAATGGACGATCATTTTATTACCGAACGGCTGATGGCGATTCGCGCCGCGGTGCCGGAGGCGACGCTGATTGTTGATGCTAATGAATCCTGGCACAGTGAAGGGTTGGCGGCGCGCTGTCAGCTGCTGGCCGATCTCGGCATTGCGATGCTCGAACAGCCGCTGCCCGCCGATCAGGATGAAGCCCTTGCCAACTTTATTCACCCGTTGCCGATCTGCGCGGATGAGAGCTGCCACACGCGGGAGAGCCTGCCCGCGCTGCGCGGGCGCTATGAGATGATCAACATCAAACTGGATAAAACCGGCGGCTTAACCGAAGCGCTGGCGCTGGCCGATGCGGCACAAGCGGCGGGGTTTGGTCTGATGCTGGGCTGCATGCTGTGCACCTCACGCGCCATTCGTGCTGCCTTACCGCTGGCCACCCGCGCCACCTGGGCCGATCTTGATGGCCCTACCTGGCTGGCGGTCGATGCTGAACCCGCGCTGCGTTTTACCAGCGGTGTGCTGCATCTTACGCCTGCCAGCGCAGCAGGTTGATCATCGGCTGCAGCCAGCATTCGCTCGCTTCATCCACCGAAATCGGCGGCAGCTCGGCGGTGATGCAGAGCAGGCCAATATCGGCGCACCAGCTACCGAACGAGCCCGGCGTGTCATAGCCGACGCTGCCTACCAGTGGCATGCCGGTTTGCTCCGCCAGCCACTGCCCGAGCGCGCTGTGTTGCGGATCGTCAATGCAGGCCAGCGGTTCGTGAAAAGTCACCACCCACGCCGGTTTGAGCTGATGAATCAGGGCGCACAGCGCGTGGGTTTCTGGCTCTGAAGCGGGGCGGTCACCGGTTGAGATCGCTACGTCACGTTCATCCGCCGCGCTGTTCCAGCGATAAACCGTGCCGCCAGGCTGCCAGTTGGCGGCCGGAAAATTGCGGTTGAGATCGACGCCGCGGGCGTTGCCTCGCAGACCCAGCTGACAGCCATCGGGATTGACCGCCAGCACCACATGATGACGCCGCAGCGCATCGGGCAGAGTTCGCAGCGCACCGGAGAGCGTGGCGATAGCGGCGGTTTCATCGCCGTGCGTGCCCGCAAGAATCAGCCCGCTATCGGCGTCCGCCTGCGAAGCCGGGAACCAGAGCAGCGGTGCACCCAACACCGACTGACCATAAACTTCACGATGGGCATGCAACTGCCCGCGTGCCTGGCGGGGATGTAACGGACTCATCTTTTGGCTCCTGTGAAGGTCATCTCAAAACAAGCTAGCCTGGATCGGCCCAACAGAAAATAGCTTTTTGCCGATCAAGGATTTGCGCTACAGTGCCTGCTGTTTCCCGACAGCGTTCTGTCTTGCACGGCGTGAGGATGGCTTGATGATAAATTTGCGTTTTACCCTGACCGCACTGCTGGTCGCCAGCTACGGTTCCACTGCGTTTGCCGCCGATGTGCCACCCGGCACGCAATTGGCCGAAAAGCAGGAAATTGTACGGCATATCAAAGATGAGCCCGCCTCGCTGGATCCGGCCAAAGCGGTGGGCCTGCCGGAAATTCAGGTCATTCGCGATCTCTATGAAGGCTTAACCAATCAGGACGCCAGCGGCAAAGTGGTGCCCGGCGTTGCCGAAAGCTGGCAGAGCAGCGATAACAAAACCTGGACTTTCACCCTGCGAAAAGACGCGCGCTGGTCCAACGGCGAGCCGGTTACCGCCGACGATTTTGTCTATAGCTGGCAGCGACTGGTCGATCCTAAAACCAGTTCCCCTTTTGCCTGGTTTGCCGGGTTGAGCGGCATCGAAAATGCCGATGCGATTGCCAAAGGCAGTATGGGCGTTGATAAGCTCGGCGTAACGGCGCTGGATAAACATCGCCTGAAAGTCACGCTGGTGCGTCCGGTACCCTATTTTCCCAGCCTCACCGCCAACTTTAGCCTCTATCCGGTATCGAAAACGGTTATTGCTCAGCACGCCAGCGACTGGACCCAGCCAGCCAACCTGGTGGGCAACGGCGCCTATAAGCTGCAGGACCGCGTGGTGAATGAAAAAATCGTGCTGGTGCGCAACGATCGTTACTGGGACAACGCGCACTCGGTGCTGAACAAAGTGACGTTCCTGCCAATCAATGAAGAGTCGAGCGCCACCAAACGTTATCGCGCCGGTGATATCGATATCACCGAATCCTTTCCCAAAAACATGTATGCGCTGCTGAAGAAAACCCTGCCCGGAGAGGTCTATACGCCGGATCAGCTCGGCACCTATTACTACGCCTTTAATACTGAAAAAGGGCCCACCGCTGACGTGCGTGTGCGCCAGGCGCTCTCGATGACCATCGATCGCCGTATCATCGCTGAGAAAGTGTTAGGCACCGGCGAGAAGCCCGCCTGGCACTTCACGCCAGACGTCACCGCGGGTTTTACCCCGGCACAGAGCATGTTGCAGCAGCATTCGCAGGAGGAGTTGAACGTGCAGGCAAGGACGCTGCTGGCCGCTGCGGGATACGGACCCTCTAAACCGCTGCATCTCAACCTGCTCTATAACACCTCTGAAAATCACCAGAAGCTGGCGATCGCCGTGGCTTCCATGTGGAAAAAAACGCTCGGCGCCGACGTGAAGCTGCAAAATCAGGAGTGGAAAACCTATATCGACAGCCGTAACAGCGGCAATTTCGATGTTATCCGCGCCTCGTGGGTAGGCGATTACAACGAGCCTTCCACCTTTTTGAGCCTGTTAACGTCCGGACACAGTGGCAATATCGCGCGATTCAAGAACAGCGATTATGATGCGGTGATGGCGCAGGCCAGCATGGAGAGCAGTGACAGCGCGCGTAACGATGATTACAACCGTGCCGAGCATATCCTGGCCGAGCAGGCGCCGATCGCACCGGTTTATCAGTACACCAATGGGCGGCTGATTAAACCCTGGGTTAAAGGCTATCCGATCCAGAATGCGGAAGATGTCGCTTACAGCCGCGAACTCTATCTGCTGAAACATTAACCGCCAGGCGTTAGCCAGCCTGTTGCGCTGACGCCACCACGACTTCTTACTGCGCCTGAGGGCGCATGTTTTTTTATTGAGGCTCCCGAATTGAACGTCATTGAAGGTAAAGCTCTCCAGGTCTCCGACGCCATCATCGCCTGCCAGCTTGACGGCAAGGGCGGCGTGATCCCGATTGCGGAGAACGACGTGATCAACTGCGATCGGCCCTGTTGGTTGCATCTTAACTACACGCAGCAGCGCAGCGCCGAATGGTTGCAGTCAACCCATCTGATTCCCGATGCCGTGCGTGACGGGCTGGCGGGCGACAGCATGCGTCCGCGCGTCAGTCGTCTTGGCGATGGCTTTATGATTACCCTGCGCAGCGTCAACCTGAACAGCGATTCGCGGCCGGATCAGCTGGTGGCGGTGCGCGTTTTTATCAATGACAAACTGATCGTTTCTACCCGGCGGCGCAAAGTCTCCGCCATTGATGACGTGCTGATTGAGTTGCAAAACGGTAACGGCCCGGTGGACTGCGGCGGCTGGCTGGTGGATTTATGTGACACGCTCACCGATCACGCCAGTGAGTTTATCGATGAGCTGCACGAGAAAATTATCGCGCTGGAAGATGCGCTGATGGATCAGCAGGTGCCGCCGCGCGGCGAGCTGGCACTGCTGCGCAAACAGCTGATCGTAATGCGTCGCTATATGACGCCGCAGCGCGACGTTTACGCCCGGCTGGCCAGCGAGAAGCTGGGCTGGATGGATGATGATGAACGGCGTCGTATGCAGGAGATTGCCGACCGACTCGGTCGCGGGCTGGAAGATCTCGATTCCGGCATTGCGCGTACCGGCGTGCTCTCCGATGAGATCGCCTCGGTGATGGCCGAATCAATGAACCGACGCACCTACACCATGTCGCTGATGGCGATGCTGTTCCTGCCCACGACATTTCTTACCGGGCTGTTTGGTGTCAACCTGGGCGGTATTCCCGGCGGCGAATGGCATTTAGGTTTTGGTGTGTTTTGCCTGTCGCTGGTGGTGATCGTAGTGGCGGTTGCGATGTGGTTAAAAAAACGCAAGTGGCTGTAGCCGCCAGGAGATTAGCCACAGCAACCGGCTAAAAGCTGATCGAGGTCAAGAACTCACCGCCGGGGCTGAGGCAGACTTAGTCCCGCAGGTGAATGCAACGTCAAGCGATGGGCGTTGCGCTCCATATTGTCTGACTTCCAATTTGAGTTACTGCATAGCACCTTTCGATGCTTGATGTGCCGGCTTAACGCCGGCTTTTTTTTTGCCTGCGCGCCAGGATCGCTGAATTTGGCCTACGCTTAAAGGGTGTTATCTGATGCCCCGTGCGCTTTGGCGCCTCAGCATCCTCATTGATTACAGGAGAAGGACATGCCATTTATTCGCGCTTCCGATCCGGTCCCAACTGACCCAACGCCGATTCCCGATCCCATTCCAACACCGCAACCGATGCCCGATCCCTCACCCAGCGATCCGGATCCCATTCTCGATCCGCCGCCACATATGTGAGCAAAAAAAAGGGCACCCGCAGGTGCCCTTTTTTATTGCTGGCGTTTATTTGATTTCCATCACCGGCAAACGCTCAGGCAACGCATCGTCGCCATCTTCCGGCTGCCAGCCCGCTGGCTGTACCGGTAGTGTTTCGCGGTCAAAGGCGATATCGCCACCGTCAACGATCGGATCGCCATGCTGCAGCGCTTTAAAATCAAACAGGTTGCCGTCGGCAAGATGCGAGGGCACCACGTTCTGCATGGCACTGAACATGGTCTCGATGCGGCCAGGAAAACGCTTATCCCAGTCGCGCAGCATATCAGCCACCACCTGGCGCTGCAGGTTTGGCTGCGAGCCGCACAGGTTGCACGGAATGATCGGGAACTGACGCGCTTCGGCAAAACGAATGATGTCTTTTTCACGGCAGTAGGCGAGCGGGCGGATAACGATCTGTTTGCCGTCGTCGCTCATCAGCTTAGGCGGCATGCCTTTGAGTTTGCCGCCGTAAAACATGTTCAGAAACAGCGTCTGTAAAATGTCATCGCGATGATGGCCCAGCGCCACTTTCGTGCAGCCGAGTTCGGTCGCGGTACGATAGAGAATGCCGCGGCGCAGACGAGAACAGAGCGAACAGGTGGTTTTGCCTTCCGGAATTTTCTCTTTGACGATGGAGTAGGTATCTTCCTCGACAATCTTGTACTCAACGCCAAGATTATCCAGATACTCCGGCAGAATGTGTTGCGGGAAGCCAGGCTGTTTTTGATCGAGATTGACCGCCACCAGCGAAAAGTTCACCGGCGCGCTCTGCTGTAAATTGCGCAGGATCTCCAGCATGGTATAGCTGTCTTTGCCGCCGGAAAGACAGACCATGATGCGATCGCCTTCTTCAATCATATTGAAATCGGCAATCGCCTGGCCAACGTTACGACGCAGGCGCTTCTGAAGTTTATTGAGGTTGTACTGCTCTTTTTGACTGGTCACGGATGTCTCGGGCCTGTTGCACGCATACTGGCCTCGGGCCAGTGGAAAGGATTCTCTGGCCGTATGGTACGGATTAGCGTGCTAATTTCCAGTGCGATTTTAGGCTAATCGCCGCTGAGACGGAAAAGGGCACGGAATGTTAGCCAGCCGCGGTAATTATTTTATCGGCACCACCCGTCAACCGGCCATCAGAATTGCTGTCAGCCTGACTTTCTGCCAGACTGACAGCCGCAAATCTGCCTGTTAATGAGAATCTCCCGTGACTGCTTTTTCTACCCTGACCCAACTTCCTGCCAGCCAACTCGATAACCTCCGTGAAATGGGTTACGACGCCATGACGCCTATTCAGGCGGCGGCGCTGCCCGCGATCCTTGAAGGGCGCGACGTGCGTGCGCAGGCAAAAACCGGCAGCGGTAAAACGGCAGCATTTGGGCTGGGCGTGTTACAGCAGATCGACACCACGATCTATCAGACCCAGGCGCTGGTGCTCTGTCCTACCCGTGAACTGGCGGATCAGGTCAGCAATGAACTGCGCCGTCTGGCCCGTTTCACCCGCAATATTAAGATTCTTACCCTGTGCGGCGGCCAGCCGATGGGCGCCCAGCGCGATTCGCTGGTGCATGCACCGCACATTGTGGTCGGCACGCCTGGCCGTATTCTCGATCATCTGAAGCGCGAATCGCTGGATCTGTCTCAGCTGCGTACGCTGGTGTTGGATGAAGCTGACCGTATGCTGGAGATGGGTTTCCGTGACGACATGGATGCGATCATTGGCCACGCGCCTGCGTCGCGCCAGACGCTGCTGTTTTCTGCCACCTGGCCGCAGGACATTGTGGCGATCAGCGCCCGTTTTCAACGCGATGCGCTGGCGGTTTCCACAGAAGATGTCACCGAACTGCCGGTAATTGAACAGCACTTTTATGAAGTGGGCAGCCGCGACAAAATCACGCTGCTGCTCGGCTTGTTAAGCAGTGAACAGCCCTCATCCTGCGTGGTGTTTTGTAACACTAAACGCGAATGCGACGACGTCGCGGCGATGCTCAACAGCAAAGAGATCAACGCGCTGGCGCTGCACGGCGACCTCGAACAGCGCGATCGCGATCGGGTACTGATCCGCTTTTCCAACGGCAGCATTCGCGTGCTGGTCGCAACCGACGTTGCGGCACGCGGGCTGGATATCAAATCACTGGCGATGGTGGTCAACTTCCAGCTCTCTTTCGATCCGGAAGTGCACGTGCACCGCATTGGTCGTACCGCACGCGCCGGTGAAGAAGGTAAAGCGGTGAGTTTTGTCGCGCCGGATGAGATGGTGCGCGCGCATGCGCTGGAAGATTATCTGCAAAAGCCGCTGACGTGGAGCGATGCTGCCAGCCTGAAGAACCAGCCGATCAAAGCGTTGCCAGCAAAAATGATGACGCTGTGCATTGATGGTGGGCGCAAGGCGAAAATCAGAGCGGGCGATATTTTAGGCGCGCTGACGGGTGATGCGGGTGTGGATGCTGCTGATATTGGCAAGATTGATCTGACACCGACTCACGCGTACGTGGCCATCAGCGCAAAACAGGCTAAACAGGCATTGATTAAACTCAAGCAGGGCAAGATCAAAGGAAAAACCTGTCGCGCCATGCTGCTGCAGTAAATAAGAAAAGCGGGGCGCCAGGCGCCCCGACTACCGCTTAAAACAGCGTAATTTCAGGCGGCTGTTGAATAAGATGCGCTGAGCGCTCCATCAGCGTTTTGAAATGCGGCTGTTCACCGTGGGCATCCACTGCCTGCTGGCTTTTCCAGCGCTCGTGAAACAGAAAGACGTTGCCATCTTCCACGCTGCGATAGAGATCGTAATGTACGTTGCCATCTTCGGCCCGGCTTCCCGGTACACCGGCACTCAGCACCTTTTTCAGCTCGTCCGCTTTACCCGGTTGCGCCATAAACTTGGCGACAATCACAATCGCTTTATCACTCATGATGTTCTCCTTGGGTTTTCATAATCTGTTCATTTTACCACGCCCTGAGCGAAATGCCTTATGGTGACAGTGTCACTCAAATGCGGACCTGGATGTGAAATAAGAGCTGGCCGATTGCATTTTGTCGGCAACTAATTTGGTAAAAAATCATGTCAGCCCTCGACCGGATGGAGAAGGTGACATATTCTGCTCAGGCGTCCTCTTTTCTCTCTCCCGGAGCCCGATACATGAAAGCAGCGATTACTCTGCTTGTCGGCGCCGCTCTGCTGCTTTCTGGCTGCAGCAGCGACGTTGACAACGACAACGAACCACCGCAACAAGCCACCGCAGCCCATATTCAACCCAGCGTTGTGATGTCCTCACTAGCGGAAACCAACTGCAATAGCGCCGGTGGAACGCTGGCCTTTTCCCATCAGCTGGATGGTTCGCGGGTGGGCATGTGCCAGCTGGCAAATGGCCGTCGTTGCGATGAAGGTGCGCTGGTCGGCGGTCGCTGCGCCCGTTAACAAAAAGGCGGCATTGCGGCCGCCGTTGTGGTTACGCCTTGACCAGATTGGGGCAAATTTCGCCCGCGGTAACCTGCTGTAAATTATTCAGCGTGGTTTCCGAAATCGCAATCAGCGCTTCCGCGGTCAGAAAGGCCTGGTGGCCGGTGAACAGCACGTTGTGGCAGGCTGACAGGCGACGAAACACATCATCCTGAATCACGTCGTTCGACTTATCTTCAAAGAACAGATCGCGCTCATTTTCATAGACATCCATGCCCAGCGAGCCGATTTTCTGCTGCTTTAACGCATCAATGGCCGCTTGTGAATCGATCAGCGCACCACGGCTGGTGTTAATGATCATCACGCCATCTTTCATCTGACTGAACGCCGCTTCATTAAGCAGGTGATAGTTATCTTCTGTCAGCGGACAGTGCAGGCTGATAACGTCGGATTCGCGAAACAGCGTGGCGACATCAACATATTCCGCGCCCAGTTCCAGCGCAGCAGCGCTCGGATAGGGGTCGGAAACCAGCAGGCGCATACCAAACCCTTTTAAAATCCGCAGCGTGGCCAGGCCGATTTTACCGGTGCCGATCACCCCTGCGGTTTTGCCGTGCATATTAAAGCCGATCAGGCCTTCCAGAGAAAAGTTGGCGTCGCGCGTGCGTTGATAAGCGCGATGAATACGCCGGTTGAGCGTCATCATCATACCGATAGTATGCTCGGCCACCGCTTCCGGTGAATAGGCCGGCACGCGTACCACCTGCAGACCGAGCTCCTCCGCTGCCTTGAGATCGACGTTGTTGAAACCGGCGCAGCGCAGCGCGATAACCTTCACGCCCAGCTCGGCCAGCTCTTCCAGTACCGCACGGCTGCCATCGTCATTGACGAAAATGCACACCGCATCAAACCCCACGGCAGTTTTAGCCGTGCTTTCGCTGAGCAGAAAATCGAAATACTCTACGGTAAAACCGTAGCGCTCGTTAACCTGTGCCAGGTATTTCCTGTCATACTGTTTGGTGCTGTAAACCGCTAATTTCATCGCTGATTCCTCTGGTTGATGGTCTCAGTGTAGCCTGAATAGTAGGGTCATAATAACGGCTGCTCAGCATAAAACGTTTTCGGCCACAGACGAAAGGGGAAATACTTCACCCTAATCGATGAACATGCCATCATTTGCCACAGGATTTCCCACCGGAAAACAGGGTTGTTATTGCCATGACGCGGGCGTTAAAGATTTTTCTGGCAGCGATACTGGCGCTGATTTTGCTGGTGCTCGGGCTGCTGCTGACTACCGGGCAATGGTTACCGCGTCTGGCGGGCTTCTGGCTACCCGACGACACGCGCATTGAACTGGCTGGCAATCTGCGCTGGCATGACGGCGCGCTGTTCTTTCCGGTGGTTCGTTACCATGCGCAGGCTTGCCAGCTGGCTGAGATCAAACAAGCCTCGCTGGGCTGGCATGAACATCGCTGGCAGCTGCATGCTGCTGACGTAGAGATCAACACCCAATGCCTTGATCGGTTGCCGCAGCAGGAGAACGCGGACGCGCCACGCTCACTGGCTGAATGGCAGGCGATGCTGCCCGCGGCGGATGTGCAGTTCGATAAGCTCACCGTTTTGCCGTGGCAGCAGTTTGCCGGGCGTCTGACGCTGGCGCTGAGCGCACAGCACCAACACATCGATTATCAGGGCGATAACCTGCGCCTGCATGCCAGCCTCAGCGGTCAGACGCTAAAGGTCGATGAGCTGAGTCTGATCGCCGCCGCCGCGCCGCTGACCCTTAGCGGCCAGCTAAACCTCGGAAAATTTCTTACCGGCCTGCCGGTCGATGGCGAATTACAGGCCAGGCTGGCGCTTAATGCTGCGCCTGAGCCGCTCAACGCCGCGCTGCACTGGCAGGGTCAGCAGGGCACGCTGCTGCTCAGCACCGCACAGGATAAAACGCCGCTGCTGACGCTGCCGTGGCGAGCCGATAACCGCGAGATCGTGATTGACGGGGGGCAGTGGCGCTGGCCGTGGGCGACGCAGCCGCTGGCGGGCAATGTTGCCCTGCGGCTGAGCGACTGGCAGCAAGGGCTGGCCGCCACCACGATCGACGGCCGTTTGAACGTGCTGACGCAGGGGCGCGGTGGCAAAGGTAATGCGGTATTGAGTTTTGGGCCGGGCCATCTGGATCTGCTTAACAGCCAGTTGCCGTTTCAGCTCACCGGCGACATGAAGCTGGCCGCGCTGCAGTTTTTTGCCGCGCTGCCCGGCGTGCTGGTTGGGCCGCTCGCCGATCCGCTGCTGCAGCTCAAACCCGGCGCGCTGCTGCGCATGCGGGGACGGCTGCTGTCGACGCTGGAGGTGGACGAGGCACGCTGGCCGCTGGCCGGTGTCAGCGTCTCATCGCAGGGCGTCAATGGGCGCCTGCAGGCGATCCTCAAGGCGCACGATCCGAGCTTCGGCCGCTTCAGCCTACATCTCGACGGCGGTGCCCGCGGATTCTGGCCCGATAAAGGCCGCTGGTTATGGAAATATTGGGGCGAGGGCGAACTGGCGCCGCTGGCCGCCAAATGGGATGTGCGCGGCACCGGCAGCTGGCAGGAGACGCTGATCACGCTGGACAGGCTCTCAACCGGCTTCGACCAGCTGAGCTACGGTCTGGCCACTGTGCGTGCGCCGCGCCTTACCATGACGCAGCCCATCCGCTGGCAGCGCGATGCTGAAAAGCCGGCGTTTTCGGGGGCCGTCAGGCTGGATGCTCAGGAAACCCGCTTTACCAGCGGTGGCTACCTGCCGCCGTCACAGCTGGAGCTGGCGCTCAAAGGCAGCGATCCGGCCCGCTTTCAGTTTAAAGGCGCTTTGCGTGCGCAGAATATTGGCCCGGTCAGCGTCAACGGGCGCTGGGATGGTAGCCGGCTGCGCGGACAGGCGTGGTGGCCGACGCAGCCGCTGAGCGTGTTTCAACCGCTGCTTAGCCCCGATCTGAAAATGAAAATCAACAGCGGTACGCTGCGCGCGCAGGTGGCGTTTTCGGCCGCCGCCGATCAGGGATTTGAGGCGGGCGGGCACTGGGCGGTGAAAGATGGCGGCGTCTGGACGCCCGATAATCGCATCAGCGGCGTCGATTTTTCCCTGCCGTTTCGGCTGAGGGCGCAGCAGTGGCAGTTTGGTGCCCGCCGTCCGGTCAGCCTGCAAATTGCCGCTATTGAAAACCAGTTCACGCTGAAAAATATCCATGCTGAGCTTCAGGGCTGGTATCCCTTTAATGAGGCGCGGCCGTTAACGCTGCAAAATCTCAGCGTCGATCTGCTGGGCGGCCAGGTCAGCATGGCCAGCTTGCGTCTGCCGCAGCGGCGAGCAGCGGTGCTCAAGCTACAGGCGATTAGCCTCAGTGAACTGATCACCGCGATTAAACCCAAGCAAATTGCGCTGTCGGGCCGCATCAACGGCGAGCTGCCGCTGTGGCTCAATCATCCGCAATGGCTGGTGAAAGAGGGGTGGATTGCCAACAGTGGCAATCTGACGCTGCGGATGGATAAAGATATGGCTGATGCTATCGCCAGCAATAATATCGCCGCCGGGGCAGCGATTGACTGGCTGCGCTACATGGAAATTTCGCGCGCCTGGGCGACATTGAACCTGGATAATCTGGGCAACGCCCGGCTCGGCGCGCAGGTGCAGGGCACCAGCCGTTTCAGTAACCGCGATCAGCGGGTAAATCTCAGTTATCAACAGCAGGAAAATCTGTTCCAGCTGTGGCGAAGCCTGCGCTTTGGCGATAACTTGCAATCCTGGATTGAGCAGCACGCCAGCTTGCCCACGCAAAAGGAAAATTCACCATGAGGTTGTTTGTTTACGTACTCGGCTGCCTGCCCGCGCTGGTTCTGCTCAGCGGCTGCATTCCGCGTATCGAAGTGGCGGCACCAAAAGAGCCGATCACCATTAACATGAATGTGAAAATCGAGCATGAGATCCACATCAAGGTGGATAAAGACGTGGAGGCGCTGCTGAAAAATCAGAGCGATCTGTTTTGAGAACCTCCTGGGCACTGCTGATTGCTGGCCTGCTGCTGACGCCCGCCGCATGGTCACTGACGCTGGAAGAGGGGCGGCAGCAGGGACGGGTCGGGGAAACCTTCAGCGGCTATCTCGCTGCGGTGCGTGACGATGCCGAGACGCAGGCGCTGGTGGCACGCATTAACGATGGCCGACGGGAACACTATCAGCGGTTGGCCGATCAAAATCACCTTAGCCGCGATGAGGTAGCGCGCATTGCGGGCGAAAAGCTGGTGCAGCGGGCGGCGGCGGGTGAATACGTGCGCGGCATTAACGGCCAGTGGCTGCGTAAAGGCGCCGACTGACAGGCGAAAAAAAACCGGCCAGAAAATGGCCGGTTGTCCCTGTGCGGTGTTAGCGCGAAAAATTAAGCGGTAGCAAGCTGTTCTAATGATTTTTTAGCGTCGTCCGTGGCTTTAGCTGCCACTTCCGGACCGTACGCGATGCCTTCCGCAAAAACGAACTCAACGTCAGCGATGCCGAGGAAGCCGAGGAACAGCTTCAGGTAAGGGGTCAGCAGATCGCTTGGGGTGTCTTTGTGGATCCCGCCGCGGCTGGAGATGATAATCGCGCGTTTGCCGGTGATCAGGCCTTCCGGGCCCGCTTCGGTGTAACGGAACGTCACGCCTGCACGAGCCACCAGGTCAAAATAGTTTTTTAACTGCGTCGGGATGTTGAAATTGTACATCGGTGCCGCAATAACAAACACGTCATGTGCCTGCAGTTCAGCAATCAGCTCATCGGACAGCGCCAGCGCTTCCTGCTGACGTGCGCTCAGCTCGGCGTCGGAAGGGCGTAATGCGCCAACCAGTTCACCATCCAGCACCGGAATCGGGTTAGCAGCCAGATCGCGTACGGTGACATCATCGCCGTTGCTTTTAGCCTGCTCAATGTAGAAATCAGCCAGCTGGCTTGATTGCGAATAACCGGCAAGAATGCTGGATTTGAGAACCAATACTTTGCTCATGTCTGTTTCCTGTTTTACGCGGAGGGATATCCGCTCAATGCAGTACACTTTAGGGACAAACTTCTGCCAGTGAAAGTTGAATATTTCGAGAGCTATGTTCGAATTTATTGAACAACATCCGCTTAAACCTGCCCCTTTCGCTTTGTGCTAAAATGCGTGGCAAAACAATGCATCTCAGCCGTCAGTAACAGGCGGCACGTTAGCCGGCGCCGCGCCGACCAGGTAAATATAACTATGTCTTCAGATTCACAGCACGCCCAACTTTCTGCGCTAATGCCCCGGCTGGACAACCTGATGCTGCGCGATCGCCAGCGACTGATGCGCCGGTTGCAGGGCGCTAAAAAAGCCAGACAGGGCGCTGCGCAGCAGGATATCGCTGAAACACTGGCCGCTGAGATTGCCCAGGCGGAACAGCGGGTTGCCCAGCGCCGCGCGGCCACGCCGCGTATCACTTTCCCGGAAAATTTGCCGGTCAGCCAAAAGCAGCAGGTGATTGCCGATGCCATTCGCGATCATCAGGTGGTGATTGTGGCCGGTGAAACCGGCTCCGGCAAAACCACGCAGCTGCCTAAAATCTGTATGTCGCTGGGGCGCGGAATTAAAGGGCTGATCGGTCACACGCAGCCGCGCCGACTGGCGGCACGCACGGTCGCCAACCGCATCGCCGAAGAGCTGGAGACCACGCTCGGCGGCTGCATCGGCTATAAGGTGCGCTTCAACGATCAGGTCAGTGAAACCACCCAGGTAAAACTGATGACCGACGGTATTCTGCTGGCAGAAATCCAGCAGGACCGCCTGTTGATGCAGTACGACACCATCATCATTGATGAAGCACATGAACGCAGCCTGAACATCGATTTCCTGCTCGGCTATCTGCGTCAGCTGCTGCCGCGCCGTCCCGATTTAAAGGTGATCATTACCTCGGCAACCATCGATCCGCAGCGTTTTTCGCGCCACTTTAACAATGCGCCGGTGGTGGAAGTCTCGGGCCGCACCTATCCGGTAGAAGTACGCTATCGTCCGGTCAGCGAAGAGAGCGACGAGGGCGATCGCGATCAGCTACAGGCCATTTTTGATGCCGTTGATGAGCTGGGCAACGAAAGTCGCGGCGATATCCTGATTTTTATGAGCGGTGAGCGTGAAATTCGCGATACCGCCGACGCGCTGAACCGTCGAGATTTGCCGCATACCGAGATTTTACCGCTCTACGCGCGGCTCTCTAATGCCGAGCAGAACCGGGTTTTCCAGTCGCACAGCGGCCGTCGCATCGTGCTGGCGACCAACGTCGCGGAAACCTCGCTGACCGTGCCGGGCATTAAGTATGTTATCGATCCCGGCACCGCACGCATCAGCCGCTACAGCTACCGTACCAAGGTGCAACGCCTGCCGATTGAGCCGGTGTCACAGGCATCAGCTAACCAGCGTAAAGGGCGTTGCGGACGCGTCTCCGAAGGCATCTGTATTCGCCTCTATGCCGAAGAAGATTTCAATAACCGCCCGGAATTTACCGATCCGGAAATTTTACGCACCAATCTGGCGTCGGTGATTTTACAGATGACCGCGCTGGGCCTCGGTGACATCAGCGCCTTTCCCTTTGTTGAGGCGCCGGATAAGCGGCATATTCAGGATGGCGTGCGCCTGCTGGAAGAGCTGGGCGCGATTGAGGTGGTTGACGATCAGCGCTATACGCTGACGCCAGATGGCCGCCAGCTGGCGCAGCTGCCGGTGGATCCGCGCCTGGCGCGCATGGTGCTGGCGGCGCAGAAATATGGCTGCGTGCGCGAGGTGATGATTATCACCGCCGCGCTGTCCATTCAGGATCCGCGCGAGCGGCCGGCGGATAAACAGCAGGCCTCCGATGAAAAACATCGCCGCTTCGCCGATAAAGAGTCGGACTTTTTGGCCTGGGTTAATCTGTGGAACTACGTGCAGGAGCAGCAAAAATCGCTCTCCGGCAATCAGTTCCGCCGCCAGTGCAAAGTCGATTACCTCAACTACCTGCGCGTGCGGGAATGGCAGGATATTTATACTCAGCTGCGGCAGGTGGTGCGTGAGCTGGGCATGCCGGTGAACAGCGAGCCTGCGCCGTTCCGCGAAATCCATCTGGCGCTGCTGAGCGGCCTGCTGTCGCACATCGGCCTCAAGGATGCCGAAAAGCAGGAATTCACCGGCGCGCGTAACGCCCGCTTTTCGATTTTTCCGGGCTCTGCGCTGTTTAAAAAGCCGCCGAAGTGGACCATGGTGGCCGAGCTGGTTGAAACCAGCCGCCTGTGGGGCCGTATTGCGGCGCGCATCGATCCGGAATGGATTGAGCCGCTGGCGCAGCATCTGATCAAACGCAGTTACAGCGAACCGCACTGGGAAAAAGCCCAGGGCGCGGTAATGGCCACGGAAAAGGTGACGCTGTATGGCCTGCCGATCGTCGCGGCCCGTAAGGTTAACTACGGCAGCATCGATCCGGTGCTGTCACGCGAGCTGTTTATTCGCCATGCGCTGGTGGAAGGTGACTGGCAAACCCGCCACGCCTTCTTCCGCAGCAACCAGAAATTACGCAGTGAAGTCGAAGATCTGGAGCACAAATCCCGCCGCCGCGACATTCTGGTCGATGATGAAACGCTGTTTGCCTTTTACGATCGGCGTATCGGGCAGCATGTGGTGTCGGGCCGACACTTTGACAGCTGGTGGAAAAAGGCGAGCCGCGAGACGCCAGAGTTGCTCAACTTTGACAAACAGATGCTGATCAAAGAGGGCGCAGGCAACATTAGCCAGCTCGATTACCCTAACTTCTGGCATCAGGGCAATCTCAAGCTGAAGCTCAGCTACCAGTTTGAACCCGGCGCCGATGCCGATGGCGTGACCGTGCACATTCCGCTGCCGCTGCTGAATCAGGTGGAAGAAGCGGGCTTTGAGTGGCAGATCCCCGGCGTGCGGCGTGAGCTGATCGTCGCGTTGATTAAATCGCTGCCAAAACCGGTACGACGCAATCTGGTGCCTGCGCCTAATTACGCCGACGCCTTTCTGGGGCGCGTCACGGCGATGGAGATGCCGCTGCTGGATGCGCTGGAGCGCGAGTTCCGCCGCATGACCGGCGTGACCATTGAGCGGGACGCCTGGCAATGGGATCAGGTACCCGATCATCTGAAAATCACCTTCCGCGTGGTGGACGAGCATAATCGCAAGCTGCGTGAGGGCAAAGATCTCAACGCGCTGAAGGCGAGCCTGAAAGAGAAGGTGCAGGAAACGCTGTCGCTGGTGGCCGATGATGGCCTGGAACAGAGTGGCCTGCATATCTGGAGCTTTGGCGACCTGCCGGATCACTTCGAGCAGAAACGGGGCGGCTACAAGATGAAAGCCTGGCCCGCGCTGGTGGACGAGAAAGAGAGTGTCGCCATTCGACTGTTTGATAACGAACACGATCAGCAACAGGCGATGTGGCAGGGGCAGCGCCGTCTTCTGCTGTTAAACGTGCCGTCGCCGGTGAAATACCTGCATGAAAAATTGCCCAATAAGGCGAAGCTGGGTCTCTATTTCAACCCGTATGGCAAAGTGCTGGAGCTGATCGACGACTGCATCGCCTGCGGCATCGACAAGCTGATTGCCGACTTTGGCGGCCCAACCTGGAAAGCCGCAGAGTTTGAGCGGCTGCATGAAAAGGTACGCGGTGAGCTTAACGATACGGTGGTGGAGATTGCTAAACAGGTCGAGCAGATTCTTACCGCGGTGTTTAACATCAATAAACGCCTGAAAGGACGGGTCGATATGACCATGGCACTGGCATTGTCGGATATCAAGGCGCAGATGAGCGGCCTGGTGTATCGCGGGTTTGTGACCGGCAACGGCTGGAAAAGGCTGGGCGATACGTTGCGTTATTTGCACGGCATTGAACGTCGGCTGGAAAAGCTGCCGGTGGATCCGCACAGCGATCGCGCGCGCATGCTGAAAGTGCAGGCGATGGAGCAGGCGAGGCAGAGCTGGCTGAATAAGCTGCCAGCAACGCGACGTCATGACAGCGACGTGGAAGAGATCCGCTGGATGATTGAAGAGCTGCGCATCAGTTATTTCGCGCAGCAACTCGGCACGCCTTTTCCAATTTCAGAGAAGCGTATTCAGCAGGCGATGGAGGCAATTGGGCAGTAAACAAGGGCGCTGTTTTACAGCGCCAGATCTTCCAGGCGATCGCGAAACGAGGTGACGGCGATGGCGCGATTATCGGCCAGATAGCGATCTTTCGCCGCCGGCGCCGAGCTTTGCACCGCGATCAGCTGCCAGCCGTCGGCGGTATTCAGCAGTAACGGTGATCCGCTGTCGCCCGGTAGCGTGTCACACTGGTGCGAAAGCACGGCGTTTTGCGCCCAGCCGGTGATCAGGCAATCGCTGTGAGAATAGAGCGTATCAAGATGATCTTCGGGATAGCCCGCCTGCGTCACCTTGCGGCCGGTGAGTTTTAGCGCGGCGGTTAAATCGCTGCGACTGCCGCTGAACAGCGGAATCGGCGTAATGCCAGAAGGGGGGTTACGCAGCACAATCAGCCCATAATCAAAGGGTGCCGCCTTTGCCGGGACAATCCAGCCTTCGCCATCTGCCTTGAGTTTTTTTGCTAAAGAGGGCTCAACGCGTGCTTCCACATCATGAATTTCGTAACGCCAGCCTTTCGCATTGGCCATAAAGCGCACGGCAACCGGCGGGTCAAACTTTCCCGGCGGGGTGAGCAGGCAGTGGCCAGCCGTCAGGGCGAGATGCGCAGAAATCAGCGTTGCGGTGCAGAGATTTCCGCTCTCCGTTTCAAGCTGTCCAATCGCTTCCCACGGCAGAGTTGCCGGGTCGGTGATGGCCACACGGTCATCTTTGCCAAAAAAAAGCGTACGGGTGTCGTTTGCATCAGGTGCATCGTCATCAGCGTGGCTGGTAAAAGAAACAGAGCACAGTCCAACCAAAAACAGAGCAGATAGGCGCATAGTTCTCTCAGAAGAGCGTAAGTACCAACAAATAGTAGATTGTCGCAGATGCGTTAACTATAGACGGTGCAAAGTGAAACAGGGAGTTTACTACGAAATATCAGCACGCTACAGCGTTCAAATATAGCAGCAGGCGGCCGCGATCCCACAGAGGATCATCACAAATAAAATGATTTCGAAGCGATAGCGACGGGCCATTTCCGCGCCTCCATTAAACAAACACCCGGCATAACCGGGTGTTTCGCTGATACCATTACGTCTGCATGAAACTTATTTAGCAGCGGTTTTCTTAACAGCTTTGTGATGCTTTTTAGCCGCCTGCGCTTTCTGCGCGACAGGTTTTTTGGTGGCTTTATGATGCTTTTTAGCCGCCTGCGCTTTCTGTGCTACAGGTTTGGTCGCTGCTTTGTGGTGCTTTTTAGCGGCCTGAGCTGTCTGCGCTACAGGTTTTTTGCTGGCTTTGTGATGCTTCTTAGCCGCCTGCGCTTTCTGGGCAACAGGTTTTTTAGCGGTTTTCTTGTGCTGCTTAGCGGCCTGCGCTTTCTGAGCAACGGTTTTCTTCGCCATTTTATGATGCTTTTTAGCAACATGTGTGGTGTGGGTAGTTGCTGCAGCTGAATCTGTTGTGGCAGGAGCGGCGGTAGTTTCAGCAGCAAACGCAGCTGAAGAAAGACCCATTGCAGCGGCGACAACCAGAGTGACTAATTTTTTCATCGTTAAACCCTCAAAAGTGTTTTTCATGTAGCAGCCCACTGCGGGGCCGGTGAAAAGACTATATGAGAAGCGATGACAAGTTTCCGTGAGTGTTTGGTATCGGCGTGTAACCGATTGTACAGCGGTGGGTAAGCAGCAACTCAAAGGGAGAGATAAAGGCGGCCCGCAGGCCGCCGAAAAGCTTATGCGCCGAGGTAACGTGTTTCAAGATGCTGACGGAACCAGTGCGGATTGAGCGGCTCACCGGTGGCATTAACGATCAGCTGCTGTGTACTGAAACGGCTGCCGTGCTGCCAGATGTTCTGCTGCAACCAGTCGAAAATGGGCTGCAGATCGCCACTTTGGATCAGGCTGTCGAGCTGTGGCAGCGCACGTTTGACCGCCTGGAACAGCTGCGCAGCATACATCGCACCCAGCGTGTAGGTAGGGAAATAGCCAAAGGCGCCGTCGGTCCAGTGAATATCCTGCATGCAGCCGTCACGATAGTTGCCACGCGTATCAAGATTAAGATAGGCCATCATCTTTTCATCCCACATAGCAGGAATATCGTCTACCTCGATTTCCCCTTCGATCAGCGCACGCTCGATTTCGTAGCGCAGAATGACGTGTGCCGGATAGCTCACCTCATCGGCATCGACGCGAATCAGGCTCGATTTAACCCGCTGCGTCAGGCGAATGTAGTTGTCGGCATCCAGCGCGGGCTGGTCGCCGAGCTGCGCTTTGATTTGCGGCAGGATGAGCTGCAGGAAAGGGGCGCTGCGGCCGAGTTGCATCTCCATAAACAGGCTCTGCGACTCATGAATGGCGGTGGAGCGCGCCAGTGCAACCGGCTGGCCTGGCCACTGCTTCGGCAGGTTCTGTTCATAGCGCGCATGGCCCGTTTCATGGATGACGCCCATCAGCGCGCTGAGGAATTCGTTTTCGCTGTAGCGAGTGGTGATGCGGACATCTTCCGGCACACCGCCGCAGAATGGGTGCGCGCTGACGTCAAGTCGGCCCGCGTTGAAATCAAAGCCAAGCTGCTTCATTACCGCAAGACCAAGCTGACGCTGGCCCTCAACGGCAAACGGCCCCAGCGGAAAGTCGATCGGCTGCTGTGCCTGTTTTTCCTGCACTCGCTGCAGCAAATCGGGCAGCCAGGTTTTCAAATCGCCGAAGGTTTGATCGAGCTGTGCGCTGTTCATACCCGGTTCAAACAGGTCGAGCAGGGCGTCATAGCGTGAGCCGCCGTTGGCATCGGCACGCATCGCCGCTTCTTCCCGGCTGAGTTTTACCACCTCTTTCAGGTTGGCAGCAAAGCCCTGCCAGTCATTTGCCGGGCGCTGCTGACGCCAGGCGTGTTCGCAGCGCGAACCGGCGATCGATTTCGCTTCAACCAGTGAGGCGGGCAGCAGCGCTGCCTGTTGCCAGGCGCGGCGCATTTCGAGCAGGTTGGCGCGCTCCACGTCATTCAGCGACGCCTGTTCTGCTTCGTCCAGCAGCGCCGCGGTGCGTTTATCGGTGAGGATTTCATGCTGCAACACGCTGAGCTCAGCCAGCGCCTCGCCGCGCACGCGGCTACCGGCGGGCGGCATCATGGTCTGCATATCCCAGCCGGCAATAGCGGAAAGGTGGCCAAAGCGCGACAGGCGCAAAAAGGTAGCGGTTAGCTGCTGGTAGGCGGTGCTCATAACAGAACTCCCTGATTTATCTTTAATTAAACCTGCTGGATAGTACGCAAGGGTAGATCAACCGGCCAGCAAAAGCGAACGCTGGCGCCGCCCAGCGGGCTGCTTTCAATCAGTACCTCGCCATTAAATGCCAGCGCAATAGAGTGCACAATCGCCAGCCCCAGCCCACAGCCGCCGGTGGCGCGATCGCGGCTGGGATCAAGACGAACAAAGGGCTCAAACACTCGCTCGCGTTCCGCCTGCGGTATGCCGGGACCATCGTCTTCAACCTGCAAGCAGGCGAGCCCGCTGTCAAACCACAGGCTGACGCGCAGACGCTGTTGCGCATAGCGCAGCGCGTTGTTGATCAAATTATCCAGCACACGCTCCATCAGCCGGTTATCGGACAGGCCAATATTTTCACGCTGCGGCATATCCAGTTCGATATCGTGCTGCGGATTGAGCGAACGGGCATCCTCAATGCGTTCCCGAAGCCAGGCGGCGAGATCGACGCGCTGCAACTGGAGATCGACCCGGGGACGATCGAGACGCGCATAGGTCAGCAGCTCTTCAATCAGCGATTCCAGCTGGCCGATATCGCGATTTAGCGCCTGCGATTCGCTGGCGGTCAGGTTTTCACTCATTTCCAGTCGATAGCGCAGCCGCACCAGCGGCGTGCGTAACTCATGAGCAATGCCATCAATCAGCCGTTTCTTGCTGGCGACCAGGGTGTTGATATTATCGGCCATCTGGTTAAAGGCAATGCCCAACCGCAGCAGGCTGGAAGCGCTGTCAAAATGTATTCGCTCATCAAGATGGCCTTTACCAAAACGCTGTGCGGCCGCTTCCAGTTTTAACATCTCTTTCCAGTGTGGCCGCATCCAGATAAATACCGGTAGCGCCAGCGAAACGCCGATAAACGCCAGCAGCGCGATATCCAGCAGGCGCATCTCATGTAAATAGAACAGATAGGGAATCGGTCCGACCACCAGCACATAGTGGCTGCGCGGAATATGCTGCAGAAAGGTGTATTGATCGTCCTGAGCAATGATCTCACCGGCGCGCAGGCGGCGCAGCGTCGGCGGATCGAGCGTGAACTTGCTCAACGGCTCAATGTGCAGCTTAAACGACAGGTTGAGATCGAGATTCTTGATGGTTTTGTTCCAGTCACGGGGCGGGATCTCCCGCAGCTCGCTGCGCATCAGATACAGCGAGCTTTTCATCAGGTCATCCATCGACTGGCGTCCCGCGCGCTCGGCGGTAAATTTGTATACCAGCCCGACCATCATCGCCATGACCAGGAAGCAGACAAACAGCAGCAGGTAAAACTGAATAAATAGCTTTCTCATGCCGATTGCCAGGCGTGCGGCGCAAACAGATAACCTTTATTGCGTATGGTCTTGATGCGATAGGGTTCAGTGGCGCTGTCGTTGAGCTTCTTACGCAGGCGCGATATCGCGACATCGATGCTGCGATCCATGCCGTCATAGCTGACGCCGCGCAGGGTTTTCAGTAGCGCATCGCGATTAAGGATCTGTCCGGCGTGGGTCGCCAGCTCCCACAGCAGATCAAAGTCGGCGGTGGAGAGCACAATCTCTTCGTCCTGCAGCTGAACCTGGCGATTCACCGGGTCGATGCTCAACGTGCCAAATTGCAGCAGCTTGTGGCGGCTTGCCACCGGTGCAATCTCTTCGCCGCTGCTGCTTGCCTGACGCAGATGCAGGCGCAGCCGTGCCAGTAACACTGCGGGCGGCGTGGTTTTCAGAATGTAATCGTTGGCGCCCATTTCCAGCGAAAGGATATGATTCATGTCGCTGTCCAGCGAGGTCAGCAGCACGATTGGCCCCTGCCAGCTGGCGCGTAAATCGCGACACAGCGTCATGCCATCTTTGCCCGGCAGCATGATATCCAGCATGACCAGCTCAGGATTTTCCCGCTGAATCACCTCTTCAGCGCGATCGCCGCGGCCCTCAACGATGACATGAATATCATGTCGGCCTAAATAGGCGGCAATCAGCTCGCCGACTTCAGCGTCATCTTCTACAAATACAATTTTATTCATCTTTATGAGCCATGGTCACCGATTAGCGCAGCATATCCTTTCTGAGTTTGCAGCTCTATTCATCAATATTAAATAACCTGCTATCTATAGTATCAAGCCCCTGGTTTGTGCCATCATTGGCAGCTGCAAGGGTGCAGACAGCAGTTTAACGGGATGAACGTGAGGAGAGCGAGAGTGTCTGACAAGGCGCCGGTAACGGCTGGAATTGGTGGCCGCATCTGCTTCAATTATATTGATTTTCTCTCCGCCTCGTGTAAGAAACGCTGGAGCTTTGTTGATGCCATTTACGGCGTCCTGCCTATCTTTGGCATGGTGACACGTCAGTCAGCCAGCACGCCACAGGCAAACAACGACCGCCTGAAAGAATTAGCATTACAAATCATTTCTACTCAGGTCAGCGATGAGATCAATCTCGCCCGCCTGGTCACGCTGGCTGAGCAGCAGCAGATCGCTCAGTTTGATATTTTGCTGCCGTATGCGCTATCCGATAAACAGCTTGCCGCCATCCATCAGGAATATGGCAAACCGCTCGAGCTGTCGCAACAGGATGAGCGGCTTACCGTGTTAATTCCTGCCGTCGCGCACTAACGCAGCAGCATCCATACCGCCGGCACTGCCGCCGCAATCAACAGCACCATCAGCGCTTTTTCCGCGATATGCAACGGGCTGGTGCCGCGTCCACCACGACGGGCGAACAGGAACAGCAGCAGCCCCGGCGCGTAAAGCACCACGGACATCAGCAGATGCATCGGCCCCGATGCGTAGAGCAGCCACAAACCATAAATCGTCGCGCCTGCGGCAACAAACAGCACTTTAGGTTTGCCCGCCGCCACTTTCCACAGATACAGCCCAACCAGCAGATAAGGCACCAGAATCATCTCTGAGGCGATGGTCAGCAGCGTGTTGTAATCAGCATGGGTCAGGGCGATCAGAATCAGGCAAATTTGCACGCTGCCGTTGGTGAGCCACAGTGAAGCGGCCGGAGCCTGACGGGCATTTTGCTTGCTGAGTGAACGCGGGAAGGCACCCTGTTGGGCGGCAATAAACGGCACTTCAGCGGCCATGATGGTCCAGCTGAGATAGGCGCCACAGACGGAAATCAGCAGCCCAACCGCAATCAGCACATGTCCGCCACCGCCCAGCAGCAGCGCCATTAGGCCACCCATTGAAGGGTTACGCATTTCCGCCAGCTCAGCGCGCGGAATAATGCCCAGCGACAGCATCGTTACCAGCAGGTAAACCACCAGCGCCGCCAGCACCGCTAACATGGTGGCGCGGCCAACGTCGCGCTTATTGCTGGCGCGCGATGAAACCACCACCGCGCCTTCAACGCCAATAAATACCCATAACGTAATCAGCATGGTCTGCTTTACCTGCTGCCAGACTGGCTGGCCCAGTTCAATGCCGGTGAAATCGAGGCGGAACTTGTCGAGGTTAAACGCAGCAATCGCCAACACCACAAACACTGCCATAGGGACCAGCTTGCCCAGCGTGGCCAGCAGATTGATGCCCGCCGCTGTCTGTACGCCACGCAACACCAGCCAGTGCACCAGCCAGAGCAGCACCGAGGCGCCGATCATCGATTGCCAGGTGTTGCCGTCGCCGAAAATCACCCGATCGGGCGTGTCGGTAAAGAAGCTGAAGGCGGAAAAGACAATCACCAGATAGGAGACGTTGGCGATCACCGCGCAGAGCCAGTAGCCCCAGGCGGAGCAAAAGCCCATCACCTCACCAAAGCCAGCGCGCGCGTAGCTGAAAATGCCGCCGTCGAGTTCAGGTTTGATGCGGGTCAGCAGCAGCATCGCCATCGCCAGCATCACAATGCCGACGCCGGTAATCGCCCAGCCAATCAGGAGCGCGGCCGGGCTGGCCACCGCCGCCATGTTTTGCGGCAGGCTGAAAACGCCCGCGCCAAGCATCGAGCTGAGAACCAGTGCGGTTAGCGCGGTAAGACCAAGTTTTTTTTCCAAAATGCTGTCCTGCGTTGGCCTGTTATACGCCAACTGTGCCGTTAAAAATCATCTGTTCGGGGCAACGTTGCGCCGACTTATCGGCGGCTGATTCTACGGAGAGCGGCAGGCAAGTGCAATGCATGGATATGCAGAAAAGACTGGGGATGAAGCAAAAAGGGCAGCATAAATGCTGCCCGAAGTGAATTACTTGAACAAATCGGCGGTAACAGTGAGGTTACCACCGCTTTGGTTCTGCCACTGACGCGTGATGTGATAATACTTCGCGCCCTTGGCGGCACCGCGTTTCGCCACTTCTTCTGAAATTTCAGTTGGCGTGCCGAAGTGACCGGTAAAGGTAACGGTATCAAACGGCTGCATTTGCGCCGCGCTGATGGCGTTAACTTCCTGCACCGACTGGCCATTTGGCAGATTGACGGTATAACGTTTGCCGGTTGAGCTCTGTGTTTCATAAAAACGGCCCACGCTGGCGCTTGGGGTTTCTGACGAGGCAACGCCCGGCAGTTCAACCTGTTTCGCCGCCGCGCCGCCCGCCGCCAGTGCCGCTTTGCCCGCTTCTGAATCACGTGGGATCAGGTTTGGACTCTGCACCGCACGTTTCTTCGCGTCGGCTTTGTAAACATAGGCGGTAACGTACTGGTTGCCGCCGTTGTTGGCATCAATTTGACGAACGATAAAGAATGACTCCGCGCCTTTTTCTTTGGCGGCTTTGGAAATGGCATCATTCACATCGGGCTGGCTGCGATAGAACCCGCTTACTGAAACGGTATCAAACGGCTCCAGCTGATATGCCTCGGCCTTTGGCAGTTCACGTACACCGTTGAACTTGCGGTAGGTTTGCTTATCGCTGGCAGCAGGGGCATCGGCACGATAGAGATCGGCAGTCACACGCCAGTTGCCACCGTTGCCGTTGGTATCGTTAATACCCTGAATATAGTAATACGCCGCGCCCATCTCATCGGCACGTTTGGAGACCGCGTCGCTGGCGTCGCCGATGGCATTAAAACGGCCGCTGACATTAATACGTTCGAATGGTTGCAACGTGGCCGCTTTCTCTGGCGAAATCTCCTCGGCTGCCCAGGCATTTGCCGCCAGCAGCGTTAACAGGGTTGACGCCAGAATGGAATTCTTCAGCTTCATATAAAGTGTCCTTCGCCTTACGCAAAAAAGATCAAAAACGCACCGGTCTGCACCGCCCACAATATCGGCTTTTCATTTTACTGCCTCACCGTCCTGTGATTTTTCTGCCCGGCCGTGCTGTGGAGAAACGCGGTTGTCGAGAGGGTCAGTTATCTGCACGAGGGAATAGACGACGGCATCTGCGCCGCCGGAGGCGGTAGCCACCATAGCAGACGGCCGATCCCTCCGCAAGACGGCGCGCAAGGCATAATATTTATCGCTAAGCCGAGGATAAGGAATTAAATAATGTCATAAAGCGGTGATAGTGTTGCCGATCGTTTTCTCGCTTATTTCGCAATGCTTTATTGTGAAAACATTGTGCGATGTTATCTTTTTATTGATTTTCATCGCGGCAAAAAATAACAAATTACCGCGCATAAAATAACAATTTCGCAAAATATCTCCTCTGCGACGGCACATTAACCACCTGGCGTGGTTAGACTTAACGGAAAATCAGCTAACTCGCTGTTAAATATTTGTTTTTTATCAGCAGTAAATCATCTTCGACACGATTCGGCTCAGCAGAATATGTCAGTAAATAGCCCATTCACCGCAGAGCAGGATAGTGCAACGCAACAATTCGACAATATAAAGGCAAAAACTTCCTGCCTTGCGATAAGCAATAGATCGCTATCCCGAATTTCAGTAGCTTATTAACAGTTTGATACAGGTCGTATCACGCTAATTCAAAACGCTATATAACAAGATATCGTTCATTTGATGAAAGGGAACATTATGTTGATTGGTGTACCGAAAGAGCGGCTGCCCAATGAATCCCGCGTGGCGGCAACACCGAAAACGGTGGAGCAGCTGATCGCGCTGGGTTTCAGTGTGGCTATTGAAGCGCAGGCGGGTCAGCGGGCGAGCTTTGACGATCGCGCCTTCAGTGAGGCGGGCGCCAGCGTGGTCGACACGGCTACCGTCTGGCAGTCAGAGATTATTCTCAAGGTTAATGCGCCAACCGACAGCGAAATAGCGCTGATGCGCGCGGGCACGCTGCTGATCAGCTTTATCTGGCCAGCACAGAACCCAGAGCTGATGGCGAAGCTGGCCGCGCAACAGGTCAGCGTGATGTCGATGGATGCAGTGCCCCGTATCTCGCGAGCGCAGTCGCTGGATGCGCTAAGTTCAATGGCTAACATTGCGGGTTACCGCGCCATTGTCGAAGCGGCCCATGAGTTTGGGCGCTTCTTTACCGGCCAGATCACCGCGGCGGGTAAAGTGCCACCGGCCAAAGTACTGGTAATTGGTGCAGGCGTGGCCGGGCTGGCGGCGATTGGCGCGGCTGGCAGTTTGGGCGCTATCGTACGCGCGTTCGACACGCGGCCGGAGGTTAAAGAGCAGGTGCAGAGTATGGGTGCCGAGTTCCTTGAGCTGCATGTCGAAGAAGAGGCGGGCAGCGGTGATGGCTATGCCAAAGAGATGTCACCGGCGTTTATTGCCGCTGAGATGGCGCTGTTCACCGCTCAGGCACGTGATGTCGATATCATCGTCACCACGGCGCTGATTCCGGGCAAACCGGCACCGGAGCTGATTACCGCAGAAATGGTGGCCGCGATGAAACCGGGCAGCGTGATTGTCGATCTGGCAGCGCAAACCGGCGGAAACTGCGCCTTAACCCGCGCGGATGAGATCGTGGTGACGGATAACGGTGTAAAAATCATTGGCTACACCGATCTGCCCAGCCGCCTGCCGACGCAATCTTCTCAGCTTTATGGCACCAACCTGGTCAACCTGCTGAAGCTGCTGTGCAAAGAGAAAGATGGCCGCGTGACCATTGATTTCGACGACGTGGTGATCCGCGGTGTGACCGTGGTGCGCGACGGCGAAGTGACCTGGCCCGCACCACCGATTCAGGTTTCAGCCACGCCGAAAGCGGCCGCACCGAAAGCCGCGGCGGTCGAGGTTCAGCCAGCCAAACCCGCTTCCCCGTGGCGCAAATATGGCCCGATCGCGCTGGCGATTGTGTTGTTTGCTTCGCTGGCTAACGTCGCGCCCGCCGAATTTCTGTCGCATTTTACCGTGTTTGCGCTCTCCTGCGTGGTCGGTTACTACGTGGTCTGGAACGTCAGTCATGCGCTGCATACGCCGTTGATGTCGGTCACCAACGCCATTTCCGGCATTATTGTGATTGGCGCGGTGCTGCAAATTGGTCATGGCGGCTGGGTCACGTTCTTTGCTTTTGTGGCGGTGCTGATTGCCAGCATCAATATTTTCGGTGGTTTCACCGTCACTCAGCGCATGCTGAAAATGTTCCGTAAACACTGAGAGGTAACAGCATGTCTGGCGGATTAGTGACTGCAGCATACATTGTTGCCGCAATTCTTTTTATTTGTAGCCTCGCGGGACTGTCGAAGCACGAGACCTCGAAGCAGGGCAATTTTTTTGGCATGAGCGGCATGGCGATAGCGCTGCTGGCCACCATCTTCGGCCCTTACAGCGGCAATATCGGCTGGGTGCTGGTGGCGATGGTGATTGGCGGCGCAATTGGTATTCGGCTGGCTAAAAAAGTTGAAATGACGCAGATGCCGGAGCTGGTTGCGGTATTGCACAGCTTTGTTGGTCTGGCCGCGGTGCTGGTCGGCTTTAACAGCTATCTCGATCATGCACCAGGCCTGCTGCCGGTGATGGAAAACATTCATCTTACGGAAGTGTTCCTCGGCATCTTTATCGGGGCGGTGACCTTTACCGGCTCGCTTGTCGCCTTTGGCAAGCTGCGTGGCAGCCTGTCGTCGAAACCGCTGATGTTACCGCATCGTCATCGGCTTAACCTGCTGGCGCTGGTGGTGTCGTTTCTGCTGCTGCTGTGGTTTGTCAGCACCGAGAGCACCGGTGCGCAGGCGTTTGCCTTGCTGGTGATGACGATGATTGCTCTGGCATTTGGCTGGCATCTGGTCGCTTCAATCGGTGGCGCGGATATGCCGGTCGTGGTGTCAATGCTTAACTCCTACTCAGGCTGGGCGGCGGCGGCGGCGGGCTTTATGCTGAGCAATGACCTGCTGATTGTCACCGGCGCGCTGGTAGGATCGTCCGGTGCCATCCTCTCTTACATCATGTGTAAGGCGATGAACCGCTCGTTTATCAGCGTGATTGCCGGCGGTTTTGGTACCGACAGCAGTGCAGCAAGCGAAGCAGAAGAGGCGGGTGAGCACCGTGAAATCAGCGCGGCTGAGACCGCCGAGCTGCTTAAAAACAGCAGTTCGGTAATTATCACCCCTGGCTATGGCATGGCGGTGGCGCAGGCGCAGTATCCGGTGGCTGACATTACCGCGCGTCTGCGTAAGCGCGGCATTAAGGTGCGCTTTGGTATTCATCCGGTAGCAGGGCGCTTGCCTGGCCATATGAACGTGCTGCTGGCCGAAGCCAAAGTGCCTTATGACGTTGTGCTGGAGATGGATGAGATTAACGATGATTTCAGCGATACCGACACGGTGCTGGTCATCGGGGCCAATGATACGGTGAATCCGGCGGCGCAGGACGATCCACGCAGCCCGATTGCCGGGATGCCGGTGCTGGAAGTGTGGAAGGCACACAATGTCATCGTGTTTAAGCGCTCCATGAATACCGGCTACGCCGGGGTACAGAATCCGCTGTTCTTTAAAGAGAATACGCAGATGCTGTTCGGCGATGCCAAACAGAGCGTCGAGGCAATTCTGAAGGCGCTGGACGCGTAGTCAGGCCATAAAAAAACGGGGCGTTAGCCCCGTTTCCTCATTACACCGTCATACCGACAGCTTAATCCTCTTCATCATTATCCAGCTCAATCGGCGAGACAAAATCATCTGGCTTAATTGCCAGCAGATCGCAGCGTAAATGATCGATCACCTGTTCGGCAGTGTTACCGAGGAAGGCAGCAGATAAGCCGGTGCGACCGATGGTGCCCAGCACCACCACGCCAGCGTCAAGCTGCAGGGCAATCTCCGGGATCACCTCTTCAGGCATGCCTTTGGCAACGTGGGTAAACTCTTCGCCGATGCTGAACTTCTGACGCAGCGCCTTCATGGCCACCAGGTGCTGGCCGCGAATGGCGTCGTTATAAACGCTGGGATCAAAATCAGGCAGTTCGATAGCTATATTGATTGGCGTAACCGGATAGGCGCCGACTAAATGCACTTCGGTGTGGTTAACCATTTCAGCCAGCTGAGTGGTTTCGCGAATCAGCTTCTGATTCAGCGCATCATGATGCGGCTCTTCGCTGGCTAAGTTGACCGCCACAACCGCTTTGCCATTCACCGGCCACGGCTGGTCTTTCACCATCCATACCGGGCAAGGGCATTTGCGCAGTAAATGCCAGTCGGTTGGAGTGAAGATCACCGCCTCCAGTCGATCGTGCTGGTGGGTCATTTTCAGCACCAGATCGTGCTGATGGCTGAGCACTTCCTGAATAATCGCCTCGAACGGACGATTGTGCCAGATCACCTTGATTTCAATATCGACACCGGCTTCAACGTAGGCCGCTGCCTGCTCGCGAATCCACTCGGTACGCTGACTGATCACCCCTTTGCGCATGTTGGTACGCTCATCTGGCGACAGCAGGGTGGTCATTTCATAAGAGAAGTCATAGATGGGCAGGAAGGCCTTGATTTTGCCACCAATGCGTTGATTGAGGTAAACCGCACGGCGCAACGCTGGCTGATCGTCCTGCTGGGGATCGATGGCAACCAGGATATTATTGAATTTAAGCATGATGGCAACTCCTTACTCCAAAGCTAGTCTGGTTTAAAGATAGCCTAAGTAGAGTCGCGGAAGAAGTGAAAAAGTTCCAGCCGGATCAATAAAATAACATTTATTGATCCGGCACGGAATCAGGCTGCGCCGCGGCTTTGTCCAGCCAGTTCAGTCAGCATAGCGTGATTTTCGATGGTGATATATTTGCCTTTCACCGCCAGCATACCGCTCTTCTGAAAACGTCCGAGCAGGCGGCTGATGGTTTCCACGGTCAGGCCAAGATAGTTGCCGATATCGCCGCGCGTCATGGTCAGACGAAACTCGCGCTGAGAAAAGCCGCGCTGGCCAAAACGGTGCGACAGACGCCAGACAAAAGCGGCCAGACGCTCTTCCGCGTTCTTTTTCGACAGCAGCAAAATCATATCCTGATCGCCTTTGATTTCGCCGCTCATCAGTCGCATCATCTGCTGACGCAGCGCCGGCATCTTGCCAGAGAGGTCATCGAGCGTCTCAAAAGGAATCTCGCACACCATGGCGGTTTCCAGCGCCTGCGCAAAGCTTGGATGCTGCGCATTGCCGATGGCATCAAAGCCGACTAAATCCCCGGCGAGATGAAAACCGGTGATCTGCTCGTCGCCCTGTTCGGTGATGGTGTAGCTTTTGATGGTGCCGGAACGAATGGCGTAAAGTGAACGCAGTTCGTCGCCCGCCTTGAACAGCGTCTGGCCTTTTTGAATAGGCTTTTTGCGCTCAATAATATTGTCCAGTTGATCCAGTTCGTGTTCGTTCAGAGTGAAGGGAATGCAGAGTTGACTAATGCTGCAATCCTGGCAGTGGATTGCACAACCACCAGATTGAATGCGCCGAATAATTCTCTTTTCCGGGATCATAATGTACGCTCGACGATAATTGACTGACATCAATTTTAACATTTTCCCCTATCAGAATAAACCGATAGCCGGACAGGAAGGCATATAAATTACAGGGATTTTTTGATTAAAAAGCCCACGGTTTGATCTGAGATAAGGTTTTCTTATTTTATTGCCAATTGCGAGCGTCGCCGAGAATTCTTCGGTTGCCAGTTGAGGCAATCCGGCGGGGTTTGCTAAACTTTCGCGGTTGTCTGTGCATCAGCCCACAGCGCAGGCCTTAGCGGCGTGAGAGGAAACCATGATCCTTGATGATAAAAACCTGTTTCTGGACGCCATGGAAGACGTCACACCACTGAAAGATTGTGCCAATATTCACTGGCTGAAATCACCTACCCCCAAATTAACGCGTGCGCAACACGAGCAGGCGCTGGTAGATAACTTTCTTACTCGCGATTTTATTGATGTGGTCCCGCTGGATACACCGCTGGAATATAAAGCGGAAGGCATTCAGCAGGGCGTGCTCGATAAACTGCGGTTAGGCAAATATCAGCTGGACGCCAGCCTGAATCTGCGGCGTCAGCCAGTGGAGAGCTGCCGTCAGGCGTTGTTCAATTTTATGATTCAGGCGCGCAAGGACAATTTGCGTAACCTGCTTATTATTCACGGCAAAGGGCGCGATGACGAATCGCACGCTAATGTGGTGCGCAGCTACCTCGCCTGTTGGCTACAGCAGTTTGAGGAGGTGCAGACTTACTGCGCCGCACAGCCGCATCATGGTGGCTCGGGCGCGCTGTACGTGGGCCTGCGTAAAAGTGAGCAGGCGCGGCTGGATAATCGCGAGCGGCACGCCAAGCGCAGCCGTTAGCCGGAATGGCATTTGCGGATGGTCGCCAGTAAAATCTCGCCGCTCAGGGTCAGCGCGTGGCCGGTGCGGGTAATGATGCCCACCGGCTCGCCGGGACCGCTGGAGGCGATCGGCAGCGCAACCATCGCGTTATGCGTTAAATCTTCCTTTATTGCGCCAGAAGGCACAAACCAGACGTAGTTGTAACGCTGCGCCAGCTGCCGTGCCAGCGAGGTCGATGAGGTCTCCACGCAGTGCGTTGGCAGTGAACATTGCTGCTCAGCCATCATCGCTTCTGCAATGCGACGCGGTGCCGTGCCCTCCGGCGAAATCACCACCGGCCACTGCAATGCCCGTGACAACGTCACGTTGTCGTTGAGCAGGGGATGATCGGGCCTGACCACCAGCTTCAGCGATTCGAGAAACAGCAGTTCATAGGTGAGGCCGGTCATCATGTCGGCGTCCGCCATGCGCCCAATCGCCACATCAAAATCACCGCCTTTCAGGCCCGCCAGCAGCACGTTGTTATGCAGCGTGGCCACCTGAACGGTGGTTTGCGGTTGCTGTTTGTGAAAGCGATCGAGAATCAACGGCAGCATGCCCATTGCTGCGGTAGTCAGTGCGCCAAGGCGAATAATTTCTGGCTGGCCTTCCACCGCCGGGCTGAAGCTTTGCCCGGCATGATTCAGCGCGTCAAGCACCCGTACGGCATGGGTGAGAAACTGTTCACCCATAGTAGTGAGCTGCGCGCCAAGTCGGCCCCGTTCGAACAACCGTGTCCCGGCCAGCTCTTCCAGCTCGTTAAGCGTTTTGGAAAGGGCAGGCTGACTAAGATTCAGCGTCTCTGCGGCGCGGCCTAAAGTGCCTTGCTGCGCAACGGCAACAAAGGTGTATAGGTGGCGCAGGCGGATGCGCTGATTAAAAATATAGTTTTTGTCCATAGCTGCAAATTAGTGAATGCAGGGCCGGTCAGGCAAGCAACAAAACTCTGTTTTGTTAACCTTATTGCAAAATATATTTAACATTTGCGCGTCAGCGTCAAAAATAGCCGTAAAAGAGAGACTTAGCTCAAAATCCACCTCTGCTGCATAAAAGCCAAATTATTAACCTTTTGGAATACAGCAGCTTGAAACGCTGTTGCTTTGAATAATTCTCATTATTATTAAAATCCGCAGGCGGGATAGTTAACGATCCGCTATCATAGCGGCCAAATTTTTTACCAAAACTGATGGCGGTAAAAATGCTATTTCCAGGCGCGAGCCAGGCTGAGGCGATTGATGTTCGCCAACTTATTAATCAGAGCGCGTTGAGCGCCTGGCAGAAAAAAATCATCGCACTCTGTTTTATCGTGGTGGCGCTGGATGGCATGGATATCGCGCTGATGGGCTTTATCGCGCCGTCGTTACGCGCTATCTGGCAGGTCAGCAATCACCAGCTAGGTATGGTGATCAGCGCCGCGCTGATTGGCCTGGCGTTGGGCGCGATTTTTGCCGGGCCGCTGGCCGATCGCTACGGCCGTCGCATGATTATCATCTTCAGCGTGTTCTTTTTTGGCCTGTGGACGCTGGCCACCGCCATGGCCAATTCCATCGAACAGATGATGCTGTTCCGCTTCCTCACCGGCCTGGGGCTGGGCGCAGCGATGCCCAACGTCGGCACGCTGGTGGCAGAGTTTTCCCCCGAGCGTCGGCGCTCCTTTATTATTACCGTGGTGTTCTGCGGCTTCACCTTTGGTGCGGCCGCCGGTGGCTTTGCGGCTTCGTGGCTGATCCCGCGCTATGGCTGGCACTCTGTGATGCTGTTGGGCGGCATTCTGCCGCTGCTGGTGTTGCCGCTGCTGATCCTCTTTTTGCCGGAATCGGTGCGCTTCCTGATTTCTCGTCACGCACCCGCCGAGCGTATTCATCAGATTCTGTCGCGTCTGCTGCCGGGCACCACCCAAGTGGGCGATCGTTACTGTTTGCCCGATCCGCGCACTCAGCAGCAGGGCGCCATCAGCACCGTATTGTCGCAGCAATACCTTTTCGGCAGCCTGATGCTGTGGGGCAGCTATTTTATGGGGCTGTTTCTGGTTTACCTGATTGGCAGCTGGCTGCCAACGCTGGTCAATAACGTCGGCATGACGGTCACCGAAGCGGCGATTATTACCGCCATGTATCAGGCGGGCGGCACCGTTGGATCGCTGTTTGCGGGTTGGCTGATGGATCGTTTCAACGCCAATCTGGCGCTGGCCGCGATCTACTTTTGCGGCGGCATCGCCATCGTGACGCTGGGCTTCAGCCCGGCGCATGCCGCCATCATGAGTGGTATCGCCTTCTGCAGCGGTTTCTGTTTCAACGGTGCTAATACCGGCATGAACGCGCTGGCCGCCAGCTATTATCCCACGCATGCCCGCGCGACCGGCTCCAGCTGGATGCACGGCGTGGGCCGCATCGGTGCCATTCTCAGCGCCTTTGCCGGTGCTGAAATGCTGACGCTCGGCTGGAGCTTCAGCCAGGTTTTCCTGCTGCTGGCGATCCCGGCGGTATTAACCACGCTGATGCTGATCGCTAAAAGCCGCTTTGCCAGCTGATTTTTTTGCCCGCTTCATCCGAAAGCGGGCCTGCTCTGTTGCCAGCCAGTCTCCCCCCGACTTACTCTGCAAATCGCCCCACAACATGGACAAGACCGCTGCTGACGGAAATAATAAGCAGAGGTAAAGCCATGGAACAGAAAATGAAAAATCAGCAGCACATCACGGTGAATACCGCCGAAGGCCAACTGGCGGGCACCGCCGAGGGAGAGATCGCGGTATTTAAAGGCATCCCTTACGCCGCGCCACCGACAGGCGAACGTCGCTGGCGACCACCGGCTGCGGTCACGCCCTGGCACGGTTGCCGTGATGCGTTGGCCTGGGGCAGCGCCAGCTGGCAGAGCCGTGAGGTGTGCATGGAAATTGGCGGCGGCGATCCCGCTTTGCCGGATGAAGACTGTCTCTATCTTAACGTTTGGACGCCGGAGATTGAACCGGTTCGCCCTTTGCCGGTGATAGTCTGGATCCACGGCGGCGGCTACGCGCTGGGTGCTGGCTCGCTGGCACCCTACAGCGGTAAACCCCTGGCCGCGCGCGGCGTGGTGATGGTGACCCTTAATTATCGCCTCGGCCATCTCGGCTTTTTTGCACATCCGGCGCTGGATGCGGAATATCCGGCGGGCAAAACCATCAATAATTTTGCGCTGCTCGATCAAATCGCCGCGCTGCAGTGGGTGCAACGCAATATTCCCGCTTTCGGTGGCGATCGCCACAACGTCACCATCATGGGTGAATCTTCCGGCGCGCGCAGTGTGCTGTCGCTGTTTTGTTCGCCGCTGGCGCAGGGGCTGTTTCACAAAGGCATTGTGCAGAGCGCCTATGCACTGCCCGACGTATCACGCACTGACGCGCTGGCGTTAGGCGAAAAAGTTGCCTGTCATTTCTCCCTTGAGCAGCCCAGCGCCGAACAGCTGCGCGCGTTGCCTGCCGAGGCGTTGACCCTGCTGCCGCCGGGCATGCGCATCGGGCCGACGCCGATTGCCGGGGATGCGGTATTGCCGTTGCCCATGCTCAAGGTGTTTGCCCGCGCCCGGCAACATAATTTGCCCATATTGATCGGCAGCAACAGCGACGAAAGCAGCGTGCTCGACTATTTTGGCGTAAACGCCTCGGCGCTAGTGGCGGATCTGCGTCGTCGGCAGCGGCCGGTTTACAAGCTGCTGAACTGGATGTATGACCTGCATGACGATCGCGCGCTGGGCCGGGCAGTATCACGCGATATGGCTTTTACCGCGATGAGTCAGCTGGTGGTTGCCGCGCAGTGCCGGGTGGGCATGCCGGGCTGGCGCTACTGGTTCGACTATGTTTCCGAACGCTCGCGCGATCTCTGTCCTGACGGCGCGTGGCACGGCGCGGAGATCGTCTATACGCTCAACACGCTGGATCAGATGCCGGCCATTGAAGCCGGTCGGGAAATCACCGACGGCGACCGCGCCTTTGCCGAAGAGGTGAGCCAGTACTGGCTTAACTTTGCCCATTACGCCACGCCGTTCTCCTCAACGCTGGACGGCAAGATCGCGTGGCCTGCCTGGCGACCGGATAATGACATCACCCTCTGTCTGGGACGACAGGGCGAAGCTCATATCTCACTGAAAGAGAACTTTATGAAGCGTCGGCTGCGTATTCTGTCGCTGTTTCGTCAGGCGATGGTAAAACTCAAGTAACCACACTGATGTCGCGGGTAAATAGTGCCGCGACGTTTTCTCTTATGTTTTCCTTCTTTGCTGCCGATAACCTGCTTAATCCCGCGTGTATCGGGCAATAACAGTATGGGTCAGCAAGGAACTCATTATGGCAATTCTTAAAAACTTCTCTATTCGCAGTGTCATGTTGTGGATACTCGGCGTTTTTTGTCTTCTTTGGTCAGGGGTTGGTCTCTACAGCGTGCATGCGCTGGGTAAGCTGGGCGATGGTAATACTGTTGACCGTCAGCTGGTGTCGCAAATGACCCTGCTGAGCAAAGGCAATGACCAATATTTTCGTTTTATTACGCGCCTGGCGCGGGTGATGGACGGTGCCGCTGCCGGTAAAACACCGCAGGCCGCCGATTACGCGCCAGCCGCTGCCGCGCTTGATGCGATGGAAGCACAGCTGGTGAAATTTAAAGCGGGCGCGCCTGGCCCGATGGACGCGGCGACGTCAGCTGCGGTGATCGACAGCTGGCAGAAGCTGCTTGATGCCGGCATTGTGCCACAGATGACACTGGCCAAAAGTGGCGATCTGGCGGCGTTTCGCACGCACGCCAGCAACGTAACGCCGGCACTGAGTCGCGCTTTCGGCGCCAGCGCTGAGCAGTACAATCAGCGTGCCAGCGAATTGCTCGATCAAACGCGCGTTACGGTCGATCGTCTGACCGATATCACTAAATCGATCATCATCGCGGCGGTGGTTTTTGGCCTGGTGATCCTGCTGTTCACCGATCGTTATCTGGTCACTATGCTGGTGCGTCCGCTGGATAAAATTCGCCAGCATTTCCAGTTTATTGCCGATGGCGACCTCAGCCATCCGGTACAGGAATTCGGCCGCAACTGCGTCGGCAAGCTGGTGCCGTTACTCAACGCCATGCAGGATAGCCTGCGTGATGCGGTGAGTGCCATTCGCAGCGGCACCGACAATATCTATCGCGGCGCGGCCGAGATTTCGATGGGCAACAACGATCTCTCCTCACGCACCGAACAGCAGGCCGCCGCGCTGGAGCAGACCGCAGCCAGCATGGAGCAGCTCACCGCCACGGTGAAGTTCAACGCTGACAACGCGCAACAGGCGAGTAGCCTGGCACAGACCGCCACTAAAACCGCCAGCAAGGGCGGCGAGCTGGTCAATGACGTGGTGCAAACCATGCAGGAGATCACCGGCAGCTCGAAGAAAATTGCTGAGATTACCAGCGTGATCAACAGCATCGCCTTCCAGACCAATATTCTGGCGCTGAACGCGGCGGTAGAAGCGGCGCGCGCCGGTGAGCAGGGCCGTGGCTTTGCCGTGGTTGCCAGCGAAGTGCGTAATCTGGCGCAGCGCAGTGCCGGTGCTGCCAAAGAGATCGAAACGCTGATCAGTGAATCAGTACAGCGCGTCGACAAAGGCTCTCAGCTGGTGAATGCCGCGGGCAGCACCATGGATGAGATGTTAAAAGCGGTGTCTGACGTGAATGAGATCATGAAGCAGATCGCCGACGCGTCGCACGAGCAGAGCAAAGGCATTTCGCAGGTGGGCACCGCCGTGGCGGAAATGGACAGCGTGACGCAGCAGAACGCCTCGCTGGTGGAAGAAGTTTCCGCCGCCGCCGGTGCGCTGGAGCGTCAGACCGAAGAGCTGCAGCGTTCAGTGGCGCGTTTCCGGCTGGCACCCCAGGCCGCTGCGGCACCGGTTGCCGCTCCGCAAACACCATTGCGTCCGCGTCTTGCGCCCACTGCCGCTGCCAGCAGCAGCGATGAGTGGGTGTCGTTCTGATTAATTGCCCTGCAGCCAGGCGATCAATGCCGCCTGGTTTGCCGTGGTCTCCTGGCGCCGATACAGTACGCTGTAGACGGCGCCGGTTTTCACGCTGGCGCTGAACGGCGCATGCAGTCGGCCGCTCGCCAGATCGGCCTGAATCAAGGTGACATCGGCAACCGTCACCCCAAACCCCTGAATCGCCGCGCTGATCGCCAAATCCATAGTATCAAAGTATTGATTACGCGCCATTTTCACCTCGGCCCGCTGCGCCTGCAGCCATAAGCGCCAGTCAATATCATCCTGCGTCGGGTGTAAAAAGGTCAGCCGGGAAAGCGCCGCCAGCGACAGCGTGTCGCCATCCAGCAGCGAGCGGCTCACCACCGGCGTCAGTGTCTCTGCAAACAGCACATCGGCCTGATCCAACGGGGCACCATACAGAATGGCGGCATCAAAGCCGTCCAGCTGCTGGCTGTGATCGAGCGTCGTGGTCAACGCCACTTCAATTTCAGGATGCTGCTGTTCAAACGCCATCAGCTTAGGTAGCAGCCAGCGCAGGGCGCAGGTGGGCGCTTTCAATGTCATGCGGGCGCTCTGGCTGGTGGCCTTATCGGCGGCGTCGGCAATCAACGCAAAACCCTGATTCAGCTCGGGCAGCAACGCCGCACCGCGCGAGGTGAGATAAAGTCCGCGCGCATGGCGCTCAAACAGCGAAAACCCCAGCCAGGCTTCCAGCGCGGCGATTTTACGGCTCACCGCACCCTGCGTTATGCAGAGTTCCTGCGCGGCGCGCGTCAGGTTGAGATGGCGGGCAGTGACCAGAAAGGCGTGCAGGGCGTTCAACGGCAGCGGGCGACGAGGCATGATCATCCTTAGCTATGAGTTTTTTGCATGGCTATTATGACAACATATCAGTTGTCGCCTCAAGCACAAGGTCGTTGAATAGCTAATCAATTTTACGCTTATCTTATGCACTCCGCGGGAGCCATTATGACCCTGTCCTCAGCCGTCGCGCCACGTTCGAAGTTACCCGACGTCGGCACCACCATTTTCAGCGTGATTGGCCAGCTCTCCGCACAGCACAACGCCATTAACCTGTCGCAGGGCGCGCCCAATTTCCCGTGCGATCCGCTGCTGGTTGAATCGGTCAGCCGCGCGATGCGCGAAGGTCATAATCAATATGCCTCGATGCTCGGTTTACCTGCGCTGCGCGAAGTGCTGGCAGAAAAGGTGCTGGGTCTGTATGGCCGTGACTACGATGCCGGCAGCGAAGTATTAATCACCGGCAGCGCCAGCCAGGGACTCTATATGGCGATTGCTGGACTGGTGCACGCCGGTGATGAGGTGATTTTCTTTGAGCCGGCGTTTGACAGCTACGCGCCGGTAGTGCGTCTGCAGGGCGCCACGCCGATCGCCCTCAAACTGCAGCAGCCCGATTTCGCCATCAACTGGGACGAGGTGCGTGCGGCAATCACGCCGCGCACGCGGATGATCATTATCAACACGCCGCACAATCCCAGTGCGCAGGTACTGAGCGATGCCGATCTGGCGCAGCTTGCCGCGCTGACCCGCCACACCGACATTGTGGTGCTCTCCGACGAAGTGTATGAGCACATTCTGTTTGATGGCCGTCGCCACTGCGGCATGGCCACCCATGCGGAACTGGCCGAGCGCAGCGTGGTGGTGTCGTCATTTGGCAAAACCTTTCACGTTACCGGCTGGCGCGTCGGCTACTGTCTGGCACCCGCCGCGCTAATGGAGGAGGTGGTTAAAGTCCATCAGTTCATGATGTTCTCCGCCGATACGCCGATGCAGGTCGGCTTTGCGGAATATCTGCGCAATCCGCATACCTGGCTGTCGCTTGGTGAATTTTATCAGCGCAAGCGCGATCTGCTGGCGCAGGCGCTGGGCGACTCGCCGTTTAGGCTGCTGCCTTCCGCCGGTTCATTCTTTATGCTCGCCAGCTACGGACATTTCAGTGACGAAAGCGACAGCGAAATGGTAAAACGTCTTATAGTCGACCACGGTGTGGCGACTATTCCGCTGTCGGCATTTTACACCGACGGCACCGATAACCGGCTGATTCGTCTCTCCTTTGCTAAAGATGATGCTACCTTACTGCTTGGGGCACAGGCGCTGTGTCAGGTACTGCCTCGTTAACCACCTTACCGCAGGGAAAATCAATGAAAAAGTTAAGTGCACTGTTTGTGGCTGTGGGTCTGTTTTCATCGGCTTCTGTCCTGGCGCAGGAGACGCTGCGTTATGGCGTGGAATCGCAGTATCCGCCGTTTGAAAGCCGTAACGCGCAGGGTGAGCTGGAAGGGTTTGATATTGAACTGGGCAATGCGATCTGCAAGGCGGCGGCGCTCTCCTGCAGCTGGGTGGAGAGCAGTTTTGATGCGCTGATTCCGGCGCTGGCGGCTAAAAAGTTTGACGCCATTAACTCAGCGATGAACATCACCGAAGCGCGGGAAAAGAGTATCGCTTTCACCAAACCGGTGTACCGCATTCCGAGCATGCTGGTGGGCAAGGCGGATTCCGGGCTGAAACAGGCCACGGCGGAAGGCTTACAGGGTAAGAACATTGGCGTGCTGCAGGGCTCGATTCAGGAAACCTACGCGAAGAAACACTGGGAGCCAAAAGGCGTAACCGTGACCTCGTATCAGGATCAAAATCAGGTCTATAACGACATGATCGCTGGCCGTCTCGACGGCACGCTGGTGATGTCAGCCGCCGGTCAGTCTGGTTTTCTCGATAAGCCGCAGGGCAAAGGGTTCGCCTTCATCGGCAAGCCGGTAGAAGATGACAAAATCCTCGGTAGCGGCATCGGCTTTGGTCTGCGCAAGGATGACAGCGCGCTGAAGCAGCAGCTGGATACGGCAATCGACAAAGTGCAGGCGGATGGCACGCTGACCGCGCTGGCGAAGAAATATTTCCCTGGCATTGACGTCGCCACCGGCAAATAACAAAAGGGGCGAAAGCCGCCCCTTTATTCAGTCACGCGCCGCCAGCAGGCAGAGTTTCTCCGCCACTTCATAAGATTTCACAAACGAAGGCACCGGCAGGAACTCAAATTTTGAGTGAAAATTATGCGCGCCGGTGAAGAAGTTCGGCGTTAACAGGCCCTTTGCCGACAGCGCTGCGCCGTCGGTGCCGCCCCGCATGGGAATCACTTTTGGCGCGATCGCCAGCTCATCCAGCGCGGTAAACAGCAGGTCGATGGCACGGCGATCGTCGCCGAGCGCATTACTGATATTGCTGTAGGTGTCGCTGATGCTGACCTCGACCTTACCGGTGGGATACGCAGCGGCAATGTCACTGGCAACGCGCTCAATCTGTTTTTTGCGCTCGGCAAACTGTGCCAGATCGAAATCACGCACCGAGGCTTTTAACCGCGCTTCGCTGGCGTTGGCCTGCAAGTCGTTGAACCAGGTATAGCCTTCACGGCCTTCGGTATGTTCCGGTGTCTGATAGCGGTCAAACTGACTGATAAAGTCATGGGCCATCAGCAACGGGTTAACCAGTACGCCTTTGCCCGACATCGGGTGGGCGGTGACGCCGGTAAACACAATCTGCGCGGCAGCGGCATTGAAGTTTTCATAAACCACTTCGCCCAGTTCGCAGCAGTCGATGGTGTAGGCGAAATCGACGTTAAAGCGCGTCTCCAGATCCAGCGCTTTGGCGCCGCGCAGGCCGATCTCTTCATCGGGAACAAACGCCACCACGATGTCGCCGTGATCGCCCTGTAGCCGCTCCATCAGGGTCATCACTACGGTGACCGCCGCTTTGTTATCGGCGCCCAGTACGCTGGTGCCGTCGCTGAAAATGATCTCCTGCCCTTCATAGGCGAGGATTTCCGGGTGCTGCGCGGTGCGCAACCAGATGTCCTGCTGCGGATTAAGGCAAACGTCATCGCCGTGAAAGACGATCTTCTGCGGAAAAATATCGGGCGACAGGCCAACGTCAACGGTATCGATATGCGCAATAAAACCGATGCGCGGCGCGTTCGGCTTCGTCCCAGGCTTGAGTGCGGTCACGGTGGCGTGACGATCGATGACCACATTGTGCAGACCCATGGCGTTGAGTTCATCGGCGAGCAGCTGGGCCATCTGATGCTGCTGTGGCGTGCTGGGCAGCTCGGTTGCGCTGGCATCGCTCTGGCTGCTGACGGCCAGATAGCGAAAAAAACGTTGCGTAAGGGTAGCGGCAAGATTATCAGTCATCATTTTTCCTTATAGATAGCACGCCAGAAATGTTCTGCGACGCGGCGATTTCATGTTATTTATTAAAAAGATGTGAATTTCATTTACCAACCGTAACGAGCGGAAGTCAAATAAAAAGCGAGGATCGGCATGAAAAAAAGAGGTCGTTTTGCCCTGGCGGCGTTGGTGATGGCGCTGGCGGGAAGTGCATCAGCGAAAACGCTGGTCTGGTGTTCTGAAGGTTCACCGGAGAACTTCAACCCGCAGCTTTATACCTCCGGCACCAGCGTTGACGCCAGCGCCGTACCGGTGTTCAACCGGCTGGTCGATTTTAAAACCGGTACCACTGAACTGCAGCCAGGCCTGGCGGAACGCTGGGATATCAGCGCAGACGGCACGGTGTATACCTTTCATCTGCGTCATGGTGTGAAATTCCACAGCAACAAGCTGTTTAAGCCGAGTCGCGATTTTAACGCCGACGACGTGATCTTTTCGTTTATGCGTCAGATGGACCCCAAAAATCCCTACCACAACGTCTCCAGCGGCAACTACTCCAATTTTGAAAGTCTGGAATTTGGTTCGCTGATCAAGAAAATTGAGAAGGTCGACGATCACAGCGTGCGCTTCACGCTGGCGCATGCCGAAGCGCCGTTCCTCGCCGATCTCGCCTGGTATTTTGCCTCTATCCACTCCGCGGAATATGCCGATGCGATGCTGAAGGCGGGCACGCCGGAGAAGGTCGACAGCGATCCGATCGGCACTGGGCCGTTTGAACTGGTGCAGTACCAGAAAGATTCACGCATTCTCTATCGCGCCTTTCCGCAGTACTGGCAGGGCAAAGCGAAGCTCGATCGGCTGATCTTCTCCATCACGCCCGATGCGTCGGTGCGCTACGCCAAGCTCGAGAAAAACGAATGCCAGGGCATGCCGTTCCCCAATCCTGCCGATCTGCCGCGCATGAAAGAGAACCCGGATATTAAGCTGGTACAGAAGGCGGGGCTGAACACCGGATTCCTGTCGTTTAACACGCAGAAAGCGCCGCTGGATAATGTCAAAGTGCGCCAGGCGTTGACCATGGCGATCAACAAACCGGCGATCATTGAGGCCGTATTCAAGGGCACCGGGACGGTGGCTAAAAATATCCTGCCGCCGGGCGTCTGGAGCGCCGATCAGGCGCTGAAAGATTACGACTACGATCCGGAAAAGGCCAGAGCGCTGTTAGCCGAAGCGGGCATCAAACCTGGCACCACCATTGCGCTGTGGGCGATGCCGGTGCAGCGTCCTTACAATCCCAATGCACGCCGCATGGCGGAGATGATTCAGTCAGACTGGGCCAAAGTGGGCATCAAAGCCAATATCGTGACCTATGAATGGGGCGAATACCTGAAGCGCGTGAAGAGTGGTGAACATCAGGCCGCGCTGATGGGCTGGACCACCGCAACCGGCGATCCCGATAACTTCTTTGGCCCGCTCTACAGCTGCACCTCAGCCAACGGCGGATCGAACTCATCAAAATGGTGCTATCAGCCATTTGAAAAGCTGATTACCACCGCGCGCGCCGAACAGGATCACAACAAACGTATCCAGCTCTACACCGAAGCGCAGCAGATCATGCATGACCAGGCGCCCGCGGTGATGATCGCCCATTCAACCATATTTGAACCGGTACGCAAAGAGGTTACCGGCTACGAAGTGGATCCGTTTGGGAAGCATATTTTCTATCAGGTTGATATCGCAAAATAAGCATCACGCTGTTTTGTCAGTGATTTGTGCGTGACAACGTCACGTTGAGTCTCCGCACGGCCCGTCGCTTCCGGCGGGCCGTTTATCATTGACGCCACGTCTCAATCATCATGCATCCTGCCACATCGGCTGGATGCGCTGATTCTGTCGGGTGATCTCTTCGCAGACAAAATCGAGCCACAGCGCCAGCGCTGCGCTGCGGCGGCGGCCTGTCGGCGTCTGCACCTGCAAGGTTCGCTGGCTGAGCTGGTTAATACCAATCGATTTCAGCGCCAGCCTGTCGGTCTGGTAAAGCACGGTGAACTGGCTGCACAGCGTCAGCGCGCCGGGCGTGTTGAGCAGGAAGTGCCACAATGTGGCAAAACTGTCGCAGGTCAGCACCGGCTCGATAAAAATACCGTTCATATGGCAGGTCAGGTCAAACAGCTGACGCACCGTCGATCCTTGCTGCGGCAGGGCCACCGGATAATGGCTGAGGTCGGCAAGGCCGATTGCCGCACCGGCCAGCGGATGCTGTTGTTGCATCGCCAGCAACACCGGGGCGGGCCAGCTTGCTACCACGTCAACGGCGCGCTCCGGTTGCAGGCTGAACTGAAACGCCACGTCGCATTCACCTTCGCGAATCAGCCCTGCCACCGTGCTGCTGCTGGCAATCTGCAGGCTGAAGGTGACCGCGGGATTTTGCAGACGAAAGCGCGCCATCAGCGTCGGCAGCAGATCAAACGCCATGCCATCGGTGCAGGCGATGCGAATCAGGGCGCGGCGTACCGCATTCAACCCTTTGATTTCCGCCACTGCCAGCTCCATCTCCAGCATGTTCCTGCGGACGTGATGGGCAAAAATCTCACCCGCCTCATTCAGAATCATGCCGCGCGGATGACGTTCAAACAGCGGCGCGCCAACCTGCTGCTCAAGCCGCTGAATCTGGCGGCTGATGGCCGAAACCGCCACATAAAGTTGCTGACTGGCGGCGCTGAGCGAGCCGGTGCTGGCGACGGCAAGAAAATAACGAATCTCCGTACTGAGCATGATGTTGCCCCCCGCTGGTGCATGCCTTGTAACAGGGCACTATACCTTTGCTTTTAAAGCAACGCTTGTTTGTTTATTTGATAATTGTGGCAAAGCGATTAATTGGCTTAGATGGAATGAAACCATTCACAGCGTGCAGGAAGAGAGCCAATGACAGCAGAACAGGTAAGTGAACAGGCCGCCGCCTGGTTTGACCGGGGTGAATTTCGTGAAGTGCTGGCGCGTCGGGTGGCGATGGCAACCGAAAGCCAGCGCAGCGATCGTCAGGCGCAACTGCGCGCCTATCTGCATCAGGAGATTGCGCCGTCGCTGGTGGAAATGGGCTTTACGCTGCACTGGCTGGAGAATGCTGAGGCAACGCACTGCCCGTTTCTGGTGGCGCGACGCCGTGAGAATGATGCATTGCCGACGATGCTCTGTTACGGCCACGGCGACGTGGTGTTTGGCGACGATGAGAACTGGCGCAGCGGCCTGACGCCATGGCAGCTTAGCGAAGAGGGCGATCGCTGGTATGGCCGTGGCAGCGCCGATAACAAAGGGCAGCACAGCGTAAACATCGCCGCGCTGCAGCAGATTTTTCAGGCGCGCGGCGGCCATCTGGGTTTTAACTGCACCTTGCTGTTCGAGATGGGCGAAGAGATCAGCTCACCAGGCCTGGCAGCGCTGTGTCAGCAGCATGGCGAGCTGCTGCAGGCCGATCTGTTCATCGCCTCTGACGGCCCGCGCGTGAATGCCGAACGACCCACGCTGTTTTTAGGCTCGCGCGGCTGCGTCAATTTCCAGCTGAGCATCAACGCGCGGGATAACGCCTGTCATTCGGGCAACTGGGGTGGCCTGCTGAGTAATCCTGCCACTCAACTGGCTAACGCTATCGCTTCGCTGGTTAATCAGCAGGGACAACTGCAGGTGACGGCGCTCAAGGCGCCGCCGGTGAGCGCGGCGGTGCGCGACATCCTGAGTGACATTATCGTGGCCGGAAATCCTGGCGATCCGCAAACTGATATAACCTGGGGAGAAGCGGGACTCAGCCAGAGCGAGCGGCTCTATGCGGCCAACACGCTGGAGGTGCTGTCCATGGTCGCCGGCAACCCGCAACGACCAATGAACGCCATTCCGCCCACGGCAACGGCGGTGTGCCAGCTGCGGTTTGTGGTCGGCACCGACTGGCAAAATCTGGTCAGTCATTTGCAGGCGCATCTGGTGGCGCACGGTTTTCCGCAGGTTGAGGTGACTTTTCTGCGCGGTTCACCGGCCACGCGCCTCGATCCCACTGACCCGTTGGTGGACTGGACGCTGGCGATCATGGCAGAGAGCAGCGGCAAAAAACCGGCGCTGTTGCCTAACCTCGGCGGCTCGCTGCCCAATGATGTGTTTGCTGATATCCTCGGTCTGCCGACGCTGTGGATCCCGCACTCCTATCCCGCCTGCGGCCAGCACGGCGTCAATGAACACATGCTGAAATCGATCGCCCGCGAAGGCCTGCTGATCATGACCCGGCTGCTGTGGCAGCTGGGCGAGCAGGGCAATGCGATTATCGCCCGTCATCGTGCCCATCGCACGCCGGAGGCAAAATGAGCAGCCTGGTTGCCAGTGAAACACAGATAAAGCCCAATCTGCACAAAACGCTGTTTGCCACCTGCATTGGCAACGCGCTGGAGTGGTTTGATATTGCGGTTTACGGCTTTTTTGCCAGCTATATCGCTCACGCCTTTTTCCCCACTGCCGATGCGTCGGTTTCGATGCTGCTGACCTTCGGCAGCTTTGGCGTTTCGTTTTTGATTCGGCCGCTGGGTGCCATCGTGCTCGGCGCTTACGCCGATCGCGCCGGACGCAAAAATGCGCTGCTGCTTTCGCTCAGTTTGATGATGCTGGGCGGCGCAATGATCACCTGTATGCCTGGCTATGCCACGATTGGGCTGGCAGCACCGTTGCTGATTCTGCTGGCGCGCCTGATTCAGGGCTTTTCAGCCGGGGGCGAATTTGGCAGCTCCACTGCCTTTCTGGTGGAGCACTTTCCGGAACGCAAAGCCTTTATTGCCAGCTGGCAGTTTGCCACCCAGGGCGCCAGCACGCTGATGGCCTCGGCGTTTGGACTTGGTCTGACGCAGCTGTTAAGTGAGGCGGATATTCAGCAGTGGGGCTGGCGCATTCCCTTTGCCTTCGGCCTGCTGATTGGGCCGGTGGGCCTCTATATTCGTCGGCATGTGCAGGAGCCCGCCAGCTTTAAAAAGGCGGAGAAAAGCGCCGCGCCGCTGAAAACGCTGATCGGGCAGCAAAAAGAGCTGATGCTGCTGGCCATCGGGCTGATGGTGGTCTCTACCGCCATTAACTACATGCTGAACTATGTGCCAACCTACGCCACCAAAAATTTACACCTCTCCAGCTCCGTGGCCTTTTCTGCCACCCTGCTGGCGGGGATTATCTTAACCGTGGTGACACCGTTGATGGGGCTGTGGGCTGAGAAAATTGGTCGTGCGCCGCTGATGTGGGGCGCGCTCGGGCTGTTGATTCTGACCATCTATCCCGCGTTTGCGATGGTGGTAAATCACACCACGCCGCTGACCCTGATGCTGATGGTGGGCTGGCTGGCACTGCTCAAATCGGTCTATTTCTCTACCGTGCCTTCGGTCATGGCCGATCTGTTTCCGATTCATACGCGCGCCAGCGGCATGGCGATCAGCTATAACGTTGCGGTCACCGTGTTTGGTGGCTTCGCGCCGCTGATTTGTACCCTGTTGATCAGCGCAACCGGTACCAGCCTGGCACCGGGCTATTATTTGATGATGGTCGCGGTATTGAGTGGCGTCGCGCTGTTCCGCAGCCGCCAACGCATGGCATAAGCCGCAACCCGCCAGCGTGATGCTGGCGGGTTGGGAAAGGTTAGCTGAACTGCAGATAGGCAACGTGGGTTTGCAGATACTCTTCCAGCCCGTGACGGCCATCAGCGCCGCCAATGCCTGACTTACGCCAGCCGGCGTGGAACCCCTGCATCGCCTCAAAGTTCTCGCGGTTGACGTAGGTTTCACCGAACTTCAGCTTGCGCAGCGCGGTCATGGCGGTATTCAGATCGCGGGTATAGATCGATGAGGTCAAACCATATTCACAGTCGTTGGCCCAGGCGATCGCCTGATCCAGCGTTTTGAAGGTAGTCACCGGCAGCACCGGCCCAAAAATCTCCTCGTGCATGATCGCCATCTCCTGACGAACGTGGCTGAGCAGCGTTGGCTGGAAAAAATAGCCGGTGTTGCCTGCACGCTGACCGCCCAGCACCACCTGTGCCCCGTCGGCTACCGCCTCAGCAACTTTTTGCTCAACGCGCTCAAGGGCGGCGGCATTGATCAGCGGCCCCATATCCAGCTGCTGTTGCTGCGCCGGATCGCCAAAGGTTACTGCGCGAAATGCCTCGGTCAGGCGCGCCATTAACGTATCGTAGATGCCTTCCTGAACATAGAGGCGCTCCACGCAGTTACAGACCTGTCCACTGTTGATCATGCGCGATGCCACAATGGCCTTCACCGCCAGATCGATATCAGCATCGTTCATCACAATGGCCGGGGCCTTGCCGCCTAATTCCAGCGACACCTTGGTGACATTCTTCGCCGCCGCTTCCATCGTGGCAATACCTGCGTTAACGCTGCCGGTGAGGCTAACCATGCCCACTTTCGGGTTGGCTGCCAGCTCCTGGCCGACGACCGGGCCGTAACCAAAGACGATATTCAACACGCCCGCGGGCAGGCCAATCGCGTCGATGATTTCAGCAAAAATTACCGCGTTCAGCGGCGTGACTTCGCTCGGTTTGATCACGATGGTATTGCCAGTAATCAGCGCTGGCGCTGCTTTACGGGCGATCAGGAAGAATGGGAAGTTCCACGGCAGAATACCGGTGGTGACGCCAATCGCTTTCTTAAACACAAAAATGTTTTCGTTGGGACGATCGCTGTTGACGATTTCGCCCTCATAGCGCCGCGCCCACTCGGCCATGTAGTCGAGATAATCGGCGGTAAACAGCACTTCGGTTTGCGCTAACCCCTGCGTTTTGCCGCCTTCGGCGACAATGGTGGCGGTGAGTTCTGCCTCACGCTGACGGATACCGTCGGCGATTTTATGCAGCCAGACGCCACGCTGAACCGCAGGCAACGCTTCCCATGCCTCCTGGGCCTGTTCGGCGGCATCAATCGCGCGCTGCACATCCTCTTTGCTGCCTTCCGGTACCTGAGCAATCAGCTGTTCGGTGGCGGGATTGATTACGTCAATCCATTTGCCGCTGCGGTGTTCGGTGAACTCACCGTTGATGTACATATTTTTCTGAATTGTTGCCATGTTAGCGTTCTCCGTAAAACAGGATGTTATAAGGCTGAGGTGAAGTAGTAACTACCGGGGAAGTTCGCTTACTCCAGCCTGAAACACCTTTTTCTGAGTGCCAGCTTTGACGCCTTAATGGCAACAATGGCAATAATGAGCAGCCGAAGGCAACAAAATTACAAAAATCCTTGAAAATAATGTATTTAGGCTGCATGCGGGCAAAAAAGAGGAGAAAAACAGATTTGTGATCGCGGTCTGTGGCACCCCCTGAATATTGCCAGAGCGCTGCGGTTGCAGGCAGCCACTCAAAGGAGGCCAGGATCGGGCTCGCCGTACACTCCTTCGTATCCGGGCAGGGGCCCGGCATCCCGTTGGCCTTAACCTTACGAAGGAATAACAATGAACAGTGCCATTATCGCCGGAATCTGCTGGCATCTGGTGGGGGCCGCCAGTGCCGCCTGCTTTTATGCCCCTTTCAAACAGGTAAAAAGATGGTCGTGGGAAACCATGTGGTCGGTGGGCGGCATTACCTCCTGGCTGATTCTGCCGTGGGCGGTGAGCGCGGTGCTGCTGCCAAACTTTTGGGCTTACTACGCCTCCTTTAGCCTGTCGCAGCTGCTGCCGGTGTTTCTGTTCGGCGCGATGTGGGGCATTGGCAACATCAATTATGGTTTGACCATGCGCTATCTTGGCATGTCGATGGGCATTGGCATCGCAATCGGCGTGACGCTGGTGGTCGGCACGCTGATGACGCCGCTGCTGCAGGGGCGCTTTATGGAGCTGTTTGCCTCCACCGGAGGCCGGATGACGCTACTCGGCGTATTTGTGGCGGTGATCGGCGTGGCCATTGTGTCACGCGCCGGTTTGCTGAAAGAGCGGGCGCTGGGCATCAACGCTGAAGAGTTCAACCTGAAGAAAGGGTTGGTGCTGGCGGTAATGTGCGGCTTTTTCTCAGCCGGTATGTCCTTTGCCATGGATGCGGCAAAGCCGATGCATGACGCTGCAGCACAGCTGGGTATCGACCCACTGTATGTCGCGTTGCCAAGTTATGTGGTGATCATGGGCGGTGGGGCGATCGTCAACCTCGGCTACTGCTTTATCCGTCTGGCCACTAAATCATCGCTGTCGGTGAAGGCTGATTTCTCAGTGGCAAAACCGCTGCTGATCGCTAATGTGCTGTTTGCCACGCTGGGCGGCCTGATGTGGTACCTGCAGTTTTTCTTTTACGCCTGGGGCCATGCAAAAATTCCACCGCAGTATGACTTTGTCAGCTGGATGCTGCACATGAGCCTGTACGTGCTCTGCGGTGGCCTGGTTGGGCTGTTGCTGAAAGAGTGGAAATCGGCGGGCCGTCGTCCGGTTGGCGTGCTGTCGCTGGGATGTGTAGTGATTATTATTGCGGCCAATATCGTTGGGCTGGGTCTGGCAGCGTAGTGCAACGGCGGTGCGCGTCAGGGCGCGCCCGCCTCGCTGATGATGGCGCTACTGGCAGGATGAAAGCGTTGCCGCCAGGCGCTGGGTGTCAGGCCGGTTTCGCGGGTAAACACCACGGAGAAATAGTTACTGTCATCAAAACCGCAGCGCGCGGCCACTTCGCCAATCAAACAGCTGCTGGTGCGCAACAGATATTTCGCCTGGCAGAGTTGCAGCTGACGAATGTAATGGCCAATGCTCATGCCGGTTTGCTGGCGAAACAGTTGCTTCAGACCGCGCTCACTGAGGCGGTTCTGCTGGCAGAACAGCGTCAGGTCAAAAGGTCGACTGCCGTGTCCCTGAATCGCCGCCACTAGCAGATCCAACTGTTCACTTTCCGGCAAGGCCCGGCTGCCATCCGCAACATAGCGGTGACGCCGCAGAATCAACGCCAGCTGCAGAAACAGCGCTTCAGCCAGTTGCACCGAAAGCCGATCGGTTTTGCGGCTTTCGCGCTCCAACTGAACCAGCACGCCGCGCGCTAATGTCATGCCGCGGGTAGTCAGCCGCCATGATGCTGATTGATCTGGGGTTCGAGGTGGCAGCAGCTCACTCCAGTCAAAGCCCAGCGTAAAGCGATCCGGGCAGAACAGAATATTATCCAGCACCAGATCATTAACCGAATCGTAGCTGTGGCAGTCGCCTTCACGCAGATAAAAAATATCGCCGCAGGTGATCAGCCATGGTCGATCGTTTAACACATGCAGGCCATTACCGCGCCAGACAATCACAATCTCCTCAAAGGCGTGTTGATGCGGCGGAAACGAGGGCTGCGGCATGCGTTCAGCCACCGCAACCGACATGGCGGGCGAAGGAAAGTAGTCATCGCGTGACAGGATCAACGGCATTGGGCGCTCCGGTTACAGCATATGCTGCCGCTCAGCGCGGGGCGCGCAGCCAAACTCGCGTTTGAACAGGGTGGAAAAGTGGTTGCTGTCGCCAAACCCGCACTGAAAAGCGATATCAGTAATGCGCGCCTCGCTGTGCCGCAACAGATGGCGCGCCTGCAGCAGCCGCAGCCGGTTGAGATAACGCTGTGGCGTAATGCCGGTTTGCTGTTTCATCTGGCGATGCAGGGTGCGCAGCGACAGCGAGAAACGATCCGCCAGCGCCTCCCAGTCAATCTCTTCGCTGTAGTGATCGTTCAGCCAGTCGAGCAGGCGATGCAGCCGCGCTTCCTGATCGCTGCTCTGCTCATCATGGCGCCCCTGGCGCAGCAATAGCAGCAGCTGCAGAAACAACAGCTCCTGCTGCGCCTGCTTCTCCAGCGAATAGCTCAGCGTCAGCGGCGTCATTTGCGCCACCAGCTGGCTCGCCTGGCTCATCACGCGGTTGCCAATGCGCCAGTGGGAAGGGTAACGGCCATCCTGCTCCTGCGGCAGCAGATCCTGCAATCCGCTGAGAAAGCGAAACGCGTCCGGGCTGCGGTAGAGCACATTGGTCAGATAGAGATTCTCGGTCTGCTCATAAAGATGGCGGTCGTGATCGCGAACAAAGCAGACGCAGCCGCCGCACAGGCTCTGCGGCTGACCATTAAACACGTGAATGCCCGCGCCTTGTTCCACCAGCACGATTTCGTGGAAGTCGTGATGATGCTCGGGAAACGCATCCTGCGGTGCCCGTGGCTCGATAGTGATGGGAAAATCACCGTCGGCGAAAAAGTCTGCGCTGTGCAATATGGTCATCATTGATCCTCCTTTAACAATTCTGCAGCCTATTACGCGACCAAAGAACTTACCTTGAATTTTGAACAGGCTAAGCGCGTATTCAGGCAAAAACTTCAAGAAAGCGCTTAAAAGTGTCAGAAATGCGTGCAGCATCACAGCGGGTTGAAACCTTATTTTGTGAGCTGCTACGCATGCTTCTTTGTAACCTTGCCAACGCGTTACAGGCTCTGGCACTGCGGGCAAGGTGGCCGCACGGCTGAAACGTACACTGATGGCATTGGAACATCAGGAAACTAAAGCCATGACAATACGCAATGTTGTAGCTGTCGATCTCGGCGCCTCCAGTGGGCGGGTGATGCTGACGCGCTATCACCGTGACACCGGTGCGCTCGCCCTGCAGGAGATCCATCGCTTTGCCAACCGGCGGGTGATGCGCGGCGAATATGACTGCTGGGATCTCGACGCGCTTGAGCAGGAGATTCGCGCTGGGCTGGCGATGCTGGATGCGCAGGGTATCGACATCGACAGTATCGGTATCGATACCTGGGGCGTGGATATGGTGCTGCTCGATCAGCACGGCGAGCGGGTGGGTGAAACGGTCTCGTATCGTGATGGCCGCACTCACGGCGTGATGGCGCAGGCGGAGCAGCAGTGGGGACGTGAGGCGCTGTGGCAGCGTACCGGCATTCAGTTTCTGCCGTTTAACACCCTTTGGCAGCTGCGCGCCTTCAGTCAGCGCGAACCGGCGCAGTGCGCCCGGGTCGCCCATGCGTTGATGATTCCCGATTATCTACACTACCGCTTTACCGGCGAAATGAACTGGGAATACACCAATGCCACCACGACCCAACTGATAAATATTCAGAGCGGTGAGTGGGATGAGACGCTGCTGACGTGGGCGGGCGGCAATAAAAGCTGGTTCGGAAAGCCAACCCAGCCGGGTAACACCGTAGGCTACTGGCAAAGCGCCAGCGGCAAAGCGGTGCCGATGATCGCCGTAGCCAGCCACGATACCGCCAGTGCGGTAATGGCTGTACCGCTGGAGCACAGCGATACAGCATGGATCAGTTCCGGCACCTGGTCGCTGATGGGATTTGAAAGCCCACACGCGCATACCGGCGCCGCGGCACTGGCGGCTAACGTGACCAACGAAGGCGGTGTTGAAGGGCGCTACCGCGTGCTGAAAAATATCATGGGCATGTGGCTGTTGCAGCGTATCTGCGATGAGCTGCAGGTCACGGATATTGCCGATCTGGTGAGCGCCGCTGAGGCTGAGCCCGCCTGTCGCAGCCTGATCAATCCCAATGATGAACGTTTTATCAATCCCGTCAGCATGGTACAGGCGATTCAGGATGCCTGCGCCGAACAGGGCATGCCGGTGCCGCAAAGCACCGCGGCGCTGGCGCGCTGCATCTTTGACAGCCTCGCCATGCTGTATCGGCAGGTGCTGGATCAGCTGACGCAGCTGCGCGGCAAACCCTTTAGCCAGCTGCATATCGTGGGCGGCGGCAGCCAGAACCATTTTCTCAATCAGCTCTGCGCCAACCACTGCAATCTGGCGGTACAGGCGGGGCCGGTGGAGGCCTCCACGCTGGGCAACGTCGGCTGTCAGCTGATCGCCCTTGGCGAACTCACCGATCTTCAGGCGCTGCGTCACTGCATCGCCACTAACTTTCCCGTGCACACCGTGCAGCCTCATCCCGAGGAGCACGCTTTAACGTACTGGCAGCGTTTTCAGTCGCTCAGCCAAACCACTAAGGAACTTTGTTTATGACACGGCTTATTGAGCAGGCTTTTGATCTGGCGAAGCAGCGCTTTGCCGCCATTGGCGTCGATGTTGAAGCAGCGATGCAGCAGCTTGATACTCTTCCTGTTTCCATGCACTGCTGGCAGGGCGATGACGTGCGTGGTTTTGAAAATCCTCAGGGTACGTTGACCGGCGGCATTCAGGCCACCGGCAACTATCCGGGCCGGGCCCGCAGCGCGGAAGAGCTGCGCGCCGATCTCGATATGGCGATGTCATTGATTCCGGGCGCCAAGCGGCTGAATCTGCATGCTATCTATCTGGACAGCGATGAGCCGGTAGATCGCGATGTCATCAAACCCGAGCATTTCAGCCGCTGGGTCAGCTGGGCGAAACAGCATCAGATTGGCCTCGATTTTAACCCGACCTGCTTTTCGCATCCGCTGAGCGCCGACGGCTTTACGCTGGCGCATGCCGACGATGCCATTCGCCAGTTTTGGATCGATCACTGCAAGGCGAGCCGCAAAATTTCCGCTTACTTTGGCGAGCAGCTCGGTACGCCATCAGTGATGAATATCTGGGTGCCGGACGGCATGAAAGATCTGACGGTAGACCGGATGGCGCCGCGTCAGCGCCTGCTGGCGGCACTGGATGAGATCATCAGCGAAAAGCTTAACCCGCAGCACCACATTGATGCGGTAGAGAGCAAACTGTTTGGCATCGGCGCCGAAAGTTACACCGTCGGCTCCAACGAGTTCTATTTCGGTTACGCCACCAGTCGCCAGACCGCGCTGACGCTGGATGCCGGGCATTTCCATCCCACGGAAACCATCTCTGACAAAATTTCCACCGCCATGCTCTATGTGCCGCGCCTGCTGTTGCACGTCAGCCGTCCGGTGCGCTGGGACAGCGATCACGTAGTGATTCTGGATGATGAAACGCAGGCGATTGCCAGCGAGATTGTGCGTCAGCAGCTGTTTGACAAAGTGCACATCGGACTCGACTTTTTTGACGCCTCGATCAACCGCATTGCTGCCTGGGTTATCGGCACGCGCAACGCTAAAAAAGCGCTGCTGCGCGCGCTGCTGGAGCCAACCGACCAGCTGCGTCAGCTGGAAATGCAGGGTGACTTCACCAGCCGTTTAGCGCTGCTGGAAGAGCAAAAATCGCTGCCGTGGCAGGCGGTGTGGGAAGCCTGGTGCCTGCGCCACGACGTGCCAGCGGATGCCAGTTGGTTAAGCAACGTCCGTGATTACGAACAACAGATTCTGTCTCAACGTTAAGGATTATCGATGCAAAGCATACTAACTTCGCCTTTTGTACAGGGCATGGTCAAAGCCACCAGTGATATGTGGCTAAAGGGCTGGGACGAACGCAATGGCGGCAACGTCAGCCTGCGCCTGACGGCAGAAGAAGTACAGCCGTGGGCCGCGGATTTTTACGCTGAACCGCGCTGTATTGAATTGAGTCAGCCTGCGCCCGCGCTGGCTAATGACTGGTTTCTGGTCACCGGCTCCGGCAAATTTTTCCGCAACGTGCAGCTCGATCCCGCCGACAGCCTGGCGCTGCTGCAGGTTGACGACAAAGGGCTCTCCTGCAAAGTTCACTGGGGACTGAGTAACGGCGGCGTGCCGACCTCGGAGCTCGCCTCGCATTTTCAGTCACACTGCGTGCGCAAAGCGGTCACCAATGGCCAGGATCGCGTCATCATGCATTGCCATGCCACCAACTTCATGGCGCTGAGCTATGTGGTTGAGCTGGATGCCGCCCGCTTTACCCGCCTGTTATGGGAAGGCAGCACCGAGTGTCTGGTGGTCTTCCCCGATGGCGTTGGCATTCTGCCGTGGATGGTGCCGGGCACCGATGGTATCGGCGCTAAAACCGCCGAGCAGATGCGCTCGCATACGCTGGTGATGTGGCCATTCCACGGCATTTTTGGTACCGGACCAACGCTGGATGAGGCGTTTGGCCTGATTGATACCGCTGAAAAAGCCTCGGAAGTGGTGGTCAAAGTGCTGTCGATGGGCGGCATGCGCCAGGGCATTACTACCGACGAGCTGATTGCGCTGGGCGAACGCTTTAACGTCAAGCCCTGGCAGGCGGCGCTGGACGTAGGGCCGGCACATGGTGCGTAAAGCCTTTGTCATGGAGGTGTTTCCGCACTGCCATGCTGAATATCAGCGGCGTCATTCGCCGATCTGGCCTGAGCTGGCGGAAACGCTGAAGGCGCATGGCGCGCACCATTACGCTATCTATCTCGACGTCGGGCGCAGCCTGCTGTTTGCCAGCGTAGAGATTGAGTCAGAGGCGCGCTGGCAGGCCGTTGCCGAAACCGACGTGTGCCAGCGCTGGTGGGCATCGATGCGAGAGTTGATGGTGTGCAATGCCGATAACAGCCCGGTCAGTCATGAGTTAAAGCCGGTGTTCTGGCTGGAATAAACCCACGGGCCGCTTAGCGGCCCGTTTTTTGATGGCACACGCCGGACAACATCGGCCACAGCTGCATCAGGGTATCGACAATGCCGTCGAGTTCAGCCCGATCGGCACCTTCCCGTGCGCGCACCGACATCCCCTGCAACACGCAGGTCAAATAGCGCGACAGCGCCGCGGTGTCCGTGGCTTCGGCCAGTTCGCCCAACGCTTTACGCTCCTGTAAAAAGGCGTTCAGCGTCGCTTCCTGACTGCGGTGCTTTTTACGCAGCATGTCAGCAATCTCTTCTGAATCGGCCGACAGCGCCGTCGATGTACAGATAAAGAAGCAGCCCGCAGGCTTATCACGATCGGTAAAGCAGGCCGCGGTGGAGCGAAAATAGTTTTCGATACCGGTGGCAACGCCGCTCTCTTTGCATTGCAGGGTGGCATTACGCTGGGCTGAGAACATCTCCACATAGCGCTCCATCACCGCACGGAACAATCCCTCTTTATTTTCAAACTCGGCGTAGAGTGTCGGGGCTTTTGCCCCAGTCGCGGCGACCAAATCGGCCAGCGAAGTGGCTTCATACCCGTGCGCCCAAAACAGTTCCAGTGCGCGATCCAGAGCCTGTTCGCGGTCAAAAAGTTTGGGGCGACCGCGCCCTTTTTTTACTTTTGTTTCCTGCGTAACGCTCATAGATCCTCATTTGGCTGGATGGAGTGTCCAATTAAATTACCGTTCATTAATAAATTAATCAAGAGCAACCGCTGCCGCGTCAGCTGGCTTTGACGCTTTGTGCTCTGTGGGCGTTAAGCTGCCGGGATTGAGTGATGAGATCGGCCCTGCAGGCCTTTTCGTATAAGGGTTTTATTAAATTAACGGTCATTAAAAAATAATATTGACGACAGAGGTGGGGAGGCCTATCATTTAGTTATCGATCGTTAAGTTAATAACGACGGCAACCTGATAACCCTGAAAAATTAAAGAGAGACGACCATGAAAAACGTAAAAATGATCCTTGCTACTATCGCTTTATCTGCCGCTTCATGGGGTGCTTTTGCCGCTGATGTGGTGACCCAGGAACCGGCTCAGCAGCAGGCTATCGGTACCATTTCCGCACAGGGCGGCGCCAACCTGGGCTCGCTGGAAGCACAACTGAATGCCAAAGCGGAAGAAGCGGGCGCAAAATCGTTCCGTATTACTTCTACCAGCGGCCAGAACAACCTGCACGGCACCGCAGTCATTTATCAGTAATCGACGAGTTGAATGAAACGCGAGAGGCGATCATGAAAAGCATTCTGGTAGTGGCGCTGGTTGCATTTGGCATATCACCGCTAACCGGCTTCGCAGCGCAGCAGGGTACACTCAACGAGGCGCAGCGGCCGCAGGTTATCGCGGTCAATGCCACCGGCAGTACGTCTTTGATGTCGCTGGAGAGCCAGCTATCGGGAAAGGCCAACGCGGCAGGAGCCAAATCCTACCGCATGATTTCGACCTCTGGCAGCAGCAGTCTGTATGGCACGGCAACCGTTTATAATTAAGATTGAAAGCAAAGGCTGGCGCCTGCCAGCCTGCTTCATTTATCCGTTGGTTCGCAGTTGCGGATAGCGCCGGAAAATCCACACACACCACAGCAAGCCCACCAGTCCCAGCATCGCGCCAATATTGCCCACATCTGCCATCGCCAGATGAATACTGACCTGATTACCGATCAACGCACCGGCGCCAATGCCGATGTTATAGATGCCGGAAAACAGCGACATCGCCACATCGGTTGCATCCGGTGCCAGTGACAGTACCCGCACCTGCATCGCCAGGCCAATCATCATCATCGCCATGCCCCAAATCACGCACAACGTCATGATCGCACCCGGGTGCGTGGCGGCAAAAAACAGCAAGCCCATGCACAGCACCACCAGCGCAATGGCGCTGATCAGCAGTGCAGACGGGAACTTATTGCCCAGCGTGCTGAAAATGATGCTGCCCAGAATCCCGGCGGAGCCAAACACCAGCAGCAGCAGGGTGGTGAAATTCGCGCCCTGATCCGCCACGCTTTCCATAAAGGGTTCGATATAGCTGTAGGCGGTGTAATGCGCAGTCACCACCAGCGTCACCAGGACATACAGGCTAACCAGCGCCGGTCGGCGAAACAGCATCGGCACGCTGCTCAGGGAACCGGTGTGCTCGCTTGGCAACTTCGGCAGCAGCTTAAGCAGCATCAGCATTAACACCAGCGCGGACAGCCCAATCATGCCAAAGGTGGTGCGCCAGCCCAGCGCCTGGCCGACAATACGACCAATCGGGACGCCAAGCACCATCGCCAGCGCGGTGCCGGTGGCCAGCATGCTCAGCGCCTGGTTTTTTTTGCCCGCAGGCGCCACGCGAATAGCCAGCGAGGCGGTAATCGACCAGAACACCGCATGCGACAGCGCAATCCCAATGCGAGAGACCACCAGCGAAGCAAAGCTCCAGGCAAAGGTCGATAACAGATGGCTGGCCACAAACAGGATAAACAGCAGCGCCAGCAGCAGTCGTCGCTCAACGTTGCGCGTTGCCAGCATCAGCGGCAGTGACATCAGCGCCACAACCCAGGCATAAATGGTCAGCATGATGCCAACGTCAGCGGTTTTCATGGCAAAACTGTCGGCGATATCCGAGAGCAAACCAACCGGTGCAAATTCGGTGGTATTAAAGACAAAGGCAGCCACGGCGAGCAGCACAACGCGCACCCAGGCCTTTTTACGAGAAACAGTAGATGTTTGCATGGCGTTCAATAACTTATAAGAGAAGAGAGACCTTTCGCCGACGCGAAAACCCACCGGACGGAAAGTGATGTCCGTCACAATTTTGAATGAGCTTATTGTGGTCTATCAGGCAGAAAAGTAAAACAGCGGACCGAAAAAAAGGTGAGATTTTGCGGCCTGTCGCGAAAAGCTGATGCGCCGGAGAGGGATCCAGCGCATTTCCAGCCGCGCGTCTTGCGCCTGATCATCACGCGTGACGGCGTGAGCACCAGGGTTATCAGAATTTCGCCATCATGTTCAGGGCCGATTTATTCTGAGTGGTCAGGCTTTTTTTTACCATGATCGGGCAGCATTCATCGCAGGCCATGGCACCCTGATAAAATTTCCGTGCCTGCTGCAGGGCGGCGTTCACAGAATAGAAGGTGCCTAAAAACTGGCGCTGGCTAATTTTTGGCAGCCACGAACAGCCTGATGCGTGGACGACGTGGTTGTCGTTATATCCAGAATTTTTGTTGACGTAATAATATTTACCCATGAAAGGTCACCTCTTTTGCTGTGTTAAGTCAAATCAAGACAATCAGGCTAAATAACTATAGCCGAGAATTTTTTATTAAAAATTAGTGGCGCTGAAAATATTAGAATAGGCGCCTTGTACCTCTTTATACCTCAAATATTCATTTATAAGCGCAGCGATAATATAGCCTGATTTATCCTGATTTGCGTTATGTCTGCATCATAACTTCTTGAAAAAATACTTCTTTAGGATAAATTGCAAAAAGGCCATTAATCATGAATATCAGATTAATCTGCCAATCGGATCCGCTGTAATGAGCTTTCAGGTGAAAATGATTATTATTGACGTCAAGCGCATCAGCCAGTGATCTGACCAGAATGAGCTGATTAAAGCACATTCAGCGCCTTTGCAGAATACACATTACCTCCGCTAAACAAATAAATTGAATTCTTTCAAATAATTTGAACTTATAATTGGTTTTCCATCAGATTATATCGTTGCTGTCAATCAGGGTTTACCCTCTGCCGGGGTTGCATTACTCTGCTGCTCTCCTTTTATAGCCAGAGTCGCGATAGTGCCTGTTCACTCTGTTAAGCCCGGCCTTATGCCAATTTTCCTGCTTGGCGTGGTACAAATCCTGTCATGGGGCGGATCGTTTTATCTACTGGCGGTGATGGCCAGGCCGATTATCGCTGAAACGCACTGGTCGCAGCAGTGGGTTTACGGTGCGCTCTCCACCAGCATTTTGATTTCGGGCCTGCTGGCGCCGTTAACCGGTCGGCTGATCGCCGCAGGCCACGGACGGCGACTACTGGCGGGCAGCGGCATAGTGATGGCGGTGGGGCTGGTGATGATGGGTTTCGCTCATCACTATGCGCTGTTCTTCCTGGCATGGTGCGTGATTGGCGTTGGCATGGCGATGGGGCTCTACGACGCGCTGTTTTCCGTTTTAGGCACGCTGTACGGCGGCCAGGCGCGCAGCATGATTACCGGCATTACGCTGATCTCCGGCTTTTGCACCTCGCTGGTGTGGCCGGGCACGGCGGGTTTGATTCACCTTTTTGGCTGGCGTGACGCCTGCTATCTCTGTGCGCTGCTGTTGTTGATTAGCGTGATTCCCATCTATCTCTACGCGTTGCCTGCCACGTCGGCGGCAGAACGGGCAGCTCGCCCGGCGACCATAACGCGCAGCAGTTCGCTGGCTCCGCAGCTGTTCTGGCTGTTATGCGCCATTTTTACCCTCGCATCGGTGATCATGACCGCGATGTCGCTGCAGCTGATCACGCTGTTGCAGGCGAGCGGATATTCGCTGGCCGCCGCGCTGGGCATCAGCGCCATTCTTGGGCCTTGCCAGGTTGGATCCCGTCTGGTCGACATCGCCTTTCGGCGCGGGCATCCGATCTGGACCGCCTTTTTCTCGGTAGCGCTGGTCGCCATTGGCATCATTGTGTTGGCGATCTGGCCCGGCATGGCGCTGCTCAGCATGCTGCTTTACGGTGCCGGCAATGGCCTGCGGGCGATTGTGCGCGGTACGCTGCCGCTGGCGATGGTGCCGCCGGAGGAGTATGCGCTGGTGGTAGGAAGGATGGCCCGCCCGGCACTGATCGGCCAGGCGCTGACGCCAGTGATTGGCGGTTATGTTTTCGATCGGGCAGGGGCCAGCGCTACACTCTGGCTGTTATGCCTGCTGGCCTTGATTAACGTGCTGTTGGTGCTCGGGTTGAGATACGTGTTGATAGCACGCCGTTCGCCACAATAAGTGCCGACGTGGTGACAACGTCACGCTGTATTCGCTGAGAGCCTGAAAAACAGGCGTTCAGCCAGCATGGCAGCGTCGGCAAAATGGTTATTACGTGCCCCGCACATCTGACCAGCTTCTAAAAAGCAACAGTGTTTGTTATATTTATCGCCTATGAACATTCACAGCCCCGGTGCGAAAAAGAATAAGATTCACCGCTACTCAGGAATATCAAATGCTTGATTACCGCTTCCCGACAGCTTTGCAGATGGTCTTAAGCGTAGCGATGGCGGAGCAAATGGGTAAACGCTCTACCAGCGCTATTCTCGCTTACGGCCTTGAAGCCAACCCCAGCTTGATCCGCAAGCTGATGGTGCCTTTAACCCGAGACGGCATTATTGTGTCGACGCTCGGCCGCACCGGTTCGATTCACCTGGGTCGTCCAGCTAATGAGATTACCCTGCGTGATATCTACAGCTCGGTGATTGAAGACAAAAAGCTGTGGGCGTCGCGACCGGATGTTCAGGCGCGCTGCGTGGTGAGCGCCAATACCTGCTGGTACTTCAAGGCGATCGCCGAAGAGGCGGAGCAGGCGTCGCTGGAGGTGCTGCAAAAACGCACCATCGCCGATGCGCTGCTTGAGCTGGAGAAAGGTGATACCAGCGGCTGCTTACGCGTGCCGGATATCTGCGAGCAGAGCAGCGAGAAAAAATAGCCCTCAACACGGGCAAACAGGGCCGCAAAAGCGGCCCTTTTTTATTACTTTTGCAGCACACCAAGCAGGCGCTGATGGAACAGGTCAGGTTTTTCCATCTGCGGTGCGTGCCCCAGGCCCGGAAACTCAATCAGCTGAGCGCCGGGAATCAGGCCGGCAACCGTTTTGCCCAGCTGCTTATAGTTACCCAGCTGTGACTTAACCGCCGCTGGCGCAATATCGCTGCCAATGGCGGTGGTGTCATCGGTACCGATCATCAGCGTGGTTGGCACCTTAAGGTCTTTGAACTCGTAGTAAACCGGCTGGGTAAAAATCATGTCGTAAATCAGCGCCGAGTTCCATGCCACCCGCGTTTTACCCGGTCCATTGTTCAGGCCCGCCAGCATATCGACCCATTTATCGTACGATTTATCCCAGCGGCCGCTGTAGTAGGTTTTCTGTTCGTATTGCTTGATGCCCGCCGCGCTGGTTTTCAGTTCACGTTGATACCACTGATCGACACTGCGCCACGGCACGCCTTTGGCTTTCCAGTCCTCCAGCCCGATCGGGTTCACCAACACCATTTTTTCAACCGCCTGCGGATAACTCAGGCTGTAACGTGTGGCCAGCATGCCGCCGGTGGAGTGGCCGATCACGATCGCCTTATCAACATGCAGGCTTTTCAGCAGGGCATGGGTATTGTCCGCCAGCTGCTGAAAGCTGTACTGATAGCTCGCCGGTTTGCTGGAGCTGCAAAAACCGATCTGATCCGGCGCGATGACGCGATAGCCGTTGCTGCTCAGTGCGGCAATGGTGGCCTGCCAGGTGGCACCACAGAAATTTTTGCCGTGCATCAGCACCACCGTATGGCCGTTTGCCTTGCCCTGTGGCTGCACGTCCATAAAACCCATGTGCAGCGTTTGCTGTTGCGACTGAAAGCTGAACTGCTGCAGCGGATAGGGATAGGTGAAGCCCTGTAACTCCGGGCCATAAACCGGCGTGGCGGCAACGGCGGCGGTAGAGCCGAGCAGGGCACCACAAAGCAGTGCGCTGCGGGAAAGCGTAAGCATAACGGTTTTTCTCCTTGATGTGCACCGGCCAGGCGGGCCGGTCGCAATATGATCGGCTATAAGTCTGGCGGCAAATCGGCGGCAGGGCGCGCAATTTACAAGACATTGCATTTACTTAGCGCTAAAGAAAAAGCGGATCGGCGCTGCGGCAACGACACTGAATTGTAAGAAGTGGTAAATGTATCTGCAAGAGTGACAGATACATTTATCCTGTAAAGACAGGCCAGTCGGGCGCTCATCGGTATGACACAGCAATAGCCACACGCCGAGCAGGGACGAAAATGTAATAATAAAACTTGCATTAAACGCCGAGGTGGGCCATTTTAAATGTAATTGCAACTGATACTAATACTGTTCGCTGCCGCGACGGGAGACAGAGAATGAGAACCGACGTATTTATTCACGATCTGATTAACTGGATTGACAACAACATTGAAGGCCGCCTTGATCTCGATACCGTATCTGAACGGGCTGGCTACTCCAAATGGCATCTGCAACGTATGTTTAAAGAACATACCGGCCATCCGCTGGGTGAGTACATCCGCGAGAAAAAGCTGAAGAAATCAGCCGATCGCCTGACCACCAGTAACGAACCGATCCTTAACGTGGCGATCGCCCTCGGATTCGATTCACAGCAGTCGTTTAATCGTAGCTTTAAACGCCAGTTTGGCCAGGCGCCAGGCGCATGGCGTCGCACTTATGCGCATCAACACCGCAATAACAGCAGCAGCCAGACCGCCAGCCGCGGATAGTCATGTGCGCGTTGGGCCGATCTCACCGTCGGCCCGCGTTACGCTCAAAAAATGTTATAGTTCGCAGTTCGTTCACTTCGCTCTCTGTTAATCATGTCAACACTTCGCTGGATCGTTCTTGCTGCTGCGCTGATCGTCTGTTGGATCGGCCTGAAACCCCATTTTTCCGCGCCTCCGTTGGCCCAACAGGACATCAGTGCGCTCACCGCTGCGCCGGTGGTTGCCCGTTATCTTCAACAACATCAGCAGTTACCTGCGTTTTACCTGACAAAAAGTCAGGCGCGTCGTCAGGGCTGGGATCCCGCCAAAGGCAATTTATGCGTGAGTCTGCCGGGCCATGCCATCGGTGGCGATCGTTTTGCCAATCGTGAAGGGCGTTTGCCCGCCGCAGCCGGAGAACGCTTCTTTGAAGCCGATGTGAATTACCAGTGCGGACACCGCAACGCCGACCGCCTGATCTGGTCAACCAGCGGCACCGTCTGGCTGACGCGCGATCACTATCGCACTTTTACCCGGATGCCGTGATGACGCTGCACCGGCTGAGCTTTGATTTTCGGCAGATCGCCGACATGAGCGCCTTCTATCGCCATTTCGTCCGGCTGACCCACAGCGGCGCGCATTTTGGCAACAACCTCGATGCGTTATGGGATGTGCTAACCGGTGAAATGCCGTTACCGGCGGAGATTGCGCTGTGCCATCTGCACAGCGCCGCCAGGCAGGAAACCTTTGCGGCGCTGATTGCCCTGTTACGGGAAGCGGAAGTTGAGCTGGCGGGCCAGCTCAACGTGAGGATCGATTAGAACCGTTTGACCGGCGCAAACTGACGCACGATATCTGCCAGCGCATTGCGCGCGGCGGCATCCAGTTCACGGCCGCTGGCGTAGCCGTTGTTATCAACGATCAGCCGATCCAGCCCAACCAGCCAGTCGTAAATATAGAACGCGGTATTGTTAGCGGGCGTGGCAGAGAGTTTGGTCAGGCGACTGGCCTGGCCAAAGGTTACTGACGGCCCTGGCGGGCGGGCAAAAATCGGCTGGCCCGGATTGACCCGGCTGGCCGGTCGCTGCGCCTCAGGCAGCTGAGAAAAACCGAGCCAGGCCACAAAATCACCGAGTACGGTTAGCGCCCGCGATACCTGGCGATCGGCCTTGGCTTCACGATTGCCGCCCGGTAGCTCATGCTCGCTGAGCGCACGTTGCAGGGCACCGGCAATATCAAGCCGGAAGCTGGCATCGATCAGCTCTTCAATCAATTGGGTCAGCGTGGTTTTATCCACATCCAGCAGGCTCAGCAGGCTGCTGCTGTCAGGCAGTGCCCGCAGATGCTGCAACCAGAAACGCTGTACCTGACGGGCGAACTGGCTCTCATCGTCGGCGGCATCGCGGCCCGGTTGCGACGGCGTGGTCACCGGCGCATCGTTGAACAGATCAAATTCAAAGCCAATACCAAAGTGCTGCTGCGGGCCTGCGGCGGCGGCAACATGCTGACGTTCGGGTTGGAGCCAGAGCTGACGCAGCGCTTCACGCGACGGTTGCAGACGCTCCAGCAGCTCGCCATGTAATCCGGTACGGTGCTGCAGGGCCTTCAGCAGGCGATTGGCGATTTGCTGTTTCTGCTCTGCCTGCTGTGGCGTGGCATCGGCCTGCAACCAGTTGGCAAACAGGGTTTCGGCGATCTCCTGCTGCAGCGCGGTAAGCTGTTCTGCCAGCTGCTGACGGCTGGTTTCCGGACGGATCTCCGCTTCCAGCCAGCTCGCCATACGATCGACGCCGGCGCGATCCTCCACCAGCATGGTTCCCCAATCGCTGCCGGGCTGACCCACGCGACGCTGCACGGCTTCATCGACGCTGTGCTGCTGACGATGGCGCGCATCGTGACGGGTAATCGACCAGAGCAGGCGCGGTTTTTCCGCCGCGGGCTGTTGGCTGGCCCAGTCGCCGAGCAGTTTGCCTGCCGTCGCCGCATCGGCGCGCTCACTGGCGGCGTTGCACACCAGAATCAGATCGATAGCGCGGCGCTCGGCGTAGCTGCTGAGAAATAGCGCGCGGCGCGCGGCCATTAAGCGTGCGGCCAGCGGATTGCGCTGCTGGCTGCGACGGCGTTCAAAACGGGTATCTTCATCTTCCGGCTCGCCCCAGGCGGGAATATCCAGCATATCTGCCTGATCGAAAATCGCCTGACGCGGCGGCGTATCAAGCGGGATCAGCAATTCACGGCTGAGCAGCAGCAGGGTAGCCAGCGCCACCGGCTGCGGTTTTCCCATGCGGTTGCCGTTCATTGGGCAAATTTCCAGCTGGCGATCCTGCGACTGGCCAAAACCATCGGCCGCCTGCGGGTTGATCAACAGTTCGGCCGGTAGCTGCGACTCATCCACCAGCAGCGACAGCGGCGCCATCACGCGGGTGGCCAGCTTCCATTGATGCAGCTGATGCACCAGCTGGCGCCAGGCTTCGGTCAGGGTGTCATCTTCTGCCCACAGCAGGGCGAACAGGCGCGCACGGTCATCCACCGACAGCCACGGCGCCAGCTCCAGCGCCTGCGGCCAGAAGTGACGATCAAACAGCGCGTTGTGCTGCGCATCGTGACGCGCGCTCCATTGCCAGAGTGCCACCAGCTCATCGCTGTCGAGACCGGCTACCGGCTCGCTCTGCCGGTGACGTTGCAACTGACTCAGGGCATTATCGATCGCCTGGCTGGTGGGCGGCGTGCCTGGCTGTTGCCGCCAGGCGGCCAGCATCATGCGGGTCACTTCGCCTTCGTTGAACAGGCTAATGGCCACCGGCCAGGCGGCGGACTTTACCTCAGCGGTATGGCTGAAACGCGTGACCACACCATAATCCTGATGGCCGGGGTTAATGTGGCTGAACCACTCCAGCTGCTTACCGCCAAGGGTGGTCACCAGATGGCCCTGCGCATCGGCCACCATCTCTTTCAGCAACCAGGCTTTGCCCGGCTGTGAATGACCATACAGCGCCAGGCTGTTGTCGCGCGCCAGGCTGTTAGCCATGCCGTGCAGCTGACGGCGATGACGGCGCAGGCGCAGCGCCAGGCCATCCGCTTCTAAATCGAGACGCGGTGTGCGATCGCGCGTCTGCTCAATCCACTCCAGCGCGGCGGCGATGCCGTTATTCAGGGCGGTTAACTGTTTGGTCAATTGGGTGGTCTGTTGTTTCGGCGTTACCACTTTCATCGCTTATATACGCTCCCGCTGTCGATCCAGTACTGCGCATTGGCATTGCCGCTGCCAGATAACGTGTTCAGTTTGAGGCTGAGTTGGTGTAACGGCACGCGCGTGCCATCATCCAGCCGGGCTTCGCTGATCTCCAGCGTCTCATGGCCTTGTTCCCCGGCCGCGATGGCAAGCTTAACACGCAGCAGGTTCTCGCCGGCAACTTTGCGCGCCAGCGCCGTGTCGGTGATGCTCAGGCTGTAAAGCGGCGAAGCGGGCCAGCGATCGTTATCCAGCTGGCGGAAGCCAAGGCAGACGTTGCCGCGGATCTGCAGGCTCGCTTTACGATCCAGCGCATAGCTGGCGTCATCAAAGTCGATCTCGCTGTAGCAGACGTTCTCTTCGCTAAGCACCTGGTTTTCATCCAGCAGGCCGAGATAGCGAATGGTTGAGTAAGGCTGAAAATCGCCGGCGCGAAAATAGAAGCTCGCCAGGCGCAAATCCAGCGCCAGCAGGCAGAGCATCGCGCCCACCGCCGCCGTGGATTTCGGATTGTCGATGCGGCCATCTTTATTAAAGGGATACCAGTCGCTGGTGTGGTAGCCCTCCAGCGACAGAATGCGGTTGCCCGGCAGCGGCTGCAAATGACGGAACAACGCCTGCACCCCAGGAAAACGCGAAGGGCGTCCGGTCAGCAGTAGCACGTCACAGCCGTAGAGCGACACCACTTCCGCCATCGAGCGCAGCGCCGGAATAATTGCCATGCGATGCTGGAGAAATTCGTTGTGCAGTTGAGCCAGGCTGACCACCAGCGGCAGTTGCAGCACGTTAAACGGCTTGTCGCTGACGCGCTGAATCTCACCGTTAACAAAATCAAGCACCGCCGCCGTCGGTGGCTGGCTCAGCAACTCGCCAAACAGCGCATCAATTTCGGCGCGGCTGTCGAGCGGATCAAAGCGCTCATACTGCTCCAGCACCGCCTCGGCCAGCGGAATAAACAGTTGCAGCGTCACCTGCTGACGCAGCGTGGCGTGCGCATCAACCCGGTCATAACCAAACAGTTTGCTCATCACCGCATCGGGTGAAGCGACGCCCGCTTTGCGCAGCGCGCTGGTCATCGCGGGCAGCACATAAAGCTGAATAATATCGAGCAGGATATCATCGCCCGCCACCTTAAAGCCTTCACGGAACAGCAGGCGCGGGTTGATTTTGACGTTATTGCCCTGGCCATCATCCAGCGTGTATTGCGTGATGGCCAGATCGGTGGTGCCGCCGCCGATATCAATCGACGCGATGCGCAGGCTCTTGCCCGCCGGTTCGTCGGCATCGCGCGGGCGATCGGGGCGCGCCATGCTGGCAAAAAAGGCTTCGGCGCGACCGGCAAAGTTCACCTGGGTTTCGTTAAACAGCCAAACCATCTGGCCGCAGGTTGCTTCATCCCACTCCATCTGGACGTCTGGCACCGGTTTACGGCTCAGTGCTTTATCCGCCTCGCTGTCAAAGCCCGCATCCTGCGGATGCCAGCCCTGCGCCTTCCACACCAGTGCGATCGCCTGCTGCATGCGGCGACGGAAAATCTCACGTTCAGGCTTTGGCATTGCCGACGGCAGCGTCAGGATAATGTGTCGCAGCTGACGCGGCGCCGTAACGTGCGGCATTTTCTGCCGCTGCGCCGCGCTGTTCATCTGCATCAACGCCTGCGCCAGCAGCTCGGAGAGCATAAAGGTCATCAGTGCGCTGCGGCTGTACTGCGCGGAAAATACCGGCAGACGTTCGTCGGCGGGCAGCGCGTACAGCGGTTCGCCTTCATCATTTAACAGGGTCATCAGCGGACTGGCCGCGGCCATCGGCTCCTGATCCTGATTGAACCGCCAGCCTGCCAGCCATGGCTCTTCGTCCCATAAATAGCGGCGCGGGCTGGAGAGGCCGGTCGCACCTTCGGTGCCGGTACGCTGCAACGCCAGGCGGCTCGCTTCACGACCGGCGCGGGTCAGCGCAGGCCAGACAAACGCCTCTTCACGGCCGCTCTGCACGGAAAAATGGGTTTTGCCAAAGCGCGCCTCGGCGAACTCCACCCGGCTGTCGAACATTTCGTTATAGACATAGTGCGGGCGGGAGAGATCGCGCAGCTGCAGCTCATAGGTCTGCTTCAGGCCGTTGCTCTCATCGGCGTGATCTTCCACCAGCACGCCGCAGGTGTGCGAGTTACCGACATCGAGGATCAGATCGACATTCACCACCGGCTCCTGCAACGTGGCCGCGTGAATATGAATATCGCTAAGGCCGAGCTGGCTGCCAAGCAGCGCCAGTAAATTAAGGTAGTGCGCCTGATACTCAAATTCGCGCAGCGCTGAATTGATATCCGCCTCACGGCGCTGCTGCAGGGCGCTGACTTGCTGACTGAACACTTCGCGCAGCCAGCCATCCACCCACGGCAGATCGAGAAACTCGCCCAGCTCATAGTTGTGCCAGGCAAGGGCAAAATTGACGCCGTTCTGCGCGTCGCTGGCGCACAGGCCAAGCTGTTCGTCACCGTCGCCAAGCAGGCGGGTATCAAAAGCCAGACAGATGCGGTGCGTGTTGCCTTCGGCATCCGGCTGGGGCAGCGCAAGAATTTGTACCCGCGCCCAGTTTTCCGGGCCGCCAATAAAGTTGCGCGGCGCGGTGCAGCGCAGGATCGGCAGCGGCAACCACAGGCTGTCGAGCAGCGCCAGCGAGTCTGCCAGCACCACGCTGGATTCCGCCTTGACCACTTCGGCGGTACCGCCGTTCTGCGGCATCAGCAGGCACTTATCGCTGTTCTCTACCTGTTGCAGCGCCAGCAGCGGGCCGTTAGCGGTTTGACGCACGAATTTCCGCGTCTGGCTGCTGTCGCTGACACGCAGCGCAAAGTCGAGAAACTGAATGCCGCTCTCTTCAATTAAAGCGATCTTTTGCAGATTGTCGGTAATGGTTGCCAGCATGCTTACTTACTCTCGCGCTTGATTGTCATCGGGGAGGCGGTCTCGCCAAACTGCGCTTCGCACTGGGCGGCGCCGTCACCTTGTTTACAGACCAGCTGCGGCATGCGGTATCGCGAGCCATCGCTGCATTTAGCGGTAAAGCGGCTGTTGATCGCCAGATCGCCGGTGCTGGTCCAGCCAGCGGTGATTTCATCTGCCTGACAACGCAGGCCGTCGTTTTGTACCACGCTGGCGCTGCCTTTGCCGCGGCGCAGCGTATAGCGCAGGGTGACAGGTTTGCCGGTGGATTGGGTGGCATTAGGCAGCGTAACGCGCCAGCGGCCATCAAGGAAGCGGGTCGAGCCGATGCGCATGGTATCGGCGGTGATCACCAGATCATCTTTGGCTGCGGGCCTGGCTGCGGTTGCCGCTTCGGGCGCAGCAGCCGCAGCCGGAGCGACGGAGGCAACGCTGGCCGGTAGCAGTGGCAGCGTCTGCGCCAGTTTCTGTGCAGAGAGCTGAATGGCTGGCGCGCGTGCAGGCGTCGGGTCGCTGGCGACGGGCGCACTGGCCACAGGCGGCTGCTGCGACGGCGTCAGAAACACCACCGCACCGGCAACGGCAATCGCTAACGGCGGCAATAGCCACCAGATCGGCAGTCGGCGACGGGGTTGACTCACCGGCGCGGCGATGACCGGCGATGGGGCAACACTCTCTGGCTCGGCTTCCGGCGCAATCACCGCCGGTTCCGCCACGGCTTCAGGCACCATGACGACGGGAGGGACAACGATGACCGGCGGCGCGTCGGCGGGCTGCACCAGCAGCGGCGGTTCTTCATCAAGGGTGTCACGCAGGCACTCCAGCGCATCCTGACGGGCTTTTTTATCCAGTTCGACAAAGCCCCAAAAGGTAATGACCGGCTTGCCATCCACCAGATAAACGTACTGGCAGTCAGGAAACTGAAAGGCTTTGCTCAGCAGGGCGCCAAACAGCTTCATGGCGGGTTTTTCCGCCTGCAACGCCTGTTGGCTCAGGGCATTCACGCTGAGCTGATGGCTTTCGAGTAGCTGAATAGCGTGGCGTCTTTCACTGTCGCTGGCGGAACGCCAGGATTTCAGACGGCCAGAAAAGGGCGCGTACCAGTCGAGGCGGTCGCCCGCGTCGTTGATCTGCGGAATGGCCAGACAGTCAGCCAGCGCGTGCTGCTTGCGCAGGCGCAGCGTTTCGCGCAGCTGTCGGGCGGAGGCGAACACCGGCTGGCCGTTTTCACCGAGTGCCAGTACGGCATCAAGCGTGCCGCTACGAAGAAATGTTTTTGTCACCTGCTGAGCCCTTTTGTGACGTTGCCAGAGGCAGAAAATAGGGTGATATCTGCGATTGTGATGATTTTAATTCTGATTATGGCAAATCAAACGCCTGATAAGAGCGTTAAAGCGGGCTGTTTTCATCACGGCCGGTGGTTTTTTGCGCAATGGGGATCGCATAAGCAGAGGAAACTGGCGTGACCGCAGGTAAAACCGTGTGACATTTAACGCTCCGGGCTTACTCCACTGCGATAAAATGTTTGTTATTAATTGCTAGCCATGCGCGGGAATGTTTAATAGTCGTACCATCTTCCATCAATAAATAGACGTGCGCACCCAGCAGCAGTGCGACGAATTTGCGTTGTTCACAGACCAGGGCGCAGCGATACCACTTCTTCATTTTTTTCCTGTCAAAAAAATAATGTGCTTTGCATAAGATGGGGCCGATTATCACTGATTAAATAACAGTACGCGGTGTCATGGAGATTTTAAGAGTTTTCTTATAATGTATTCTCATCTGTAAAGTTCCCGTATTTAAAGGGCTGCGAAGTAAGCAGCATGGATAATTTAACCGATCTCCCTTTGAATCGTGAAATTTATATATTTTACCTTGCGCTTGTTATGAAACCCGATACATTTAATGGTGCTCGTACTCTCGCTGTGCGCCTTTTTTGCGCGGCGTATTTAACGTTATGTCAAAGAGGAGTTTTACCATGGCTCAACATCGTGGTGGTGCAGGTAATTTTGCAATGGATCGTCAGCGCGCATCTGAAGCTGGAAAGCTTGGTGGACAGCGCAGTGGCGGTAACTTTAAAAATAACCCTGAAAAGGCGTCTGAAGCAGGCCGCAAGGGCGGCAAGAACAGCCATGGCGGCGGACGCAAGCCCGCGCAGGCTGCGGAAACCAACAATGCCAGCTAAGGCTGCTGAAGACGGCAACCCCAGCTCATCCGTTACGTCCTTCGTTACTATTTTGTAGTCAATTTCTCCCGGCGATATTGCGATTTATCGTCGGGAGAAATTACAGCATGCACTGGCTCTTCTTCTCTGTCTTCTATTTAAAATTCTTTACGTCCTCCTTTTATTAATGATGCCGCGTTTAATTGCAGGTGAATTCTTTTTTTGAGATGCATGGCGATGTGTGAATTTGATTCAATGCTAGCAATTGTTACTTTTATTTCGCTGTAGATTATAGGGTGATGCTATTTAACTGCAGGCGGTTGTTGCTCGCCTTAATATTGGACAAGGTTGTCATGGCTTGTACAACTTTGCTGGTGCCCGAGTGGGTTTTTTATTAGTAACGTAGCGGATGAAGTAAACTGAGAATTAGTCATTAGGTTGACGGTAAACCTTTTGCGCTACCGTTGTACTGGTTTAGCAATACCACGGCAGCATGACCATTAATGAGGTGTACGCGGGCTGAGCAGGCGTTGAATAACGCAGGTCAGTAAGCCTGCAACGAGGCCCCATAGCGGCGCACCGATGCCGAGTAGTTCGATGCCGCTGGCCGTTACCAGGAAAGCGATCATCGCCGCGTCGCGTTCGGCATCCCGCGCCAGCGCTTGCTGAATGCTACTGGCAAGGGTAGCCAACAGCGCGAGGCCAGCCAGCGTCTGAATCAACACCGCAGGCAGGGCGCTGAACAACAAGCCGACCGCGCCACCCAGCGCACCGGCGATCAGGTAAAACATACCCGCCGCTACGGCTGCCGTATAGCGGCGCTGGCGGTCAGCGTGTACTTCTTCGCTCATGCAAATTGCTGCGGTGATGGCGGCGATACAGACCGAGAACCCCCCAAACGGCGACAGCAGCAGCGCGGTAAAACCGGTCCAGCCAATCAGCGATGAGACCGGTGGCTGATAGCCTGCAGCCTGCAATGCCGCGATACCGGGCGCATTCTGCGATGCCATGGTGACAATGAAGAACGGAATGCCGACGCCCAGCAGAACGGAAAGAGAAAAGTGTGGCGCGATAAATTCAGGCAGGCTGAAACGCAGCGGTTGTGACGGCAGATGAATAGCATGCTGCGCCATGGCCACCGCCAGCCCGATCAGCAGGGTCAACAGAATGGCATAGCGGGGCATGCACTGCCTGCCAGCGACGAAAACCAGGCACATGGCGCCACACAGCATCAGATTCTGTTGCAGGCCGGTAAAGGCGTTTAAACCAAAGCGCAGCAGAATGCCGGCCAGCATCGCCGCGCAGATCGCCTGTGGTATTATTCGCATCAAACGCGCAAACAGTCCGGTCAGCGCAGAGAGTAAAATCAAGGCGTTACAGAATATAAATACACCGACCGCTTCATTTAACGTAACGTTATGAAAGCCCGTTATCAGCACCACCGCTCCGGGTGTTGACCAGGCGGTTAACACCGGAAGGCGATATTTCAACGACAGGGCGATGGTGGTGATGCCCATCGCCACGCCAAGCACGACCAGCCAGCTGCCAATCTGTTCGAGGGTGGCACCCGCCGATTGCGCTGCCTGAAAAATAATGGCTGCTGAACTGGTATAGCTCACCAGCACAGCAACCAGTCCGGCGACAACGGCAGGTAGAGCAAAATCACGATGTGTGAGTGAACCAGACATACCAACTCCTTATGTGCGTTATAACGTCCAGTGAGCGGCGTGCGCTATAGCGCACAAGAATTGATGACTTTCAGGAAGCACTATGCATAAATTAGGCCGATATATCGCTGAGCAACTCAAACTATTGCGGCAACAACGCCGCTGGAGCCTGACAGAAGCGGCCGCGCATACTGGCGTCAGTAAAGCGATGCTTGGTCAGATCGAGCGTGTTGAATCAAGTCCTACGGTAGCAACGCTGTGGAAAATCGCCACCGGTTTTCATGTCCCGTTAGCCACTTTCATTGAGCCCGAATCACTGGACACTGAACCGGCCCAGCCGTTGGTGCAGGTGCCAGACCAGCCGATTTCGATCGCTGAGCTGTTTCCCTATGACAGCGAATTCAATATGAGCATGTGCCTGTTGCAGCTGGCGCCAGGCGCACGCAGGGATTCAGAACCGCACCCGCCCGGCGTGGTGGAGCATATCTGGGTAATTCGTGGCGTGTTGGCGATCCAGATTGAAGCACGCTGGCTGCGCCTGACGGCGGGCGAAACGCTGCGCTTTGCTGCCGATGTAACGCACAGCTACGCCAATGCAGGCAACACCCTGCTGCAGTTTCAGATCGTGATGCACCATCCCGCTGCCGGAAACTGAAATGCAACAGGCTGTGTCTCGGCCGGTGGAATCAGCTGACTGCACTATAATTAGCCCTTCATTCAGACAACACGGGAGTTTTTATGACCTCGCGCGCACTTATTGTTGGCGTCAGTGGTATCAATGGCACGGCGCTGGCGGAAACACTGACCACACAACACTGGCAGGTATGGGGATTGTCACGTGGCCGCACCAAAGTGCCGGAAGGCTGTCAGGCGATTCAGGTCGATCTGACCGATGCCGAGGCGGTGAAAGAGGCGCTGAAAGATATTACGGTAGACAGCGTATTTTTCAGCGTCTGGGCGCGGCAGGAAAATGAGAAAGAGAACATTCGGGTCAACGCGGCGATGGTGCGCAACGTGCTTGAGGCGCTGGGCGATCGCTTAACCGGTGGTCACGCCGCGCTGATCACCGGCCTGAAGCATTACCTCGGTCCGTTCGACGCCTACGGCAAGGGCGACGTGCCGATGACGCCGTTCCGTGAGGAGCAGGGCCGTCAGCCGGTCGACAACTTCTACTATGCCCAGGAAGATGAACTGTTCGCCGCGGCGGAAAAGTATCACTTCAGCTGGAGCGTGCACCGTCCGCATACCATCATCGGTTTTGCGCTGGGCAACGCCATGAACATGGGCCAGACGCTGGCGGTTTACGCCACGCTGTGCAAGGTCAACAATCAGCCGTTTGTTTTCCCTGGCTCGCAGGCGCAGTGGGAAGGGGTCACCGACATGACCGATTCGCATCTGCTGGCGGATCAGCTGCTGTGGGCGGCCACCAGCGAAAATGCCAAAAACCAGGATTTCAACGTGGTCAACGGCGACGTTTTCCGCTGGAAATGGATGTGGGGCGAAATCGCCCGCTATTTTGATATCGAGCCAGTGGGTTTTGATGGCGAGCCGCAGCCGCTGGAAGCGCGCATGCAGCAGGCCGATGCGCAGTGGCGCGAGATTGCTGCGCGCTACGATCTGAAAGAAGCAGACGTTACGCGCCTGGCATCATGGTGGCACACCGATGCCGATCTCGGCAGGCCGATGGAGGTGTTCACCGACATCAGCAAAAGCCGCAAGGCGGGCTTCACCGGCTACCGCAGCACGCGTGACTGCTTCTTTGAACTGTTTGATCGGCTGAAAGCCAACCACATTATTCCCTGATTAACCGGCGCGCTCCAGCGCCTCCTGCCAGCGCGTGATGCAGCGCAGAATCAACGCATCACGCGCGGCCCGACTTTCCCCCAGCGCACTGGCGGGCTGGCGCAGCAACTGCTCCAGCACCGTCAGTCCTGTCTGTAACGCCGCGATCGACATGCCTGGCGGATTCACCCATTGCAACAACGGCTCCGCGGTGCGGTGCTGCTCTTCTGACAAACGCGGAAACAACTGCGCCATCAGTTTCAGTCGGGTCTGCATAAACAGCGGCCGCAGCGGGCGCTGATCGCGCGACTGCTGCTGCGGGTGGATGCGATAGCGCAGCAGCTCATCCGGATGATTGGCCAGTTCCGCTTTGTGCAACATCAACTCACACCAGAATGCCCAGTCGAAAATCCCCTGCATCGCCGGATCCCAGCGTAAGCCGAGCTTATCCAGCGTACGGCGGCGGATAAGGGCGGTGGGATTAGCGATGTTGCTGACGGCGGCAAGCAGGTTGGCTTTAATCGCCCCGTCCTGTTGCGGCAGGGTTACCCGATTGTAGTGGCTGCCAAACATACGCACCTGTGCGCCACAGGCGGCAACGCGCGGCCGGCTTTTCATCAGTTGCAGCTGTTTTTCCAGCCGCTGCGGCAGGGCGATATCGTCGGCATCCATTAAGGCGACAAAGTCACTGTCGCTCTGCTGCCAGCCCTGATTCAGCGCATTGGCCGCGCCGCCATTGTCGGCCAGCAGCAGGGTGCGAAAACGGGGATGGTCGATGCGCGCAAGAATGTCGCGGGTGTGGTCATGAGAGCCATCGTCGATCACCAGCAGCTCCATGTCGGGCAGCGTTTGCGCGAGGATGGAGTCGATGCTTTCCTGAATGAAATCAGCGCCGTTAAACACGGGCAGTAAGACGGTAACAGCAGGCATGGTCACAGGCTCCGAAAACAAAAGCCGGATTTTCTGCGGGGAGTCGGGCGGGTGCAACAAGACCTGTCGCGAAAATGGCGGCACGACGGTGCCGCCAGCGAGATTTACTGAAAGGCGTAGCTGACCGAGAGACCGACGCCATAATTGCGCCCCGGTGCCGGTTCGAAGTAGCGGCCGTTGCTTTCGTTAACGATCACCGAGCCGACGTAGTCGCGGTCAAACAGATTATCGACGCGGCCAAACAGATCCAGCGTCCAGTTCTCCTGCACCCATTTATAGCCGCTGTTCAGGCCGACCAGCGTGTACGCGGGCGCTTTGGCGCTATTGTCATCATCAGCGGCAATATTGCTCATGTAGCGAAGATCGGTGCCGGCATACCAGCCGCTCTCCGGCTCATAGCCAAACGCGGCATAAAGCATGTTGCGCGCGATACCCGGAATGCGGTTGCCACGGCAGCTCTCATCGCCACAGGCGTTGCTCTGATAAGTCGCATCAAGCAGCGTCCACGCCATGCGCAGCCGCCAGTCATAAGCAAATTGTTGATCCAGCGCCAGCTCAATACCGCGGCGGCGCGTCTCACCGGCGTTTTTATAGCTACTGCGTCCGCCGCTGCTTTGATCAACGACGATTTCATTTTTGGTTTCGGTCTGAAACAGCGCGGCGCTGAACAGTCCGTTACCGATGCGCGTTTTGCTGCCAATTTCCACTGAGTCGCTGGTGGCAGGCTGCAGGGCAACATTCAGTCCGTTAATCCCTCCGGTGCGGTAGGAGAGCTCATTGATGGTCGGCGTTTCAAATCCGCGTCCCGCCGAGGCGTAAAGATTCCACGCATCGGTAGCGGCATACTTCAGCGCGGCGGCGGGCAGCCATTTGTGATAGCGCGCGTTGCCGCTGTCATCGCCGTTTAGCGCGGTAATGTAACGATCGTTGGAGTCAAAATTTACCGTGCTGAAACGTACCCCGGCATCCAGCGACAGTTTATCGCTGAGCTGCCACGCGGTTTGCAGATAAGGATCGACGTTCCACATCAGGTTGCGTTCGTCGCGGCGCAGGGCGCCTTTATTACCGAGATCGCTGGCGCTGGTGAAGTTCTGATAGCCTTTGCGCTGCTCGGTCATGGTTTCATAATCGAGACCGCCGGTCAGCGTCAGCGGGATGCCCGCCAGCTGATTGCGGTGGGTCCAGCGTGTATCAATCCCCTGATAGTGACGGGTCAGATCGATCACGCCGCCGGGATGCTGCGCACTGGCCAGCTGAACGGCGCGTGGAATCGACTGATACTGCACGGTTTCACGCTCACCGGCGTACACCATTACGCTGAGATCGTTGTTTTCATTCATGGCGCGCTGATAGCGCAGCCCGGCCTGGGTCTGCTTTACCGTTTTGCGCGCGTTGTAGAGCGTCACGTTGCTGGCGACCTGACGCGGATTGGATCGCCACTGATCGCCGGTTAATCCGCCCGGATCGTTGGCGTCGATATCGACGCTGTTAAAGATCAACGTCAGGGTGCTGAGATCGTCAATGCGTACGCCGAGTTTGGCGTTAGCAAGATTCTTCTGCGCGCTGCTGTGGTCGCGATAGCCGTGGTTGGTAAAGCGGGTGGTGGACACCGCGTAGTTGACGTCGCCGGGCTGGGTGCCGTCACCCACCGCGCCGGTGGCCTTCAGGCCGTAACGCCAGGTGCCGTAGCTGCCATAATAGCTGCTGGCCTGTATCCGCGTTGGCTGGCTGCCGGTTTCCGTTTCAACATTCACCACGCCGCCCGAGGCGTTGCCGTAGAGCGCCGAAAAAGGGCCGCGCAGCACTTCAACGTGGTCAATCGAGTTGATATCGATGTTGGACGTTTGTCCCTGGCCGTCGGGCATGGTTGCCGGAATGCCGTCAACGTACATGCGCACGCCGCGCACGCCGTAGGTAGAGCGCGAACCGAAACCGCGTACCGACAGCTGTAAATCCTGCGCATAGTTCTGGCGGTTAAGCAGCTGTAAACCCGGCACCGCGCCCAGCGATTCTGACAGGTTGATCTGCGGCGCGGCGCGGCGCATATCGTCGCCGCCGATCACGCTGACCGCCGCGGGCGTTTCCAGCTCCGACAGCCCGGAGGGGGTCGGTGCTGCGCTGACCACCAGGGTGGCGGGAGCGTTCTCCGCCTGCACGCCGGGAGCAAGCAGCAGCAAGGCGGCGGGCAACGGGTAAAATTGTGTGATTTTCATACCATTTTTACTCGGTAAAAGTGAGGGAATGTTTCTGCTGAAACAGATGGCGCACAGGATAATCGCTTAGCGCACTCACGGGATAGCATTAATTGCCCAGGCGTTGCGGGCGCGTTTACCCGCGTTCACCGCAAAAAGAGACGCGCTGGTTACGCTTGCTGACGAAAAAAAACCTCGCCAGCGGCGACTTTTTTGCCGACTTGCACCAGGCTATCAGCTGCATTTTCGACTCAGAAAAAGGATAAACAGATGAATCAACCAACCGTCGCCGTACTGGGTTTAGGCGCTATGGGCCACGCTTTTGCCGCTAACCTGCTGAAAAAGGGTTTTACCGTGCATGGCTGGAATCGCACGCGATCGAAAGGGGAAGATCTCTGCGCCGCGGGATTGCAGCTGGCCGAGCGGGCTGCTGACGCGGTCGCGCAGGCTGACGTCGTGATCCTGATGCTGGCCGATCCGGCTTCGACCGAAAGCGTGGTTAACCAGACGCTGCCCGCCATGAAGCAGGGCGCTACCCTGTGTCAGATGGGCACTATTGGCACGGCAATGACCGACTCACTGATTGCGCAGACCGCAGCGCAGCGCAGCGATCTGCTGTTTATCGATGCGCCGGTCTCCGGTACCAAAGCGCCGGCAGAAAATGCGCAGATTCTGATCCTCGCCAGCGGTGAGCGTGAGCGAGCCGCTGCTGCTGAGTCGGTGTTTGCCGCCATTGGTAAAGGCACGCGCTGGCTGGGCAGTGCCGGTGCCAGTTCGCGCATGAAGCTGGTGATCAACAGCTGGCTGATTGGCATGATGCAGAGCCTGGCGGAGAGTACGCTGCTGGCCGAAGAGTTTGGTTTCAGCCCGGACGATCTGTGGCAGGTGCTGGAGGGCGGACCGCTGGCGGCACCTTATGCCAAAGTCAAACTCGACATGATTACCGGCGGTGATTACACGCCACAGATGCACCTTAACTGGGCGCTGAAAGATGCGCGCCTGGCGCTGGATGCCGCCAGCGATCGTCAGTTGCCTGCGCTGGAAAATGTTACCCGCGTCTGGCAACAGGCCGTTGAGGCGGGCTATGGCGAACAGGATCTCGCTTCGGTATTTGCCTGGCTGAAAAATCAGTAACGCTTATCTGTAAAGGGGGCGCGCACTGGCGCTCCCGATTCTATTCCCGTCTTACTTCTGTGCGTTTTTTTAGCCCTTTTTAAACGCCTCCCCACGCCTTATTTCTTTTCCGGTTTACTCGCTGCCTGAATAAATGCGCACTCACTCACATTTTTATCATCTCAGAAAAAGTACGACTAAGAGAAATAGAGCTGTTACCGTTGCGATAGCATGAAACTGGCTAACTTGCTGATTTAGCTTATGTTCACTTTAACATCTCATTAACCAGTAAAAATAACGATGTGAAGTGAATCACAATTAATAGTGCTGACAATGCACTGTCAAGACGTCAGCTCAGGTAAAACATCGCCATTATGTGATATTCGTTGCAAATAACCCTGTTGCCAAACGTAAGATAAGTCCTGTAGCCAGCGACGGGAGAGCAACGATGAAATTGGGTATGGTTATTAGCGGTGGTGATGTTTCCGGTATTAATAACTTTGTTTATCAAATTGCGCGCCTGACGCAGGCCAATATTATTTTATTCGACGGCGGTATTCAGGGATTGCTGGATAATCGCCAGCGGGAAATTTCCCTGCGCGATCTGCTGGATTATTCGATCAGCGCGATTCCGGTTATGGCTTCCGGACGCACCACGCGGAAATTGCACGGCCGGGAATATGAAGCGATCACCAAACAATTAAAGGCACTGCATATTGATGCGCTAATTATGGCGGGCGGAGACGGTTCACTACAGTTTTTAAATACGCTCAGTGAATATGGCATTGTCTGTTTTGGCGTCGGGATGACCATCGATAATGATGTCTTTGGCAGCGATTATACGCTGGGCTTTTCCACCGCCTGCGAACAGGTGATTAAAGAGGTCAGTAAATTACGCAATACCGGGCGGGCACTGCCGGGCCGGGTATTTATGATGGAACTGCTGGGCGGCTACTGCGGCGAGCTGACGCTGCAGGCGGCGATTAAATCCAATGCTGATATTGCGTTGATTCCGGAATGCGAAATACCGCTGGAGACGCTGGCCGAGCGCATTCGCCACAAGCTGACGCAGCAAAACAGCGTCATCGTGCTCTGTTCTGAAGGCTACACCCGCGAATACACCCCCGGCTTTCAGGGGGCGATTGACACCATGATTGCCCGACTGGAGCCGCGCATCGGCGTGCGGATACGAAAAACCATTATCGGTTACGGATTGCGTAATGGCGATCCGACCTGTGAAGAGATTTATCAGGGAACGATTATTGCGAGTGAAGTAGTGCGTTGTATTGCATCAGGTCTGCGTAATAAAGCTGTGATTATTAATTCCAGCAATAAGCCTATTCCAATCGATCTTATTAGCATGCAAAAACGGCTGGTCGATACCGAAGGGCACCATTATAAACTGGCTAAACAGTTATCCATACTGTGAGGAAATATTATGTTGAAGATTCTGTGTGTTTGCGGTTGCGGTTTAGGTTCAAGCTTTGCCATCGAAATGAGCGCCAAATCGGTATTAAAAAAACTCGAAATTGATGCTGAGATCGATCATACCACCATATCGGAAGCCAACGCGTTTAAATCGGATATTATTCTGACGCAAAAAACCTTCGCTGATATTTTAAATGCTGACGCCAGTGATGAGGAGAAGAAACGCGTCATTATTTTAAACCGGTTAACGGATAAACAGGAAATCGAAGAGAAAATTCTGGCCTTTTTAAAAGACCGCGATACTAAGGTAGCCTGAATATGAACAGCTTTATTAACTTCCTGGTAAAAGATCTGCTTGGCCAGGCGTCAATATTGATCGCCCTGATTGCCATGGTGGGTTTACTGCTGCAAAAGAAATCCGCAGGGAAAGTGGTTGAAGGAACCTTTAAAACGCTGCTCGGCTTTTTAATTATGATGGCGGGCATCAATATTATTGTCGGCACATTAACGTTTCTGAACGATATATTCACCCACGGCTTCGGCATGCGCGGATATATCACCGACGTTGCGGCGATTGCCGGGCTGGCCAGCCGCGAGCTGGGTTCAGAAGTGGCGTTAACGCTGCTGGTGATCTTCCTGGTCAATATCCTGCTGGCCCGCATCACGCCGTTTAAGTACATCTTCCTCACCGGCCAGGCGCTGCTGTGGATGGCGACCATCGGCACGGTGATCGGCTACAAAGCGGGGCTGACCGGCCTGCCATTGATCCTCACCGGCGGCGTGTTCGGCGGCATCATGGCGGTGATCATGCCAGCGCTGGCCCAGCCGATAGTGCGTCGCATCACCGATTCTGACGATGTCGCACTCGGTCACTTCTGCACCATCGGTTATCTGGTGCAGGCGGCGGTGGCCAAAGTGGTGGGGAAAGGCTCGAAATCCACCGAGGATTTAAAGCTGCCCGACAACTTTAAATTCCTGCAGGACACCTATCTGTCGATGGCGGTAGTGATGGTGCCGATGTACCTGATTCCGGCGCTTGCCGCCGGTCCGGCCTACATCGCCCAGTTCTCCAACGGCATGAATTACCTGATGTACGCCTTTATGCAGGGTATTCAGTTTGTTGCCGGTGTCTTTGTGCTCTACAGCGGTGTACGTCTGCTGCTTAACGAGCTGGTGCCTGCCTTTCGCGGTATCGCCATGCGCATCGTGCCGGATGCCAAACCGGCGCTCGACTGTCCGGTGCTGTTTCCCTATGCCCCTAACGCGGTGATCGTCGGCTTTCTGGCCACCACGCTCGGTTCGGTGATTGGCATGCTGGTATTCCCGATGTTCGGTATGGCGATGATTCTGCCCGGCCTGCTGACCAACTTCTTTGCTGGCGGCACGGCAGGGGTATTTGGTAACGCGCTCGGCGGTCGGCGTGGCGCGATGATTGGCGGCGTGGTGCACGGTCTGTTTATCACCCTGTTGCCGTCGATTCTGGTGCCAATGCTTGAGGGCTACGGCTTTACCGGCGTCACCTTCAGTGACTCCGACGTCATCAGTACCGGCCTGCTGCTCGGCCATGCGTTCCAGAACAACTGGCTGTTCGTCGCCCTGTTTGTTGCCTTTATTACCCTGATTGCCTGGTTTGTTAACGGTAAATCCACGCGTCCCCATGAGGAAAAAGTCCATGAAACTTTATAATTTCACCGAGCTGTTACAGGTGGCTAAGCAGCGTGATTTCAAAGCGCTGGGATCCTTTAATCTGCACTGTCTGGAGATGCTGCCCGCCTATTTTAAAGCGGCGAAAGCAACCAACAGCCCGCTGATGATTCAGATCTCTACCGGTACGGCGAAATATCTCGGACACAAACTGCTGGTCGATTCCATCCGCTCGCTCTCTGAGAGCGAAGATGTGCCGACCTGTCTGCACCTCGACCACTGTTCTGACCTTGCGGCGATCAAGTTCGCGATGGATGCCGGTTTCAGCTCGGTGATGTATGACGGCTCGCATCTGCCGTTTGAAGAGAACATTGCCAACACCCGGGAAGTGATCGGCATGGCGCGGCCGCGTAATATCACCGTGGAGGCGGAACTGGGCGCTATCGGCGGCTCAGAAGATGGTAAATGCGTGGCGATGAGCGACATGGCCTTTACCACGGTGGAAGAGGCGAAACGCTTCGTGGAGGAGACGCATCCTGACATGCTGGCGGTCTCGGTGGGCACCGTGCATGGCCTCTACACCGGCAAAGCGGAAATTCAGCATCAGCGGCTGGCCGATATCTACGCTGCGACGCAAACGCCACTGGTTCTGCACGGCGGCACCGGCGTCAGCGACGAGGATATGCGTCAGGCGGTGCAGGGCGGCATTGAAAAGGTCAACGTCGGTACTGAAATGAACGTGCAGTGGGTTGGCGAGTGTCAGAACACCTTCTCTAAAGGCAAGGTCAACGACAGCGTGCGCAACTTCCTCGTGCCCGCCAATGACGCGGTGCGCAACGTGCTGATGGAAAAAATCGCGCTGTTCCGCTGAACCCTTTCTTCATTATCCGTTGATTACCCTGGCGCCCCGGCGCGGGTCGGGGCTGGAGGATCGCATGTTTAATGCCGTGAAAAAACTGTGGCAAAAAGAGGCCAGCGACACATCGGATTACGATGCGCAGGCGGAAACCCTGGCGCAGCAGCTCTCGCTGCTGGAACAAAAGCTGGCACAAACGCCGCGCGACGGCGAGACGCAGAAAAAGCTGCTGGTGCACTACAACCAGGCGATAAAAGTGTTCGCCAAAAGCCGCAGCCATCGTGATCGCATCGATCCGCTGTTTGTCAAAATGGATGAGTTACGCAATATCATGCGTACAACACTCTGAGGTAGCGATGTCAATTAAACAGCTGTTGATTGAGGCAGATGCGATTCAGGTTGGCGTCACCGAGCGCGACTGGAAAGCGGTGATTGCGCTGGCGGCCCAGCCGCTGGTGGCGAAGGGCTATATTCACGAATCCTATTATCAGGCGGTGATCGCCAACACGGAAGAGCATGGCGCCTATTATGTCTTTGAAGAGGGCATCGCCATTCCCCATGCGCGACCGGAAAGCGGGGTGATCAAAGATTGTTTCAGCCTGCTGCTGCTGGCGGAGCCGATCTCATTTCAGGGCAGCGACATGGCGGATATCGTCATTATGTTCGGCGCCCGCGACAGCAACGCCCACATTGAAGAGGGCATTCGTGCCATTGTCTCAATGCTGGAAGATGATGAAACGCTGCGCCGCCTGCGTCAGGCGCAGCACCGTACGGAGGTTATCGACATCCTATGAACAGCATCACGGGAAAAACGGTCATTCTGGTCAATGGCGTACCGGCATCGGGAAAAAGCAGCGTGGCGCGCGAGATCGCCAATCGTTTTCAGCTGCCTTACCTGACGCTGGATGAGGTGAAAGAGCCGTTTATGGCGATGCTGGCGCCGGTGGATCGCGCCACCAATCGCCAGCTGGGTAAGGCAGCCTATGCGGCGATCTGGTCGGCGGTGGCGCAGGCGCCGCTGCGCTGTGTTTACGTCATCGATGCCTGGTTTGGCTTTCAACCGCTGACGCTGCTGCAGGAGCATCTGCGCCAGGCGGGTGTCAGCCACGTGCTGGAGGTGTGGAACCAGATCGACGGTGAACGGGTGGCGGCGCGCTACAAGGCGCGTATTCCGCAGCGGCCGGTGGGCCATCCCGGTGAAGAGTATCTGCCGGAGCTGCGGGCACTGGCCGAGCGCGCCATGCCGCTGGGATTAGGGCCACTCTGGCAGTGCGATCAAAACTCTCCGCTGGATTATCCGGCGCTGTTTGAGTGGCTGGAAGCGCAGCTCACACTCAGCCAGCCTGCCAATGCGCGCGTTCGGCTACAGGCGGCTAATCAGGCCGCCGGATAACGTCCGCTTTTGCCTCACCCTGCATTTTTTCCTTGCTGCTCAGCCACTTTAGCGCACTGATTTTACTTATCTGCTGCGTTTAATCCGCCCGGCCACCGTTTATTGACTACCCTTTTAGAGCATAGCGGTGGCGCTTGCCCTGCTTTTTTCTGATAAGGAACCTGTTCATGTCATATCGATATACCTCGGGAAATTCCGCGTTGGCGGTGGGGCTGTTTGAACTACTGAATCCGATACCCTTTGGTTTTTTTGTCGCGGCCTGGCTGTTCGACATCATCTATATCAGCAGCTATGAAATCCTCTGGACCGAAGCTGCCAGCTGGCTGATCACCTTTGGTCTCTTTCTGGCGATCATTCCGCGCCTGATTAATCTGGTTCAGGTGTGGTTCGGCAAGGCGCGTCTGCGCGGGCCGGGTGTGGCATTCTCCTTCTGGGCTAATCTGCTGGCCATTATTCTCGCCATTGTGAACGCCTTTATTCACAGCCGTGACAGCTACGCGGTGGTGCCGGCCGGCGTTATTCTTTCCACGCTTGTGGTGTTGCTGCTCGCTATCGCCAATGTTCAACTCGCCCTGCGCGAACGTCGTGTGGCATAAGGAGCGCGCATAATGAAAATTAAACTGATCGCCTTTTCCCTGAGCAGCGCACTGCTGCTGACCGCCTGTGACAACGGCTCCACGCTCGATCCTGCGAAGCAGATCGGGGCTAATCCACAGCTGCCGGAAGCGAAAAACTTCCTGCTGCCGCCGATGCAGGTGCCGGAAGGCGTGGCATGGAAAGCGGGCGAAATGCCCACCGTGGCCGAAGGGCTGAAAATTGAGAAGCTGGCCGATGGCTTTAAGCATCCGCGCCAGCTCTACGTGCTGCCGAATAATGACGTGCTGGTGGTCGAGGGCAACGGTCCGGCCAAGCCGACCACGCGGCCTAAACAGATGATCATGGGCATTGTACAGAAGGCCTCTGGTAAAGGCGGCGAAGGCGGCAACAGCATTACGCTGCTGCGCAACAACAACGGCAACTGGGAGAAGCATCCGTTTATCAACGGGCTTAGCTCGCCTTTTGGCGTTCAGCTGATTGGCAATACGCTGTACGTGGCCAACGCCGACAGCCTGATGACCTTTCCCTATCAGCCGGGACAGACTGAAATCACCGCCGCCGGTAAAGAGCTGACCGAGCTGCCAGGCGGCCCGATCAACCATCACTGGACCAAATCGCTGCTCGCCAGCCCGGACGGCACCAAACTCTACGTCGGCGTCGGCTCGAACAGTAATATTACTGAAAATGGCATTGGCGCCGAGTATCGCCGTGCGGCGGTGCTGGAAGTGGATGCTGCCAGCGGGGCCAGCCGCATTTACGCCAGCGGCCTGCGCAACCCAACCGGGCTGCAGTGGGAGCCGCAAACCGGCAAACTGTGGGCCATCGTAAACGAACGTGATGAAATCGGTGCCGATCTGGTGCCGGATTACATGACCTCGGTGCAGGAAAACGGCTTCTATGGCTGGCCGTGGAGCTATTATGGTCAGCATGTCGATGAGCGCGTGAAGCCGGCACGTCCGGATAAGGTGGAGAAAGCGATCAAGCCAGATTATGCGCTGAGCTCGCACGTGGCGCCGCTGGGACTGTGGTTCTACACCGGCAACGGTTTGCCCGCAGAATACCGTGGCGGCGCGTTTGTCAGTGAGCACGGCAGCTGGAACCGCAAGCCGCTCAATGGCTATCGCGTGGCGTGGGTGAAGTTTGAGAACGGCAAGCCGGTGGGCGAACCAAAAACCGTGGTTTCTGGTTTCCTGACCGAGGATCAGAAGCAGGTTCGCGGCCTGCCGGTTGGCCTGGCGCAGGATCAGCAGGGCGGCCTGCTGATTGCCGATGACGCCAGCAATACCGTCTGGCGCGTCACCACGCGCTAAGCGATCGCTGAGCATGACAACCGGGCCCGCGCGCCCGGTTTTTTTATGCGCGTCAGCAGGCGACAAACATCAGCGTGTCGCTGCAAAAAGAGCCATCGTCGGCAAAGGCGAAATAGGTTTTAACCTCATCGGCGGCATGACCTTGCAGCTCAAGAATGGCGCTGGCCAGCGTTGGTGAGGTTTGCATCCGCGCTATCCACGGCGCAAACGCCAGCGTCAGCTTACCGGCCACCAGCTCGCGGGCATTGAAGCCGCACTCGTTGATCAGCCGCAGCCATTCTCCCTGTGAATAGTTACGCACGTGGGAAGGATCGCGCAGCATCTCAAGGGTTTGCAGCCAGATATCCAGAACCGGATAGCCCGGCGAGGCGATATCCATCAGGATAAATTTGCCGCCCGGCTTCAGCACGCGCCTGACTTCGCGCAGCGCCATGCCGACGTCACGCCAGTGGTGCGCCGAATAACGGCTAATCACCACCTCAAAGCTGTGGTCAGCAAAGGGTAACTGCTCCGCCACGCCCTGACGGGTGGTCAGATTGTGCAGGCCGCGTTCAGCGGCCGTGGCGTCCACCACCGTCAGCATCTTTGCCGACAGATCGTAAGCGGTGACCTGCGCCACCTGTGCGGCGGCAACAAAGCTGGCGTGCCCGGCACCACAGCCGAGATCGAGCAGCGATGCTGCACGGTCTTCAGCCAGCCAGTGCGCCAGCCGCTGCAGATCGTCGCCGCTGGCATGCACGTCGCTTTGCAGGTAAGCCGCAGCGCGATCGCCAAACTGTTTCTCAATCTTCTCTTCGTGCGTATTTTTCATCAGAGTTTCCTCGCGAATGCATCAGGTCGGGGTTGTTCAGCATGACTATACGGCGTATTGATACGGGTACAATATGGCTGGTTATACTGGTATCAGGAGTACCCGGATGGCGGATTCACTGTTGTCAGGCCCGAAAACGCTGGGCGCATTTCTGCGTCGTCAGCGAGAAAACACCGCACCCGAACGCGTGGGTATTACGCCGGGCCGCCGTCGCCGCACGCAGGGGCTCCGTCGTGAAGAGGTGGCGCAGCTCAGCGGCATCAGCGCGACCTGGTATACGTGGATTGAGCAGGGCAGAGATATCGTGGTGTCGGCGCAGACGCTTGCCAGTATCGCCGATGCCCTGCGGCTGCCCGTGGCGGCAAGACGCTATCTTTTTGCGCTGGCGCAGCAGAACGATCCGCAGCAGGATCCGGTGCCGCAGGTGGATCGCATGGCGATCGACGCGGTGCAGCAGGTGATCGTACCGTGCTATTTGCTGGATCTGACCTGGAATATGCTGGCGTGGAACGCGGCGGCGGCGACGTTGTTCAGCGGCTGGCTCGATCGTGACGCCGCGCCTAATATGATGCGTTTTCTGTTTCTGCATCCGCTGGCGCGCACGCTGGTGGCGGACTGGGAGACGCGTGCGAGTCGGGTGGTGGCAGAGTTACGCGCCGATGCCACGCATTATCAGCACGACGCGACGCTGAACCGCTTTGTTGAGCAGATGGCTGAGCAGAGTGAGGCGTTTCGGCTGTTCTGGGCGCGCCAGCAGGTGGTGGCGCGGGAAGGCGGCGAGCGGGTATTCCGGCATCAGCGGGGTGAACGTCATTTTCATCAGCAGAGCTGGCAGCTGGCCAGCAACCGCACGCTGAAAATGATCCTGCTGATGCCGGTGGATTAACCGGCGATGGCGTCGAGTTCTGCCACGGCGTCGTCGCTCAGCTCAACGTTGACGCTGGCGATATTTTCACGCAGGTGCGCCAGCGAAGAGGTACCGGGGATCAGCAAAATATTAGGCGAACGTTGCAGCAGCCAGGCCAGCGCCACCTGCTTAGGTGTGGCATCATGCTCTGCCGCCACGCGATCCAGTTCGGCGGACTGCAACGGCGTGAAACCGCCCAGCGGGAAAAAGGGCACATAGGCGATATTTTCCGCGGCCAGCAGGTCGATCATCGCGTCATCCTGACGGTTCGCCAGGTTATACATATTCTGCACGCAGACAATCTCAGTCATGCTGCGCGCCTGCGTCACCTGTTGCAACGTCGCGTTGCTGATGCCTAGCTTGCGAATCAGCCCCTGCTCCTTCAGGGCGATCAACGCCTCCAGCGGCTCGGTAATGTCTCCCTCAACCGGTTTTGCCGGATTAAACATCAGCCGCAGGTTAACCACGTCCAGCACCTCCAGCCCAAGATTGCGCAGGTTGTCGTGCACCGCCTCGTTAATCGCTTCGGGGGTCAGCGCCCGATTCCACTGGCCTTTTTCCCCGCGTTTAACGCCGATTTTGGTCACCAGGGTCACGTCATCACGATAAGGGCTCAGCGCTTCCCGCACGATCTGATTGGTGATGTGCGGCCCGTAAAAATCACTGGTATCAAAGTGGGTGATGCCGCTCTCCAGCGCCGCCCGCAGCACGCTTATCGCGGCATTACGATCGCGCGGCGGGCCAAAGACCTGTGGCCCGGCAAGCTGCATGGTGCCATATCCCATCCGGGAGACGCTTTTCTCGCCCAGTAACCAGGTTCCTGCACGGCTGACCTCAGACATAGTGATTTCTCTTTTAGTAGGATGGAAATTAATAATAAGAAGGAAACCGCGTATTTTGTATGCAGCGGCAGCCGCTATTTACCAGTTGATTGAATATGCAGCAGATTCAGCCGCTGCGCTGGCGGCTGTTTGCCCGTGAATAAGCACAATTTCTGCTTTAGTTAGCGCGTAACGGCCTAAACCGGCCAAAAAATCGCGTCGTTCGCCGCATTTCTGTTTTCCTCATGGACTTGCCCGGATTTGTTGTTTTACTGCATCCGTTGCCCGTCTCACTATCGAGCCATTGCTGGTGAAGAGAAGAGGTGGCCGATGCCATACCGTTTGAGTCTGTTAGATAAAAGCCCGCTGACTGATGGCGAGAGCGCCAGCGCGGCGCTGAGCCGCACCCTGCAGCTGGCGCGAAGCGCTGAACGCTGGGGCTATCATCGCTTCTGGCTGGCGGAGCACCACAATGCCCCGCAGCTGGCCAGCGTAGCGCCGGAGATCTTAATCGCCTGGATCCTGGCGCATACCACGTCGATCCGCGTGGGATCCGGCGGCGTGATGCTGCAGCATTACAGCCCGTTCAAAGTGGCTGAAAACTTTAACCTGCTGGCGTCGCTGGCGCCGGGTCGCGTCGATCTCGGCGTGGGCAAAGCGCCGGGTGGCTTACCGCTGGCCACCCGCGCGCTGCAGGCAGGGAGTGACCCCGCGCTAAAAGGCGACTTCGCCACGCAGCTGGCCCAGCTTGACGGCTGGCTGAGCAACCGCAGCGCCCAGGTCGCGGCGGCGGATCGGCTACAGGCGACGCCGCTGCCGCCACAGCCCGCCACACGCTTTTTGCTCGGTGCCAGCGAAGAGAGCGCCGCGCTGGCGGCTCAGCTCGGCTGGCAGTTTGTATTTGCTGCGCATCTCAACGGCGATCGGGAGCTGATGGCACGTGCGTTGACGCTCTACAGCGCACGCAGCGGCGGCGAAAAGGCGCTGGTGGCGGTACAGGCGATTGTGGCTGACTCCCCGGTGGCGGCATCCGCGCTGGCCGCCTCGCTGCAACTCTGGCGCGTGGAGGCGGAAGGCAGCGCGCCGGTCACCGTGGGCAGCGAGGAACAGGCGCAGGCGTGGGTGCGTCAGGCGGGCAATCCGCCACACCGCATCACGCCGCGTGAGGTTCCCGCGCTGAAAGGCACCGCGGCGCAGGTTCATGCCCAGCTGCACGCGCTGCATCAGCGCTATGACATTGATGAATTCATCATCGATACCCCCATCGTCGACGCCACCGCACGGCTCTGGTCGATCGAACAGCTGGCCAGCCCTCTGCTGGTCGCAGCCTGATTTCACCCACGGAGAAGATCATGACTCAACGCGTTCTGCGTCTCGGCACCATGCTGCACGGCGCTGCCGGAAATATGTCCGCCTGGCGCCATCCGGCGGCGGTGGCGGATGCCAGCATTAATCTCAACTACGCCATCGAGGTGGCGCAAAAGGCCGAGCAGGGAAAGCTCGACTTCCTGTTTGTGGCCGACGGGCTGTTTATCAATGAAAAATCGATTCCTCATTTTCTCAACCGCTTTGAGCCGCTGACGCTGCTCAGCGCGCTGGCGGGTGTCACGCAGCATATTGGCCTGGTAGGCACCGTTTCGACCTCTTACAGCGAGCCGTTTACCGTTGCCCGCCAGTTTGCCAGCCTCGATCACCTCAGCGGCGGGCGTGCGGGCTGGAACGTGGTGACCTCACCGCTGGAAGGATCGGCGAAAAACTTCTCCCGTCAGCAGCACCCGGAGCACGCGCTGCGCTATCGCATCGCCGATGAGTATCTGCAGGTGGTGAAAGGGCTGTGGGATTCGTGGGAAGAGGATGCGTTTGTGCGCGACAAAGCCAGCGGCACCTTTTTTGACGCCAGCAAAATGCATGCGCTGCATCACCACGGCGATTTCTTTCAGGTGCAGGGACCGCTGAACATTGGCCGCACGCCGCAGGGCCGTCCGGTGATTTTTCAGGCGGGCGCCTCGGAGGATGGCCGCGCGCTGGCGGCAAAGCATGCCGATGCGATCTTTACCCATCACGCCAGCCAGGCAGAAGCCGCAGATTTTTATCGCGACGTGAAGCAGCAGCTGGAAAAGCAGGGCCGTCGACCCGATTCGCTGCACATCTTTCAGGGCGTCAGCGTGATCGTGGGTGATGATGCCGATGACGTTGAGCGTCAGTATCAGCAGACCGCGGCGCTGGTCTCGATTGAGGATGCGCTGAATTATCTTGGCCGCTTCTTTGATCATCACGATTTCAGCCAGTACGCGCTGGATGCGCCATTCCCGGCGCTGGGCGAACTCGGTCAAAACAGCTTCCGCAGCACCACCGATGAGATCAAGCGGCGGGCGCAGACGCAGGGCCAGTCGCTGCGTCAGGCGGCGCTGGAAGCCGCCACGCCACGTCCGCTGTTTCACGGTACGCCGGAGCAGGTGGCGGACGGGCTGGAGGCCTGGTTTCATGGCCGCGCCGCCGACGGCTTTATTATTCAGGGCGGCACGCCGGATACCTTCCCGCGCTTTGTCGATCGCGTCGTGCCGCTGTTGCAGCAGCGCGGACTGAGCCGCCGTGACTATCCCGGCGCCACGCTACGCGCCAGTTTTGCGCTGGATACGCCGCTGAACCGCTATCGCCACGCCGTCACAGGAGCACCATTATGAGAAAAACCGCCGCCGCGCTGACCCTGCTGGCGCTGCTTAACGGCAGCGCTCTGGCGGAAAGCGTCTCGCTGAATGGCCACAGCGTCAGCCTTGAGGCGAACCAGACGCCGATTCACACCGCAAAAAACAGCCAGGCGATCGCTCAGCTACCGGCGGGCTATCGCTTTGCCCATCCCGGCCAGTTCACCGTGGCGGTGGCGGCGCTGAATTCGCCGCCGCTGACGGTGTTCAGCGAGGACAACAAAACGCTGATGGGCAGCGAGGTGGACATTGCCCGGCTGGTGGCCGACAGCCTCGGATTACAGCTCAACGTGGTGCCCACCTCGTGGGAAGACTGGCCACTGGGCGTCGCTTCCGGCAAATATGACGCGGCGATCAGTAACATCACCGTGACCAAAGATCGCAAGGCGCGGTTTGATTTCGCGACCTACCGCAAGGATTCGTTGGGCTTCTATGTCAAAGCCAGCGGTCCGCTGCACGCCATCACCAAAGCGGAAGATATCGCCGGGCTGCGCATCATCGTCGGTTCCGGCACTAATCAGGAGGCGATTTTGCTGGCGTGGGATCAACAGAATCAGGCGAAAGGGTTGAAGCCGTTTGTGCCGGTCTACACCAAAGATGATGCCGCACAGACGCTGGCGCTGCAGGCCGGACGCGCCGACGCCTGGTTTGGTCCGAACGTCACCGGCGCGTGGAAAGCGGCGCTGACCGGTAAAACGCGGTTAGTCGGCAGCGTTGACGGTGGCTGGCCGAAAGCGGCGCATATCGCCGTCACCCTGAAAAAAGCAGGCGGCCTGGCGCAGCCGATCAGCACCGCGCTGAACGGCGTGATGGCCAACGGCGATTATGACAAGGTGCTCAGCCGCTGGGGAGAAAATGTCGAGCGCATCGATCGCTCTGAAATTAACCCCGCCGGACTGGGCGATTAAGGAGAGAGCCATGACCACCCGACGTTTTCGTGAACTTTCACCCGATGCGCCTGAACTGGCGCCGATCCTCAACGGCCTGTTTGGTGAGTACGCCGAGCGCTATCAGGATTACTTTTCGCGCGATGCGGAAGAGGAGCTGACCGAATGGTATCTGCCGCCGCACGGGCTGTTTCTGGTGCTGGAGCAGGCGGGGGAAATCATCGCCACCGGCGCCTATAAGCCTTACGACCCGCAGACCGCGGAACTGAAACGTATCTGGACGCGCCGCGACTGGCGGCGTCAGGGCATTGCGCTGGTGATTCTGCAGGAGCTGGAGCGGCGCGCGTTGCGGGCGGGCTATCAGCGTCTGTGGCTCACCACCGGTTTTCGCCAGCCGGAGGCGGTGAAACTCTATCTGGGCCACGGTTATCTGCCGCAGTTCGATATCACCCGCGATCCGGAGGAGTACAGCCAGCCGCCTTACGATGGCCGACTGCGCTTTAGCAAAATCATTGATGCCCACGCCGTGGCGCAGGCGAGCTGACAGAGGAGAACGATCATGAAACATACGCCAGGACTGCGCGTCATACCGGCACGTTATCCGCTGCGCCTGCTCGGCGCCGGTGTGGCGCTGCTGATACTGGCCACGGTGGTTCAGTCGGTGGCGCTGAATCCGCGCTGGGAGTGGGCGGTGTTTGCCCGCTGGTTCTTCGATCCGGTGATCCTCAACGGACTGTATCAGACGCTGCTGCTGACGCTGTGCGGCACGGTGCTCAGCCTGCTGTTTGGCGGTCTGCTGGCGCTGGCCCGCCTGTCACCCTCGTGGCTGCTGAGCAGCCTGGCCTGGGGCTATATCTGGCTGTTTCGGTCGCTGCCGCTGATCGTGGTGCTGATTATCCTCTACAACTTCTCCTATCTTTACGAGACGCTGTCGGTGGGCATTCCGTTTACCGCGCTGAGTTGGGGATCGTTTCAGACCATCAACGTGCTCGGGCAGTTTCCGGCGGCGGTGATTGGCCTGACGCTGGTGCAGAGCGCCTATACCGCTGAGATCATTCGCGGCGGCTTTCTCGGCGTCGATCACGGCCAGTTTGAAGCGGCCTCCGCGCTCGGGCTTTCATCCTGGCGGCGCACCTGGCGCATCGTGCTGCCGCAGGCGCTGCGCGCCATTATTCCCACCGCGTTTAACGAAATCATCAGCCTGACCAAAGGCACCGCCATTGTCTATGTGCTGGCCATGCCGGAGCTGTTCTACACCATTCAGATGATCTACAACCGCACCCAGCAGGTGATTCCGCTGCTGATGGTGGGTGCGGCCTGGTATCTGGCAATTACCAGCGTGCTGTCGCTGCTGCAATATGGCGTTGAGCGCTGGCTGGCTCGCAGCGTCGATCGCCAGCCCGCGCCGTCAATCTGGCGGCAATGGCGCGGTCGCATCCGTTCATTCACTGATAAACAGGAGCCCGATCATGTCCGAAGCCATTGATTACCGCCTGCAGCCGGCGCAGGGAGAGATCGTCATTACCGGCGTCAGCAAGTGGTTTGGCAAACACAAGGCGCTGGATGGCGTGTCGCTGCAGCTGCCACCGGGTTCGGTCACGGTGATCCTCGGGCCGTCGGGATCGGGCAAATCGACCCTGCTGCGCGCCATCAACCATCTGGAGCGGGTCGACGAGGGCTTTATTCAGATCGACGGCGATTACATCGGCTACCAGCGGCGCGGCGACCGCCTGTATGAACTGAAGGAGAAGGCGATTTTGCGTCAGCGCATCAACGTTGGCTATGTGTTCCAGAACTTCAACCTGTTTCCCCATATGACGGTGCTGGATAACCTGATTGAAGCGCCGATCGCCCATAAAAAATGCAGCCGCGCGCAGGCGGTGGAGCTGGCGTGGCAGCTGCTGGAAACCGTGGGGCTGCGCCACAAGGCTGATGCCTGGCCGCGCCATCTGTCGGGCGGTCAGCAGCAGCGTATCGCTATCGCCCGCGCGCTGGCGCTGTCACCGCGCGTGATGCTGTTTGATGAGCCGACCTCGGCGCTGGACCCTGAGCTGGTGGGCGAGGTGCTCGACGTGATCAAAAAGCTGGCGCGTTCGGGCACCACGCTGGTGATCGTCACCCATGAAATCGGTTTTGCGCGTGAGGTGGCGGATAACGTTGTGTTTATGGTGGATGGCAAAATCGTTGAGCAGGGCAGCGCCGCGCAGGTGCTGCACAATCCGCAGCATCATCGCACGCGGCGTTTTCTCGATAAGGTGCTGTGAAATGCTGAGATATTCAGGAATAAACCTGACAGGGGTAGCGATCGCCAGCGCGCTGTTCTCGCTGGCCGCGCAGGCATCCGCCATCGATCTGCTGGCCAACGAACGGCCAGTCAACGCACCGGTCAGCGCGGCGGCGGTGGCGCTGCTGCCAAGTCCCAACGTGCTGGTGACGCCTGGCACTCTGACTGTGGCGACCTCGTCAACTAACTCGCCGCCGCTGGCGCTGCTGGCCAGCGATAACCAGACCCGCATCGGCAGCGATCCGGATATTGCCCGCCTGATCGCCGACGGCCTTGGCCTCAAACTTAAGCTGGTGCCCGCCTCGTGGGAGGAGTGGCCGCTGGGCCTGACCGCACGGCGCTACGACGTGGCGATGTTTAATATCGCCGTCACTGAAGAACGTAAGCAACGTTTTGATTTTGCCGTTTATCGTGCCGATAACCACGCCTTTGTGGTGAAGAAAAGCAGCGCCATCACGCGCATTAACCAGCCCGCTGAGATTGCGGGCAAGCGCATCATCGTGGCTTCCGGCACCAACCAGGAGCGCATTTTGCTGAAGTGGGATGAAGAGAATCGGGCAAAAGGGCTGTCGCCGGTTGAGCCGATCTACTTAACCGACGACGCCTCCGCCACCCTGAGCCTGCTCTCCGGGCGGGCTGATGCGCAGTTTGGCCCCCATTCAATCGCGGCGTATAAAGCCGCGCTCAACGGCCAGACGCGGCTGGTGGGCAGCGGGCCGTTTCGCGCGTGGGTAGCAGTGACCACCAAAAAGGGCAACGGGCTGGCGGCGGCGCTCTCCGCCTCGCTGAACAGTGCCATCGACAGCGGGCGCTACGCACAGGTTTTGGCACGCTGGGGCGAACAGGATGAGGCGGTTAAAACATCGGTGATCAATCCCGAGGGCATTCATTATTAACCTTCAGCTACGGCAAATAAGCATTTTGACTGACGGCCTGCGTTTTATTAACGGTAATAAATGATAACGGCAGGCAATAAAACCGGCGCCCTGGCACTTCTCAGCGGCGCTTTTTTTTGTTAAATAGTCTTTTAATGACGCAAATTTTATTCTGCAGGTAAAGCGAAGAGAAAATAAAAGGGCAATGCATACGCAAAGCGGTATACAAAAGCAATATGAAAACGCCTGGCCTTAAAAAATATTTTGTACAGAATTTTCTGTACAGCTTTTGCTTTTTTGTATAACTTAGCTAACAACAGATGCAGGTTTATTTTCAACCATTCTCCTGAAGGAGCAAATGATGCTTCAGCAACGACGGACCCCAGAGGCAGAGCATACGGTTTCAGACTATATGCAGTCCAGCAACGACGCGTTCCCTTCGTCGCAAGAGACGCTGGGCCACATTGTGACGGACATTATTCGTGCCGGGGAGACGGTAAGTCGCAAGGCGATTTGCGCAAAGTTGTTAGCCAGACTGTCCGACAATCAGGATCCTGAACTGGAAAAACAGTACCACGAATTAATTGCGTTGCTGCTCGGGCGCGAATAAAAGAATAACTGTCTAATAAACGCTGGCTTCGGCCAGCTTTTTTAACATCTGCAAATCAGTAAAGCGCATGAATACCCTCTGCAACACTCTTCGATATTTGGCTGGCCTGATTTCTCTCTTTCAGTGCCTGCTAAAACACCGCCAGTTGTCCCGACGCCATTTTCGCTTTCATACCGCGTTGTCGGTGGTTAGTAATATCCCGTGTCTGGCTGGCTTCTTTTATTCCCGGCAGAGGAGAGTATTTGAATAACGACGATGAAATAAGAAAAATGTATAACGCCCTGGGCGAAGCCGTGCTGAGCCTGCTTGACGCTGAGGAGACGGTGAGCAATCAGGCGATCCTCAGTAAGCTTGAGCAGTTTGCCGACGGTGCGACCGATGAAAGTAAAATCATGTCGTACTGGCAGGCAAGAAAACTCTTCCGTCCGATGGCCGCGCCGGGTTCAACAGAAAACGGTCCGGCGGATAAAAAAAGCGTCAGGCTTCCGCACAACCGGTTCAGAGTACGAAAATTACCGACCGGCAGTGGCGAAGACTGACCGCTGTGTTAAACCGGTAGCGCGCCTTTGCCGTGTGCTACCGGTTTATGCTCCTCTCTTTGTCGTATCAGCCAACGCGCTTAGCGCTGACTCCCACTGAAACCGTATACCTCGCTCGCTGCCCGACTGTAGCGTTCGCCCCGTGCCGCATCCGGCGGCGCAATCGCCTCAATCGCCGCCAGCTCTTTAGAAGTAAAACTCACCGCCAGCGCCGCCAGCGCATCATCGACCCGTTGCGGCTTGCGCATGCCGGGAATCACCGCGACCTGCTGCGCCAGCAGCCACGCCAGCGCAAAAGTCGACAGTGACAGCTGCTTCTCCGCCGCCAGCTGGCGTAGCGCGGTCAATAGCCGGTGGTTATGAGCAAAATTATCACCGCTGAAACGCGGTAAGCCGCGGCGAAAATCATTTTCGGTGAGGCTGTCGGGATGAAAGCCGTCGCTGAGTAATCCGCGCGACAGCGGGCTGTAGGCGATAAACCTGATACCTTCCGCACGGCAAAAATCGAGGATACCGTTACGTTCAACGCTGCGCTCCAGCAGGCTGTATTCAGATTGCACCACGCTAAGCGGGCAGTGGGCATGCAGCAGGCGAAGCTGCGCGAGGCTTGGTTCGCTGATGCCCACGGCATGCATCAGGCCCTCATCGCGCCAGCGGTTGAGATGATCGGCCAGCGTTAATAATTCTGCCTCGCTGGCCGCGGGCGGCAAGCGGTGCACGGTAAAGATATCGAGATAACCGGTGCCAAGATTCTCCAGCGAACGCTGTAACTGACCGCGCAGCCAGCCTGGCGCAATGCAAATGTCACGTCGCTCGGGATGGCTGGCATCGCGAACCAGTGCGGCCTTGCTGCCGATAATCCGGCTGGCGCGCAGATCGTCGTTGTCCAGCGCCAGCGCCTGCCGCAGCCAGCGTTCGTTATCGCCGAAGGCGTAGCTGTCGGCGGTATCAAAATGAGCGATGCCATGTTGCAGCGCGTGGCTGACCGCCGCCTGCGCGCTGGCCTGATCGGTCTCGCCGTAGAATTCTGAAATGCCCATGGCGCCAAAACCGATGGCAGGCAGTTCGATAGCACGGTGGGTATTGGCAAGTGAATATGTTTTCATTTCTGACTCCTGTTGCGGTTGAGGCAGCCAGTAAACGCCATTGGCAGAGACAGCGGAATTGCTCTGTTTGTTATACAAAAAAGGTATCAGCAAAGCGCGATTTGTACCTCGCCGGTGATGAAAAGCGCGCAGAGGAAGAAGGGAGAAAGGGCCGCCCGAACAGGCGGCCGATAAAGCGGTTACGCCTGCTGTTCGCGCAGCGTGGCAGAAGTCTGTGCCTGCAGGCGCTTTTCCGGCTGCAGCAGCGTCATCGCCAGCATGCTGCCAAAGGCGATGGCAGCGGTCGCGGTGAACATGGCGTTATAGCCATAATATTCCGCCAGCCAGCCGCTGAGCAGCGGCGAGATAATCGAAGCGAGATTGGCGATCGCCAGCGTCATCCCGCTGTACGTGCCGACGTTGCCTTTCGGCGTAACGTCAATCACCACTGACCAGTAGACGTTGTTGACCAGCGCGTTAAGCGCGTTGCCCAGCGTCATCAATGCGATGATTGCCGCCGCCGAGGAGACCAGTGGAATCGCCAGAAAGCAGCAGGCGGTGAACAGCAGGGTAACGGCGGCAAACAGATTGCGCGCCAGGCGCAGGTTTCGGTAGCGCTGCAGCAGCGTGTCGGCGATGCGGCCACCGAGCAGCACGGTGATGCAGGCGCCGCTCCACGGGATCATCGCCACGTACCACAGCGAATGCAGATCGTAATGGAAATTATCCTGCAGGTATTTCGGTCCCCAGGTGATCAGCGTAAAGGTGATATAGAGAAAGGAGAAGTAGCCCAGTGCATTGCACACCAGCGTGCGGCTGGTGAAAAAATGCCACCACGGCAGCGTCGCTTCTGAGCGCTGTGCCGCCTGGCCGTTGCGGATCAGGGCGCGCTCTGCCTCATTAGCGTGCGGATGCTGCTCGGGATCGTCCCGAAAGGTGCGGGCAAACAGCGCCATCGCCAGCAGTGAGCCCAGACCGAGCACGATAAACATGGTGCGCCAGTCGTGGGTTAATAGCAGCAGGCCCACCGCTACCGGCGCGGTCAGCAGGGCGCCGACCTGGGTGCTGAGCAGGCCGATGCCCAGCGCCATACCGCGCTCGTTATCGGGTGCCCAGTGGGCGATCGCTTTGTTCATTAGCGCATAGGCCGGGCCCTCGGCAAAGCCAAACAGGATGCGCAACGCGGCAAAGCCCATGATCGCCGAGCCACCAAACAGCGCCATACCCAGATCGCCCGCCCAGGCGGTGGCGATCTCCAGCAGGGACCAGAGCACGCCCGCCAGCAGCCAGACTTTACGACTGCCGAGCCGATCGGCCAGAAAGCCGCCGCACAGCGACCCAAACAGATAACCAAAGCCGAAGTAACTGAGCACGGCGCCCAACTCGACCTTACTGAAATGGTACTCGTGGGAAATGGCGTTGGCGGCGAACGACAGCGCGCCGCGGTCGATATAGTTAATTAAGGCGATAAAAAACAGCAGGCTAAAAATACGGTAACGATAGCGGCTGGCAGGTTGTTGGGCATTCATACGGCTTCTCCTGAATTTCCATTGTCAGGAAAGGTAAGCAATATTAATGCCAGCTCAGCCGTTGCCGCGATAGCGCATCAACGTGTCCAGTAGGCGGGTTGGCCGAATTTCTCCACGAAGAAGTCGATCACCGCCCGCGTTTTCAGCGGCAGCGGGTGGGCGCGCGGCCAGATCAGCGAGATCGCCTGTGGCGCGGTTTTGGTGGCGGCTTCACAGGCGGGCAGCACGCGCACCAGCTTGCCCTGCTGCAGACGATCGACGACCAGCCAGTCCGGGAACAGCACCAGGCCAAGGCCGTTCTCCGCGGCGATAATCAGCGTTTCGGCGTTATTGGCCACCAGCGCACCCGCCACCGCTGGATTCTGCCACTGGCCGCGGTCGTCGCGGAAATACCAGCGCTGCAGGCCGTGGACGCCGCGATAGAGCAGACACTGATGGCGCAGCAGATCGTCCGGCGTCGCGGGAAAGCCGCAGCGCTGCAGATAAGCCGGGCTGGCTACCAGCATATAGTGCTCATGGGCGAGCACGCGGGCGTGACAGCGGGAATCCTTGAGCTCGCCGATGCGCAACAGCAGGTCGGTGCCTTCCTGTAGCGGATCGATAAAATCATCGGTTTGCACCAGCTCAACCTTCAGCGCCGGATGCCGCAACAGCAGTTCGCCCAGCCACGGTGCCAGATGGCGCTGGCCAAAGTTCACCGGCGCGTTGATACGCACCATGCCTGCGGGCTGCTGCTGCTGGTCGATCAGCTGCGCCTGCGCGGTATTGAACTGCGCCAGCATGGTGCGCGCTGCCCCGGCAAACTGCATGCCCGCCTCGGTGGGCGATACGTTGCGGGTGTTACGAAACAGCAGCTGGCTGCCAAGCGTGGCTTCCATCTGCTGCACCATGCGGGAAATGGTCGACGCGGCCACGCCTTCGCGCCGCGCCACCTCAGAGAAGCTGCCGCTGTCCACCACGGCGACAAACAGCGCCAGCGAACGCAGGCTGATGGTATGTAAATCGTTCATTAATGCATATTCCGCAAAACTGTTTCGCTGATTATGGCATTTTTCTGCATTAAATCCTGCCGTAATCTCCCCGCCTTTGGAAGCTGGGGAAACATAATGAAAATCCTGTTAATTCTGTTAGTGATCGTCGGCGGCATGGGGCTGTCGGTGGAAGCTGGCCTGTTGGGACCGCTGGGGCATGAGGTGGGCGAGCTGTGGGCCACCATGAGCATCTTCGGCATCGGCGCGGCGCTGACCTTTTTGCTGATGCTGTTTTTCAGCCCGCGCGATACGCCATCCTTTTTCCGTCAGCCGGGCTGGACGCTGCTCGGCGGCGTGCTGGGACCGATGTACGTGATTATCCTGACGCTGACCACGCCAGCGATCGGCATCGCTATGACCATGACCGGTATTCTGGCGGGTCAGGTGGGCAAGAGCGTGATCATCGATCACTATGGCCTGTTTGGTATGGAACATCGCCGCATCGATAAACGCCGCCTGCTGGCGCTGTTATTGATCGTGGCCGCACTGCTGCTGATTGCGAAGGGGGAATAATGCTTATTGTGATGGTTTTACTGGCGATTGTGGGTGGCGCGCTGCTCAGCGTGCAGGCGGCGATTAATGGTCGTCTCGGCGGACAGGTCGGCATTCTGAAGTGTGCGTTCTTAACCTTTTCACTGGGTGCGCTGGTCACCGGCCTGCTGATTTTCTTTGTTGAGCCGCTGGGGCCGCAAACCCTGCTGGAGGTGCCGCGCTGGCAGGTGATGGGCGCGCTGTGCGGTGTGCCATACATCATTATCATGGTGCTGGCAGTGCAGCGCATCGGTGCGGCGATCGCCACCGTGTCGGTGATTTTCGGTCAGCTGCTGATGAGCATCATCATCGATAACTACGGCTGGCTGGGAAATCACGCCATCCCGGTATCCGGCAGTCGCTGGCTGGCGATGGCACTGCTGGCCGGTGCGCTGGTGCTGATCTACCAGAGTAACCGCCAGCCGGAAGCCAAAGCCTGATCGTCTGTGGCGCCTGAGTGGCGCCACTTCTTTAATGCCATCCGGCAGCGCCTTTACCCGGCGGAGACGCGTAATCGCCGGATATCACGCCGCGGCGAGTCGCCAAACTCCCGACGGGTTCACGACTAAACTGTGAGGCGCTTTCGTAGCCGACGTAGACCGCCGCGCGGTCAAGCACGGGAAAACGATCTGTTTCGCCTGCTGCCTCGATAAATCAGTAGCGATATGAATAATTATTTCTCTGTCATCGTATTTATTAATTTCCCTGCGCCATAACAGCCAGGTTCTCCGACGTTAGCCGCTGTTTTTTCACTTTTCACCCGCTTTTCGCCGTACATTCCTGTTTCCATCCTGCGGATATTCCTATAGTTTGTTAATGATTGCTCTGCACCGCTGCGCTTAATCCGTGCCCGGCATGATGGCTCAGCCAGTGATGAATGTGCCGGGCGATATCAGTCCGTAATAATTTTCAGCCACCTGTGAGTGTAAGAAACGACATGGAACTCTCCCTTGCCATTAAACAGCGGGTTGACGCAATTGCGCCGTCGCTGGTGGCGATCCGCCGTGATATTCACGCCCATCCTGAACTTGGTTTCGATACGCTGCGCACCGCGGCGCTGGTCAGGGATGAACTGGAACGGCTTGGCCTCAGCCCGCGTTGTGGCGTGGGCCGCAGCGGCGTGCTGGTGGACATTCAGGGTGCGCAGCCCGGCAAAACGCTGCTGCTGCGCGCCGATATGGATGCCTTACCGATTCACGAACAGACCGGATTGCCGTTCAGCAGCCGTTATGCCGGCAAGATGCACGCCTGCGGGCATGATATGCATACCGCGACGCTGCTTGGCGTGGCTGATATCCTCAGCCGTGAACGCCAGCGGCTGTGCGGCACGGTGCGGTTGATATTCCAGCCCGCCGAAGAGACGCCGGAGAGCGGGGCGGAAGCGATGATTGCCGACGGGGCTGCCGATGGCATTGCGATGGCAATTACCCTGCATAACAAACCGGAGCTGGCCACCGGCGAGATTGGACTGACGCGTGGTGCCAGCACCGCCTCCAGCGATGAGTTTGATGTCATCGTGCGCGGCCGCTCGACCCACGCCGCGCGACCGCACATGGGTAGAGATCCGATTATTGCTGCGGTACAGATGATTGCGCAGCTGCAAACCATCGTTGCGCGCGAGCTGGATCCGGCCAACTCAGCGGTGCTGACCATTGGTCATATTCAGGGCGGCACCACCCACAATATTATTCCCGACAGCTGCCTGTTTCGCGGCACCCTGCGCGCGAAATCGCCGCTGACTCGCCAGCATATGGAGCAGGCGTTTCACCGCATCTGTCAGGGCTGCGCGATGGCGATGAACGTGCAGGTGGAGATTCACTTCCAGCGGGGCGTTCCACCGCTGATGAACGATGACCACCTGGTGAGCCAGCTGGAAACCATTCTCTCCAGCCAGTTTGGCAAAACGATTGTGGCGGCGCCCAGCAGCAGCTTTGGTGCCGAGGATTTCTCACTGTTTACCGAGCGCGTGCCGGGCTGCCAGATCCACATCGGTTCAGCCACGCCGGGGCGCGACGATCATTTGCATAATTCCGACTATCAGCCCGACGAACAGAGCATTGCCATTGGTACCGAAGCGCTGGCGCGCCTCGCGTTTGATCTGCTTTCTCCTTCTCAACCTCAGGAAAACCTATGACCACGCTGCGTAAGACCCTGTTTACCGCTACCTTTGGCGCCGTGCTGCTGCTGGCGACGCCGGTTATGGCACTGGCAAAAGATTTTGGCACCCTGCATTTCGCTACCGAAGCCGCCTTCCCACCGTTTAATCAGAGCACGCCGAGCGGCAAAATCATCGGCTTTGAGCCCGATATGGTGGCGGAACTGGCGAAGCGCGTTGGCTTCAAATATGAGATCAGCGCGCAGAAGTGGTCCGGCATGATTCCCGGCTTGCTGGATGAGAAATATGATGCGGTGATTGATGGCGTGTCGATTACGCCTGCCCGTGAACAGGCGATCGCCTTTTCCCATCCCTATACGCAGAGCATCTCTGGCTTCGTCACCCTGAAGAAGGGACCGCTGGCGGTGCTGCCTGGCGATGACAAAGTGATTGTCGCCAGCGATGAGGCGGCAACCGCCAGCGCGATTGAGACGCTTCGCGCCAGCTTTAAGGGCAAAACCATCGCCGTGCAGGTCGCAACCATTCAGGCGGACTTCCTGAATAAATACTTTGCTGATGTTGCCACCATTCGTACCTATCAGGCGGGCCCGGAAACCTTTGCTGACCTGATGAATCAGCGCGTGGATGCGGTAATGGCGTCGCGCACTAACTTCGCCGCCTATGTGAAGAAGCATCCGGATCGCCTGACCTCCAGCGGCTACGGTTTTACCGGTGGCCTGCTCGGCAAGGGAACGGCAATCGGCCTGCGTAAAGATCAGACCGAACTCAAGGCGGCGCTGGATAAGGCGCTGGTGGAGATGATCAACGACGGCACGCTGAAGGCGCTGTCGCTGAAGTGGTTCGGCCTTGATGTGACGCCGAAAGCGTAATGAACATCGACTGGCAACTGATCGGCTTTGGCGACGAAGGCTGGGGGCCTGCGCTGCTGCAGGCGGCCTGGATTACGCTTTCGGTCTCACTCACCGCCTTTGCAATCGGTGCGCTGCTGGGTAGCCTGCTTTGCTGGATGCAGGTGGCCGGTAGCCGCTGGCAGAAACGGCTGGCGGGCAGTTACGTGGTGGTATTTCGCGGCGTGCCCGAGCTGCTGGTGATCTACCTGTTCTATTTTGGCGGGCGAGAAGTGGTGGCGTTTTTTGGCAAGGCGCTGGGGTTTCACGGTCCGTTTGACGTCAGCGGCTTTGTGGCCGGGGCGCTGGCGATTGGCCTGATCTCCGCCGCCTCCCAGAGCGGTGTCTTTCGCGGCGCGTTTTATGCCATTCCGCCGGGCACGCTGGAAGCGGCACGGGTCACCGGCATGGGCCGACTGATGCTGTTTCGCCGGATGATTGTGCCGCAGGCGCTGCGCACCGCGCTGCCGGGCATGGGCAATCAGTGGCAGAGCGTGATCAAGGAGTCGGCGTTAGTGTCGGTAACCGGACTGGTGGAAACGCTGAATCAGGTGGCCACCGCTTCGGGCTCGACGCAGGAACCCTTTTTCTTCTATGCGGTGGGCGCGGTGATCTACCTGATCATTACTTCGCTCTCCGATATGGTTTTTCGTGGCGCCGAGAAGGTGGCGCTACGCGGTCAGGCAACTTCACCCACAAGGAACGGTTCGCGTGGATAACGCTTTCTTTAGCCAGACGCTGCTGGCGCTGTTGGGAGGCCTGCCGCTGACGCTGAATCTGACGCTGCTGGCATTGATCGGCGGCGCGCTGCTGGCGGTCTGCTTTAACCTGCTGCGACTGACGCGGCTCGGGCACTATCCGGTGCGCTTTTATATCTGGCTGTTTCGCGGCACGCCGCTGCTGATTCAGATTTTTATGATCTATTACGGATTAGGAAGTTTTGAACGGGTACGCGACAGCGTGCTGTGGCCGGTGCTGCGTGAGCCGTACTGGTGCGGCCTGATCGCCCTGATTCTCAACGATGCCGCCTATACCAGCGAAATCCTGCGCGGCGGCCTGAATGCGGTTAGCCCACAGTCGATTGAAGCAGCAAAGGTCAGCGGCATGTCATCGCGTAAGATTTTCACTCGCATCACGCTGCCGATAGCGGTGCGTCAGGCACTGCCCGCGTGGAGCAACGAGGTGATCTCCATGCTCAAGGCGACCTCGCTGGTCAGTACCATCAGCCTGATGGAGATGACCGGCATTGCCGATGCTATCGTCTCATCCACCTTTCGTGCGCTGGAGGTGTTTCTCACCGCGGCGGTTATCTATCTGATCCTGTCGCTTATCGTCAGCAGGTTGCTGACCCTGCTGGAACACCGGCTGTCACCGTATCAATTTGGAGCACGTTAATGAACAGACCCACCATTATGCTCAGCAACATCAAAAAGCGTTATGGCGGCCATGAGGTACTGCACGATATCAGCCTCACCGCACAGGATGGCGACGTGATTTCACTGATTGGCTCCAGTGGGTCAGGCAAAAGTACGCTGTTGCGCTGTATTCCGTTTCTGGAAGTGCCGCAGGCGGGAGAGATTGCCGTAGGAGATAACCGCATTGTTATCGACAACGTCGATGAAAAGCTCAGCGCCGCTCAGCAGCGCACCATCAAGCAGATGCGTATGCAGCTTGGCTTTGTGTTTCAGAGCTTTAACCTGTGGCCGCATCGCACCGTGCTGCAAAATATTATCGAAGCGCCGGTGCATGTGCAGGGGCGCAGCCATAAAGAGGCAACAGAAGAGGCGGAGAGGCTGCTGCAAAAGGTGGGGCTTTATCAAAAACGTGACGCCTGGCCGTCGCAGCTCTCCGGCGGCCAACAGCAGCGAGTAGCGATCGCCCGCGCACTGGCGCAGCAACCCAAGGCATTGCTGTTTGATGAGCCAACCTCGGCGCTCGATCCCGAGCTGGTGGGTGAAGTGCTGCGGGTCATCCGCGAACTGGCAGAAGAGGGGCGCACGATGATTATCGTGACGCATGAAATGGGCTTTGCCCGTGAAGTGGCGAACAAGGCGATCTTCCTGCATCAGGGGATGATTGAAGAGCAGGGACCGCCGGAGCAGGTATTTCTCGATCCCCATTCCGATCGTTGTCGGGCGTTTGTGCACAGTCATTTACAACGCAATCCCACCGGCTAAAAACCGATGCTGTTACACCGCTAATCAATTTTACGCTGACTGGCCCGCTATCCACTGCGGGCCCTGCTTCCTGGTTCCTGGTTTATCGCGCGCCGCTACCGCCGTTATCTCCCCGCGTTACCGCCTGAAAGCTGCCTGATGTCGCCCCTGATAGTGCCAAATTTCCCCTAGTGTAATCGCTAATAAATAATAGTTTTCAATAGCAATCATCACGTTGCTAACATTAATTTAATATTATTTAACAAAGTTGTGATCGGCGTTAAACTTCTGTAGGCGAAATGTAAGATTTCGTAAGGCACCGACACGCGCTTCGCGATCATCGAGGGATTTGAATGCTTAACAAAATTACCAGTATTGTCATCGCCATTCTTGGCGTGGCCATGCTGTATATGGGCGGAAAACTGCTGCTTGCCGGCGGGTCGCCATTCTATGCCATTATGGCGCTCGGGCTGTTAATTACCGCCTGGACGCTATTCCGCAACAAACGCATCGCGCTGTCGCTTTATGCGCTGCTGATGTGGATCGTACTGTTCTGGATTATCTATGAAGTCGGCTTCGACAAATGGCAGTGGATCCCACGCGGCGATCTGATCGGCCTGATTGGTGTCTGGCTGGCGATGCCGTGGGTGGTTGCGCCGCTCTATAAATCCTCTTCACCGCGTCGTTTCCATCCGTTCCTCGGCACTACCGTGCTGGTGATGGTCGCTATCGTGATCGGCATGATGTTTTACGATCCCTATCCGCAGGCGGGCAATATCACGAATCCGCGTACGGCCAGTGAAAGCCAGGGCGCCGCAAACGACTGGACCGCTTACGGCGGCAGCGATAACGGCCTGCGTTTCTCCAGCCTGAAGCAGATTGGTAAAGACAACGCCAGCAACCTGGAACTGGCGTGGACCTATCACACCGGCGATCTGCGTGATGCCGATAAAGATGCGGGCGAATATACCTTTGAAGCGACGCCGCTGAAGGTCAATAACAGCCTCTATTTCTGTACGCCGCACAATGAAGTGCATGCGCTGAACCCGGAAACCGGCGCGCTGAAATGGAAATACCAGCCTGAGAAAAACCGCTCTTACCTGCAACAGCACCAAACCTGTCGTGGCGTGAGCTATTACGATGCGGCAGCGGCAGCGAAACCTGCAGCGACCACCCCGGATGCCACCGTCAGTGCGGCACCCGCAATGTGCCGTAAGCGCATTTTCAATGCCACCACCGACGCGAAGCTGATTGCGCTGGATGCGGATACCGGCAAGCTGTGTGCCGATTTTGGTAATAACGGCATGATCGACCTGAGCGCCAATATGGGCACGGTGCGCCCACATGCACTGATGCAGACGTCGGCACCGCTGGTGGCGGGCGATCTGGTAATCGTCGGCGGCTCAGTAATGGACAACGGTTTCCATTCCGGCAACCCTTCTGGCGTGATCCGCGCCTATGACGCGCAAAGCGGTCGTCTGGTATGGAACTTTGATCCGGCTAATCCGGAAAAAACTCAGCCGATTGCCGCCGGTGAAAACTATCCGTATGACACGCCGGTTGCCTGGGCAACGCTGAGCGCCGATGTGAAAAATGGTCTGGTGTACGTGCCGTTTGGCAACGCCTCGCCGGATGAGCTGAGCCGTGGTCGTGATGCCAACAGCAACGTGGAGAAGTTCCGCGATACGCTGGTGGCGCTGGATCTGCACACCGGTACCTTTAAATGGCGCTTCCAGTCATCGAAAAATGACCTGTGGGACCGTGATAATCCGTCGCAGCCTTCGCTGATGGATATCGATTATCAGGGCACGCGTGCGCCAGCGGTGATTCTGCCGACCAAAACCGGCAACCTGTTTGTGCTGAACCGTCTGACCGGCCAGGCGATCTATCCGATTAATCAGGTCGATGTTTCCACCACCGGCGGCGTAGCGGGCGAAACCTTCTCGCCAACGCAGCCGGTATCGCGCCTGAACTTCATTCCGGCGCCGATCAACGAGAAATCGATGTGGGGCATTACGCCGTTTGATCAGATGTCCTGCCGCACGCAGTTCCACGCCATGCGCTACGACGGTAACCCATGGACGCCAGCCACCGAGAAAGGCTCGATTGTTTTCCCGGGTAACATTGGTGTCTTCAACTGGGGTTCAGTGGCTATCGATCCGGAGCGTCAGATTCTGATCGCCGCTCCGGTGCGTCTGGCTTATAAATATCACCTGCTGAAGCGTACGCCGGAAACCGCGGATAAGCGTCTGCTGGGCAAAGATGGCACGCCTTACTGGAATGAAAACTTCCAGGGCGACTATGCCATTCAGATTCAGCAGTTCACTTCCGATCTGGGCATTCCGTGTATCGCGCCACCGTGGGGCCGTATGGTAGGTGTCGATCTGAAAACCGGTAAAACCGAATGGCTGCGCCGCGTGGGCACCACTAAAAACCTGAAAACCAGCTTCATGCCTGGCCGCTTCCCGATTGGTTTCCCAATGGGCATGGTGGCACACGGTGGACCGCTGGTAACCGCAGGTGACGTGGTATTCCACGGTGCAACGGCAGATAACTTCTTCCGCGCCTATGACATCAATACCGGCGAGATCCTGTGGCAAACCGAGCTGCCAGCCGGTGGCCAGGCAACGCCAGCCACCTATATGGGCAATGACAACAAACAGTACGTTGTTATCGCCGCCGGCGGTCACGGTTCGATGGGCACCACACCGGGTGATGCAGTGATGGCGTTCCGCCTGAAATAAAATGCGTTAAGTTAATATCAGCCCCGCCGAAACGCGGGGCTTTTTTTTTAGCCAGTCAGCAGCTTTTAACCTGTTCAATCCACAACTTATAGAAATTTGTGCCAGGCTTAAGTCAGTGAGTTTGATGCCGGGCGTTCCGGCGTACAGAAAGGAGACAGCATGTACAAGAAAATTACGCTGGCGGCACTGATGACCGTGGTGAGTTTGTCGGTTAACGCCGAAGAGGGTGGATTCAAAGCGGGCGAAACGCCACCGCCTCAGCACAAGCAGGATGCCGGTTATAAAGGTTCTGAAGATACCGGTCAGGGCACGGTAAAAGCGTCCCGTGATATGCGCAAAGATGCGTGGGTTACGCTGGAAGGCTACATCATCAAAGATCACGGTAATAACCGTTACGATTTCCGCGATCAGACCGGCACCATGGTTATCATGGCACCGAAAAAAATCTTTGAAGGCAAAGAGTATACGGCTGAAGATAAAGTACGCGTCAGTGGCTACGTGAAGGGCAAAGGTCCTGGTACCACGCTGAATGCGGAACGCATCGAAGAGCCGTGATAGTTGCATTAACATGAAAAGAGGTCGCATGATTGCGGCCTCTTTTTTTTGTCATGGAGAAAGGTGTTTATGCGGTCGTTAGCAGAACTGGGTGAGCGTATCGTGATCATCGGCCCGTCGAACAGCGGCAAATCAACGCTTGCCGCGGCTATTGGTCGGCAACGTGCACTGCCGGTGGTGTATCTCGACAGGCTGCATCATTATCCCGACACCGCCTGGCAAATGCGGCCCACAGAAGAGTTTCATGCGCTGCACGCTGAGGCAATTGCTGAACCGCGTTGGGTAATGGAGGGAAATTACACCGGACTGCTGTCGGCTCGGCTTGCTCGGGCGACCGGATTAATTGTGCTGGAGGTTTCTACGTTAACCAGCCTGCGGCGCTATCTGGCGCGTACGCTGTGGCAAAAGCACCGCTACGGCGGGGTTAATGATGACAACGACAGGGTGACGTGGGAAATGCTGAATTATATTACTCGCGTGATGCCGGCAAAAACCCGACGTAACGCAAAGTGGTGCATGAGCTGGCAGGGGCCAGCGGTGTGGCTCACGTCACCACGGCAGGTCAATCAGGCGTATCAGCAGTGGCAGCTGCTGCGTTAAGCGGGCAGCGCTTATCCTACAGGGCAGGGAGCAGCCGTTGTGCGATCTCTGCTGTGATGACGACACGTATGTTTGCACCCAGCACGCCCTGAATCGTTGCCGAGGTGAGGGGAACGTGATTGAGTGACAGCGCCAGCACCTGCCGCATATTTTCTCGTGTCACGGTCGAGCGACGCTGTGCAGCGGCTTCGGTGAGGGTCATCTGCACTTCGAACATGAAAATGTCGTAGGGCGCTCGCTGGCGGTCGATCAGTTTCAGCTCAAGCTGTTCAATATCACAGGCGGCTTGCAGGTTCACCGCCACCGATTTTGCCAGCGTCAGCGAGGGCAGCAGGCAGGCGAGGATAAGCAGCAGGTGTAGCGATCATCCATAGTTACAACATACATATATAATTCTTAATCCGGTTCCATTAACTTTGGCAAAAAAAGCGCCAAACAGAAAAAAGGGCGATCGGCATGAAGCCTGCTTTTCGCCCTGGATTTCCCGCAATCTTAGCTGTACTGCGCCAACATCTGCAGCGCTTCGTCAAACTGGCCTTTGGCTTCCGCCTCACGGAAATAGCGCACGCGCTCGACACAAACTTCAGCAGGCGTTGGCGTGGCATGCAGCAGCGCAATCACCTCGTCGGCAAACGCATCCAGCGGCATGCTGTTGGCATCCTGCGACTGACCCGGTGTCAGTTCGGTTTGTACCTGCGGCGGTACAATTTCAATCACTTCCACCTTGTCTTTCAGCAGTGGACGGATGGCCGCTGTCCAGGCGTGCAGGGCCGCTTTGGTGGCACTGTAGGTTGGCGCAGCAGGAAAGGGCACAAATGCCAGGCCGGAAGAGACGTTGATCAGCGCCGCATTGGGTTGACCGCTGAGATGATCGATCATGGCGTTGGTGAGGCGCATTGGCCCAACAATATTGGTTTCGATCATCCGCTCTGCATCACTGATATCACGCCGGGTAGTGACCTTTTCCGCGCTGAAAATACCGGCATTGTTAACCAGAATATTGATGGCGGGATGATCAGCAATCACCTGCTGTACAAAGCGGTCAATCGCGTCCGGCGCAGTAACGTCCAGCGCATACGCCGTCATGCGTTCGCGACCGGCAACGGCATCCTGTAATACCTGCTGGCGTCGACCGGTGATAATGACGTGGTTACCCATATCGTGCCAGCGCTGGGCCAGTGCCAGTCCAATGCCGGTACCGCCGCCGGTAATCAAAAACGTATTGCCCGTGCTTTTCATTCTTTATCCTCATGAAACGTAGATGTCGGACAGAAAGAGCAAGCTGGCTGCCGCGGCGTTAAACCGCAACGTGGTAACTCACCAGCTCGCCATCATTGAAGCGATGAATCAGCAGATAAACCGGATCGTTAACCGGCGGTACCGTATCGGCGCCAAACCACAGCGGGTTGGCCGCACAAACCGATCCGCAGACGTAAGCGGGAATCCCGGCAAACAGGCTCATCATTGGGCGATGAACATGCCCGCAGGCGATAGCCAACGGCGGTCGCATACTGTTACGCAGCAGCGTTTCAAGCTGCCGCCGATCGTGACAGATGCTGTTATCAATGCCCGGAATGCCACAAAGAAAAAGGTGATGGTGTAAAAACAGGATGGATGGCAGAGCAGGCGACGCGTTCAGCGCCTGGTCAAGCCAGCCGAGATGTGCGGCAACGCTGCCCGCATCGCTGTTTTCCAGCGTGGAATCCAGGCCAATCAGACGGATGCCGCCGATGTCCGCGGTGAAGTGCAGCGCAGGCCGCTTGTCAACGAATCGCTCGGGCCACGTGGCGCGCAGCCGATCGCGGTTATCAGCATTGCCGGGCAGGATAAACAGCGGCCAGGGCACGGCGTTAAGGCAGGCGGCGAGCAGGTCGTGCTCGCAGTGGCGGTTATCCGCCAGATCACCGGTGAGCACCAGCGCATCGGGCGCCAGCGTTGCCAGCCAGGCGAGGGCCCGCTCAAGACGCTGCAGGTTGTCGTTGTCAGCGGCTGCATGGATATCTGAAATCTGGGCAATAATCATTTTGCCTCCGGTAGAGTCAATAGCCTTGCCCCGTGTTAACGATCACTGACTCAGTTAACGCCGCTTTCAACCATTCAACAACATCATCTTTATATCAATTTCTTTCACGCGGCCCCGAAAGAGGCCGCACAATGCTCAGGCGCGCTGGCGTAAGCGGGTAAAAATGGTCATCGAGGCGAGCAGGATCAGCACGCTGCTGGCAAAGAACACGCCGCGTGCGCCGTTGGCATCAAATACCCAACCTCCGGCCGCAGCACCCACCGTAATGGCGAGCTGAATAGTGGCAACCAACAGGCCGCCGCCGGTTTCCGCTTCGTCAGGTACGGTACGGGTGATCCAGGTTGACCAGCCAACCGGAATCGCGCCAAACGCCATACCCCACAGTGCAATGCACAGGCCATCCAGCAGGGAATTATGCCCAAACACCGCCAGCAGAATCGCCATGATGCCCATCAGCAGCGTGGTGCCGCCCAGCGTCAGATGCAGATTACGCATCAGCAGATAACCGGCCAGCGAAGTGCCAACAAAGTTTGCCACGCCAAAGGCCAGCAGGATCAGCGACAGGGCGTGCACATTGACCTGCGCCACGGTTTCAAGAAAAGGGCGCAGGTAGGTGAAAAAGGCGAAGTGGCCGGTGAACAGCATAATGATCGCCACCATGCCCCAGCGCATACCGGGACGCATCAGCACCGACAGCATGCTGCCATGCCGTTTTTCGCGATCGGCGGGCATCGCTGGCAGCGAGAAAAACTGCCAGATAAACGCCAGGCCGCCCAGCAGCGCGGTCAGCAGGAAGATATTGCGCCAGCCGATGATATCGCCGAGGAAACTGCCCAACGGCGTGGCGATGATCGTTGCCAGCGACACGCCGCTGAAGATGATCGACAGCGCTTTCGGCACCTGTTCGGCGGGTACCAGCCGCATGGCGGTCGCGGTCGAGAGCGTCCAGAAGCCGCCGATGGCGATACCCAGCAGCAGGCGTCCGGCCAGAATCACATGCAGATTGTCGGCAAAGGCCACCAGCAGATTCGAGGCCACCAGAATCAACGAGAAACCCAGCAGCACCCAGCGGCGATCGATGCGGCGCGTCGCCAGCGAAATCACCAGACTGGTAAACAGCGCCATCAGGGCGGTAACCGTGACGGTCTGTCCCGCCTGGCCTTCGGTGACCTGTAGGCTGTCGGCAATGGGCGTCAGTAGGCTCACCGGCAGAAACTCGGCGGTAATCAGGCCAAACACGCCAAACGACATGGCGAACACGGCGCCCCATGCAGGCTTTTGCGCCGGTTGATCAGAATGCACCATAAATTTTTCCCATAACAAAGCGGCGGGAATATCCCGCCGGAAAACAGGCACAGCCTGCCTGAAAAAGATGACAACAAAACGGGCGGCACTCGGCACCGCCCGTGGAGATTACTTATCGATGCCAAAACCTTGCTTCAGCAGAGCAGGACGCACCGCCGGGAAGTAGATATTTTTGTAGTAGTTGGCAACGGTGTGGCTCCAGTCCTCACCGCCGTCACGGCCAATCGCCTGCCAGTGATCGGTTAGCTGCTGATTGTGCGCCTGAATGTTCTCCAGCAGGTTTTCGCTGCTGTAGCGCTCTTCATGACGGAATGTGGCCATCGGCAGACGCGGCTTAAGCTCAGCCGGTTCATCCACGTAACCCAGCACCAAACCATTCACCGGGAAGGTCAGCGGCGGCAGGTTCAGCAGTTCGGCGACCGCCTGCGGATCGCGACGCAGGCCGCCAATCGGCACAATGCCCAGACCCTGCGCCCGTGCTGCCGCCATGGCGGTACCCAGCGCGATGCCAGCGTCGAGGCTACCGGAAACGATGCTTTCGATGCTTTCATGCGCAATTTGCTGTTCGCCAGTCAGCTTGATGCCTTCCGCTGATTTATGCAGGTCGATCACAAAGGTAATAAACACTGGCGCCTGCGCAATCCACGGCTGGCCACCGCACAGTGCCGCCAGTTTCTCTTTGGTGGCTTTGTCGCGGGTAACGATCAGCGAGATCTGCTGCGAGTGCACGGAGGTGGGCGCGTGATAAGCGGATTCGATGATATTGGTGAGGATCTCTTCCGGAATCGCTTTATCGAGATAGCTGCGTTCGCTGCGATGCGTAACAAAGGTGTTGATAACGTCGTTCATGGTTATTCCGTTTGCAGGGAAAACAGACATTCTAAATTTTACCGCCTAAATAACTTCGCACTCTGTGCCGGGCTAACGCTAAAAATCTTCGCAGTTCAGTGGCTTTTCAGCTAAACAAGGCAAACAGGCGCAGCGCGAAATGTTTTGCATCAGCTGGCAATACCTTGATATGTTATGTTATAACATAATCAACGTAACCTTTTCGTCACCGTAACTATGATCCTTTCTGAGCAGCCTGTTTTACAGGTTAACAATCTGACCCTCCGCGCAGGGCAAAAAATCCTGATCGACGATCTCAGCTTTCTGCTGTACGCCGGAGAACGGCTCTGCCTGTTGGGTGCGTCAGGCAGTGGGAAATCGCTGACGGCGCAGGCATTAACCGGCACGCTGCCGCCAGGTATCGTGGTCAGCGGTGAGATTCTGGTTAATGGCATCGATGTTGCCCACCAGCCTGCGTTACAGCGCAGTACCGCGGGCCGGGTAGCGGCGATCTTTCAGGATTCTGCTTCGGCACTGCATCCTCTTTTTACGGTGGCTAAACAGCTGAAATGGGTGGCGGGCAGTGCGAAGCAGGGCAGCCTGAGCACGCTGCTTGATGCCGCAGGCCTGCATGGTCTGGGCGATCGCTACCCTGGCGAGCTGTCAGGCGGTCAGCGTCAGCGTATCTGTGCGCTGATGGCGCTGCTGAGCAGCAGTAGTGTGTTGGTCGCCGATGAGCCGACCACCGCGCTGGACGTCGTGGCACAACAGCAGGTGACCACGTTGTTGCAGCAAGGCAAGCAGGCGCTGCTGTTTATTACGCACGATATTGCCGTGGCCGCGCGGCTCTGCCAGCGGGTAGTGATCCTGGAGCAGGGCGTGGCGATCGAAAACGGCAGCATGCAGCGCATCTTACGGTCGCCGCAACAGCCCTTTACCCGCACGCTGATCGCCGCGGCGCGTCAGAACAGCGATCTGATCCTCACCGCGCGGCAGGCGCTGGCCGGATGATTGCTAACGATTTTATTCATCTGGATAACATCAGCCGCTTTGCGCCGCGATCTTTCTGGCAGCGCCATTCAGCAGCCACGCCGATCCTCAATCAGATATCGCTCCGTCTGCAATCCCAGGAAACCGTTGGCCTGGTAGGCGCCTCCGGCAGCGGAAAAACCTCGTTGTTAAAAGTGATGCTGGCGCTGGACGCAGCCGACCGCGGCGCGATGAGCTGTGAAGGCAGAGCGATCGCCCCGGCCTCGGTGGCGTCACTTGCCTGGTATCGACGCCGCGTGCAATACATTCCGCAGGATCCCGCCAGTGCGCTGGCACCGCATCACAGCGTGGCGCAGCTGATTGCCGAACCGCTGCATCATTTGCTCGGCCTGCAAAACGTGCACCAGCGGGTCGCGGAACTGTGCGATCGGGTGCAGCTGCCGCGCACGCTGTTGCATGTACCGGCGGGGCAGCTCTCCGGCGGCCAGGCACAACGGGTGGCCATTGCCCGGGCGCTGGCGCCAGAGCCGCGCTTTTTACTGGCTGATGAACCGGTTAGCGGCCTCGACCTGCCGTTGCGTGAGCAGATGAAAGGCCTGTTGCAGCGGCTGACGCGCGAACAGGGCATGGGCCTGCTGATGGTGTCACATGATTTCTCGGCGCTGGCCGGGCTGTGCGATCGCCTGTTGGTGATGCACGCCGGTGAGATCGTCGAAGATCGTGCTACCGACGATCTGCTTGCTGCACCGCACCATCCACAAACCTGCCAGCTTCTGCAGGCGATCCCCGTTATTTCACTATAAGGATATTTCCATGACATCGCTTCTGCGCCCGGCCCTGATACTGACGCTCGGCACGCTGCTGGCGGGCTGCTTTAATGAGTCTGATTCATCACAGGATCGAGAAGGGCGAATTCATCTCGCTATGCTGCAGCCGCCGCGTTCCGGGCTGACGCCGCTCAGTGACGACGCGTTTAAACTGTCACGCTGGCGTACGGCGGAAACCCTGATCGTACTTGATGCGGCGGGCGATGCGCAGCCGGGGCTGGCAACGCGATGGGAACCGCTGAAGAACCATGCCTGGCGGCTGACGCTGCGTCAGGGGGTGCGTTTTCATGATGGCACGCCGCTGAATGCGGCGGCAGTCGTCAACGCGCTGAGTACCGCCGCGACGTATGCGCCAAAGCCACGCATTCTGGACGGCGTGGATCTGCAGGTGCGCGCCGACGGTGATAACGCGGTGATCGTTTCCACCGCCACGGCGGATCCGCTGTTGCCGCAGCGGCTCTCCAGCCCGCAGCTGGCGATCCTGTCGCGCGCGGCCTACGGTGAGAAAGGGATCATCAATCCGCTTAACGCCGGCAGCGGACCCTTTGTGCTGAAACGCATTAATGGCACCAGCGGCGCCACGCTCGATCGCCATGCCGATTACTGGGGCAACAAAGCGCAGGCCGCAGGCATTGACGTCAGCTTTGTGCCCGACGGCACGGCACGGGCGGCGGCCTTGCGCACCGGTACGGCAGATATCGTCGAGGCGATTCCGGTTTCTCAGGTGGCGCTGCTCGATCCCGCCATGGTGCATGAAGTCCCGATGCCGCGCACCAATACGCTCTACCTGAACAGTAAAACCGGGCCATTCCACGACGCCGGGCTGCGTGCCGCGGTGCGTAATGCGGTCAATCGCCAGCAGCTGGTTGATAATGTCTATGAAAAACGTGCCGATGTGGCGCAGGGTCTGCTTGGCCCGGCGCTGCCGTGGGCAGCACAATTACGCCAGCCGGTAAGCGAACCGACGCCCGCGCGCGCGCCGCAGGGCCAGACCATTACGCTGGCCACCTTCAGTGACCGCGCGGAGCTGCCTGAAGTGGCGGTCTATCTGGCACAACAGCTGACCGCCGCCGGTTTTACCGTTAAGCAGGTGGTGCGTGAATATGCGCAAATTGAGGCGGATGCGCTGGCCGGTAAGTTTGATGCCTTTATTCTCTCGCGCGCCACGGTGCTCGATTCCGGCGATCCGGTCGCCTATCTTTACAGCGATTTCAGCTGCAAAGGATCCTTTAACATTGCTCAGCTCTGCCGCCCGGCCATCGACCGCGCGCTGGAGCAGGCCGCGGCTCTGCCAGCGGGCACCGCGCGTCGTAAGGCGATCGTGGCTGCTGAACAGCTGATTCTGGCCAGCGACGCGGCGATCCCGCTGCTGCATGAGCGGGTAATTCAGGGCGAAAATCCGCAGCTGCACGGTGCGCTGCGCGATCCGCGTGAGCGCATGTTGATCGATGAAGCCACCGTTCTGGTGCCCACCGCGCCATGAGTGAATCCCTTTACTGCCGTACCTGCGCCACGCTTGTGCGTACGCCGCACCGGCTAACATTGCTCTCCAGGTTGCTGACCTTCTTTGGCATTCTGCTGATCGTGGGCATGTTGCCCTGGCTTTCCGGCAGCGATCCGGCACTGGCGCTGCTGCGCGCCCGTTCCGGCGAGCAGGAGGCGACGGCGGAAACCCTGACGGCGATTCGTCAGTCGTTGGGCCTCGATCGTGGCCCGCTGTCGCTGTTTGGCCACTGGCTGTGGCAGCTGCTGCAGGGCGATGCGGGCGTGTCGTGGGTTTCCGGTCAGCCTGTGCTGCCCGGCATGTTACAGGCTGCCGGCGTCTCGTTAACCCTGATGGCCGCGGCGGCGCTGGTTGCCGCCGTGCTGGCGGCGGCACTCTGCCTGCCGGTATTGTGGCGCGGCCTGCATGGAAAACCGCGGGTCTCTTCAGGCATCGCGGCGGCGACGCTGACCACCTTGCCGGAGTTTCTGCTGGCCACCGTGTTGTTGATCGTCGGCGCGGTATGGCTGCGCTGGCTGCCACCTTACGGCTGGCAGGGCGTGCAGCATGTGATCCTGCCTGCGCTGGCGCTGGGGATTCCGGCCGGTGGCTATCTGGGACGAATGTTTGCTGATGCCTTGAGTGAATCGCTGAACGAAAAATGGCTGTTGACCTGGAGCGTGGCTGGCATTGCACGTCGTCATCTGCTGTTGGCGCTGCTAACGCGGGCTTTGCCGGGCGTGCTGCCGCTGCTGAGCCTGGTGTTAGTTTCGATGACCGGCGGCGCCATTGCGGTGGAAAAAGTCTTTGCCATTCCGGGCATCGGTCGCGCCACGCTCGGCGCTGCCGCGGCGCAGGATCTGCCCGCATTGCAGGCGGGCGTGCTGATTATGCTGTTGCTGGCCGCGGTGGCAGGGCTGTTAACCAGCGCGCTGCGACAGCTGCTGCTCGGACGGGCGCTGCGCGGCGGCGCGATGCCAACGCCCGCCATTAACCGCACCCCATCTTCCCACGGCGCCATCTGGCTGACCGCGCTGTGCCTGGCGCTATTTTGCCTGCTGCTGTTGGCCGGGTTAACGCGCGATCCTTATCTGTCAGGCTTTACGCGTTTGCAGCCACCGTCGCTGGCGTTGCCGTTTGGTGCTGATGCCATGGGCCGCGATCTGCTGGCGCGGGTGGCACACGGCACGCTGCATACCTGCGTGATGGCGTTTGTCGCCGCGCTAATTTGCCTGCTGATCGGCCTGCTGGCCGGTTTTTTTCCGCGTTTTTGCAGCGGCCCGATTGAGGCGGCAAACGCACTGCCGCCGGTAATGGCCGGGCTGATTGTGGCGGCGTTAACCGGACCGAGCGCAGGCGGCGCGGTGTTGGCGGTGATCGTGGTGAGCTGGGCACCGCTGGCGGCGCATACCGCGGCGTTATTAAGTGAGGCGCGGGCGCGCGCATGGGTTCAGATGCTGCCGATACTGGGCGTTGGCCCACTGCGCGCCGGGCTATGTTATCTGCTGCCTGCGGTGGCCGGACCGCTGTTTCGCCACGCCATGCTGCGCGTGCCGGGCATTGCGCTGGCGCTGGCGTCACTGGGGTTTTTAGGCTTGGGCGCCGCGCCGCCGCTGCCGGAATGGGGACGACTACTGGCCGAAGGCATGCCCTATGTCGAGCGTGCCGGTTGGGTAGTGCTGGCGCCAGGCGGGGCGCTGATCGTTCTCTCTTTACTGGCGATCGGCGCCGGGCGACTGCGATAGCACAGCGCCCGGCAACGGCCTCAGGATGGCAGTTCGCTGGCTTTGATATCGGCGATCGGCGCCAGAAGGGTGCGATCGAATTCGCGCAGCGGTGCCTGGTTTTTAACCCGCTGCGGCCAGTCGTGATTAGCCAGCGCGCCACGGCCAAGGGCGATCAGATCGGCGCCCTGATCCAGCAGCCGCTCTGCTTTATCCACCTGATGCAGGCCACCGTTAGCGATCAGGATTTTGCCCGGCGCAAACTGCCGTGCCAGCGCCGCCAGGGAAAGTGGGCTCTCCGCAAATGCCGGTTGCCAGGCTTCATGCTCGGTGACATGAATATAATCAATCGCTGAATCGCCCAACAGGCTGAATACCGTGCGCGCATCCTCCTCACCATGCTGCCATTTATGCTGAAAATCGTTGACCTTAGCCTGCGAAATACGGATGCCCAGCGGCACCGTATCACCAATACGTGCGCGTACCGCGGCGATCACCGCCAGGTTTAACGTCATCCGCCCGGCGGTATCGCCACCCCATTTATCGCTGCGCTGATTGGTGTAGCGGGTGAGAAACTGATCCAGCAGATAGCCATTGGCGCCGTGAATTTCGATGCCATCAAATCCGCCATCCTTTATCGCGCGTTCGGCAGCATCGGCGAAGCTGCTGATAATCTGATGAATTTCAGCGTCACTCAGGGCGCGAGGCTGCGGATAATCGCCTTCACCACGATAAAACGGCAGCTGTTCGCCCAGCGGCTGAATGGCCGAGGGGGCAACGGTCTCCTGCTGGTAATGATTGCCCTGAGAAAGCGCACCGGCGTGTTGGATCTGCGCCAGGATCTTTCCGCCCTGGCGGTGCACGGCGTCGGTGACCTTACGCCAGGCTTCTGCCTGACGGGCATTAATGATGCCAGCCTGAAAGGCGTAAGTTTGTGACCACTGATCATCGATGTAAATGCCTTCGCTGATCGTCAGGCCGAAACCGCCGCGCGCGAAATCTTCGTAGTAACGCACCATGCGCTCACTGGCGATGCCATCTTCCGAGGCGCTTACGCGCGTCATCGGGGCCACCACCAGCCGGTTGGTCAGTTGTAGCTGGTTGATCTTTGCTGCGTGAAAAAGAGGGGACGTGGACATGCTCGCTCCGGGTCGGTTTATCTCGTACTGCAATATAATCCGGCCAGAGTGATGAAGAAATCCCGGCTGCTGATAAGCCAGAATATCAAAATTGGATATAATCAGCGTTGATCAGAGCCGTAAGAGGCTCAACACTTCCCCTTGCACAGGCGATACCCAATGAACATTGATGACGTCAGGCTGTTTCTGGTCGTGACCGAAAGCCACAGCCTTGCGCAGGCGGCGCGACGGCTTAATCTGGCGCCGATGAAAGTGTCTCGTCGCCTGGCAGCGCTGGAACAGGAGATCGGCCGGCGGCTGATTCAACGCACCACGCGCGCCATTTCGCTTACCGAGGAAGGCGCTGAGTTTATTCCCTATGCCCGCGCCATGACGGAAGCAGAAGAGAGCGCCAAAGCCCGCTTTCTGCCCGACACCAAAGGCGCGGGCGGCCTGTTACGCATTACCGCGCCGTCGGGCCTCGGTCGACGTCATGTGTTGCCGTTGATTCCTGCCTTATTGACCGCCAACCCCGAACTGCGCATCGATTTACAGCTTGCAGACGAGGTGGTCGATATCGTTAGCCGTGGCATTGATGTGGCGGTACGCGTCGCGCCGCTGCGTGATTCGTCACTGATTGCGCGGCGTATCTCCGCTAATCCACGCATACTCTGCGCCTCACCGGCGTATCTGGCGCAGCACGGCACACCGCGTACCCTGCGCGAGCTAGACGATCATCACTGCCTGCGCCTCTCCAGCCTGCTGCACTGGTCATTCGAGATTGACGGGCAGGTAAGCAGCGTCAGCGTTGATGGCCGTTTCAGCTCGGCCAGCGTTGAGGCGGTGCGTGCTTTATGCGTACAGGGTTTGGGCGTAGCGCAGCTGACGCGATGGGATGTCGCGCAGGAGATCGCCGCGGGCCTGCTGCAAGAAGTGACGTTGCAGGATGCCACTCCGCAGTCGCTGTCGGTCTGGGCAGTGCTGCCGAGCGTGCGTTTTCTGCCGCAGCGGGTGACGCTGTTTATTGAGGCGCTGAAGGCCGCACTGGCACCGCACGGCGGAGATCAGAGATAAAAAAAGGGCCATAAAGGCCCTGTAACATACGAAAAATCATCTGACACGCGACGGCTATTCGCCCTGTTTATCGCTCTCGCCGAGGAAGAAATACCATAGCGGAATCGATAACAGTCCGGTGATCACCAGGCTGTACACGCCGACCATCAGGCCCTGCATGATGTACATGGTGATGGTCCAGTCACTGAACGGGATCTGGTATTGATCGACCACTCCGCCAATTACCGCATTGGTGATCACCGTGCCCACCACCAATATCAGCACCACCAGCGAGCGCAGAAAATAACGCATCTCTTTGCGTTTCACCGCAAAGCGGGCGCGCATAATGCCGATAGGCGTATCGGGATAGACCACGGACGCATCCACCACGCGATGATCGTCGCGCCAGCGCAGAATATCGAACAGCACAAACAGCAGCAGGCTGGCACCCATCACCGGCAAGGCGTAGCCCAGCGCGAGGGCGATCAGCAAACTGGTCGCTTTGATGTAGCCCGGCAGCGGCAGCCAGGCCTCGGCCAGCGTCTGCGCCGGGCTGGTTTCACTCTGTTTAGGGCGACGCTGCCACCACATGCGATAGCCCAGCACGATCATCGTGCACAGCCCGAGACCAAACGCCGCCAGTAGCAGCTGGTTCGGCAGGCCAAACAGCACGCCCATATGAGCATCAACGCCCCAGCGGGTCAGTTTCGCCACCAGCGGGAAATCGGCGAAGCGCACACGATCGATAACGCTAAAGGTCTCGGGATTTACCGCGACCGCGTCAACATGCGATGGCCAGCTGCGATCCACTTCGGTGACCGTCCACGCCGACGCGCTGTTTTTTGGCTGACGCAACTCCAGACGAGGTGACTGCAAACCCGCCGCCTTCGCGCTGCTCAGCACGCGATCCCAGTCGGCGTCAGCGCGATTGCGCTGCGCTGGCGCTTTTGGCGCCGCAGGCATCGGCATACTCATATCCATGCCTGGCATGCTGGAAGAACCGTTATGATCGGCATGCGGATCGGGTGCGCTGTCGGGAGCACGTCCATCCAGCGCGGTGTTAACCTGCGGCGTCATCCAGTTCAGCGCGGCGCGCATCCGGTCGACATTGCTGCCTGCCCACTGCGACCAGGTCAGGCCGGTGGCGGAGAAGAACAGCAGGCCGGCCGCCAGCACCAGTCCCAGCGTGACGTGCCAGTGGCGGGCACCCGACTTTTTCACCACGCGACGGGAACGCGTGCCGAGCCACAATATCAGGCCGCCCAACGCGGCGATCCACAGCCACGACGCGGCCAGTTCGCTGTACAGGCGACCGACGTCGCCCAGCAGCAGACCGCGATGCAGCTGATCGAGCCACATACGAAACGGCAGCACGCCGGTGGTGCCGTACACCGTCATATCGCCTTTAATCGCCAGCGTGTAGGGATCGATAAACACCGAGCGCGATTCCGATGCGCCCAAGTCGGCACGGGTAAACTGCACGCGCGTGGTGTCGGTTGCGCCGGGAGCGGGACGAACCGCATAGATTTTTGCCCGCTCGCCGGTATGGGCGCGCGCGGCAGCAATCTGCGCCGACAGCGGCTGCGCTTTGCCTTGCGGTTGGGTGGTCAGCGCATCGGCATAGAGCGCGTTTTCAATTTGTGGTGTCAGGACATAGAGCGTGCCGGTCAGGGCGGCGACAAAAATAAACGGCGCGACAAACAGGCCAATGTAAAAATGAAGGCGGCGAATCAGGGTGAACAGCGCGCCATGCACGGATCCAGTAGAAGTCATCATTTTACTCTTAACAGAATAAACAGGACGCAGGTCGGCGGCGGCAGGTGCACGCTGACGTTGCGGTTAGGCTAAAAGGATGCGGGCAGGACGCGGCGGGGCACGTGGACGGTAGAGTTGCCGACGTGGTCGCAGCAGTGGCGCGGCGATGGGCGCGGGCGGTGGTGCGCGTGACAGCAGCAGCGCCAGCCAGATAAAAGGAATAAACAGCCAGAGCAGCAGCGGCACATGGATCAGCAGGTCACAATAGCCGCAGGCAAAGCCCGCGTCGTTCATGGCCGCATGGTCCATCATGCCCGCCGCGTGATCGTCGCCGTGATGGGAAGGCATCATCTGATCCATCGCCATTTCCGGCATGTCCGCCATCATCATCTGCGGCGCAAGGCTGGTTGAAATCACCGGCGCGACAAACAGCAACAGCACGGCGACGATTGCTATCGCGGCCGTGAGTCGTTGCATTATCGAGCGGGAAAGGGTCATGGTCTGGCGCTGCAAAGAAATTGTGGCGCTAGTGTAACGTGAAGCGACGGACAGGTTAAAAGAATTCCGCCGCAAAAGGGAAAAAGCGCGTGGATGATTTTTCCGTTAACAATAATAACAACAAGACGTTAACATCAAGGCGCTCATAACGCCAGGCAGCATAATCCGCCCCGCAGGGCGGTTCAGGGATTAGCGTCCCAGCAGCTGACGTTCGATCAGCTCACGGGTTTCCACTGCCTGATACTTCATCTTTTCCGGGTAGCCAAACAGCGACGAGGCGATGATCGCTTCACCCCCGACCTTAAACTGGCGGTTGGCAAAATCCATCTCGCGCAGGGTGGCAAACAGCGTATCAAAATCGACTTCGCCTTCGCCGACGCCAACATGCTGATGCACCACCGCATCCACGCCCGGCGGGTTGACGATGTAGCGGCAATGTTTGGTGTGGTTCATGGTGTCGGCGATCAGCACGTGGGAAAGATCTTCTCCGGCATAGTTCAGCATGCTTTTCACATCGCCCTTGCCCTTGTCGTAAAAGAAGGTGTGCGGCACGCTGTAGAGATATTTCACGTTCTCGCTGCGGAACGATTTTACCAGATCGGCGGTTTCATTGTTCTCTTCGCAGAAATCCCAGGGATGTGACTGAATTTCGATGCGGATGCCTTCACGTTCAACGATGGGCAGCAGCTCTTCCATCGAACGATAAAACATCTCTTCGCAGATTTCCGGTTCGTTTGGCGTGCCGGAAAGCTCGGTATTGATCACCTGTACGCCCATTTCTACCGCAATCTCAATCATGCGCTTCCAGTTGGTCACCGCCGCTTGACGACGCATCTCATCCGGGCCGGACCAGCGATAGACCACGATAAAAGAGGAGACTTCCACACCGGTGGCGCGCAGGGCGTTTTTGTATTCGGTGATCACCTCACGGCTGGCTTTCGGGTGCTTATAGAACGGGTTGATCTGCGGATGAGGCGACTGCTCAATATATTTGTACCCCCAGTCGGCCACCTGATGGACCATGCGTGTGATACCTAAATCTTTGATGACATCCACGTCAAAAGCGATTTTCATGTTGGGCTCCTGTGATGCTTGTTGGCGACGGCGGTAAATGAAACATCACAGGATTATAAGCAAACAAAATTTTCATAAAATTAAAATTCAGATTAAATATTTCATTTTGCGATGCCGGTCAAACTCACTGGCGAGGAATGTTTTCTCCGTCGCAAAACCAACAGATCGCCTTGCGATCAGGGCGAAAAGCTGCACCGCTAGTCGAGATTTTCGGCGGTGATAATTTTCAGCGCCACGTTGCCGTCCTGATACTCATCCGGCTGAAAACCGCTCTCCAGATGGCGCAGCAGAATATCGATCGCCAGCCGGGCATGCTGACGCGCATTTTGGTCGAGGGTAAAGCTGACCGCATCCTGCTCCAGCAGGCGGCGGGTAACAGAATAGAGTTCGTGCGTGATCCAGACGCATTTGCCGAGCAGCTGATGACGCAGCAGAACCTCTTTGATCTCGCTGTTGCCGACGCCGGTGTTGTAGAGGCCGACGACATGGCTCGATTCAGCCAGCAGATCGTCGAGCAGGGCGCGGATAGTGTGGCGTTGATCCATACCCGCCAGCACTTCGCGCAGCTGCGACTGCGGCGCGCGCTGGCTGACAACGTCCCGAAAGCCGCTGATACGCTGGCGATGGGCGCGGTAATCAAAGCGTCCGCTGACCATAATGATATCGCCGGGCTGATGAACGCTTTTACTCATCAGTAGCCCGGCGGTGCGTCCCGCCTGGCACTGATCGACGCCAACGTGGCACAGGCGCGCCGCCGCAGGCAAGTCGGTGGCCAGTGTGATCACCGGCGTGCCGGTTTGCTGGCAGTGGCGCAGCGCATCGTGAATAAACGGATAATCGTGGGCAAACACCATCAGGCCGTCGCGGATTTTGCTGCTGCCAATGATGCGCTGGGCCAGCTTCTCCGGCTGTGATTCCGGAATAAAAGTGCGGTGCAGGGTGACGCGCTGATAGCCGAGCGCGCTGGCAATATCAGCAAAATGGTGCGCCAGCTGTTTAAAAAAGAAGGAGTCATTGCTGCTGAGGAAGACTTCAATCTGCCACGGATGTTTATAAGGCTCCGGCAGCAGGCGTTTGATGCCCAGCTCGCGGGCGGCTTTCAATACCTTGCGTGTGGTATCGGGCGACACGCCGCCGCGCTCGTTGAGCACCCGATCGACCGTGGCGATGCCCACGCCAGCCCGTTTGGCCAGGCTTTCCAGGGTCAACTTTTCTGCCATGTATTACTCCATTTCCCTGTGCCGAACCCGTGGTGACGCGGCAGCCTGCGGTCATGCCCGCCGGATCCGGTGCGGATCGCAGGCGAGGGCGCAACCCAGGCTGTGGCGGACGGGTATGCAATCAGTGCGGCTGCTCTTCGTTGAACACGATGCCCAACTGGCGACGCACTTCATCCATGGTAATCAATGTCATCAGCGCGGTCGATAACGGCCGTACCGGCGAATCACTGATTCCCTGGCCGACGCACCAGGCGGCGTGCTCAATTTCATGTGCCAGCTGGGCGTAGTGCTGACCGGCATCCTGCCACACCAGCGTTTGCGAGCTTTGGCTGGCGCTCAGGGTAAAATTACCCGGCGCGTAGAAAGGGCCGTCCAGCATCAATGTCGCCTCGCTACCGCCAATCACCGCACGACCCGGCGTGTTGCTGAACAGCGTGGTATTCAGCACCGAATGCGTGCCGTTGCTATGGGTAAAGAGCATTGAGGCCTGGCCATTGACGCCCTGTGGTGCCGCCTGACCCTGAGCAAAAACCTGCTCCGGCACGCCGCCCGCGACCTTAACGCTAAGTGCAATCGGATAGCTGCCGAGATCCAGTAGCGGACCACCGGCGAGATCGGCATTGAAAATACGGTGATCGGCAGGAAAATATTGGCCATGATCGGCCAACAGCGTATGAACGTCGCCCAAATCACCGTTTAGCAGCAGCTGGGTGATAACGTCATACTTTGGCGTAAAATCGCACCACATGCCCTCCATACAGAGCAGCTTGCGCGATTCCGCTTCCTGTTTTAACGCCATGCCTTCATGGGCGTTTAGCGCCAGCGGCTTTTCAATCAGCACGTGTTTGCCCGCGCGCAGCGCCTGCAGGCCGTCGGGAAAGTGGTGGTTATGCGGCGTGGCAATGTAGACGATATCGAGCTGTTTCATCTCCAGGAGCGCGCTGGCGCTGTCAAAACGCTGCGGAATGGCCCATTTTTCCGCAAAACGTTGAGTCTTTTCAGCGTTACGTCCGGCTACGGCAACCAGCTGCTGATGAGTATGGTGCCGCAGCGCCTCAGCAAAACGATCGGCAATCCAGCCGGGGCCGATGATACCCCAGCGCAAACCTGGAACAGCAGCAGGTGACAACAGGCGCGGGCGCGGTAAAGCGGAGGGAAACATAGTGATGCTCCGGGTATTTTTATTCTGCGATCGGTGATGTGCCGCCGCGACAGGCTAATAAGTCGGTTCACTATAGAAACGATAGCGGGCAGAAGAAACAGGCGACGATGATGGAAAACCATCAATGAAATGCGTCGGCCTACGGGAACGGATGGCGCAGACGATTCACACGACGACGGCGCATGTGCAAACGGCGCTGATAACGGTGCTGTAAGATCGCGAAATCAGAAAACCACAGAGTTGACAGAAGGATGCGCAAGATGAACACCGCGTTGCGTTGCGCCAGCAGAACACCAGGTTGGGTGAAGCATCATTGAGATGATGAGCATCGACATTAGCTGACAGAGGCAATCACAGCAGCGTGGAAAAGATTGGCATTCGTCGACCACAGTGAGAAAAGAGGCAAGGGCAGAGAAGCATCGTGTTAAAGGGGGTCAGCCGGTTGTCGCTACGCGATCGCATAGCTAATTTAACATAATATACATTATGCGCACCTTGATGGCGCTACGTGAAATCCGGAGTTTTTGACCCATGACTGGCCAGGTCGATTTACTCATCAATGGTGGCCAATCTGCTTCCGGCCCATGGGTGCCGATATGAATGGTATAACGCGCTTCAGCTTCACGTCTGGCCAACTGTTTCACCTGTCGTTCAATCTTGCGCTGCCACGCTGCTGCGTTATCGAATAGCCCGGCTTTGGCATATCGAGATGTTTTGCAGATCGTCGCCCGCTGTTTAAAACCGACGTAAGGACACCGAACGTATTGCGATGGCTTTCTTGCTCAGCGTTGCTGCTTAACCCGATCGATATGACATGGCGTTTCATTGACTGCCGCTGCCCATTTTTCCAGAAAAGAAAATGGCGGCGGTTTTGAAACCTCCCATTTCAATTTCCAGCGGGCGGCGCAGCGTTGTCAGATTGTTGAACCACGCTCGCCAACAGTCAACCGTGCCCGCTTATCACATTCCGCCTCGCTGGGGCTTCGATCGAAAACGGCAGCCTTTTTTCACGTGATAAATCGTTCCTGCCAAAGCCAGAGCAAAAATCGATGGCGTCAACGGAGCCCGGTGCATGGTACGACAAAATGGCCTTTATTAGCCTGTTTAGCGCCCGCCATTCTCGCGCCCTTTTCTTTCCTTTTTACCGCGCCGTCCGGCGTTATCCCTGCTGCTGTACCGCAATGCCCGACTCAGTCAAACAGGCTTTCAGGGTACCAAACGCATCCTGGCACTGCTTCTCATTGACGCAGGCGTAGCCCAGCAGCAGACCGCGCGCCTCCTGCTGATGCATATAATATTGCGAAAGCGGCCGCACTTTTACGCCACGGCGCAGCGCCAGCGCGGCGATCGCCACATCATCGCAATTGGCCGGTAAATGCACCACCAGATGCAGGCCCGCTTCATGGTTCACCGGCGATAAAAATCCCGGCCCCAGATAGCGCTCAATCAGCCGACAGAGAAACTGCCGCCGCTGGCGATAAAGCAACCGCATGCGACGAATATGCTCCATATAATGGCCCTGACGGATGAACTCGGCCAGTGCCCGCTGAATTAACAGATGGCCGCCGCGATAGAGCTCGGCGGCGGCGATGCGCAGCGGCTCAGCCAGCTGTTTTGGCACGACCATATAGCCGATACGTAGCGCCGGATAAAGCGTTTTACTGAAGGTGCCCATGTAGATCACCGGGGCATCCGCCTCCAGTCCCTGCAACGACGGATAAGGCTGGCCAGAGAAACGAAATTCACTGTCGTAGTCGTCCTCTACAATCCAGCTTTTATGCTTTCTTGCCAGACTTAACAACGCTTTACGTCGTGCGAGACTGAGATGCACACCCAGCGGATATTGGTGTGACGGTGTCACAAATATCATCTTCGGCGGCGGCCCAACTTCCGGTACCATGCCCTGCTCATCCACCGCCATGGCGCGGATAGTGAGGCCATTCATGCGTAGCAGATTACGCGTTCCCCAGTAGCCTGGCTCTTCCATCCAGACGCGGTCGCCCTGATCGCACAGCACGCGAGTAACCAGATCCACCGCCTGGTGCACCCCTTCGGTGATCAAAATTTGATCGGCATCGGCTCTGACCGATCGCGCTACGCGCAAATAAGCCGCCAGCGCATGCCGCAGATCGGGGCAGCCGCCGCCGCTGCTGTAGACCAGTCGGTGCACGTCCGGCTCGCGATTCAGCCGCGCCTGAATCTGGCTGAACAGTTTGTGAGGAAATTCCGTGACGTCCGGCGCGCCGGGCACAAAGGCGCCCCACTGATACGGCGATGCCGTGGCATGGCCCAGCAGACTCGCTCCGCGTTTTGATAAGGTGGCTGACAGCTGCGCCGCCGCTGGCTGAGCCTCCTCAATGGCATGGCTGTGCAGGCAGGTTTCCGGCAGCGTCTCGGCGATCCAGGTGCCGCTGCCGGTGCGTGCGGTGACGTAGCCCTGTGCCATCAAACTTTCATAAACATGTAATACCGTATTGCGCGACACCCCGAGCTCACGCGCCATGTCACGCGTTGGCGGCAGCCGCCCGCCGAGCGGAAAAATGCCGTCAATTATTGCGCTCTGCATGCAGTTCAGCAGACGCTGCTGTAACGACCCCTCCTGCAAAAACTGCAACCGCTCTAATAGATGATCCGCGTACAACATCCGCAATTGGATCCTCCTTTCTCTCAACAATTGGCTCTGGCAACTCGCTTCGCCTCACGCATAAATAAGGTGTTTGTTGAGAATTGTAAATACGGATAACGGTGAGGTGGTTAAATGAGCGAGAAACAGACCCTGTTGCAGCAGCGCAAAGCGCAGGCTTTACCCCGCGGTACCGGCACGCTGTGCGACTGGTATGTGGCGCGGGCAGAAAACGCAACCCTGTGGGATGCCGAGGGTAACAGCTGGATCGATTTCGCCGGCGGTATCGCCGTGCTGAACACCGGCCATCGCCATCCACGCGTGGAACAGGCCATTGCCGATCAATTAACAAAATTTACGCATACTGCCTTTCAGATCTCCCCGTATGAAAGCTACGTGGCGCTGGCCGAACGCATTAATCAGTGCGTCCCCGTTGCCGGCGCGGCGAAAACCGCCTTCTTCACCACTGGCGCGGAAGCGGTGGAAAACGCCGTGAAAATTGCCCGTGCCGCGACCCGCCGCCACGGCATCATCACCTTTGGTAACGCCTTTCACGGTCGTACCTTTATGACCCTGGCGATGACCGGCAAAGTGGCCCCCTATAAGCGTGATTTTGGCCCGATGCCACCTTCGGTGTTTCATGCGCGCTACCCGAGCGCGGTTCAGGGCATCAGCGTGGAAGCGGCGCTGGCCAGCCTTGAAGACATTTTCAGTCAGGATATTGCGGCGCAGGACGTGGCGGCAATTGTGCTGGAGCCGGTTCAGGGCGAAGGCGGTTTTCACGTGGTGCCAGAAGCGTTTCTGCTTGCGCTGCGTGCGCTGGCCGACCGTCACGGCATTCTCCTCATCGCCGATGAGATCCAGACCGGTTTCGCCCGCACCGGCAAGCTGTTTGCCATGGAACATTATCCGATCAAAGCCGATCTGATCACCATGGCCAAAAGCCTGGCGGGCGGCATGCCGCTCTCCGCCGTGGCCGGGCGTGCCGAGGTGATGGACGCGCCTGGCCCCGGCGGGCTTGGTGGCACCTATGCCGGCAATCCGCTGGCTATCGCCGCGGCGCATGCGGTACTGGATGTGATTGATGAAGAACAGCTGTGCGAGCGCGCGGCCGGACTGGGCGAGCAGCTGACCACCTTTCTACAGGGCCAGAAAGCGCGTTATGCGGCGATTACCGACGTACGCGGCCTGGGTTCGATGGTGGCGGTTGAATTCGATCGGGCCAGCACCGCGCAGGCGGTGCAAAAAATGGCAATGGCCAACGGGCTGCTGCTGCTGACCTGTGGTGCCAAAGGCAATGTCATTCGTTTCCTCTATCCGCTGACCATCCCGGATGGGCAGTTCGCTGAGGCGCTGGAGATTCTCAGCGCCACGCTGGAGAGCTGCGCCACGCGCGCGGAACAAGAGACGATTTCAGCCTGATGCCCGGGCTCGCTGCGGCGGGCCCGATCCCCATTCGCCCGGTGAACTGAGACCGGGCGTCTTTCTGGAGGCGTTTCCATGACACCCATACAGACCAATGATGATGTTCTGGCCCAAGGCCTGAAACCGCGCCACGTGCGCATGCTCTCAATCGCTGGCGTGATTGGCGCTGGCCTGTTTGTCGGTTCCGGCCACGCGATTTCTGAAGCGGGCCCGGCGGTGCTGATCGCCTATGCTGCTGCCGGTGCCCTGGTGGTGTTGATTATGCGCATGCTGGCGGAAATGGCGGTGGCCTCGCCCGATTCCGGCTCTTTCTCAACCTATGCAGATAAGGCGCTGGGCCGCTGGGCAGGCTTTACCATCGGCTGGCTTTACTGGTGGTTTTGGGTGCTGGTGATCCCGCTGGAAGCCAACGCCGCGGGCACTATTTTGCACGCCTGGTTTCCGCAGGTCGCCATCTGGCAGTTCACTTTCGCCATCACACTTATTCTTACCGTGACCAATCTGTTGAGTGTGAAAAATTATGGCGAGTTTGAATTCTGGTTTGCGCTGATCAAAATAGTGGCGATTATCGCCTTCCTGTGTGCGGCCGGTATTGCGGTGTTTGGGTTTATGCCGAACAGCACCACCAGCGGGCTGGCACACCTGTATGATACGCACGGCTTTATGCCCAACGGGCTGGGCGCGGTGATGGCCGCCATCCTGACCACCATGTTCTCATTTATGGGGACCGAAATTGTCACCATCGCCGCCGCTGAATCGAAGAATCCGGGCAAGCAGATCACCCAGGCAACTAACTCGGTGATCTGGCGTATCGCCCTGTTCTACCTGTTGTCGATTTTCTTCGTGGTGGCGCTGGTGCCGTGGAATTCGCCCGGACTGGTGCAACAGGGTTCCTATCAGACCGTGCTGCAGGCGATGGGCATTCCGCATGCGAAACTGATTGTTGATGCGGTGGTCTTGATGGCGGTGTGCAGCTGTCTCAACTCGGCGCTCTATACCTCATCGCGCATGCTCTACTCGCTGTCGCGCCGCAAGGATGCGCCTGCCGCCGCTTCGCGCACCAATCGTAGCGGCACGCCGTGGGTGGCGGTGCTACTCTCCACCGCCGCCGCCTTTATCGCGGTGATAGCCAACTATCTGGCGCCCAGCGTGGTGTTTGAGTTTCTGCTGGCCAGCTCAGGCGCTATCGCGCTGCTGGTTTACCTGGTAATCGCCGCTTCGCATCTGGTGTTACGCAAAAAACGGGAAAAGGCGGGCGACGTGCTGACCTACCGTATGTGGCTGTTTCCCGGCCTGACCTGGCTGACCATGCTGTTTATTGTCACCGTTCTGGTCGTGATGCTGTTCAATGCCCAGCATCGGGTTGAACTGCTGGCGACCGGCGGCCTGACGCTGCTGATTATTGCCACCAGCCTGGTGCTGCACCGTAAAAGCCACAGGGAGAGAAGCGTGAAGCTGGTTCGCGCGCACACTTCCCGCTAACCCTCTCAGCCTGTGGCAAGTGTGCCGCAGGCTGTCTGGCTGACGCGAACCATCAGGAATGCGCCGTACCAAAGCGTGAATCAAACATAAACGGAATATGGCTGGCGCGGCTGACCAGCTCCATAAAGGCGGGATGATCCGGATTAAGCAAAAAGTTATGTTCCACCGGCGACAGTGCGCTGGGTATGCGCAGCGCCACCGACTCGCCGCTACTGATCCAGGCATCACCAATCTCACGCAGCGCCGCCGGGGCTTCGGCCGCCCGCCAGTTTTCCGGTAACTGCGTCACATCAATCCACTGAATCAGCTCACCGGGCACCTCAACACAAAGCAAGGTATAGGCATCCAGCGTGGCGGCACTTTGTAAATGCACCAGGATTTCCAGCATGGTCAGCGATGCGGTTTCCGACGCATAGACCATCGACACGCCCACGTTATTCCATCGCCCGCCGCCTTCCCTGGCACCGTAACCGCTCCAGGCAGAACTCAGATAGCGCGTTTTGGTCAGGCGGTACAACTTCACGAATAGACACCGTGCTCAAGCCGGGTAATCAGCTTCAGTACCTCATAGGCGCCGGTTTCCGATGAAACCAGGTCGGCAGGCTTTTTGTTATCAAGCGCCCTTGCTGGCTCATTCAGCCACTGCTGCGCCTTGTGTTTATCGCCTTCAAACAGCTCAACGGCGCGATCCATCACGCGAATAAAGCGCACCAGGCGCTCGCTCTGCTCGGCGGTAAAGCGATCTTTCATGCCGCGGTTAAAGGTGGTGGCAGGAATGCCGGTCACGTGACGCAAATCGGCTTGGGTCATCAGCGCCCACGAAATAATACGGGTGGCCACCGCGCCTTCCAGCCCGCGATCGATCTGCCCCATTAGCATCACGCCGTCAGCGCTGTTCAGCCCGGCAACCTGCCAGAGGCGTTCTGGCGAGTGATGCCGTGCAGGTAAGGTAAACTTTTTCACAGAAACCTCCATTTGGTATTTTGATTATAACCTTATGGTTGACTTTAACAAGCGGCGCGCGCGAAGCGGGGAAATAAATAATCGGTAATTAATAAAAAAGTGCATCTATCTCACAGGTAATGACTATTTATTCTATTCAGTACAGTGCAGCATTAAATATAAATATAGAAAAATTAATTGTTATATAAAATATAAATAAACTCTCGAGGTGGTTATTACTTTATTGTGATCTGGATCCTGGGTTTACTATTAAATACGACGTCACGTTACGCTTTATTATATTCTGCTGTTGCTGGCACAATGATGTGGCGGCATTGAATAGATAGATGGAGAATTATCATGGGCTATATGAACTGTATGTATACAAATGATTATGAAGAAAACGAAGTGGTTTCTGAAGAAAAAACCACGGAAGGCGTAATTGAATCGAAATTGTCGCAAGACGAGATCGACGCAATTAACGCATAAGCAGTAAAAAAAGCGGCATAGTTTATGCCGCTTTTTTTGACAGGGAGGTGAGTAATGAATGCCATTATCGAAAGAAAAGTGTCTCTGAAAATTGCCGAAAATAAAATAGATGATTATTTCCGCCGGAATAATATCGCTGTAGATATTGAACGCTTCGGCACGCCCTTATCCAGCACGGTAGCCACCCTGAATTTTACCGGCACGGCAGAAGCGCCATGCGTCGGCTGCGGCAAAGGCTATGAACAGGAAGCGCAGGTCGGCGCAAAGTTTGAAGCCTGGGAACATCATCAGGGATTAATTTGTTTACGTAAACATCGCGCGCTGGCGCCCTTTTCTGCCGTCATTAATCAGCCTTATATGCGCGACTTTCTGCCATTAAAAATAATAAGCAGCGGACAGCCAACCACCCTTTCCGTTATTCCTTTTTCGCCGCCAGACGGTTATGAGCATCGCGGCTCGCTGTTATGGCCGTCGTTTTTAATTGATTATAATTATGTGAAGAAGCGTTCCGCTGGCGATGATGCCGATTATCGCTCGGCTCGCCGTTATTCCTGCGGCACCGGTTTTGCTGCGGGCGTGGGTTATACCGAAGCCGCTATTCATGCTATCAGCGAAGTTATTGAGCGGCATTGCGTAGGCACTTTTCTGGCGAGGGTATTCTTCCACCAGCTGCCTTATCAGCTTATTGAAATTGAACCGGACTCGTTACCTGAGGATCTCTTTTCCACTCTGCGCGATGCGGAAGCCTGCCTTGAGAGCGCGGTCAGGGTATTTAATATCAGTCAGCCTGGTTTACCCACGGTCTGTATTGCCAGCTGCCCTGCGCGCCCGCTCTCCGGCGTGCATGTGTTTGGCGCCGGGTGTTCCATCTATCCGAGCCATGCCGCCGCACGCGCCATCAAAGAGCTGGTGCAGCAGCATGCCATTGAGAAAGGCGTACCTTTCGTACAGAACGAGTGGCGGCGACACTATCGTCATCTGGAAAAATACCCGAAGCTGCTGCGCTGTCTGGTGGCGGATATTCGCGACAAGATCGTCACCCGCCGTCCGCTGCCCGCCGATCCCGATCGGCTTTCACTGGAAGGTCAGCTCTCCCTGTTGATTACGCTGTGTGACAAACAGGATCTGCCGGTGTGGGTGAAAGCCATTGAGGACGATCCGGCAGGCATCAGCATCGCCTGCGCCGTGATGCCCGCCATGGAGCGATTCTCTATTGTCTCTCTGGGCAATTACGTGATTCCTACCCAATGCTACGGGGAGTAAACGCCATGGCTTTCTATAAGGAGCTGCTGGTTGCCCCGGCGCAGCAGCACAATCTTTTCCTGGTCAGAAATAAACATCAGCATCTGCTCGGCCTGCGCCAGCGGCTGCATGCACAGAGCCGTTACAGCATTCTGGAAAAGGCGATGCTCAAGGGCGAACTGATTCACTGCGAAGAGCAGGCGGCGCAGTTGCGCTGCGTGGTTCGCGTACCGGACGATGCGACGTGGCGCGACGGGCTTTTTCACGGCGACGATATTCACTTTCCCTGGCCGCCACGAGACGCCAGCGGAGGAGAGTTTGTCTGCCCGGAGAGCTACTGGAATTGCCAGGCGGCGACGCCACAGCGGCTGAACGATCAGGAGGCACATTTTCGTGCGCACACCCTGGAGCAGCTCAAAACCCTCGTGACTCCCGGCTGCCGGATTTACGATCCCGCCTGCTCCACCGGTGAATTCATCAGTTCGCTACAGCACCATTTTCCGCAGAGCCGCTGCATCGCCTCTGACCGTTCCGCGGCGATGGTGGCCGAGACACGGCGCACTATTCCAGATGCGGTGGTTGGCGATGTGATGACGTTGCCGCATGCGCAGCCTTACGACATTGTGATTTGCCGTTTTATCAATCATGAGGTGATGTCGAGCCTGGCGGCGCAACAGGTGCTACGCCGGATGGTGGAGATCGTCAGCGAAACCGGCCAGATCATTCTCTTTGGTCATACGCCGGTTGCCTGTGACGTGCCCGATTTTTGCCACCAGCAGGGATTGCAGCTGTTGGGCACCGTCGGGCGCAGCAGCCAACCCGACGGTGTGTTTCAATATTATCGGCTGGCAAGGTAGCCTCGACGACTGGCCTGCAAATGGATGCGGGCCTTAACGGTCGATCAGCTCGGTGAGAAAGTCCTTCAGCGCCTTACGCGGGTCATCCTCTTCGGAGACGATCATCTCGATGCCCCACTGTCCCAGTACTTCCTGGGCAACCGGGTTATTGCGGTTGGTAAACAGATAAGATTTAGGCCGCGCGGTGGCAAGACCGGTGCGGCCCCACATCTTGGTTAAACGATAAAACAGCAGGCGAATGTTAAAATCGCTGATGCTGTAGCCGATAAACAGCACCGAATTGCCCATAACGTCGTGGGTCAGCTTGATATCCAGCGGCGAGTCAAAATAGAGCCGCTCGAAGTAACTGCTTTCATCGAGCACAATAGAGGTATCGTCGTCGAAATCACCATGCAGTTTGATGATATGGCGCTTCTCTTCGGTGAGCGATACCAGATCCGCCGCGTTGGCCACCTTGCTGTAGGGCACGTTGTGCGCATCATGCGCCACTTCCAGCCAGCGATCGTAGTTGGTGGTGTAGATGCGTGAAAAATCACCCTGAGTAATCAGCGTATGAATTTCCGATGACCGCACATCGATATCGGGGCGATGCCATTCCCGGTCCATCCAGCTGCGCAGCGGACCCAGTGAACCTTTTACCTGCTTATAGTATTCCGCCAGTGACAGATGATTGCCGTAGGAGTTAAAGATTTGCGGATCGTAGCCCAGCTCTTTCGCCAGATGAGCAATCAACTCATGCCATTCCGGCAGCCCAAGGTTGCGGGAAAGGCCGGCACCGGCAAAAAGAATCAGCTTGCCGGAGTTGTAGGCCCTTTTCAGTTCAGGTTTCATCAGATTCCCCGCGTGCGTTTTAAATGCGTCGCCAGCTTATTGAGTGCCAGCCGACGCATGGAAATTTCGTGCTTGTGTTCGCCCATCTCGGCAAAGGTTTGTGAATAGCCGTCGGGAATAAAAACGCAGTCCCACTGAAAACCATCACTGCCCGCCGGACGCGAGGCGATGGTGCCGCGCACCTGTCCTTCGAACAGCGTCATTTTCCGCCCGTCACAGTAGCCGAGCAGGGTTTTGGCCGTCACGCAGTTGGTATCCAGTCCCTGCACCAGCGAGACGAAGCGTTCCGCCTCCAGCCGGTTCCAGAAGATGCGCGTCAGCCCGGCCGGCAAACCGTTCAGGCCATCAAGATAGAGGCCGGTATGCTCAACAAACAGCGGGCGGCCAATGATTGAGAACGCCTTGGTGAGTTTATCGCGCACCAGCTCCACTTCATTTTCGGTCTGAATCTCGGCAATCTTGCGCGCCACCGGCATAACGTCAACGCCAACCGGCTCGAGGATTTTACGCACCTCAAGCAGCTTCTGTTCATTCGCTGATAAAAATCTGATTTTCATGTGATGTCCATTCAGTAAACGCGGCCACGCCCATAGTGTAGCCTGGCTAACCGCCACAATCGCAAGGTCATTGCAGGTGATGAAACTTTCGGTTCACGACGAAGAAAACCTCAATATTGATTATTGCGTTATACGCACAGATGGTTTTTTCGTTTCATTGCAGCGCGCTTTTACGGTGCATTGCACCCTGTCCGGGCGCTGAAATCCCCCTGATTTTCTGCGCTCGCCCGCTAAAACCGCGGCGCCAGCGGCTGTGCGGCGTTGGTACAAAAGTTGCAGCGCTAAAGCAAAATGTCACAGGAGAACATGATGAAAGCGATAATTATTGGTGGCGGAATCGGCGGAGCCTGCGCCGCCATCGCGTTACAGCGATCAGGAATTAGCACGGAAGTTTATGAAGCGGTAAAAGTGATAAAACCGGTAGGCGCGGCGATTTCAATCTGGCCCAACGGCGTAAAGTGCCTGAATGCGCTGGGCATGGCGGCGCCGCTGCGTGCGCTGGCAGGCAACATGGCCTCAATGGCCTATCGCGATCATCTTTACGGCAGCGAACTGACCCGGTTCAGCATGGCACCGCTGGTGGACGCGGTGGGTGAACGTCCCTGCCCGGTTGCCCGCGCAGAACTGCAGGCGATGCTGCTCGACACTTACGGTCGCGAGCACGTGCAGTTTGGTAAACGCGTCGCCCGCGTGGCGCAGGATGCGCACGGCGTAACCGCCTGGTTTGAGGATGGCAGTTCGGCAACCGGCGATCTGCTGATCGCCGCCGACGGCACCCATTCCGTGGTGCGCGCTGAGGTGCTGGGCTACCCGACGCCGCGCCGCTATGCCGGTTACGTTAACTGGAACGGCCTGGTGACCATCGATGAGCAGATTGCCCCGGCGGATCAATGGACCACCTTTGTAGGCGAAGGCAAACGCGTCTCCCTGATGCCGGTCAGCGGCAATCGCTTCTACTTCTTTTTCGATGTGCCGCTACCGAAAGGCCTGGCGGAAGATCGCGATTCACTGCGCGCCGATTTGTCGCGTTATTTCAGCGGCTGGGCAGAGCCGGTGCAACGGCTGATTGCGCAGATCGATCCCAATACCACCAACCGGGTTGAGATTCACGATATCGAACCCTTTAGCCAGCTGGTCAGTGGCCGCATTGCACTGCTGGGCGACGCAGCGCACAGCACCACGCCGGATATCGGTCAGGGTGGCTGCGCCGCTATGGAAGATGCCATCGTGCTGGCCCACTGCCTGCAAAATCAGGCGGCCAGCGTGGCGCAGCGGCTGGAGCACTATCAGGAGCAGCGAGTCGGACGAGTGAAAGATCTGGTGCTGAAGGCACGCAAGCGCTGTGATATCACCCATGGGAAAGATCCGCTGCAAACGCAGGCGTGGTATCAGTCGCTGGCGCGGGAAACCGGGGAACACGTGCTGGCGGGAATGATTGAAACCATCAACGGTGGGCCACTGAACTAGAAAATAAGCAGGGCGACATGGCGTCGCCCTGCCCGATTACGCCTCGCTCAGGCCGCGATTCTTCAGCATCGGGCCAATCTCAGCCGCTTTGCCGCGCCAGCGCTCATAGACCACGGCCAGGTCAGCGCTGTTGCCACGTGACAGCACCATCCGCCGGAAGCGATCGCCATTCTCACGCGTCAGCTCGCCATGCTCACGGAACCACATGAAACCATCATCGGCCAGCATCTGTGTCCAGAGATAGGCGTAATAGCCTGCGGCATAGCCACCGCCCCAGATATGCTGAAAATAGCTGGAGCGGTAGCGCGGCGGCACCTCTGCCAGCAGGATATGGTCAGCGCTCAGCGACTGCTGCTCAAACGCAGTCACTGAATCGGGCGTCTGACCCACCGCGAGCGAATGCCAGTGCTGATCGAGCAGCGCCGCGGCCAGCAGTTCGGTCATGTCGTAGCCCTTATTGAAACGTTCGGCGTTGATGACTTTGTCATGCAGCGCCGATGGCATCACCTCGCCGCTCTGATAATGGCGGGCAAAATGCCGGAACACCTCGGGGTTGCTGGCCCAGTGCTCGTTGAGCTGCGACGGAAATTCGACAAAGTCGCGCGGCGTGGCGGTGCCGGAGAGGCTCGGATAGCGCTGGCTGGCGAACATCCCATGCAGCGCATGACCAAACTCATGAAACAGCGTGATCACCTCATCCCAGCTCAGCAACACCGGCTCGCCTGCCGGTGGCTTGTTGATATTACTGACGTTGTAGATTACCGGCTGGCTGCCCAGCAGCGTGGACTGATCAACAAAGTTGCCCATCCAGGCACCGCCGCCTTTGTTATCGCGCTTAAACAGGTCGGTGTAAAACAGCGCCAGCGGCGCGCCGTCGGTATCAAAAATGTCATACACCTTGACGTCTGGATGATAGACCGGCAGATCGTGGCGCTGCTGCAGGCGAATACCGTAGAGCTGATGCGCGGCGTAGAACACGCCGTTTTGCATCACATTTTCCAGTTCGAAGTAAGGCCGAATTTCGCTTTCATCGAGGTCATATTTCGCCTTACGCACCTGCGCGGCGTAAAAATTCCAGTCCCAGGCGGCCAGCTTGAAGGGCTGCGGTTGTGCGTCGATCACCGCCTGAATATCTGCCGCTTCACGACGGGCGCGCGCGGTGGCCGCCGGAACGATGTTGCGCATAAATTCCAGCGCGGCCGCCGGGGTTTTCGCCATCTGATCCTGCAACTTCCACTCTGCGTAGCTGCCGTAGCCGAGCAGCGCGGCCTGCTTCGCCCGCACCTGCGCCAGGCGGATCAGCGTCTGCTGCGTATCGTTATCATCGCCCTTTTCTGCCCGATGCCATGCCGCGGTAAACAGCGCTTCACGGGTATCACGGCGCGACAGCGACTGTAACAGCGGCTGCTGGGTGGTGTTTTGCAGCGCCAATAGCCACTGACCGTGCAGCCCTTTAGCCGTTGCGGCTTCGGCAGCGGCGGCCAGTTCTGAAGGGCTGAGACTCGCCAGCATCGCGGCATCGTTTACCGTCAGTCCGCCGGCCTTGGTGGCCGCCAGCAGGCGATTACCAAAACGGGTGCTCAGGGTAGCAGCTTCCTGATTCAGCGCTTTAAGTTCGGTTTTTTGCTGCTCACTCAGCGACGCACCGGCCAGCTGAAACGCGCGCCACACCACCTCGGTCAGCCGCAGCGATTCCGGATCGAGCGCCAGCTGATGGCGCTGCTGATAAACGCTGTCGAGCCGGGCAAATAGCTTGCTGTTGAGCATGATCTCATCATCCAGCGCCGCCAGCTCCGGTGAAATCGTTTCATCAATCTCCTGCAACGCCGGGCTGGTATTGGCCGAGGTCATGGCGCTGAACACCGCGTTTACCCGATTCAACAGTGCGCCGCTGCGCTCCAGTGCTTCAAAGGTGTTGCTGAAGCTGGCTGGCTCTTTCCAGTCGGCGATGGCGTTGACCTGGCGGCGCTTTTCAGCGATGCCCGCGCGTAGCGCTGGCAGATAGTGCTGCTCTTCAATGCGATCGAATGGCGGTGCCTGCATCGGCAACGAGGATGGCTGGCTGAAGGGATTCTCTGACATGGTAAAGGCTCCTCAGGATAGATAGTGCCAGCTTAGGCGCTCCTTTCTGATGACGCAACGGCCTGATAATGACTGATAATCTCTGCCGCTACCGCCACGGCGATTTCCGCCGGTAGTTTGCCGGTCACCGCAGGCAAACCAATCGGACAGCGCATGGTCGCCAGCTGCTGTTCGCTGAAGCCTTTGCCCTGCAGGCGATAGACAAAGCGGTCACGTTTTGTCTGCGAACCGATAACACCAAACCAGCGAAAATCACCGCGGCGTAAAATCGCCTCACACAACGCCAGATCGCGCTGATGGTCGTGGGTCATGATAATAAAGTAGCTGTCCGGCGCCGCCTCCAGCACCGCATCCAGCGGATCCTCCAGCTGACAGCAGCTTACGCCCTCAGGCGCTGCGCCAAAAAGATTGTCACGCTCATCAATCCAGCGGATGTGACAGGGTAACGTTGCCAGCACCCTGACCAGTGCCTGGCCGACATGCCCGGCACCAAACAGCAGGATCTGCGGCTGGGGTTGCAACAACGGCTCAAACAGAATGGTCGTCATGCCGCCGCAGCACTGCCCCAGCCGCGCGCCGAGTGAAAAGGTTTCGCTGTGCACGGCGGTCTGTTTCGCGGTCAGCATGCGACGCGCCATGGCGATGCACTCATACTCCAGGTGGCCGCCGCCGATGGTCTGAAAACAGCCGCTGGCGGTGACAATCATCTTGCTACCGCTGTCGCGCGGCACCGAGCCGCGTTCGCTCAGCACGGTGATCAACACACAGGGCGTGCGCTGCTGGCGAAGCTGATGCAGCGTGGCGATCCAGTCATGAAAAATCATCAACACCTGCCCGTAAACGCTGCGCCGCCCAGAAAACCCGCTCCGGCGTGGCCGGCGCGTCGATGTGCGGATGCTGCTGATAATCGGCGACGCTGGCTACCGCATCCTGCAGCGCGCACCAAGCGGCAATGCCCAGCATAAACGGCGGCTCGCCCACCGCTTTGGAATGGAACACGGTATCTTTGGGGTTTTTACGGTTCTCCACCAGCGTCACCCGCAGATCTGCCGGCACATCGCTGATGGCTGGGATCTTGTAGCCCATCGGACCGTCGGTCAGCAGCCGTCCCTGTTCGCTCCACACCAGCTCTTCGCTGGTCAGCCAGCCTGCGCCCTGAATAAAGCCGCCTTCCACCTGACCAATATCGATGGCCGGATTCAGCGAGGCGCCAACGTCGTGAAGGATGTCGGCGCGCAGCAGACGATACTCGCCGGTCAGCGTGTCGATGATCACCTCGCAGCAGGCCGCACCGTAAGAAAAGTAGTAGAACGGCTCACCGCGTCCGGCCTGACGATCGTAATGCACGCCCGGCACGCGGTAATAACCGGTGGCCGAGAGCGGCACCTGATTGAGCCACGCCATTTGCGCCACGTCCGGGAAGGTAAAGTGCTGTTCGCCGACGCGCACGATGCCGTTGCTGAAGCTCACCTGCTCTGCGCCGCAGTGGTAAAGAGTGCAGAGCATGTTGGTCAGGCGCTGACGCAGAATTTCCGCGGCATTTTGCGCCGCTTTGCCGTTGAGATCGGTACCGCTGGAGGCCGCCGTAGGCGACGTGTTGGGCACTTTACCGGTATCGGTGGCGGTGATTTGAATCTGATCGACGTCGATTTGCAGCACTTCCGCCACAATCTGCGCCACCTTGGTGTTCAGACCCTGGCCCATCTCGGTGCCGCCGTGGTTAAGCTGTACCGTGCCGTCGGTATAAATCAGGATCAGCGCACCGGCCTGATTGAGAAAGCTGGAGGTAAAGGAGATACCAAACTTCACCGGCGTCAGCGCCAGGCCGCGCTTCAGCAACGGGCTGGCGGCATTGAACGCGCGGATTGCCGCCCGCCGCGCGGTGTAATCCGCGCTGAGCTCCAGCTGTTCGGTCATCTCATCCAGCAGGTTATCCTGCACGCGCTGATGATAATGGGTGATGTTGCGATCCTGCTTGCCATAATAGTTACGCTTGCGCAGGGTCAGCGGATCGAGGCCGCGTTCGCGGGCGATGCGATCCATGATTTGTTCAATCGCCACCATGCCCTGCGGGCCGCCAAAGCCGCGGTAGGCGGTATTCGAGGCGGTATTGGTGCGGCAACGGTAACCGGTGATCAACGCATCGCCAAGGTAATAGGCGTTGTCCGCGTGGAACATTGCCCGATCGACAATCGAGCCCGAGAGATCCAGTGAATAGCCGCAGTTGGCCGCCAGATCGATTTTCACACCGCACAACACTCCCGCGTCGTCGAAGCCCACGTCATAGCGCACAAAGAACGGATGACGTTTGCCGGTGATCTGCATGTCGTCGCGCCGTGAAAGCCGCATTTTCGCGGGTCGGCCGGTAAGTCGCGCCGCCAGCGCACAGAGGCAGGCCACGCCCGCTGCCTGCGTCTCTTTACCACCGAAGCCGCCGCCCATGCGCCGCATATCGATAGTGACGTTATTCATGCTGATGCCCATCACCGACGCCACCAGCTTCTGCACTTCGGTGGGGTTTTGCGTGGAGGAAAAGACCTGTAGTGTGCGATCTTCGCCGGGGATCACCAGCGCCACCTGGGTTTCAAGGTAGAAGTGCTCCTGACCGCCGATATGAAAAGATCCCTGAATGCGGTGCGGTGCGCGCGTCAGGGCGGCATCGGCATCGCCGCGCTGGTGCACGTGTGGCTGCTGGACAAAATCACCGGCGGCCAGCGCCGCTTCCACATCCAGCACTGGCGTCAGCGGCGCATACTCAATAATCGCTGCCTCAGCGGCCTGACGCGCGGCGGCGGGTGAATCGGCGGCGACCACCAGCACAATCTGTCCGGCGTACTCCACCTTCTCTTTGGCCATCAGCGGATCACCCGGTTCCAGCGGGCCGATATCCAGCTCGCCCGGCACATCCTGCCAGGTAAGCACACGCGCCACGCCCGGCACCGCATAACAGGGTGCGGTGTCGATCTGCACAATGCGTGCATGAGCATGTTCGCTCAGCCGCGGACACAGGTGCAGCTGATTGGGAAACTCCAGCCGGTCGTCAATAAACTGCGCCTCGCCGGTGACGTGTTTAGCGGCACTTTCATGGTGATTGCTGCGGCCGACGCCGCTTTGGATGCCTGCCTGATACTGCCGGGCGATCACCTCTTCTGCCTGCCGGGGACGATTATGAGACATAGCGCGATACCTCTGTGATCTGCAGCTCACCGCTGAGCTGGTGGAAATAACGGCGCAGCAGGTTTTTTGCCACCTGCAAACGGTAATCGGCGCTGGCACGGAAATCGCTCAGCGGCTGAAAATCTTCAGCCAGCGCCCGACAGGCCTGGCTCAGCGTTTGCGGCGTCAGCGGCTGTCCATTGAGCGCCGCTTCGCAGGCCAGCGCCCGGGCGGGTACTGCGGCCATGCCGCCAAACGCCACGCGCGCACCGGCAATCACGCCGTCTTCCATCCGCAGGGAAAAGGCGGCAAACACCGCTGAGATATCATCTTCCAGCCGTTTTGATACCTTCCAGGCGGTAAAATTAGGTGACGCTGTCACATTTTCCACTACCACCGCGCGGATAAACTCGCCTGGCTGGAGCTGTGTCTGGCGATAGCCGGTAAAGAAATCCGCCAGCGGCAGCGTACGCTGTTGCTGGCCACACTGCAGCAGCAGCACAGCATCCAGCGCCAGTAGCATCGGGGCACAGTCGCCGATCGGTGAGGCGTTGGCGATATTGCCGCCCAGCGTGCCCTGATTGCGCACCTGTAATGAAGCAAAGCGCTGCAGGATGGCGGCAAACGGCGGCAGATGCTGCTGCATGAACGGCGTTATGGCATTAAGCGTGGCGCCCGCGCCCAGCGTAAGCCGGTTGCCGTCACGACGGCATTCCGCCAGCTCGCTGACCTGCGCCAGCGCAATCAGCAGCGGAATTAGCCGGTAGCGCTGCGTGATGTGCAGCGTGAGATCGGTGCCACCGGCCAGCAGCGTCGCCTGTGGATGGGCCTGATAAAGCGTGGCCAGCTGATCAAGGGTTTTCGGCAGCAGGCAGCGATGGCCAGCCAGCGCAATCTCCTGTACCGCATCGCTGTGTAGCGCCATCAGCCGCTGAGCGACCTGCTGCTGCTGCGCGCTGAAGCGATCGGTCTGCGGTGTCTGACAGGCCTGTTCTGCCGCCGCCATGATTGGCCGATAGCCGGTACAGCGGCACAGATTGCCCGCCAGCGCCAGTTCCGCCTGATGGCGATCCCAGCCTGCGCTATTTTTTTGCAGGGTAAACAGCGACATCACAAAACCAGGCGTACAGAATCCGCACTGCGAGCCGTGGCATTCAACCATCGCCTGCTGCACGCTGTGCAGCGCATCGCCCTCGCGCAGATCTTCCACCGTCAGCAACTGGGTGCCGTTCAGGCTGCTCATCAGCGTCATGCAGCTGTTAACGGTTTCATACTGCATCTTGCCCTGTCGGACCTTGCCCAGCGTGACCGTGCAGGCGCCGCAATCGCCGGTGGCGCACCCCTCTTTGGTGCCGCAGCGCCGTTGCGTCTGACGCAGATAGTTCAGCACGGTCATATTGGGATCGATCGCCTCTTCGGTAATCAGCGTCTGGTTAAGCAAAAACTGAATCATGCTGCATTCTCCTTCTCTTCACGCCGCCACGCCGATTTGCCGTTGACCCAGGTTTGCGCAATGTTGCGATCGTCGCCGAGCGTCATCAGCACAAACAGCTGCTGCCAGATATCGGTGCTGTTGTGCATGCGCAGCTGCTGCAGCGGCGACACCGCCGGATCCAGCACCACGAAATCGGCCTCTTTACCCGGGGTGAAGTTGCCCAGCAGATGATCGAGATCCAGCGCCCGGGCGCCGCCGAGCGTGGCGTGGTAAAACGCTTCGCAGGCGCTGAGACGGTATTGCTGCAGCTGCGATACTTTGTAGGCTTCGCCCAGCGTTTGCAGCAGATTAAACGTAGTACCCGCGCCGATATCGGTGCCGATGCCAATCTTCACCTTCTCCTGCCAGCTGCGTTGCAGGTTAAACAGCCCGCTGCCAAGAAACAGGTTGGAGGTCGGGCAAAAGGCGATGGCGGAATCGGTATGATGCAGACAGCGCCACTCTTGCTCTTCAAGATGCAGGCCGTGGGCAAACACGCTGCGTTTGCCGGTCAGCTGATAATGGTGGTAAACGTCCAGATAGCTGGCGTGCTCCGGAAACAGCGCTTTTACCCAGGCGACCTCCTGTGGGTTTTCGCTGAGGTGGGTATGCAGCCAGGCGTCGGGAAACTCCTCGCGTAGCCGTTGTACCTGCTCCAGCAGCGCCGGTGACGAGGTCGGCGCAAAGCGCGGCGTCAGCGCATAGCCCAGGCGACCGCGGTTGTGCCAGCGTTGCAGCAGCGCCCGGCTCTGTTGATAGCTCTGCTCCGGGGTTTCCAGCAGCGCGGCGGGCGCGTTGCGATCCATCATCACCTTGCCAGCGATCAGCCGCATCTCCCGCTGCTCCGCCGCGCTGAACAGCGCCTCAACCGATTCCGGATGCACGGTGCCAAACACCAGCGCGGTGGTGGTGCCGTTGCTGAGCAACTGCTGCAAAAAGAAGTCAGACATTGCCGCCGCATGCTGCGGGCAGTGATATTGGCTCTCTACCGGAAAAGTGTACTGCTCCAGCCACTGCAGCAGCTGTTCGCCATAGGCCGCTACCATTTCGGTCTGCGGATAGTGAATGTGGCAATCGATAAAGCCTGGCACAATCAGCTTGCCGCGGTAGTCGAGACGCTCACAGCCCGGCGGCAAGCGCGAGACGCCCTCCTGCCAGCTGCTGAGCCGGACAATTTTGCCCTGCTCAATCACCAGCAGACCATCTTCCAGATAGCGTGCATTGTTGGCCAGCGTTTCCGGGCAATCGGTAACGGCGGTGATATCAAAAAAACTGCCGCGTAAGGCGGTAACGTGATGTGCGGACATAACAATTCCTGAATTAGCGAGCCTGGCTCACGCTGTTGATGAGCAGACGTTGCAAGCCCTGTGCCAGAGGAAGAAATGATTTTCATCGATTTCAACAAGTTATCTCAGTCTGGCAAAGCCCGGGCAGGAATACCTGGCAACCGAATGCGCAATCGGTTGCTAACGCTGGCAACCGTTTGCCTGCAAAATTATCGGTTTTACCGGCAGAAACAGGCCGGTTTTCGGGTTAACCCGCGCTGCCCCATTGCGGCGCAGTACTGCACCAGAAAAGTGCCTGACAGGCGATTTTCAGCAAATAAGGCGCAACGCTATTCAGCTTCGCCATCAGGTGCTAAGGTAATTTGAGTCGAAAATCCGTTGAGGAACAGTGAGATGATTATTTTTGTTACCGGTGCCACCGCCGGTTTTGGTCAAAGTATCACCCGCCGCTTTATTGAAACGGGTCATAAAGTTATCGCTACCGGCCGTCGTGCTGAACGTTTACAGGCGCTGCAGGCGGAATATGGCGATAACCTGCTGCCGCTGCAGCTGGACGTGCGCAATCGCGCGGATATCGAACAGGCGATCGCCTCGCTGCCAGCGGAATGGCGTGATATTGACGTGCTGGTGAACAATGCCGGCCTGGCGCTGGGCATTGAACCGGCGCAAAAGGCCAGCGTCGAAGACTGGGAAAACATGATCGATACCAATAATAAAGGTCTGGTGTACATGACCCATGCGGTGCTGCCCGCAATGGTGGCGCGTAACATCGGGCACATTATCAATATTGGTTCGGTTGCCGGTAACTGGCCTTACGCTGGCGGCAATGTTTATGGTGCTACCAAGGCGTTTGTGCGTCAGTTCAGCCTCAATTTACGCACCGACCTGCACGGCACCGCCCTGCGCGTTACCAATATTGAGCCAGGTCTGGTAGGCGGCACCGAGTTTTCCAACGTGCGTTTCAAGGGCGACGACAACAAAGCGGGCCAGGTCTATGCCGACACCACCGCGCTGTCGCCGGAAGATGTGACCGACGCGGTGTTCTGGGTGGCCACGCTGCCAGCGCATGTCAATATTAACAGCCTGGAGATGATGCCGGTAAGCCAGACCACCGCCGGTCTGAAGATCAATAAAGGCTAATGTCCCGCCTGAGGAGTCGCTCCTCAGGCTTTTCCCCAGCCCGCCACGATAATCAACATGCCGCACAGCGCCACCAGCGCGCCGGTCCAGTCAAACAGCGTCAGCCTGACGCCATCCACCACGCGCAACCACAGCAGTGCGGTCAGCACATAAACCCCGCCGTACGCCGCATAAACCCGTCCGCTGGCTGCCGGATGCAGCGTTAGCAGCCAGACAAACAATGCCAGGCTGAGCGTCGCCGGTAACAGCAGCCAGATGCTGCCGCCTTTACGCAGCCACAGCCACGGCAGAAAGCAGCCGATAATTTCCGCCAGTGCGGTGATAAAAAACAGCAAAGTGGTTTTGATAAACATCAACGTCGGCTCTCAGGATCGCAAACAGGCGGCTGCCCGCTGGTGAGGAAATAAGCGGCGATGATATACTAAAGTGGTTGCTGTCTACAGCGCGCCATACGGCGATAACCCGAGGGATCTGCTATGAAATTTATCCGTTTTTCTTCATCCATTCTCTGCGCCGTGGCGCTGATGCTGGCGCTGCCCGCCGCGCAGGCGAAGACGGACCGCCTGATTATCGAAAATGGCAACAGCGCCGTGGGCAATGAAAGTGCCCGCCAGAGCAAAGAAGTGTTCAACGATACGCGCATGCTGCGTAAAAAAGTGTTCAGCCGCGAAGAGAAAGAGTTCGATAAAGCCGATCGCGCCTTTGATACCCGCGACTCCTGCGAAACCAGCTATAACCTGAACGCCTACTGGGAACCGAATACGCTGCGCTGTCTGGATCGCCGCACCGGCCGTCCGGTACTGCCGTAAGCCCAGCTGCTGCTATAGTTAAGCTGGGTTCATTAAAAAGGAAGAGTAAATGAAAAAAGTGCTGTGGTGTGTGACTGCCGTGGTTGCTGCCCTGCCGATGCTGGCACAGGCCTCCTGCGAAACGGTGAAAGCGGATATTTCTCAGAAAATCGTTGCCAACGGCCTGCCGGAGTCGGCATTTACGCTGGAGATCGTGCCAAACGATCAGGCAAATCAAACCGCTGGCCAGGTCGTCGGGCATTGTGAAAACGACAGTCAGAAAATCGTCTACCAGAAAAATGGCGGCGATGACGCCCGCGTACCTGCCAATGCGGGCAGCGCGCAGGATGCCCCTTCACCCTGATTTTTGCCGTGCGGCCGCATCATCGATGCGGCTTTCTTCTTTTATTCACTCTCTCCCACACCGATCGGCTTAATCAGGCCGCGCTTTTGGCATTCTGCGCGCCACCCACAGGCTGGTAAACGCAATTAACAGGGCTGCCACAAATACCCAGTGCAGCGATCGGGCAATCTCACTCACCAGATGCGCCAGGCTATCGCTGGAAAGCGTGTGCCGTTCATCGGACATCAGCAGCTGTACTGGCTCGTGGCTATCCGGCAGACGGTGCATCAAATTCCAGTTCAGTACCGCGCCCATCAGTGCCGTGCCCAGTGCCGAACCGAGCAGGCGGCTGAACATGATCGAGGCGGTGCAGATGCCGCGGATCTGATAGTCGGCGCTGTTCTGCACGGAAATCAAAAAGGTGGTGCTGGTCATGCCCATGCCGGTGCCAACCACAAAGGCTGACAGCCCTGCCTGCCAGATGGGGCTCTGCGCGTGTAGCAACAACAGCATGGCGCTGCCCGCAACCAGCAGCAAAGCGCCAAGCTGCGCGGTAAACCGGTAGGAGGTGCGCAGCATCAGGTGGCCGCTCAATGTACTGGCCAGCGGCCAGCCAATTGACATCATCGCCAGCGCGCTGCCCGCCTGCAGCGGCGAACCGTTATTAATACCCTGAATCCACGTCGGCAAAAAGGCGCTGATGCCCATCATTGAGGCGCCCAGGATAATGTTGCCCATATTGCCCGCGATGATCACCTTGTTACGCCAGATCGCCAGCGGAAACAGTGGATTCGCCGCCCGCCGCTCATGGCGCTGCAAAAAGTAGCCCGCGACCAGCGCCAGCAGCAAAAACGCCAGCAGCCAGTAGCCGAGCATTTCGCCCTGCAGCAGCGCAATCAGCAGCGCGCTGATACAGATCGCCAGCCAGCCGCTGCCAGTAAGATTGAGCCGCTCACGCGCCGCGGTGGGATGCGCCGGTAACCAGCGCGCCAGCATCAGCATTGCCACAATGCCGATCGGCACGTTGACCCAGAATACCGCAGCCCAGTGGAAATGTTGTACCAGCCAGGCCCCGGTCAGCGGCCCGACGATGGCGGCCACGCCCCAGACGCTGGAGAGCCAGCCCTGGATGCCTGCCCGTTCGCGCGGCGAATAAATGTCAGCCACGATGGTGGACGTGAGCGGCATAATGGCGCCAGCGCCCAGTCCCTGAATCGCCCGAAACAGCACCAGCCACACCATGCCGTGCGCAAACCCACATAATACCGATCCCAGTAAAAACAGGCTGATGCCGGTAAATAATACCGATTTCCGTCCCCAAAGATCCGCCAGCCGGCCATAGATCGGCACGCTGATCGCCTGCGTCAGCAGGTAAACGGAAAACACCCAGCCGAAATAGCTGAAGCCGCCCAGCGAAGCAATAATGGTCGGCATCGCGGTGGCAATAATGGTCACCTCAATGGCCGCCATAAACATCGCTAACATGCAGGCGATGAGGATCAGTGGGCGGCGACGCGGCGGTGAAAAAGCGGTATCGGTCATAAGTTCCCTGTTGTTTTTTCCTTAAGGCTGGCGCAACGCGCCGCGGCGAGGACGGTTTTATCTGCTAAACCGGTGAATAACGCGCAAGTTGTGACGTTGTCACCAAGGCGGTACGTTTTTATCGCTACGTCCAGAATAGCCAGTTTTGACGCGGGCTACGCCGGTTTTTTGTCATTTCTGACGTCATGAAATAGTTACGCAAAAGTAGCAACCTGCGCGTACCGCTGCTATAGATAACCAGGACTTTTCCGGCACTCGAATGAAATTTGCTGCGAAGTCATGAGTTTAGCAAATGTAGCGACAGACGTTATGCCTTATGACCGCTTCTGCCCGTTTGTCGCCACGTCATCATAACAAGGGCTGATGCTTCTCTCCCGGAAGCGATGCCCAACCTGTACCAGGGAGAATATCTATCATGCACAGTGCTTCACTGGGTCGGCGCGCGCTGCTGGCCGTGCTGGCTGTCGTTGTTATTATCGCGCTGGTGGTCTGGGGCCTCGGCCTGGATACGCTCAGGGCGCGCCAGGTCGATCTGATTTATCTCGGTAAGCAGCACATGTTCCTGGTGTTCTGGTCGATGCTGTTTGCCCTGCTGGTCGGCATTCCCAGCGGCATTCTGCTGAGCCGCCCGTTTGCCCGTCGCTGGGCAGAATATGTCATGCAGATCTTTAATGTCGGCAACACCCTGCCACCGCTGGCGGTGCTGGCGCTGGCTATGGTGGCAATTGGCATCGGCGATCGGCCGGCGATCATTGCGTTGTTTCTTGCGTCGCTGCTGCCGATCGTGCGCAACACCTATGCCGGACTCTGCGCCGTGCCGCCCTCGCTGCTTGAGGCAGCAAACGGCATCGGCATGACCAAAGCGCAGCGTCTGCGCCAGGTTGAGCTGCCCAACGCGCTGCCGGTGATCCTTTCCGGCGTGCGGGTCGCCACCGCCATCAACGTCGGTACCGCGCCGCTGGCCTTTTTGATCGGCGCCAGCAGCTACGGCGAACTGATTTTTCCCGGCATCTACCTGAACGACTTTCCGACGCTGATCCTTGGCGCGGTGGCCACGGCGCTGTTCGCCCTGATCCTCGATATGCTGCTGGCGGGTTTAGGCCGCTGGTTAAGCCCCCACACTGCCGCCTGAACCGGCCCTGGAGAAATGATGAAGATGTTTTCTACCTGGCTACGCGGTACAGCACTGGCGCTGAGCGCCACGCTGGCCATGAGCACCGTGGCGCACGCCGCCACGCCCATTGTGATGGCAACCAAGAGCTTTACCGAGCAGCACATTCTTTCCGCGCTGAGCGTGCTTTACCTGGAGAAAAAAGGCTTTCAGGTGGTGCCAAAAACCAATCTCGCCACCACCATCAGCCGCAACGCCATGCTCAATAAGCAGATCGACATGATGTGGGAATACACCGGGACCTCGCTGATCATTTTCAACCACATCAAAAAGCCGATGACCACCGAAGAAGCCTACGACACGGTGAAAAAGCTGGACGCGAAGCTGGGCCTGATCTGGCTGAATCCAGCGCCGATGAACAACACCTACGCCTTTGCCATGAAGCGTGAGCGGGCAGAGAAAGAGCACATCAGCACCCTGTCGCAGCTGGCGGCGAAGATTGAGCAGGTGCGCCAACAGGATCCCGACCACAACTGGATGCTCGGGCTCGACTTAGAGTTTGCAGGCCGTTCTGACGGGCTGAAGCCGCTACAGCAGACCTACAACATGCCGCTGGATCGTCCGCAGATCAGACAGATGGATCCGGGGCTGGTTTATGATGCCATTCGTGAAGGTTTTGTCGATGCCGGACTGGTTTACACCACCGATGGCCGGGTAAAGGGATTTGATTTACGGGTGTTGAAAGATGACAAGCAGTTCTTTCCTGGTTACAACGTCACGCCGGTGTTACGCCAGGATGTGCTTGATGCGCATCCAGGGCTGGCAGAGGCGCTGAACACGCTGACGCCGTTCATCACCGATGACGCGATTACCGAGATGAACAAGCGCGTCGATATCGATCATCAATCTCCTCAGCAGGTCGCACGCGACTTCCTGAAATCCAAGAACCTGCTTTAAGGAGGCACCGTGGATACCCTGCATTATATTGTTGATAACTGGCCCTATTTGCTGACGCTGAGCGTACAGCATCTCTGGCTGGTGGGTCTGGCGGTGGGCTGCGCCATTCTGGTGGGCGTGCCGCTGGGCGTGCTGATCGTGCGCTTCAAATGGCTGGCGACGCCGGTGCTCGGCATCGCCACCATCGTGCTGACCATCCCGTCTATCGCCCTGTTTGGCCTGATGATTCCGCTGTTTTCATTAATTGGCCAGGGCATTGGCGTGCTGCCAGCGATTACCGCCGTGTTTCTCTATTCGCTGCTGCCCATCGTGCGTAATACCCACACTGCACTGGAAAACATCCCGCCGGGCCTGCGTGAAGCGGGTCGCGGCATCGGCATGACCTTCTGGCAGCGCCTGCGCTGGGTGGAAATTCCGATGGCGCTGCCGGTGATTTTTGGCGGCATTCGCACCGCCGTAGTGATGAACGTTGGCGTGATGGCGATCGCCGCAGTGATTGGCGCCGGTGGCCTCGGCCTGCTGCTGCTGGACGGCATCAGCGGCAGTGATATTCGTATGTTGATTGCTGGTGCGCTGATGATCTGTCTGCTGGCTATTATTCTTGACTGGCTGCTGCACCGCCTGCAGCTGGCGCTGACTCCCCGGGGAATTCGATAATGATTACGCTGGAAAACCTGACGAAAACCTTTACCCAGAAAAACGGCACCGCGATAAATGCGGTGGATAATGTCAGCCTGAACGTGCCGGAAGGCGAAATGTGCGTGCTGCTCGGCCCATCCGGCTGCGGCAAAAGCACCACGCTGAAAATGATCAACCGCCTGATCCCCGCCAGCAGCGGCCGGATCCTGATCAACGGTGAAGATACCAGCACCCAGGACACGGTGACGCTGCGGCGCAACATCGGCTACGTCATTCAGCAGATAGGCCTGTTTCCCAACATGACCATCGAAGAGAACATCACCGTGGTGCCGCGCATGCTGGGCTGGGATAAAAAGCGCTGTCACGCCCGCGCCACCGAACTGATGAGCATGGTCGCGCTGGAGCCAAAAACCTTCCTGCACCGCTATCCGCGTGAAATGTCCGGCGGTCAGCAGCAGCGCATCGGCGTTATCCGTGCGCTGGCGGCGGACCCGCCAGTGCTGCTGATGGATGAGCCCTTTGGCGCCGTTGACCCGATCAACCGCGAAGTGATTCAGAATGAGTTTCTCGATATGCAGCGCCAGTTAAAGAAAACGGTGATGCTGGTGAGCCACGACATCGATGAGGCGCTGAAGCTGGGCGACCGCATCGCAGTGTTTGGTCAGGGCAAAATTGTGCAGTGCGCCAGCCCGGATGAGCTTTTAGCCAAACCGGCCAATGAATTTGTTGGATCCTTTGTCGGTCAGGATCGCACCCTGAAACGCCTGTTGCTGGTGCAGGCTGGCGACGTTACCGATCAACAGCCGACCATTACCGTGCGCCGAACCACGCCGCTGGCCGACGCCTTTGGCATGATGGATGAGAATGATATGCGCTCGATCACCGTGGTGGACAACGACGGTAAGCCGCTGGGCTTTGTGAAGCGTCGCGAGGCGCGTGGGGTCAGCGGCAACTGTGAGGATCGTCTGCATCACTTCAGCGTGACCGGCAAAGCGGAGGAGAACCTGCGCGTGGTGCTGTCCAAATTGTATGAGCACAATCTGGTGTGGATGCCGATTGTTGACGAAGAGGGTCGCTATAGCGGAGAAATCTCGCAGGATTACATTGCCGATTATCTCAGCTCCGGACGCACGCGACGTAAGCTGAACCCGTAAACGAGAAGGCTGGCCAATGCGCCAGCCTTTTTTTCAGGCGGTTGCTGCCAGTTGTAACGGTGACAGATCGAGGTAATCCGCCAGATCGCGCTGCTCGGCGCGTGGCAGATAGGGGATCTCGCCCAGCATCGGCGCAGCAATGCGCTCCTGCAGCACGGCGATCATCTCGGCATAGTGCGGTAAACACGGGTTAATACGGTTGGCGACCCAGCCAATCAGCGGCAGGCCGTCGCCGGTGATCGCTTCGGCGGTCAGTAGCGCATGGCTGATGCAGCCCGGTTTGATACCTATCACCAGCACCACCGGTATATTCTGTGCGATTACCCAGCTGGAAAGCGGTTGCCGGTCGCTCATCAGGCTGCGCCAGCCGCCGGTACCCTCCACCACCACCACGTCAGCCTGCTGCTGTAACGTTGCCAGTCCGGCGGTGAGCTGCTGGAAATCGATGCGGGCAGACTGATGCGCGCTGATCTCCTCTTCCGGGAGCGGAAAGGGATTAATTTTTTCGTAGGGTAACGCGACGGAAGACGCGCTTTGCAGCACCAGCGCGTCTTTATTGCGCCATCCTTCATCGGTCAGCTTGCTGCCCTTGGCCACGGGTTTGTAGCCCACCACGCGCGGCCAGCTGGCGGCGAATTTTTGCAGCAGCGCCCTGCTGACAACGGTTTTCCCAACCGCTGTATCGGTTCCGGTGACAAACAAACAATTCATCAGGTGATTCCCCCTGGTTGACAGGTGCGGTGCACGGTGAGGGGAAAGTGTATGTAAGCGGCTGGTGGTTGAGCTTGCGCTAACGCAAGCTTTATCGAGATTGATTAGCCCTGTAACAGTTTCACTAACAGTGTGCCGCTGTACATCGCATCTTTGACCAACGCGGCACCGGGCATGGTACCGGCATCGTGATAGCGGGTCGGCCCGAGCGTCAGGCTCTGGCTATAGGCGGGCAGCGCCTGCTGGCGAATGGCGGTAAGCATCGCCGGATAGAGAATATCGGCGGCGCGGTTGAGCGGTGAGCCGATCAGAATTTTTTGCGGGGCAAAGATATTGACCATCAGCGCCAGCGTGCGGCCAATGTGCCCGCCTACGCCGGTGATCACGTCGCGCGCCAGCGAGTCACCGGTGAGTGCAGCATCGCACAGGCTTTCAATGGTTAACGGTTGATGATGCAGCGTACTACCCGGCATCGCCTGCAGCCGCTGTTGGGTTAGGGCTAACAGGCTGGTAATGCTGGCAACCGTTTCCAGACAGCCGTGATTGCCGCAGTAACAGGCGCCGCCCCAGGGATCGACCTGGGTGTGACCAATCTCAACCAGCGCGCTGCTGCCACGATGCAGCAACTGACCATGGGTGATGATGCCGGCGCCGACGTTGTCGTCAATCACCACCTGAATGACATCCTTCGCCTCCTGCGCATCGCCAAACAGCGACTCCGCTAAGGTCCAGGCGGGAATATCATGCTGAATATAGACCGGCAGACCGGTACGCTGCTCCAGCGCGTCGCCCAGTGCCATGTCGGTGACGTCATACCACGGCATACGATGCACCACGCCAGCGCGCGTATCGACAATGCCGGGCAGCGTAATGGCAATCGCCGTTAGTCGCTCCAGCTTCTTCTGATGGCGAATGAAAAAGGCGTCGATTTGCTGAATGATGCGGGACAGCAGCGGCTCACTGCTCGCCGTTTCCAGCGCGACCTGCTCTTCAAGCACCAGTTTGCTGCTGAGGTCGCGCAGCGCCAGCGTGAGCTTTCCCTGATGAATGCGGGCGGCGAGAAAGTGCCAGGCGATGGTATCAAGAATCAGTCCTACCGCCGGACGTCCGCGGCTGCCGGGATCCTGAAACTCCGTCTCCTGCACCAGATGGGCTTCCAGCATTTCACGAACGATTTTGGTGATGCTGGCGGGCGCCAACTGCGCAAGGCGGGAAAGCTCGATACGGGATATCGGGCCAAATCTGTCGATCAGACGATAGACCACGCCTGCGTTGGTCTGTTTGATCTGGTCAATATGGCCAGGCTGACTGTCCGTTAACACAACCCTGCTCCCGCTTATTTTCGCGCTTCTAAATAAACAGCAGGTATGGTGGAGCAGTAAAAGTTCGCCGTCAAATATTTGATTCGGAATGTGATTTACTGCACACAAAAGCTCAGCCGCCTGCCTGTTCCGCTGGATATTGCAGCAGCAGCGCCCGCATGTTTTTGGCCGCGGCGGACAGTTCGCGCTGTTTTGACCATACCAGCCAGACTTCGGTAATGGCGTCGGTTTCCTGCAGCGGGATCCACACCACGTCAATCAGGCGCACTCGCTGAAACGAGGCGGGCAGAATCGACACGCCAAGTCCGGTGGCAACCAGCCCAATAATGGTCATCGCTTCCCCCGCTTCCTGGGTGATGTAAGGCGCGATATCGTAACGCTGCAACAGACTGAGAATGTCGCTGTAAAGCGCGGTGCCGACCTGCGGATCGAAGAAGACAAACGGCTCGCGGCGCAAGGCTTCCACAGAGAGGCTGTCGGCGCGGGCCAGCGGATGTTCACGGTGAACCAGCGCGTAAAGCGGCTCGCGCAGCAGCAGCTGCCAGTTTAACGGCTCTGGTAACGGCGTATTGCGCATGATACCGAGATCGAGGCGGCCATCGCTCAGCGGTGCCAGCTGCTGACGAGTATTGATCTCCTGCATTTGCAGATGCACCTGCGGATAGCGCTGACGAAACCGATAAAGCGCCGCCGAAACCGAGGAGATAAATGGCGACGAGGAGGTGAAACCGATGCGCAGTTCGCCTTCATCGCCGTGATGCAACCGCGCGGCCAGCCCGGCGGCATCCTCAACATTTTGCAGAATCTGTCGCGCATCGTGCAGAAACTGTTTCCCCGCGGCGGTGAGTTGGACGCTGCGGTTGGTACGGGCAAACAGCGTGGCGTTGATCTCGCGCTCGAGGATTTGAATCTGCTGACTGAGCGGCGGTTGTGAGATGTTCAGGCGCAGCGCGGCGCGGCCAAAATGTAGCTCTTCGGCGACGGCGACAAAATAACGGAGATGACGAAGTTCGATATTCATATTTTAAACATATCATTTGAGATTATTAATATATTAGACAGCTCAATGCCAATTTCCTAGAGTGCAGTTTCATTCAGCCACTGTAAGGAACCGGGTGTGAACCGATCTTCCGCGACTGCGGACCTGCCTCGTCAACGCGCTACCTCCGCCGCGCCATCGCCGTCGCTGTTCATTAAACGCGGCACGCCACAATTTATGCGCGTCACGCTGGCGCTGTTTTCCGCTGGTCTCGCCACTTTTGCCCTGCTCTACTGCGTGCAGCCGATTCTGCCGGTGCTGTCGCAGGAGTTTGGCGTATCGCCCGCCGAAAGCAGCTTTTCGCTCTCTATTTCTACCGGCCTGATGGCTGTAGGTCTGCTGTTTACCGGGCCGCTGTCCGATGCGGTTGGCCGCAAATCTGTGATGGTGGTGGCGCTGCTGCTGGCAGCGATTTTCACCCTGCTTTCGGCGATGATGACCAGCTGGCATGCCATCCTGATTATGCGCGCGCTGATTGGCCTCTCGCTGAGCGGCGTGGCCGCGGTAGGCATGACCTACCTGAGCGAAGAGATTCACCCCAGCGTGGTCGCCTTTTCGATGGGCCTCTACATCAGCGGCAATTCAATTGGCGGCATGAGCGGACGCCTGCTTAGCGGCGTGATCACCGACTTTTCCTCATGGCGCGTGGCGGTAATGGCGATTGGCTGCTTCGCCCTCGCCTCGGCGTTGATGTTCTGGAAGATATTACCGGCTTCACGCCATTTCCGCCCGGCTTCGCTGCGCCCGCGCAATCTGCTGATTAATTTCCGCCTGCACTGGCGCGATCAGGGATTGCCGCTGCTGTTTGCCGAAGGTTTTCTGTTAATGGGCGCGTTTGTGACGCTGTTTAACTACATCGGTTATCGTCTGCTCAACGCGCCCTGGTCGCTAAGCCAGGCTGTGGTTGGGCTGCTCTCGGTGGTCTATCTGACCGGCTCATGGAGTTCGCCAAAAGCAGGCGCGCTCACCGCAAAATATGGCCGCGGCCCGGTGATGCTCGGCGCCACGGCGATCATGTTTTGTGGCCTGTTGATTACGGCATTCACCTCAATCTGGCTGATTCTGGTGGGCATGATGCTGTTTGCCGCAGGCTTCTTTGCCGCGCATGCTGTGGCGAGCGGCTGGATTGGTGCCCGGGCACGTCGTGCAAAAGGCCAGGCCTCCTCACTTTATCTGTTCAGCTATTACGTAGGTTCCAGCGTGGCCGGAACCCTGGGGGGTGTGTTCTGGCATAACTACGGCTGGATGGGCATTACCTTGTTTATCAGCGCCCTGTTGTTGCTGGCGCTGTTTACCGGCTGGCGACTGCTATTACGCAAGCTGTAATCACGACGCAGGCGGTGATGTTGCTGCCTGCTGCCTTCTTTTCTGCCAGACCAAACGTTGCACGATGCCTGATGTTTGCATATGATAATAATTAATTTGTATGTTGTAACTATTAATAGATCGCGTTACTTCTGCTATAGTGCTTATTAGTGTGTTGTAACTAAGGAATCCGTATGTCGCGTTACGATCTGGTGGAAGATATGCGTCAGTGCCTGAGCCAGCTGGAAACCGAGCTGGCCGCACTGCGCGACGATTTACAGCATTTACCGCTGCTCATGGCGCGGGTATTTACCCTGCCGCCGATAGAGAAAGGCACCGAACATGCGGAAATTACGCAGATTCACGTCGAACAGCAGTTGGGGCAAAAGGCCCGCGATATCGCCCTGCAACACTACTGCCGCCTGTTCATGCAGCAGCAGTCGGAGAAGCTCAGCACCAAAGCCGCGGTGCGCTTGCCCGGTGTAATCTGCTTTGAGAGCAGCGGTCCGGCAGCCACCCTGCTGCATCAGCAGGTCGCCAGCATTAATCAACTCAAGGCGCGCTTTGAGCAGCTGATTACCGTCGATGCTGGCCTGCCCTCTGAGGCGCGCTTTGAATTTGTTCACCAGCATTTTCCTGGCCTGATTACGCTCAATGCCTATCGCACCATCACCCTGCTGGATGCGCCGGATAGCGTGCGCTTTGGCTGGGCTAACAAGCACATCATTAAGAACGTTAGCCGCGATGAGATTATCACTCAGCTGGAGAAAAGCCTGAAGGCGGGCCGCGCCCGGGCGCCGTGGAGCAAAGAGCAGTGGGCTGAGAAGGTGCAACAGGAGCTGGCGCTGGTGAAGGCGCTGCCGAAAACCGCGCGCCTGAAAATCAAACGGCCGGTCAAGGTGCAGCCGATTGCCCGCATCTGGCATGCCGACCAGCAAAAACAGACGCAGTTTGCCTGCCCTTCTCCGTTGCTGATCCTCTGTCCGGATCGCAGCCGCGTGCCGGTACCGGGCGAGCTGCTGGATTACGATGCCGCCAACGTGCAGCATCGGCATAAACCGCAGTCGATTCCGCTATACAGCCTGATTCCGCGGCTTTACCTCTTCAGTGAGCAACCGTTTTAGCATAAAAAAAGGCGGCCCGCAGGCCGCCATTATCAGCAGAATCAGCGTTACTGCTTCATGCTGCCAACCATCTCTTCCGGACGCACCCAGCGGTCGAACTCCTCTTCGCTGAGATAGCCCAGCTTCAGGGCAGAGGCCTTCAGCGTCAGGCCTTGTTTATGCGCCTGCTTGGCGATTTCCGCCGCTTTATCGTAGCCAATGTGCGTGTTCAGCGCGGTCACCAGCATCAGCGATTCGTTCAGCAGCTGGCTGATACGGTCGTGATTAGGTTCGATGCCCACGGCGCAATGGTGATTAAAGCTGTCCATGCCGTCAGCCAACAGGCGAATGGATTGCAGGAAGTTATGAATAACCATTGGACGGAACACGTTCAGTTCAAAGTTACCGGAGGCGCCGCCGATATTCACCGCGACATCGTTACCCATCACCTGACAGCAGAGCATGGTCAACGCTTCGCACTGCGTCGGGTTGACTTTACCCGGCATGATTGAGCTGCCTGGCTCATTTTCGGGAATGGCAATTTCGCCAATGCCGCAGCGCGGGCCTGATGAAAGCCAGCGCACATCGTTGGCAATTTTCATCAGCGAGGCTGCCAGTCCTTTCAGCGCACCGTGCCCATGCACCAGCGCGTCGCAGGTGGCCAGTGCTTCAAATTTGTTCGGTGCGGTGACAAACGGCTGTTTCGTCAGCTCTGCCAGCTCTTTGGCCACGCGTACCGCATATTCCGGATGGGTGTTCAGCCCGGTGCCCACTGCGGTGCCGCCCAGCGCTAACTCAGCAACGTGCGGAATGCTCTGTTCGATATGTTTGAGATTGTGCTCGAGCATCGCGACCCAGCCGGAAATCTCCTGGCCGAGGGTCAGCGGCGTGGCGTCCTGCAGGTGAGTACGGCCAATTTTCACGATATCCTTGAACGCCTCTGCCTTGCTGTGCAGGGTTTGCTTCAGCACCTGCAGCTGCGGAATCAGATGTTCGCGCACCGCAATGACCGCGGCAACGTGCATAGCGGTCGGGAAAACGTCGTTGGAGCTCTGGCTCTTGTTAACGTCATCGTTGGGATGCACTAGCCGCGACATGCCGCGCTCGCCGCCAAGAATTTCGCTGGCGCGGTTAGCGAGGACTTCATTCATGTTCATGTTGGTTTGCGTGCCGGAACCGGTCTGCCAGATCGCCAGCGGAAACTCATCTTTATGCTGGTTAGCCAGCACTTCATCGGCGGCCTGAATAATCGCTTCGGCGCGCTCCTGCGGTAACAATCCCAGGTCACTGTTTACTTTTGCGGCAGCACGCTTGGTCAGCGCCAGCGCATGCACCAGTTCGACCGGCATCTTCTCGGTGGAGATACGAAAATGCTCAAGTGAACGCTGGGTTTGCGCGCCCCATAATTTATCATCCGGTACGTCGATTGGGCCCATTGAATCTTTTTCAATGCGGTTGGCTGCCATGACTACGTCTCCTTTTGTACGGTCTGAGGGTGGTGTTCCTGATTCTCTGCCCCACGGGCGGGCATGAGTGTTACATACAATAATTTAACATTATGCGAGCCGCTCGTCCTTATTGCATTTAGTCAGGTTTTTTCATCTGGCTTTCTGCTTTAATAACGCCAGAAAAATCGGTTACGAGGGAGTTGTGATGCAAAAAATGATCAATACGCTGCAACATTACGCATGGGGCAGCAAAACGGCGCTGGCTAAACGCTACGGCATAGCCAATCCTCAGCAGCAGCCGGTGGCGGAACTCTGGATGGGTGCCCATCCAAAGAGCCCGTCGCAGGTTGAAATCAACGGTCAGCCCACGTCGCTGCGCACGCTGATCGATAACGACAGGTCATCGATGCTGGGCGATACCGTGGCAAAACGTTTTGGCGAACTGCCTTTTCTGTTTAAGGTGCTGTGCGCCGACAAGCCGCTGTCGATTCAGGTGCATCCGAGCAAAGCCGCCGCGGAAGCCGGTTTTGCCAAAGAGGATCACGAGGGCGTGCCGATTGATGCCGCCCATCGTAATTACAAAGATGCCAACCACAAGCCGGAGCTGGTTTATGCCCTGACGCCGTTCCTGGCGATGAACGGCTTTCGCGAACTGCCTGAGATGGTTTCGCTGCTGCAGCCGGTGGCGGGCGCGCACCCTGCCATCGCCCATTTTTTGCAGCAGCCCAACGAGAAGCATCTGGCTGAGCTGTTCTCCCGCCTGCTGTCGCTGCGCGATGAGGAAAAATCGCGCGCGCTGGCGGTGCTGAAATCGGCGCTGCTTAACCATCAGGGTCAGCCGTGGCAGGCGATCGCCTTTATCGACGACGAATATCCCGATGACAGCGGCCTGTTTTCGCCGCTGCTGCTCAACGTGATTGAGCTGCAGCCGGGCGAAGCGATGTTTCTGTTTGCGGAAACGCCGCACGCCTACCTGCACGGTATGGCGCTGGAGGTGATGGCTAACTCCGATAACGTGTTGCGTGCCGGACTGACCCCCAAGTTCATCGATATTCCCGAGCTGCTGGCCAACGTCAGGTTCAGCGCCAGCCCGGCCACGACGCTGTTGACCACGCCGCAGGCGCAGGGCAACAGCCTGCATTTCCCGATTCCGGTGGACGATTTCGCCTTTGCGATTCACACGCTGAACACGCAGCCGCAGGCTGTTAGCCTGCACAGCGCAGCGATTCTGTTCTGCATCGAAGGCGAGGCGACGCTGACCGCGCAGCACGGCAACATCACGCTGAAAGCGGGTGAATCCTGCTTCGTAGCGGCCAACCACTGGCCCGTTTCAGTCAGCGGCAGTGGTCGTCTGGCACAGGTCTATAATGATTGCTGACGGCGGCTGACTGTCTGCCTGCCAAATGCTATTATTATTCAAGAAATTAACTAAGCGCCCCTGGGGCGCTTTTCTTCGCCCAACGGCAGCCAGCGGGCGAATGACACGGTAAAAGGATGAATCCATGAACAAAAGCAAAATAGCCGTTGGCGTGATCGTTGCGCTCGGCGTGGTATGGACAGGCGCCGCCTGGTTCACCGGCAAGCAGCTGGAAAATCATCGCGATGAGCTGGTGCAGCAGGCCAACGCCCAGCTGAATCAGATCGCCCCGTTGAGCCGCCTCAAGGTGAGCTATCAGGATTATCAGCGCGGCGTGTTCAGCAGCCAGGCCAAAGTGGTGATTCAGGCCAGTTCACAGACCGAAGATAACGCCTTTCTGCGCCCGGGCCAGAGCATCGTGCTCAATGAAAATATCGATCACGGCCCCTTTCCTTTTGCCCAGCTGAAAAAGTTTAACCTGATTCCCAGCATGGCGTCGGTACACAGCCAGCTGGAAAACACCGAAGCGCTAAAACGCCTGTTTGAGCTGACCCAGGGCAAATCGCTGGTGCAGGCTGAAACGCGTATTGGCTACAGTGGCGCGACCGATACCGCCGTGAATATGCTGCCGGTGGATTACCAGAACGCGCAGAGCGGCGAGCGCCTGGCCACCAACGGCGGTCAGTTCAACATCAGCGCTGACAGCAAAGGCGATAAAGTCTCTTTCGACAGCTCGATTGGCAGCCTGGCAGTGACCAGTAAAAACCAGATGGACCAGCCGGTGCTGTTTACCCTTAACGGTATGGAGATGTCCGGTAACACTCATCTGACCGCGCAGGGCGTGCGCATTGGCGATCAGAACCTCAAGCTGGATAAACTCACCGCCAGCGTCAACGGTCAGGATGCGTTTGCGTTACAGGGCGTGAAACTGAAATCGGCGTTTGATGCTAAAGATAACCTGATCGCCGGTGATACCGATCTGGCCGCAGACAAAATCATGTTGCTGAATCAGGATTTCGGCCAGGCTAAGCTGACGCTGAAACTGTCACAGCTTGATGGTGACGCATTCAAGGCGTTCCAGACCAGCTACAACGCGCAGATGGAACAGCTGATGAACCAGCCGGGCATCGCGCAGGATCCGCTGCGTTATCAGCTGGGCGTACGCCAGGTGCTGGCGAATAACCTGCCGCTGCTGTTGAAAGGCAGCCCGGTGGTCAACGTCGCCCCGCTGAGCTGGAAAAACAGCAAAGGCGAAAGCACGCTTAACTTTGCTGTGAATTTCAAAGATCCGGCTACCGTGACTGGCGAACCGCAGACGCTGGGTGATGCCGTGGATCGCGTGCTGAAAACCGTGGATGGCAAGCTGGTGATCAATATGGATATGGCCACCGAAGTGATGCGCCGCGTCGGCATGTCTCAGGGTTACAATGAAGCCGATGCCAACAAGCTGGCTGAGCAGCAGGTAAAAGGTTTTGCCGCGATGGGCCAGATGTTCCGTCTGACCACCCAGCAGGACGACAACATTGTCACCAGCCTGCAATATGCCACCGGTCAGGTGACGATGAACGGCGACAAAATGCCGCTCGATCAGTTCCTCGCCCATTACATGCTGGGTATTCCCGCTGGCATGCCGCAGTAAGCCATTTCGGTTCGCTGCAACAAAAAGGGTCGCTCAGGCGACCCTTTTTTATGCTTCACCGCCCGCTTTACGCCGACAGGCGCTCCACCAGCCGCGCCGGTACGATAACGTTCTGCACCGGCTCCAGCGGATCCTGAATGCGACGCAGCAGGCGGATAGCAGCGTTGCGACCAATTTCACGCGCCGAGCTGGTGATAAAGGTCAGCGGCGGGTCGGTCAGCTCCGCTTCCGGCGCATCGCCAAATCCTACCAGCGCCAGCGAGGCGGCAGACACCTCACCGCCGATGCGACGTCCCGCCCGCTGCGCACCAAAATAGCAGCCCATCGCCACCGCGGCGTTATAGCAGAGCACGGCGGTAATCGCCGGATGGTGCTGAAGCAGAGTATGCGCCCGCTCGGCGGCGTCGCGCTGCTGGTCGGCGCATTCGATAACCCATTCGCTCCGCAGCGGCAAACCGTGCTGCATCAGCGTTGAGCAGTAGCCGCCAACGCGTTCGGCGCGCGTTACTGAGCCCGCGCTGCCACCGAGCCAGGCGATAGCGCGATGGCCGCGTTTGATCAGATATTCCGTTGCCATTTTGGCGGCCTGCATGTTGTCGGGACGAATAGCGTCCAACTCTTCCAGCGTACTGGCCCGCGAGGCGCAAACCATGGCCACACCCAGCTCCTGAGCACGCAGACTCAGTTCGCCAGCGCCCTCCACGCCGCCTGCCAGCACAATGCCTTCCACGCCCTGCGCCACCAGCATATCAAAGCTGCGTTGCAGCTGATGGCCTTCTGCACCGCTCTGCGCCAACACCAGCAGCTTGCCCTGTTGTTCCAGCGCATCGCTAAGACCGGCAATCATCTCGGCATAAAACGGCGTGCACAGGTCACGCACGATCAATCCCACCGCACCGCTGCCGCCGCCACGCAGCATGGTGGCGGAGCGGTTAGGCACATAACCGAGTAATTCGATCGCTTCGTGAACCCGTTCTGAGGTCACCGAAGAGATTCGGCCTTTACCTGACAACACCATCGACACGGTAGTGACTGAGACACCCGCCTGCGCGGCAACATCATTAATTGTGGTTTTTTTCAGTGACATAAGCGCAAATTCCTGCCTTGATAACAGGTGGTAAAACGTTACACCACGCTGAATTTATTAATAAAATTATAATACACGCTAATAAGGAATTTGAAATATCGCAGCTCAGGTAAAACGTTTTACCAAAATAATAATCGTTGAATCTATTGGTGATTTTTTTACCGCAGCGAAGCGGTAAAACCAAAGTAATAAGGCGGTTTTATTGCACTGGATGCAGCCATGGCGGGAGAAAAATCGCTCTGCGGGACATAAAAAAACCGCCCGGTGGGCGGTTTAGGTGATGGCTCAGACAATGGTGGTCGGGTCAGGCCCGCGCTCGTCATCCGATAAGGGATCGTCCTCATCGTCATCTTCACCAATATCCTCGGGAGTTTGCGGCACCGGTTCATCATCCGTTAACGGATCGGTTGGTTCAGGACGTTCTGACATACTCACCTCCAGTTACCCTTATGGGTCATTACAGTATAGGTGACCTGCCCTGCCCGATCGGTTATCAGCCCTTCACGGGCCGGGTATATGTTGGGGTTGTCGCTTAGCTCACGTTTCCGATTTTACTGGCTGACCGCGTAAATTGTCAGCATCCGGCATGCTGGTTTGCGCAAACTGCTGGCGCTGTTGCGCAAGATGTTTTTATACTGCTCTGCACTTTACCAGACGAATAATTAAGTGAGTGCGCCATGTTCAATTCCCACCTGCCCGTAACCGATATTCACCGTCACCTTGATGGCAACATTCGCGCCCAGACCATTCTTGATCTGGGTCGCCAGTTTAACCTCGCCCTGCCCGCTGACGATCTCACTGCGCTGCGCCCGCACGTTCAGGTGACCAAAAATGAGCCGGACCTGGTGAGCTTTTTACAGAAGCTGGACTGGGGCGTGAAAGTGCTGGGTTCGCTGGACGCCTGCCGACGCATCGCCATGGAAAACGTTGAAGATGCGGCGCGTGCCGGAATTGATTATGCCGAGCTGCGTTTTTCACCTGGCTACATGGCCATGACCCATAACCTGCCGATTGCCGGTGTGGTCGAAGCGGTGATTGACGGTATCCGCGCGGGTCGCCAGCAGCATGATATCGACGTACGTTTGATTGGTATCATGAGCCGCACCTTTGGCGAAGAAGCCTGCCTGCAGGAACTCGACGGTTTTCTGGCGCACCGCGACGGCATCGTTGCTGTGGATCTGGCCGGCGATGAACTGGGCTTTCCCGGCAGTGAATTTTTAAGCCACTTTACCCGCGCCCGCGACGCCGGTTTCCGCGTGACCGTCCACGCCGGTGAAGCGGCAGGTGCCGAAAGCATCTGGCAGGCGATCCGTGAACTGGGTGCCGAGCGCATCGGTCACGGCGTGAAGGCGATTGACGATGCTGCGCTGATGGATTTCCTCGCAGAGCAAGGTATCGGTATTGAATCCTGTCTGACCTCAAATATTCAGACCAGCACCGTGGCCAGTCTGGCACAGCATCCGCTGGTGAAGTTCCTCGATCACGGCATTCTGGCCACGCTGAACACCGACGACCCGGCGGTTCAGGGTATCGAACTGGCACATGAATATCAGGTTGCCGCCCCGCAGGCCGGTCTTAACAGCGAACATCTGCGTCGCGCGCAGGAAAACGGACTGACCATCGCCTTCCTCAGCGACAGTGAAAAAGCGGCCATTCGCGAAAAAGTGCGTCAGCGCCACGCATAAAAAAACGGGCCAGATGGCCCGTTTTTAACCGCGTGCAACTGGCTGGTTACAGCCCTTTCATCGAAACGGCCTGACGCTTTTCTGCAGATTGCAGGCCGAGCTCAATCAGCTCCATCACCTGAATCGCCTCTTCGGCAGAGACCGGGTTTTTGCCGTTACCGTTAATGGCGTCGCGAATGGCGGCGTAATAAGCCGGGTAATTGCCCGGCACGCTCAGCAGCGTCTCTTCCTTCACGCCTTCACCATCGGCCAGCGTCAGCGTGCCGTCGCGCATATCGTAACCCCAGTTTTCCTGCGGCGGACGCTCGCCCGCCTTCAGGCGATCTTCCTGCGGGTCGAGGCCATATTTCACAAAGCTGCCCAGCGTGCCGTGTACCTGATAGCGCGCCGATTCAGCAGCCACCAGCATGCTGCCGTGCAGCACCACGCGGCGTTGCGGATAGGTCAAAATGGCATGGAAATAGTCGGTGGTTTGCGCACCAGGACGCAGCTCGGCCAGATCAACATAGATGGAGACCGGCGGGCCAAACAGCTGCAGCGCCTGATCGATCAGGTGCGGGCCGAGGTCAAACCAGATGCCGCTGCCGGCGCCTTTCTGCTCACGCCAGCGCTGACGCACTTCTGGACGAAAGCGATCAAAGTGCGATTCAAAGTAGCGAACTTCGCCAAGGCGACCTTCGTTGATCAGCCCTTGCAGAGTCAGAAAATCACTGTCCCAGCGGCGGTTATGAAACACCGACAGCATCAGCCCTTTGGCTTTAGCCAGCGCATCCAGCTCGCGAGCCTGTGACAACGTCACGGTGAACGGCTTGTCCACCACCACGTGTTTACCGGCATTCAGCGCGGCTTTGGCCAGCGGAAAGTGGGTGTCGTTAGGGGTTGGAATAACAATCAGGTGTAATGAAGGATCGTCAAACAGGGTCTGGGCTTCCGCTACCACATCAACAGAGGGCCAGTCGGCGTGAACCTTGGCTGCATCGCTGCTGGAGACCGCCGCGAGTTCCAGTTCGGCGGTACCGGCAATCAGCGGCGCATGAAAGGTCTTACTGGCAAAGCCGTAACCGACCAGGCCAACACGAATTTTTTCACTCATTGGTTCTTCCTCTTGTCCATTTACCTGACAGATTTAAGTTGATTAATCGGTCGAGGACAAGGTGGAATCCCCCTAATTTCAGGCGCCTTTTGCCATAAATGTTTCCTGCTGCACAAGTTCGTCGTGCGCATCCTGATTTCGGCGGCGAAAATCACTGGGGCTGATGCCGACCCGTTTGCGAAATACACGCGAAAAATAGAGCTGATCGTCGTAGCCGACCTGACGGCCGATCGCCGCTATCGGCTCCTGCGTGGTTTGCAGCAACAGACGCGCCCGAATGACACGCTGGTCTTCGCGCCAGCGCAGCAGATTGACCCCCATCTGCTCGCGGAACAGGTGCGCCAGCCTCGAGGGCGACAGGCAAACATAGCGCGCCACCTCTTCTATTTTCACTTCGCTGGCCAGCTGGCTGGTCAGATACTGGCAGGCTTCGATCACGCGCGGATCGCGTACCTGCTGATGGCTGCGTGGATCTTCTTCCACCGCGCGCAGCAGCAAGCGTTCCAGCAGATTCATCGCCAGCTCTTCGGCAAAGCGGCGGCCCGAGGTATGTGTCTGTTCAATGCTGGCGAACAGGCGATCGAATTCCGCCAGCAGGGTTTCCGACAGGCGCAAACGGCCAACGCCCTGATGCAAGTCCTGCCACTGCAGCCAGTCGCTCCAGTAGGCGCGCGGCCGAAAATAGACCCAGCGGTGAAACCAGCAGTCGCTTTCCGGTGAACGACCATAATAGTGGGCGGTTTTTGGCTGGAACAACAGCAGATCGCCAGGGCGGCAGTCAAAGGCATTTTCGCCTTCGAATACCCTACCCTGGCCTTTAATGGTGAGGTTGAGAATATAGCCCTTCATGCCGTGCGGGCGATCGACAAAAAAGTCGAGCGGACCGTCGGCGCTGACCGGCGTCAGCCCGGCAACCAGCCAGGCGTTAAAAGGATAACCGGGCAGCAGGGGATTTTGCTGCGCCACAGGCAGTTGTCGATGATACATAGCAGCCTCAGAATGTTCAGTGGGGTTTTCATTGCTCTCTTGCCGCCTTCCGGGGGGAAAGCGGCAAACGGCAGAGAGAGCAACGCCGCGATCAGACCTTGCCTTTCTGTTTGTAACGGTCAAAAATCACCGCCGCCAACAATATCAAACCGCGCACGACATACTGTGAGAAAGGCGAGATATTCAATAAATTCATCGCATTCTCTACCGTACCGAGAATTAATACCCCCGCCACCACGTAAGAAATTTTGCCGATACCGCCTTTCAGCGACACGCCGCCCAGCACGCAGGCAGAGATCACGATCAGCTCATAGCCCAGCGAGGTCATCGGCTGGCCGCTGGTCATACGCGATGCCAGAATAATGCCCGCCGCCGCTGATACCAGGCCAGAGAGAATAAAGATGATAATGCGCGTGCGCACCACCGGTACACCCGCCAGACGCGCCGCCTCTTCATTGCCGCCGATCGCCAGCGTATTGCGGCCAAAGGTGGTTTTGTTCAGCAGGAAACCAAACACAATCATCGTGCCCACGGTCAGCCAGATCGGTGCCGGCAGGCCAAACCAGGTGGCATAACCCAGCGCAAAAAAGCGCTCATCTTCGATACCCACCGCTTTACCGTCGGAGAAGATATACGCCAGGCCGCGCACAATCTGCATGGTCGCCAGCGTAGTGATCAGCGCATTGATTTTCAGTTTGGCGATGACAAAGCCGTTGATGAAACCGCAGGCCATGCCGAGCAGCAGACCCGCGGTAATGCCAATCCACAGGCTTTCCGTCATGTTGATCACCACCGCGGTGACCACGCCAGCGCAGGCGATAACCGACGCCACCGACAGGTCAAAATCGCCGGAGGCCAGGCAGAACAGCATGCCGCAGGCCACCATGCCTGACATCGACATCGCCAGCCCCAGGCCTTTCATATTGATAAACGAGCCAAAGTTCGGCACGAAGATCGTGCAGCAGATAAACAGCAGCGCAAACACCACCAGCATGCCGAAATTATCCCAGATGCGCCCGAGCTTCAGGCCGCCGCGGGCCGCCGGTGGCGTATTCGAGGTTGTGGACGTGGACATAATGTTATTCTCCTGCATCAGGCCACAGCGGCCTGTTGTGTAGTTTTTGGCATCGCCATACTGAGCGTGCGTTGTTCGGTGGCCTCGTCATGAAGCAGTTCGCCAGCAATTTCCCCTTCGCGCATCACCAGAATCCGGTCCGCCAGCCCCATCACTTCCGGCAGATCGCTGGAGGCAAACAGCACTGCGATGCCTTGGCTGGCCAGCGCGTAAATCAGCGTGTAAATCTCATGCTTGGCGCCCACGTCGATGCCGCGCGTCGGCTCGTCCAGCAGGATCACCTTCATCTCTTCCGACAGCCAGCGGCCGAGAATCGCCTTCTGCTGGTTGCCGCCGGAAAGGTTCATGATCAGCTGATCCGCCGACGGCGTTTTGATGTTCAGCGAGCGAATGTGGCTCTGCGCGTTATCGCTTTCCCAGCCGTTGTTTATCAGGCAGCCCGCGTGCAGGTTGTGACGCCGCGCGCTGATGTTGATGTTGTCGCGCACCGAGTGCACCGGAATGATGCCGTCCGCTTTGCGATCTTCCGGGCAGAGCATGATACCGGCGCGAATGGCGTCAATCGGCGCGGTGATGCGCAGCGGCTCACCGTCGAGAAACACCTGTCCCGCTTTGAGTTTGGTGGCGCCAAACAGCCCTTTCATCAGCTCGCTGCGGCCCGCCCCGACCAGGCCAAATAATCCGACAATTTCGCCCGCTTTGACCTGCAAGGAGATCGGCTTACGCACGCCAACCGCCTCAACATTCTCCAGTTGCAGACGCACCGCGCCGGTAGGACGCGGGCTGTAACCATAAATATCCTCAATGCCGCGCCCAACCATCGCCTGCACCAGCTGATCGTGATCGACCTGCTGCATATCGGTGAAGGTGCGCACGTAGCGGCCATCTTTAAATACGGTAATGGCGTCGCTGAGGGCAAAAATCTCTTCCATGCGGTGTGAGACATAAAGCACCACGCGCCCTTCCGCGCGCAGCTGGCGAATCACCCGGAACAGCTGTTCAATTTCCCGCGATGAGAGCGAACTGGTGGGCTCATCAAAGGCGATAATTTTGGCGTTACGTGCCAGCGCCTTGGCGATCTCCACCATCTGCCACTGACCCAGCGACAGGTATTTCAACGGCATATCGGGATCGATATCCATGCCGAGGTTTTTCAGTTGCAGCCCCGCTTCGTAGCGCAGCAGCTTGCGATTAACCATGCCGTGCTTGCGTGGCAGCTGGCCAAGATAGATGTTTTCCGCCACGCTCATTTCAGGTACCAGATGCAGCTCCTGATAGATGATGGCGACACCGGCGTCGAGCGCGTCGGTGGTATGGGAGAAGCGCTGCGCCTCTCCCCGAATGTGGATTTCACCAGCGGTCGGCTGGTAGCTGCCGCTCAATATTTTCAACAGCGTCGATTTACCGGCGCCATTCTCACCCATCAGCGCATGCACCTCGCCTGCATTGCAGGAGAAGCTAATCTCCTGCAACGCTTTGACGCCGGGAAAGGTTTTGCTGATGCCATGAAACGACAGAAATGCAGAATCAGTGCTCATGGAGCCTCCCGTTGTGCCTTACATCAGGCCTTTTTTCGCCAGTTCAGTTTTGAAGTTATCGCGGGTGATCAGCACCACATCGGTGACTTCAGTGAATTTGGCAGGTTCTTCGCCTTTATTGGCCCAGTTGTAGAGCATCTGGATACTTTTGTAGCCGTGGACATCCGGGCTTGGCAGCAGTGAGCCGTAGAAGCCGGTGGCCTGGCCTTTCGACAGTTCGCTGATGGCGTCAACGCCGTTGATGCCGATGCCGATGACGTTCGGTGCTTTAAAGCCCTGGCCTTCGGTGGCGCGCACGCCGCCCAGCACGGTGTTGTCATTCATGCCAACGATCAGCCAGTGTTTCACTTCAGGATGTTGAACCAGCAGCGAGTTGCCGGCATCAAAGGCGCCCGGGATATCGTTGGATTTGGTGGGAACCTGATAAATCTGTTTTTCCGGGAAACCCGCTGCCTTCAGCGCGTCCATGGCACCACCGGTACGGCGACGGGCGGTATCAAGTTCGTTAGCGGTAATCGCCATCACCGCGGTCTCTTTCGCATCCCAGCCGCGTTTCTGCATCTCTTTATAGAGTTCCTGACCCTGACGCTCACCGATTTTGGTGGCAGCCATCATCACCAGCGGCACCGTGGTCATCGGTTTGCCCTTGGCGGTGACAAACTGGTCATCAACCGCAATCACTTTCATATCGTAGCTGCGCGCTTTGGCCATAATCGCCGAACCGAGTTTGGGATCGGGCGTACAGATAACGAAGCCTTTTGCACCGCTGGCGGCCAGGCTGTCGATAGCGTTCAGCGTTTTTTCACCATCGGGTACGGCAATTTTGATCACGTCAAATCCCAGATCCTTGCCTGCTTTATCGGCAAATTTCCACTCGGTCTGGAACCAGGGTTCTTCCGGTTGTTTGACGAGGAAACCGAGTTTCATGGTCTCGGCGATAGCGGATTGTGACATAACGGCAGCCAGCCCGACGGCGACTAACGCTTTAGTGAATTTATGCATGATGCTCTCCGGCTCAATGATGTTTTCAGGGTCGTATCGGCAGTTCTGTGTAAACGGTTTCAGCGTGCTTCTTTTCGCTGCGCAAGCCTGAAATCAAGATGTTAACCCTGTCTCTCACGCCAGCAGCATTAATGCAGCGCTAGTTTTATCCGCAATCGCCTTACAAAATGTAGAGCGCTATCACATCGTCAGCATTCGGCAATTTCGTCCATAGATTTAGCAAATTTAACCAACCATTAACTTTTGAACGGGGTCACGCTTTCTTTGCAGATGACAGAAAAGTGCATATTTGCAGCCAACGCGGACTAACTCGCCTGGCGTAACCCGCTCAGGATGTGGAAAACGTTCATGAGGGAGATAAACGATGCGCGCAGGTGCAATTACCATTGGTCTCGATTTCGGCAGCGACTCGGTGCGCGCGCTGGCGGTCGATTGCCAGAGCGGCGTGGAATTACAGAAGGCGGTGGTGAACTATTCCCGCTGGCAGCAGGGATTATTTTGCGATCCCGCTCGTAACCGCTTTCGCCACCATCCGCAGGATTACATTGATGCTTTTGAGCAGGCGATTGTCAGCGTGGTGAGCGCCTTAACGCCGGAACAACGTGACAACGTCACTGGAATCGGCGTCGACAGTACCGGCTCGACGCCAGCACCGATCGATGCAGAAGGTCGCGTGCTGGCGCTGCGTCCGGAGTTTGCCAACAATCCCAACGCGATGTTTGTGTTGTGGAAAGACCATACCGCCATTGAAGAGGCCGAGGAGATCAACCGCCTGTGCCACAGCGGCGAGTTTCCCGATTACAGCCGCTACATCGGCGGCATCTACTCTTCGGAGTGGTTCTGGGCAAAAATTTTGCACGTGTCGCGCGAAGATGCCGCGGTGCGTGAAGCAGCCAGCTCCTGGATTGAGCTGTGCGACTGGGTACCGGCACTGCTGAGCGGCACTACCGCGCCCGCGGCCATTCGTCGTGGCCGCTGCGCCGCCGGACACAAATCCCTGTGGCATCCGCAGTGGGACGGCCTGCCGGACGCCGCGTTCCTCAATGCGCTCGATCCCCTGCTCACCCGCGATCTCGATTTCCCGCTGTTCCACAATACCTGGACGGCGGATATTGCGGTCGGCACGCTGACCGCAGAATGGGCGCAGCGTCTGGGCCTCTCCACCGCGGTAACGCTGTCGGGCGGCGCCTTTGACTGCCACATGGGCGCGGTCGGCGCCGGTGCGCAGCCTTATACGCTGGTGAAAGTGATCGGCACCTCAACCTGCGACATTCTGATTGCCGACAGCCAGCAGGTTGGCGATCGCGCTATCAGCGGCATTTGCGGTCAGGTGGATGGCAGCGTGACGCCGGGCACCATCGGCCTCGAAGCGGGCCAGTCCGCCTTTGGCGACATTTACGCCTGGTATAACCGGCTGCTCAGCTGGCCGCTGCAACAGGCGGCACAACAGCATCCGCATCTGGCACCCGAACTCAACGCGCTGCAGCAAAATCTGCTGCGTCAGCTTACCGATGCCTGGATCGCCAATCCGCAGCTCGATCATCTGCCGGTGGTGCTCGACTGGTTTAACGGTCGTCGTACGCCGGATGCCAACCAGCGCCTGAAAGGCGTGATCACCGATATCAACCTCGGTACCGATGCGCCTACGCTGTTTGGCGGCCTGATTGCGGCCACCGCCTTTGGTGCTCGCGCCATTATGGAATGTTTTGAGCGCCAGCAGATTCCGGTCGAGAACATCCTGGCGCTGGGCGGCATCGCCCGTAAGTCACCGGCGATTATGCAGGTCTGCTGCGACGTGATGAACCGTCCGCTGGATATCGTCGCCTCGGATGAGTGCTGCGCGCTCGGCGCGGCCATTTTCGCCGCCGTCGCCGCGGGCGTGCATCCGGATGTGCCTACCGCGCAGCAGAGCATGGCCTGTGCGGTTGAACGTACACTGCAACCCGATGCCAGCCGCGTGCCGCGCTATCAGGCGCTTTATGAACGTTATCAACATTGGTGTGCCGCTGCTGAACCACAATATGCGCCGCGCCCTTCCACTGAACTTTAAGGAGTTTTTATGCACTCTCTCGATTCCCTGAGCGTCTGGTTTGTTATTGGCACGCAACATCTTTACGGCCCGGAGACGCTGCGCCAGGTTGAGCAGCATGCTCAGCAGGTGGTGGATGGTATGAATCAGCAGTCGGCGCTGCCGCTAAAACTGGTGGTAAAACCGCTGGTGAAAAGCCCGGATGAAGCGCTGGCGCTCTGCCGAGATGCTAATCACGATAACAGCTGCGTCGGCATCATTACCTGGCTGCACACCTTTTCGCCAGCCAAAATGTGGATTGGCGGTCTGAGCGTGCTGAACAAGCCGCTGATGCAGTTTCATACCCAGTTCAACGCCGAGATCCCGTGGGATTCCATGGACATGGACTTTATGAACCTGAATCAGACCGCGCACGGCGGCCGTGAGTTTGGCTTCATCGGCGCCCGCATGGGTTTGCAGCACAGCGTTGTGACCGGCCACTGGCAGGATAGTGCCAGTCTGGCACGTATCGCCAAATGGATGCGCGCCGCGATAGCCAAACAGGCGAGCCAACAGCTGAAGGTTGCCCGTTTTGGCGACAACATGCGCGAAGTGGCGGTGACCGAAGGCAACAAGGTTTCCGCGCAGATTCAGTTCGGCTATGCGGTGAACGGCTGGGGCGTCGGCGATCTGGTTGAGGTGATCAATCAGGTCAGCGATGGCGACGTCAATGCGCTGATTGACGAATATGAAGGCCTGTACGAATTCAGCGCGGTAGCAGCAGTTAACGGCGAAAAGCGTCAGAACGTGCTGGATGCAGCGCGTATCGAGCTGGGCCTGAAGCGTTTTTTAGAAGCGGAAGATTGCCAGGCATTTACCACCAACTTCCAGACGCTGCACGGCATGACGCAGCTGCCGGGGCTGGCGGTACAGCGCCTGATGGCGCAGGGTTACGGCTTTGCCGGTGAAGGCGACTGGAAAACCGCCGCGCTGCTGCGCGTGTTCAAAGTGCTGGCTGGCGATCGTCCTGGCGGCACCTCCTTTATGGAAGATTACACCTACCACTTCTCGCCGGGTAACGATCTGGTGTTGGGCTCGCACATGCTGGAAGTCTGTCCTTCCATCGCCAAAGAGAAGAAGCCGTTGATTGATGTGCAGTTCCTTGGCATCGGTAATAAAGCCGATCCGGCGCGCATGATCTTCTCCGCACCAGCGGGCCGTGCGGTGAACGCCAGCGTAATCGACCTCGGCGATCGTTTCCGCCTGCTGGTTAACGTGGTGGATGCCATCGATCAGCCACAGCCTCTGCCGAAGCTGCCGGTCGCCCGCGCCCTGTGGCGTGCTCAGCCTTCCCTGGCCACCGCATCAGAAGCCTGGATTGTCGGCGGCGGCGCGCACCACACGGTGTTCAGCCAGGCGCTGGATCTTGACGATATGCGTCTGTATGCCGAGATGCATAACATTGAGATTGTGGTGATCGACGAACACACTACCATGCACGGGTTTAAAGATACGCTGCGCTGGAACGATCTCTATTACCGGCTGAATAAATAACGGCAGCAGCGCGTTGAGGCAATGGCGATTGCCGGACGCTTTGGGCAATGGCGATTGCCGGGCGCTTTTAGGCAATGGCAATTGCCGGGCGCTTTAAACAATGGCGATTGCCGGGCGCTTTTAAGGTCAAAAGCGTTTAGGTCAAAGGCGCTTAGGTCAAAAGCGATTTCTTCCGCCTTTCAGGCGGCCGAGCAGGGGCGGCAGTCGCCCCGCCCCTGCACCCCGGCTATCCGGCAAACACAACCGCCCGCCACAGGCGGGTTCCCTCAGCAAAAGCATTTTCCTGACGGACCGGACGCGATTCGCTCCCAGCTCAACGCGCCCTCTCGCCGCATCCCTGCGGCTCGTCCTGGAAAACGCTTTTGCCTCGGCGTTTGTGATGCCTCCTCAAGGTCAAAACCCAGGTCAAGGTCAAAGGCGATTTCGTTCTGCCTGAAGGCAGCCCGAGCAGGGCCGGCAGTCGCCCCGGCCCTGCACCCGCGCTATCCGGCAAACACAACCGCCCGCTGCGCGGGTGCCCTCAGCAAAAGCGTTTTCCTGACGGACCAGGCGCGATTCGCTCCTGCTCAACGCACCTTCTCGCCGCATCCCTGCGGCTCGCCCTGGAAAACGCTTTTGCCTCGGCGTTTGTGATGCCTCCTCAAGGTCAACGTCAAAACCGAAAAGACTAAAACCAAAATCTAAAAGAAAACCCAAAATATAAAAAGGAAACCCAAAACCCAAAATCTGGAAAATCGAATTGGCTTTGGCTTTGGCTTTGGCTTTGGCTTTGGCTTTGGCTTTGGCTTTGGCTTTGTTTTAGAGATTTTTTGGTTTCTGTTTTGGGTTTTGGCCTGGGTGTTGACGTTGAGGAGGCATCACCACCGCTGAGGAGGTGAACATTTCAGGATGGCCCGCCATGGATGGCGGGACAAGGGAGCGCTGAGCAGGAGCGAATCGCGAGCGGTCCGTGAAGAAATGTGAACCGACGAAGGTACCCGCCTGTGGCGGGCGGTTGTGTTTGCCGGATAGCGCGGGTGCAGGGCCGGGGCGACTGCCGGCCCTGCTCGGGCTGCCTTTAGGCAGAACGAAATAGCCTTTGACCTTAAGACGTTGACCTTAAAGACGTTGACCTCAAGACGTTGACCTCAAGTCGTTGACCTCAAGACGTTGACCTCAAGACGTTGACCTTAAAGCCGCCTGCCAGGCAAAACGCCCCCACCGTTGCGCAACGGCCCCCCTTACAGTTTAAAACTATTCACCACCAGCTCCAGCTGGACGCTCTGCTCTTCCATCGCCTGGGCGGCGGAAGAGACCTGCTCCACCAGCGCAGCGTTCTGCTGGGTGGTGCTGTCGAGTTGGGTAATCGCCACGTTAACCTGATCGATGCCCATGCTCTGTTCACGGCTGGCGGACATGATCTCGCTCATCAGCGTGGTAACGCTGCTGACGCCCTGCATCAGCTCATCCATGGTCTGACCGGCCTGTTCCACCAGTCCGCTACCGGCGTCAATATTGGCCACCGACTCTTCAATCAGCTTCTTGATTTCACGTGCTGAGTTGGCCGAACGCTGAGCAAGGTTACGCACTTCGGAGGCGACTACCGCAAAGCCACGACCCTGCTCACCGGCGCGTGCGGCTTCCACCGCGGCGTTCAGCGCCAAAATATTGGTCTGGAAAGCGATGCTGTCGATCACGCTGATGATATCAACCACCTTACGCGATGAGGTATTGATTGCGCCCATGGTAGCAACCACTTCGCGCACCACGCGCGTGCCGCGTTCAGCCACTTTAGAGGCGTCACCTGCCAGCTGGTTAGCATGCGTAGCGTTATCGGCATTCTGGCGCACGGTGCCGGTTAACTCTTCCATGCTGGCAGCGGTTTCGACGATCGAGCTGGCCTGATCTTCCGTGCGTGAAGAGAGATCGGAGTTGCCGCTGGCGATTTCGCGTGACGCGGCCGTAATCGCCAGCGCGCTGCTGCCAACCTGACGCATCAGCCCCTGCAAATACTCAATAAACTGGTTGAAGCTCTGCGCCACCGCGTTGAACTCCGGACTCTTGCTGGCAGGCAGGCGCTGGGTTAAATCAGCACCGCCGGTGGAGAGCGCAACAATGTTATCGTTCAGTCCGCGCAGCTGGCCCATGGTGGTACGAATAAAGCCCAGCAGCACCAGCAACAGCACCAACGCAAGCGGGATCTGCACCAGGCCCAGACGCATCAGCATGCCGTTGGTTTGCGCCATTAACAGGCTGGTTGGTACGTCGCTGGCCAAATACCACGGGCTGCCGCTGATCTGCTGCACAAACAGCGTGTGATCGCCATCGTCGCCCTGATAGCGGCTTTCCATCGGCTTGTCGCTGGCCGTGCTCAGCAATGCTTTCAGCGGTGCGGCCATGCCGTTTTTCAGATCGCTGAGGTATTCCAATTTAGGCGTGCCATCTACCAGCGCAGCGTTACCGACAATTTTGCCGTCCGCTTCAACGATCAGGACGTTGCCTTTGATTGCCTCGCCCATCTCTTTGGCCAGATGGTTAAAGAAGCCCAACGTCACGTCGATGGTGGAAACGCCCCACACTTTGCCGTCGCGCCAGATCGCCATCGCACAGTTGGTGCGCGGCTGCGGGCTGGCAGCATCCTGATAGGCATTGGCCCAGGCGCACTGCCCCTTCGGCGCTGCCTGACCCGCTTTATGCCACGCCTGATCGTAGTAATTGTCGGCCGCGTCGCTGTTCCAGTAAGTGTTAACTTTCAGTTCGTTGTTGGCGTCGCGAGCAAAGAAGGTGCTGAATTTAGCCCGTGCCGGATCGCGCACATTGGGCAGTGGCCAGATGCCGCCGCCAAACACGTTGCTGTCCTGATACTGGTTAACCAGCGTCGGCAGTAACGTGTCAATACTGGCGCTGTCGAGGGCGCTGACCGTTTCGGTGATCGTACGTTGCTGCGCCTGCACACGGTTCATCTGTTCGACGATGCGTGCCGCCAGCGAGTCAACTTCATAGCGCACCAGACGGCTTTCATTCGCCGTGAGCTGCGGTGCGACAAAAAGATTAATTACCACCACGGTGACGATCATCAGCAATGCAAAAAAGCCGATAAGTGCAGCGGTAAAGCGGGCCTGGGTTGTTTTTAGCATGGGAGCACCACTTAACTCGGAACAGGCGTGATTGCCTGATCCGAATTAACGGCGCGGAAGAAGAGATCTTGAGAGCAAAATGTGAAAATGATGTAAAAAATTTCGCAACGTAACTATCGCCACCGTTACACCGGTTCTGCCACCACCTGCTGACGCGGACGAAAGATATGATCGCACGCCTGTTCGCGCAGCAGCGCTACCAGTTCGGTGCCGCCGCTGCTGCTGGCAGCGGCAAATTCCCGCTCCGCTGGTGTCACCGGCGTGGTCCACAGCAATCGCGGCCGCTCACCGTCGCGTTTGGGCAGCAAAAACTGGCCGCTGCTGCTGGCCAACTCGCCGCTGATTAGAAAGGCGTCAAAGCCGACCGGTGCCACATCGGAAGAGAGCAGATGCCCTTCCCCCAGCCAGTTGAGCTGCGCCCAGGGAAAATGGGCAAAACTGGCCAGCGCACTCGCCATCTGCACCGCATTCTCTTCGCTCATCACCTGTGCATCGATCGCCATGCCCAGCTCGATTCGCCGGTGCTGTGGCGCGAGATCGGCGTAGAGATGATCAACCCACGGCATGGCGCGCGTGCTCATGCCGAGGGTCAGGAAATACCAGATGCCCTCATGGTAATGCTGAGAAATTGCCATCGGCGGCCAGCCCGACTGATCGATGCTGTAATACTTCAGCGACTCGCCATACTGCTGCTGATAGCAGCTGAGAAACTCATGCTCCACCAGCGGCCAGAGATGGCCATCGTGCCAGTCACGCCAGAAGTGGCGAAATTTCTCCGCCTGCGCGTAGTGTTCATTGGTGGAAGCGGAGCCGAGCGGCGCCGTCAGGCGATTCTCTTTGATACAACTGGCCGAAAAGCTGACCTGCTTGTTCTGATACAGGCTCCAGCCGGGAATCACTGCCAACAGCTGTCCCTGATACCAGAGCGCGGCGCCATCGTCGGTGGGTTCCCACAGCACCTGCAGTCCAGCGCTATCCAGCGGCGGCTCCGCTTCCAGCGTACGGCAGAAAGCCGCGCTTAACAGCGGTGGCACACCCTGCTCCAGCGCATCATTGTCTTCCTGCGCCGGCGCGGGCAGCAGATTGCGCAGCCAGCAGCCGCGTACAGCATACTGACCGCGAAATGCTTCGGCGGGCCAGATATAAAAATAGGCGGTGCGCTCATCCTGCTCGACGGTGGCAATCAGCGTGTTTTGCTGATTAGCAACCTCAGCAATCCGGTGTGAATAGGTCATAATGCCTCGACGTCCTGGGCAGGGATACTTATCCCGAGAGTAGTGCAGGATGCCGCACGCCGCCACGGCCGAACAAGGGTAAAACTCTCAAAGTGACCGGCCAACGCGAGCCATGGCGCGATGGTGTGCGCCCTGGCTAATCGACCAGCGCAACCCAACAGCCAGCAGGTCAATCTGCCGATCAATTTGCCAGCGCTTTAGCGGCGTAAAGTGATAGCCGGACTGCGCCTGAGCCCATTCCGGCAGCAGGCCGATGCCCGCCAGCATCATGGTTTTCATCGCCGGTTTTGCCTGCCAGCTCGGCGCAGGCGCGCTCATCAGCAGGCGCGTCACCTCCGCGGTACGCTCGTCGTAACGCAGTTGCGGACGCATGGCGACAAGATAGTCCGCCACCGCCTGACGGCTTTTCGGCACCTGTTCTGCACCCAGCGCTTCCGCCACGACCGCGGCTTCGGCGTAGTAACGATCCTGTTCTGCCCCGCTGAGTAGCCGGTTTTTGTAGCGCAGATGCGCCGCCAGAAAGCGGCTGGTTTCCGCGACGTGCACCCAGGTGAGCAGCTGCGGATCGCTGGCCTGATACGGCGTGCCGTAAGCATCTACCCCCGAAACCTGCAGATGGATGCGTTTAACCCGCTCGAGCAGCGTGTTGGCATCAGAACGATTACCGAAGGTGGTAACGGCGATAAACTGGCTGGTGCGTCGCAGGCGGCCCATCATATCTTCGCGAAAACTGGAGTGATCCCAAACGCCCGCCAGCGCCGAGGGATGCAGCATCTGCATCAGCAGCGCGCTGATGCCGCCGCAGAGCATGGAGGTAAAGTCGCCGTGAACGCGCCAAATCACGCTGTCCGGGCCAAACAGTCCCGGATCGCCAGGCGGCTGCGACAGGTCAAACTCGTTGAGAGAGAGGCCATTCAGACGAAAGACCTGTTGTTGAATACGGTTACGGAGTGATTGCATAGGCGTGACACGATTTTCTCTGGCGCGGCAGAGGCTGGCTCTGCCGCGCGGGGGTATTAAAGGGCGTCGAACGAGGTATCCTGCGTATGCACAGAATCGAGGCCAATCATCACGTTGATTTTGCCTGGTTCCATGACGTACTGCATTTTTGCATTCCAGAATTTCAGCGCGTTGCCGTCAATCGGGAAGCTCACCGTCTGCGATTCGCCCGCTTTCAGCATAATGCATTTAAACGACTTCAGCTCCTGCACCGGACGACTCATGCTGGCAACCGGATCGTTCAGATAGAGCTGCACCACCGTGGCGCCGTCGCGTTTACCGCTGTTGGTCACGGTAACGCTGGCATCCAGCTTACCGTTACGCGCCAGGGTTTTTGATGACAGCGTCACCGGCGAAACGGTAAAGGTGGTGTAGCTCAGGCCGTAACCGAACGGATAAAGCGGGCCGTTAAGCGCATCGTAATAGTGCGACGTGTATTTATTCGGCTTAGCCGGATTGTACGGGCGACCGGTAGGCAAGTGGTTGTAATAGATTGGAATCTGACCCACTGAACGTGGGAAGGAGACCGGCAGCTTGCCTGATGGGTTGTATTCGCCAAACAGCACGTCCGCGATGGCGTTGCCGCCTTCGGTGCCGCTGAACCAGGTTTCCAGCAGCGCGCTGGCCTGCGCATCTTCTGTTGCCAGCGTCAGTGGGCGGCCATTCATCAGCACGATTACCAGCGGTTTGCCGGTGGCTTTCAGCGCGGCCAACAGCTTCTGCTGGCTGGCTGGAATGGTCAGTTCGCTGCGGCTCGACGCTTCATGCGCCATGCCCTGCGCTTCGCCTACCGCGGCCACCACCACATCCGCTTTTTGCGCGGCGGCAACGGCTTCATCAATCATCTGCTGAGGCGTGCGGCTGTCAACGCTGACCGCCTGCTCATAAAGGTTGAGGAAATCCTGAATGGATTTGTTGTCGCTGATGTTGGCGCCTTTGGCGTAGATTACCGTCGCGTTGCCGGCAGTGGCATTTTTCATGCCCTGCAGCAGGGTCACCGACTGACGGGCAAGACCGGCGGCTGACCAGCTGCCCATGATGTCACGCTGACTGTCGGCCAGCGGCCCGACCAGTGCGATGGTGCCCGATTTTTTCAGCGGCAGGGTGTCCTGCTCATTCTTCAACAGCACCATGCTTTTACGCGCCACGTCACGCGCTTCGGCGCGGTGCAGGCGGCTTTCGGCATTGGTATCAGCCGGATCGGTTTCTTTCGCGCCTAAGTGGCTGTAGGGATCGTTAAACAAGCCCATATCGTATTTGACGTTCAGCACGTGGCGCGCGGCGTCATCGATTTCCGCCTTGCTGACCGCGCCGCTTTTCACCAGATCCGGCAGGTATTTGCTGTAATACTCGTCGCTCATGCTCATGTCGATGCCGGATTTCAGCGCAATGCGCACCGCTTCCTGCGGATCGCTGGCAACGCCATGCTTGATCAGCTCTTTGATGGCACCGTGATCGCTGATGGTAATGCCTTTGAATTTCCATTCGTCACGCAGCAGATCTTTCAGCAGCCAGCTGTCTGCGGTGGCCGGCACGCCGTTAATGGCGTTCAGCGACACCATGACGCCGCCGCTGCCTGCATCCAGTGACGCCTTGTACGGCGGCAGATAGTCCTGGAACATGCGTTGCGGGCTCATATCAACGGTGTTGTAATCACGCCCGCCTTCCACTGCGCCATAGAGAGCAAAGTGTTTAACGCTGGTCATCACGGCGTAACGATCGGCAGGACTTTTTCCCTGCATCGCTTCCACCATGGTGCGCCCCATTTCTGAGGTCAAATAGGTATCTTCGCCGAAGCCTTCGGAGACCCGGCCCCAGCGCGGCTCACGGCTGACATCGACCATGGGTGCCCAGGTCATGTTCAGCCCGTCGTCCGCCGCTTCATACGCTGACACACGACCCACTTCCGCAACCGCATCAAGATCCCAGCTGGCAGCCATGCCCAGCGGAATCGGGAACACCGTGCGCTGGCCGTGCACCACGTCATAGGCAAAGAACAACGGAATTTTCAGGCGGCTGAGCTGCATCACCTGATCCTGCATCGCGCGGATATCCTGCCGCGTCACGGTGTTGAAAATCGCCCCCACCTGGCCCTGTTTGATCATCTCGCGAATCGCTTCTTTTGGCGTTCCCGGCCCTACGCTTATCAGACGCAGCTGGCCAATTTTTTCATCGAGCGTCATCTTTTGCAGCAGCTCACTGACGTAAGCGTCGCGTGCCTGTTCAGTTAACGGGTGGGCAATTTCAGCCAGCGCAGGTTGCATCGCCAGCGTGACGGCAAGGCTAACAGAGTAAATCCATTTCATCAGATTGGGGTCTCTTAAGTTTCAATGCGAAGCGGGTAAACAGCGGCCACTGAGTGTGCCACAAGAACAGAATAGCAGGTAGTGGAGCAGTACAGCCTTTTTGCTACGCGTGCTACAGTTTCAGCGATCAGAGCCACAGGAAAATGCTATGCAACATGCTGAAGAGACGACCCGTCATACCCTGATAAACGATCTGCGTCGGCTGCTCGGCGGCGCGAATTTGCTCACCGATGCGGAGCAAACCGCCCGTTACCGCCGTGGCTTTCGCTCCGGCGAAGGCGATGCCATCGCGGTGATTTTTCCCGGCACGTTGCTGGAGCTGTGGCGTGCGCTGCAGCTGATTGTGGCGGCCGATCGCATTATTTTGATGCAGGCGGCAAACACCGGCCTGACCGAAGGTTCAACGCCCAGCGGTAATGATTACGATCGGGAGATTGTGATTATCAGCACCCGTCGCCTCGACGGCATTCAGCTGATCGATCAGGGCAAACAGGTGCTGGCGCTGCCCGGCAGCACGCTGTGGCAGCTGGAGAAGCTGCTTAAGCCGCTGGGACGCGAGCCGCATTCGGTGATCGGCTCATCCTGCATTGGCGCTTCGATTATTGGCGGCATCTGCAATAATTCCGGTGGCTCGCTGGTGAAGCGCGGCCCGGCATGGAGCGAAATGGCGCTCTATGCGCAGGTCACTGAGCAGGGCCAGCTGCAGCTGGTGAATCACCTTGGCATCGATCTCGGCAGCACGCCTGAGCAGATCCTCGGCGCGCTGGATGATGAGCGCTGGCGCGACAGCGATGTACGGCACGACCAGCGTCACGCCTCCGATCATGAGTACGCCGAACGGGTGCGCGACATTGATGCCGATACCCCTTCCCGTTTCAACGCCGATGCGCGGCGTCTGCATGAGGCCAGCGGCTGTGCCGGTAAGCTGGCGGTGTTTGCGGTGCGGCTGGATACCTTCGAGAAAGAGCCAGAACAGCAGGTTTTCTACATTGGCACCAACGACACCGCGGTGCTGGATGAGATACGCCGCCATATTCTCGGTGAATTCACCCATCTGCCGGTGGCTGGGGAGTACATGCACCGCGATATTTTCGATATCGCCGAGGTCTACGGCAAAGATACCTTTTTGATGATCGACAAATTCGGCACCGAGCGGATGCCGCTGTTTTTCAGCTTAAAAGGCCGCGTCGACAGCTGGCTGGAGAAGTTTCGCTTTGTGAAGCCGCATCTGACCGATCGGCTGTTGCAGCGTGTCAGCGGCCTGTTTCCCGCTCATCTGCCTGCGCGCATCAAGCAGTACCGCGATCGCTATGCCCATCACCTGATGCTGAAAATGTCCGGCGACGGTGTGAAAGAGGCGAACGACTATCTGCGCGATTACTTTAAAGAGGGCGGCGGCGAGTTCTTCCTGTGCAGTGATAAAGAGGGCGCAGCGGCCTTTCTGCATCGTTATGCGGCGGCGGGCGCGGCGGTGCGCTATCACGCCGTACACCATCAACAGGTGGAGGAGATCCTGGCGCTGGATATCGCCCTGCGGCGCAACGATCGCGACTGGTTTGAAGTGCTGCCCGAAGAGTTTAATGACGCCCTGCTGCATCGCCTTTATTACGGCCATTTCCTGTGTCATGTTTTTCATCAGGATTACATCGTGAAAAAAGGCGTCGACGTGCATGCCCTGAAAGAGAAGATGCTGGCGCGACTGAATGCGCGCGGTGCGGAATACCCGGCGGAGCATAACGTCGGGCATCTCTATGCGGCGACACCGGCGCTGAAGCACTTTTATCAGCAGATCGATCCCACCAACAGTTTTAATCCGGGAATTGGCAAAACCAGCAAGCAGAAGCACTGGGCAGAGTGCGGCTGCGGCGAAGAAAAACTGAAGCCGTAACCGCACGGCGCTCTCCGCAACAGGAGAGCGCCGAACCATCATGAAAGCGGTTTCGGTTCCTCTTCCACCACGACCGGCTGGCCTTTGCGCTCAATAACCATGGTCTGCGGCAAGGAGAGCGCGACGCCCTCTTTGCGCAGCCGGGTCAAAATATCAAACAGCAGATCGCTTTTAACGCCGCCAATCTGCCGCTGACCCGAGACGTTGCCGGTGACGCTGAGCACGATGCCCTGCGGCGTTAAATCTTTGAAGGTCACCGAGGGCTCCGGCGTCTCCAGAATGCGCTCGTTCTGCGTGTAAACGTCGAGCAGAATCTCACGCACCTGCACCGGATCGATATTTAGCGGGAAAGTCAGCACAATCGTGACCACGCCCTGCGCGTTATTCATGGTGGCGTTGCGCACGTTCTGCGAGATGAGCTGCGAGTTAGGCACGATCACCGTGGATTTATCACCCAGCTGAATTTCCGTGGCGCGCACGTTGATACGGCGAATATCCCCTTCGACGTTGCCGAGGCTCACCAGATCGCCCACTTTCACCGGCCGCTCGGTCAGCAGAATCAGGCCAGAGATAAAGTTCTTCACGATCTCCTGCAGGCCAAAACCGATACCCACCGACAGCGCGCTGACGATCCACGCGAGTTTGTTCCACTGCAGGCCCATGGTGGAAAGCGTCAGCAGAATCACCAGCACATAGCCGAGGTTACTGAACAGCGTCACCAGCGACACGCGCATGCCGGTGTCCATGGTGGTTTTTGGCAGGAACTCGTTGTCCAGCCAGCGACGTACCGAACGCAGCACGTAGATACCGACCACCAGGCAGATCAGCGCGTTAACCAGATGCGCCGGTACAATGTTCAGCGACTCCAGTCCTTTGCCGCCCCAGAACTCAGCCGCTTTCTGCAGCAGCTCAATCGGTGTGGAGGAACCAAAGGTGCCGTTGAGCAGCGCCACCACCATCACCAGGATCAGCACGGTTTTACACAACGCCGCCAGCAACGAGGCGGCCTGTTGCAGATGCCGCTCGTTCAGATTAAGCAGATTCTGAATACGCTTACCGGTGGGGTTACTGGTCGACAGCAGCGTTTCGCAGAAGTCGTTGACCAGATGGCTGAGCAGATAGAACGAGCCCACTACAATATTGAACCAGACCAGCTCGTAGCTAAGGAAGCGGCCAAAGGTGACGTAGCCGATCACCAGCGACACCAGAATGGCAATGCCAACCAGCGTCATGGCGATTTGCAGCAGCCCGGCAAAGGTCGACTTCACTTCGGTAGTGGTGGCGTTTTCCGCCGCGCGATGGCGGGCACGCTTGATGCGCATGCTGATCGACACCGCCGTCAGGCCAATCAGCAAGGCGGTCATGCCGTTGGCCATGATGGTGGTTGATACGCTGGTGCCGACGCTGTTATTAAACGCCTCAATGGACTGGAAGATAAATACCAGTACCGCGGTAATCGGTGGGAAAGGCTTCAGCGCCATTGCGACTTCATTAGAGATCGCCGGCAGCCGCCATGATGGGCGACGGGTAGAGAGAAACGCGCGACCCAGACCAGCAATCAGCCCGCAGAACACGCTGAGTTTCACCAGCTTATTGATGAAATCCTGCACATCGTCAGAGACTTCTGCCCGGCGCGTAAAGGCGAGATCGAGGAAGTTAAAGGCCAGCACTACCGCCGCCAGCGTGGTCAGGGCGATCGCCGCGGCCAAAAAGCTGCGACGCAAATGCCCTTCCGGCAGCTTATTAATGCTGACCCACGCCAGAAACTCCTCGCCATAGCGACGGCCTAAGGTCGCCACCAGAATCGCGGCGATGGTCCAGGCCAGGGTGCCAAAGCGCCAGCCCGGTTCCCAGGAGAGCGCAGCGGTCGCCTGCAGTTCATCAGCGAAGGCGCTGATTTTCGCGCCGTCCAGCTCCTGGCCACCAAACAGCGGGCTCCAGAAACGTGGCCCGAAGATGGTGCCAGAATTCAGCGCCAGCTGATTTTTGATCGCCTCACGGCGCAGGTTAACGATTTGACCAGAGAGGTTCAGCGAGCCATTTTTGATCGCCTCGGCCTGCTTGATCTGATCGTCGAGTTTCGCCTTCTGGCTTTCCAGCGCGGCGCGTTTACGCACCACTTCGGCGGTCTCTTTCACGCCGCTGCCCGCCTGAGGAGCCGGACCGAGAACGGCCAGCTGAGCCAATACCTGCTGGCGCTGTGGAATCAGCGTCTGACCCAGCGTATCGGCATTGCCGGAGAGCTCCAGCGCCATTTCGTTAAGCGGCTCCAGCTTGGCGTCGTTGTTTTCACCCGAGACCTGACCTTTGATCTTATCGAGTATTTTTTGCATTTTTGGCAGTTCAACCGCCGCATTGATTTTCGGTGGTGCGTCGCTGTCAGCGCTAGTCTGGGCGCTGTCGTCAGCATCGGCCGCAACGCTCAGCGTGGGCACTCCTGCTGCCAGCAGCATCGCCAGCAGGCATAGTCGAAGAAAAGTGAAAGTCCGGGTCATGAAGCATTCCAACTGTGACAAAAAATGGCGATATCCCCCACCGCCGTAAGCGCGTAAGTGTATGCGCCTGACGGCGCGCAGACTATAGGATTGACGGGTGAAAATGCGCGGTGAAACGATAAGCGTTTTTGTTCTGAAAACGGCCCGCGTCGGCGGGCCATAGAGCATTACTCGCCGTCAGCGCCTGCGGTGCGGTTGCTGACCACCTGCGATGCCTTCTGTTTTTTATAGGCCAGCGCCGCAGCGGGCACCGGCGCCGATTTACCGGTTTCCAGCCAGTCGCGCAGACGGTTGGCATCGGCAAAGTGGGTATATTTGCCGAAAGCGTCCATGACCACCAACGCCACCGGACGATTGTTGATCACCGTGCGCATCACCAGGCAGTGTCCTGCCTCATCGGTATAGCCGGTTTTGGTTAGCTGAATGCGCCAGTCGGCTTTGTAAACCAGATGGTTAGTATTGCGAAACGGCAGCACGTAAGGCGGGTTGCTAAAGGTCGCCATCTCTTCACGCGTGGTGCTGAGCTGGCCAATCAGCGGATACTGTTTGGTTGCCATCAGTAGCCGCGTTAAATCGCGGGCGGTTGAGACGTTGTGAATCGACAGGCCGGTTGGCTCAACGTAGCGCGTGTGGGTCATGCCGAGCGCACGCGCTTTGGCGTTCATCGCGCGGATAAAGGCGTTGTAACCGCCGGGATAATGGTGCGCCAGACTGGCCGCGGCGCGGTTTTCTGACGACATCAGCGCCAGCAGCAACATATTACGGCGGCTGATTTCGCTGTTAAGCCGCACGCGTGAATAGATGCCGCGCATTTCCGGCGTCTGGCTGATATCCACCGACAGCTTTTCATCCAGCGACTGATGCGCATCAAGCACCACCAGCGCGGTCATTAATTTGGTGATCGAGGCCATCGGGCGCACCAGATCGGGATGACTGGCGAACAGCACCTTGTTGGTGTTGAGATCGATGATCATGGCGCTGCCAGAGGCAATTTGCGGCTGATTCAGCGGCGCGATATCGCCTGAAACTGGCGCGGCCACGGCAGAAGGCAACAGGGTCTGGCTGGCAAACAGCAGCGCCAGGCTCAACAGGGAAAAGCGGATTTTTGCAGGCATGGTGGCACATCTTTACCGGTTAAAATGATGCTCTGTCTCAGACAGGCCGCCACCGCCGAAATCCAGTCATGGCGGGGGCTAACGCAGGCATCATACTCCGGCCACCAGGTAAATTCCTACAGGAGATTGTTTCAGTGGGTAACAGGTTACCGCCAGCCTGAGCGGCGGCAACCTTGCGTTTACACCAGGTGATAGCCGTAGCCCCACAGCACCACGGTCAGGGCCAGCAGAACCTCAAACACCAGCACGCCAATAGCCAGTGTCGAGCCCGAAAAGCGCAATCCTTCATCACGATCGATATTCAGGAACAGGGGAATGCCAACGAACAGCAGATAGCCGGTATAGGCCAGCGCCACCGCGCCCACCAGCAGGCAGAGCCAGACCAGCGGATAGAGCGCCACAACACCGCTGAGAAACAGCGGTGTTGCCACATAGCCAGCAAAAACGGTGCAGCGCGCCAGTCCCGGACGCTGTGGATAGCTGCGCGCCATCCAGTGAATAACCCGCCCCATTACCGCTACGGCGCCAAGAATAAGCAGATAAAAGAGCACGCCGAGTCCAAGGCCGGTCATTAGATTAACAGGGATGTTTTGCCCACTGCCAAGATTCCAGCCAATCTGCGTGGTGCCGATAAAGGCGCAGATCACCGGAATCGCTGCCATCAACAAAACATGGTGGGTGTAATGGTGAGAAACGGTTTCGTTTTCTTGCTTGATGCTACGCATCTCCTGGCCGGGATGCGCTAAAAGTCCCCAGACATGATTCATAAAATCACTCCTCTGAAACGACTTGCCGTCGGCGTGGCGCCAGGCGGCTTCTCTTTGAGTATACGAGCCGCTGCGGCTTTTGCGCGCCAGGAGCGCCTGTTGTGCAAAAAAAAAGCAGTCAGAGAATATTTTCGCTCTCGCTGCGCGCTTCCTGTGACGGCGTATAGACTTACTGCTTCAGGCGCAACGACAGGAAGAGAGATTTTGCACATTGATATTAATGGAGTTATTGCGCAGTACGGCTATATCGCGCTGGTGATTGGCTGTATCGCCGAGGGAGAGACCTTTACCCTGCTGGGCGGCGTAGCGGCGCATCAGGGATTGCTACATTTTACCGGCGTGGTGCTGGCGGCGATGGCGGGCGGCATTATTGGCGATCAGCTGCTGTTTTATGTCGGGCGGCGCTATGGCTCGCGCATCCTGGATAAAATGCACAAGCATCAGGACAAAATCGTCAAGGCCAACAAGATGATTCGCCGCCGCCCGGAGCTGTTTGTGATTGGCGCGCGCTTTATGTATGGCTTTCGCCTGGTCGGGCCGATCATTATTGGCTCCAGTCATCTTAAGCCGCTGAAGTTCTTTATTCTCAACGTGACTGGCGCAGCGATCTGGGCGCTACTGTTTGTCACCCTTGGTTACTTTGCTGGTGAGATCGTTACCCCGTGGTTACATAAGCTCGACCAGCATCTCAAGCCGCTGCTGTGGCTGGTGGCGGCGGCGATTTTCGCCATGCTGGTGCGCTTTTTTATTCGCCGCTGGCACCATCGCCGCAGTGAATAAGCGACACGGTTACGTTCTGAGATACTTTTGATCAGCAGGCGGTGTGCGCCGCCGCCTGCGCTTTCATCCTCTGGCGTGCAGGAATCAGGACCATTTACCCACCATTGACATCCCGTTGTGGCTGTTTGGCTATAGTTAACTTTTCTCCCTCCGGCAAGGAATATCATGACGGCTCCAAAACGACCTATTGGCGATCACGGCGTCATCGGCGATCTGCGCACCTGTGCTCTGGTGGCAAACGATGGTGCTATCGACTATTTCTGCTGGCCCAATCTCGACAGCCCATCGGTGTTTACCGCGCTGCTTGATACCGATAAAGCCGGCTTGTTTCAGATCGCCCCACAGTGGAAAAATGCCCGCCGCCAGCAAATTTATCTGCCAGAAAGTAATATTCTGCAAACCCGCTGGCTGGATGAACAGGGCGTGGCGGAAATCACCGATTACATGCCGATTTGCCAGCAGGAAGATACCCTGCCGCGCATTATTCGTCGGGTGAAAATGGTGCGCGGTGAGGCAACTTACAAGATGCATTGTGCGCCTAAAATGGATTACGCCCGTGCCGAAACCACGGCAAAAGTGGTCAACGGCAGTATCGCCTTTAGCGCCAGCGAGCAGCCCACGCTGCGACTCTCCGCCACGGTCTCGATGTCGATAGAGGATAACGCCGCGGTGGCCACCTTCACGCTGAAAGCGGGCGAGCACGCCACCTTTATGTTTGGCAGCCATGGCGATGCCCATCTTGAGCAGTTAACCACCCTGACCTGCTTCGAGGAGACGCTGCATTACTGGCAGAGCTGGAGCAAAAAAAGCAACTATCGTGGCCGCTGGCAGGCGATGGTCAACCGCTCGGCGCTGGCGCTGAAGCTGCTGACCAGCTGGCAGCACGGTTCTATTGCCGCCGCCGCGACCTTTGGTCTGCCGGAAGAGCTGGGCGGCGAGCGCAACTGGGACTATCGCGCCTCGTGGATCCGTGACGCCTCGTTCAGCATGTATGCGCTGATGCGCCTGGGCTACACCGAGGAAGCGCAGCACTTTACCCAGTGGGTCGGACGCTGCATTCAGAACAGCCATAAAGACCGCGATCATTTGCAGGTGATGTACCGCATCGACAGCGGCACCGAGCTGCATGAAACCACCCTGCCGCATCTTTCTGGCTACGCCGGTTCAACGCCGGTGCGCATCGGCAACGAAGCCTGGAATCAGACGCAGCTCGATATTTACGGCGAGCTGATGGACGCCATCTATCTGGCCAATAAATATGGCGAGGCGATCAGCCATCGCGGCTGGGATTATGTGGTGCAGATGATCGATCATCTGTGCGAGCGCTGGCAGGAGCCCGATGCCGGCATCTGGGAGATGCGCGGTGAGCCGGAACACTTTCTTCATTCGCGACTGATGTGCTGGGTGGCGCTGGATCGCGCACTGCGACTGGGCATGAAGCGCTCGTTATCGATGCCGTACGATCGCTGGGATCGTGTGCGCAGTGAAATCCGTGATGATATCTGGCAGAACTTCTGGAATGAGAAAAAAGGCCATTTCTCCGCTACCCGCCACGGCGATTTTCTTGATGCGTCGATGCTGCTGATGCCGCTGGTGCGGTTTGTTAGCGCCACCGATCCTGCCTGGCTGGCGACGCTGGATGCGATCAAACGCGATCTGGTCTCCGACGGCATGGTGCAGCGCTATAACATTCACGAAACGCCTGCCGATGGTCTTAGCGGCGGTGAAGGCGCGTTTGCCGCCTGTTCGTTCTGGTACGTCGAGTGCCTGGCGCGCGCGGGCCGCATCGACGAAGCGCATTTCGAATTTGAAAAGCTGCTGAGCTATGCCAATCCGCTGGGCCTCTATGCCGAGGAGTTTGACGTACAGGGTTATCCGCTGGGCAATATTCCACAGGGATTAACCCACCTGGCGCTGATCAGCGCGGCGTTTTTCCTCAATCGTAAACTCAGCGGTGAAACCACGCAGTGGCAGCCGTAATCCCGTTCTGCACCCCGTTTATTCGGGGTGTTTTACGATAATTTACGCAAAGTCATTTAAGATCTTAATATTGTTGATTTCCAACGCGTCTCAATGCACATATAATGTGCAGCCGGTCACAGCAGCCGAAATTGGGTTGACTCTCTAACAAGCCTGAAAAAGGCATTAACTACCTGAAAAAACATGAAAAAAAGTATTCGCGCGTTCTTCACAGTAGCCATCGCCGCCCTGGCTTTTAGCCAGTCCGCTTTTGCAGTGGTTTATCCCCTTCCGCCGGCTAACAGCCGCCTGATCGGCGATAACCTCGAAATTACCGTTCCGCAGGACAGCAAACTTCCGCTGGAAGCTTTTGCTGCGCAGTATCAAATGGGCCTGAGCAACTTGCTGGAAGCCAACCCAGGTATTGATGTCTATTTGCCGCAGGCTGGCCGGAAAATCATTATTCCTCAGCAGCTGATTCTGCCTGACGCGCCGCGTGAAGGCATTGTGATCAACAGCGCCGAAATGCGTCTTTACTACTACCCGAAAGGCACCAAAACCGTGGTGGTGCTGCCGATTGGTATCGGTGAACTGGGCAAAGATACGCCAGTAAACTGGACCACTACCGTGCAGCGTAAAAAGGATGGCCCAACCTGGACGCCAACCAAAAAAATGCACGAAGAGTATCAGGCACGCGGTGAAACGCTGCCAGCGGTTTTCCCGGCTGGTCCGGATAACCCGATGGGCCTGTATGCGCTCTACATCGGTCGTCTCTATGCGATTCACGGTACCAACGCTAACTTTGGTATCGGCCTGCGCGTCAGCCACGGCTGTGTACGTCTGCGTGCTAACGACATCAAATGGCTGTTCGACAATGTGCCGGTTGGCACGCGTGTTCAGTTCATCGATCAGCCGATCAAAGCCAGCGTAGAGCCGGACGGTTCGCGCTACGTTGAAGTGCACAACCCGCTCTCCACCACCGAAGAGCAGTTCACTTCCCGCGAGCCGGTGCCGTTAAGCATCACGCCAGCGGTCAGCAAAGTGGTGGTGGATGCCAGCGTTGATCAGGCTCAGATTGATGCCGCGCTGAAGGCACGTACCGGTATGCCGGTGAAAGTGAATGCTGCCGCCAGCGACATCAACAATGTACCGGTTCCGGTCGCGCAGGCGCCTGGCGCCCAGCCGCAGGAACAGCCAATGACACCGGCCACTACGCAGGGTGCCAACATCATTAACAGTGATGCTGCGCCAGTGATGAACGGTGATCAGCCAGCACAGCCTGCGCCGGTAATGAACGGTGAACAGCCAGCCCCGGTGACGAACGGTGAACAGCCTTCACAACCTGCGCCAGTCATGAACGGTGAGCAGCCTTCACAGCCTGCGCCAGCGACCAACGGCCAGCAGCCGGCGCCAGTCAGCAATGGCAACGCCGCAGCGCCAGACACCGTGCCGCAGCCGCCAGTGCTTAACGGCAGCAACCCTTCCTGATGTTTTTCGGCCTCCTCCGCACCCGCGGAAGAGGCCTGTGCCTTACCACTTCACGCCCAGCCCGGTAGTAAAGCGTCGTTCATTCAGCGTATCCCGCGTACCGCTCACCAGATTATGTCCATAACCCACATTTAGCGTTGACCAGCTGGTCAGGGCAAAACGCAGGCCCACTTCGCCGTTTAAGGTAAAAATGCCGTCTTCATCGATGGAATGCGTCACGTCGCCATGGCTGAACAACGTCAGCGTTTTGCCACGAAGGTAGCGCTCATAATCCCAGTGCAGCGTGCCGCCAAAATTGCGATCGCGGCTGCCGTCGCTGTAACCATATTCGAATACCCCGGCCAGCAATGACAGCGAGAATGATCCCAGCTCATTATCCCAGAACTGATAGCCCGGCCCGGTGCCTGTTACCGCCTGATGCGAGAGATCTTCAACCCAGTCGCGCCGCCAGTTCAGGCGGCCCTGCCAGAAATATTGCTCGCGAAAGCGATAGTCCAGCGCATAACGCAGGCTGTAATTATCGGTATTGATCGAGTCATTCTCTTTTTCGCGATTGAACGTGCTGCCGAAATCGTGCCGCCAGCGGCCCTGGGTAATTTTGTTATTCAGCGCAAAATTGTAATCCTGTGTACGGGTTGAGGCTTTCAGCAGCTTGATATTGACGTCAACATTGCCGCCCCAGTTGAGCTGGTCGCTGCGCACCTTCGCCTTCATAAATTCATCCACCCGGCTGACCGACACCGTTTCAATGGCATCGTCGCGCTGCACGTCGATATAGCCAGGATCGGAGGCGATGAGCCGCACGCGGTACGCTTCTTTGGTGGTGGAGTTGCGCAGCTCAATGGCGTTGTTACTCGCCAGGGTGCTCACTTCCGTCCAGTTAATCGACAGCGTGCCTGCGTAGGTGGTATCCATAACCAGCTTGCCATCGCTCAATGAGCGTATGGTGCCGTTAATCCGATCGCCGTTGCGCATCCATACCGTATCGGCCTGGACGCCAGAGCTTAGCACCATCAACAACAGGCCGGTCAAAACAACTAAACATCTCATTAGCGGATCGTTTCCTCATCGGCGCTGTGCTGCGTTAAGCCTGCCAGTAACCGGCGGCAACTGACAGCGGAGATCATCTGAAACAGCGAAAGACTGTAGCAAAATCAATTTGTTTCGCTTTCTGCTCTGCGGCAGAGGCCTGGATGCGTCATTTTACTGTCACAAAAAAGGCGTATCAGAAGCAGAGCTAACCGAATTCAAGGGTCCTGATGAGCCAGTACAGCCTGATTGCCGGACGCGCTACCGCGCCGCGCCGCCGTTCCACCACCGTTATTGCGCTGCTGATTATTGCCACGCTGCTTTATGCTGCCTTCAGCCTGTTGCAGGAATGGCAGCAAAGCGGCGGAAATGCCGCGCTGCCGTGGATGCTGTTAGCGCTGCTGACCGCACTGGCCTTTGAATTTGTTAACGGTTTTCATGATACCGCCAACGCGGTAGCCACGGTGATTTATACCCGCTCGCTGTCGCCCACCGCGGCGGTGATCTGGTCCGGTATCTGCAACTTTCTCGGCGTGCTGCTCTCCAGCGGCGTGGTGGCCTTCGGCATTATCGCGCTGTTGCCTGCTGATATGCTGCACGCTTCTGCCAGCGGCGACGGCATGGCGATGGTGTTCGCGCTGCTGTTCTCAGCGCTGAGCTGGAACCTCGCCACCTGGTATTTTGGCCTGCCCTCTTCTTCTTCTCATGCGCTGATCGGCTCTGTCCTCGGCGTCGGCATGGCCAATGCGCTGTTGCACCATCACAGCCTGGCGCAGGGCGTTGACTGGCAGCAGGCGATCAAAGTGGGTTACGCACTGTTGCTTTCACCACTGGTGGGCTTTGGCTGTGCCGCGCTGCTGCTGCTGGTGGGAAAAGCAGTACTACGCGATCGCCAGCTGTTTCAGGCGCCGCAGGGCAATCAGCCGCCACCTTTCTGGATCCGCGGTATGCTGATTCTTACCTGTTCCGGTGTCTCCTTTGCTCACGGCTCTAACGACGGGCAGAAAGGCATGGGATTGATGATGTTAATTCTGGCCACCACGCTGCCGGTTGGCATGTCGATGAATGCCGCACTCTCGCCTGAACAGAACAGCCAGCTCGCTGTACAGGTACAGGAGAGCCAGTTGCAGCTCAGCCGGGTCGTGCCGAATCAGTTACTGTTGGGCGATCCACAAAGCGTGCTGCAGCGCGATACCCTTGATCAACAAACACTGCCTGCGCTGGTGGGTTTGCTCAGCCGCATCGCCGCCGAGCTGCGGGAGTTTGGTTCGTCAGCCGACAGCCCCCCTGACAGAGCGCTGGCGCTGCGTGATGCCATGCTGCTCGCCAGTGACACCATTGGCAAACTGCAGCGCAGCACGCTGGTGCTGCCCGCTGAGACCACACATAGCCTGATGCAGGTGAAGGTTGAGATGGATCGCGCCAGCCAGGCCATTCCGCTGTGGGTAAAAATTTCCGTGGCGCTGGCGCTGGGCCTGGGTACGGTGGTTGGCTTTCGTCGCATCGTCATTACCGTGGGCGAACGCATCGGTCGCCAGCATTTGAACTATGCGCAGGGCGCCAGCGCTGAACTGGTGGCAATGGCGACCATCGGCATGGCGGACAGCGCCGGTCTGCCGGTTTCCACCACGCACGTGCTGACGTCCGGCGTGGCGGGCACCATGGTGGCTAACCGTGCAGGCCTGCAAATGTTGACACTGCGTCGGCTCGCCGTGGCCTGGCTGTTAACGCTACCGGTGTCGATCCTGCTGGCGGCGCTGCTTTACCTGATTTTCAGTGGCTTTTAGCGAGGATACGCTGCTGCTGCATCAGCCGCAGAATCAGCGCCATTGCGCCAACTACCATCAACGCGGCGGCCAGATAGACCGAGGCGATACCCCAGCGGCCAATCAATAAACCGGCAACCGGGCCGGTTAATCCCAGTCCCATATCGAGGAAAGCGGAATAGGTGCCGAGCGCCGATCCCTGATTCTGCTGCTCAACCTGTTTGACCGCCTCAACGCCCAGCGCCGGAAAGACCAGTGAAAAACCAGCGCCAGTGAGGAAAGCGCCGAAATCCACCAGCCAGATCGCATCTGCCTGCCAGATAATCAACAAGCCAACGCACTCCACCATGAACGAGATTAGCGAGACCTTCAGGCCGCCATACTGGGTAATAAAGCGGCCCAGCAGCAGCCGAATTACCACAAAGCCCAGGCTGAACAGCGTCAGCGCAAAAGCGGCGCCCTGCCAGTCGCGGCTGGCATAATAGAGGGTGATAAAGGTGGCGATGACGCCAAAACCAATGGTGCCAAGACCTAATCCGAGGCCATAAAACCAGACGCGGCTGAACACCTTGTGAAACGGAATTCGCTCCCCGAGCGCTACGCTTACCGCCGGTTTGCCGCTGGCCAGCACAAAACCCAGCGCACCCATCAGCAGCACCAGCGCAGCGAAGCCGTGTAGGCCAAAAAACGTGTTCAGCAACACCCCCAGCGGTGCGCCCAGCGCCATGGCAAAATAGGTCGCCACGCCGTTCCAGGAGATAACGCGTGCGGTTTGCAGCGGACCCACAATGTTCATGCCCCACAACGTTGAACCGGTGCTGGTAAAGCTTTCGCCGATGCCGAGAAAGACGCGGCCCAGCGCCAGCAGGCCTAAGCTCAGCGCGGGCAACGAGGCGGCCAGCGCCGCAGCGATAGTCAGCAGGCCACTGAGGCCACAGCAGACCAGTCCCAGCATCACCACGCGCTTCGGCCCGAGCTTATCGGCCAGCGTACCCGACTGCGGGCGGCTGAGAAGCGTGGCAAAATATTGAATGCTGATAATCAGGCCAGCCATAAATGAGCTGTAGCCAAGCTGGTTATGCACGAAACCTGGCAATACCGCTAACGGCAGGCCAACGGAGAGATAGCAGAAGAAGGTAAAAATAATAACGGAGAGAATACGCCGGTTAAGCTGGGCATTACTGAGGAAGGCTGATTGGGTCATAGCGAAAACGTAACAGATGTTATGAGTGTGTGAAGGAAAGGCCATCATACACTTAGCAGACTAATGGGTCGTGGATTTTTCTCTGCTGAGTTGCATCGCTGTTTGGTTGATCGCGTCCGCAATGGCGCCGGAGGTGCGCAAAGTGCGAATGGTCGTGAACAGGGAATCTGCCTCAACGTAGTTTTTACGCAGATAGCCCAACCACTGTTTGATGCGTGCGACGTGGTAAAGCCCGGTGTCACCCTGCTTTTCCAGCACGCTGTAACGCTGAAGTAACTGCACCACTTCTGGCCAGGCCATCGGTGGTTCACGGTATTTAATCACGCGACTGAGGTTCGGCACATTGAGCGCGCCACGGCCAATCATCACCGCATCGCAGCCGGTGACCGCCAGACAATCCTGCGCGCTTTGCCAGTCCCAGATCTCACCGTTGGCGATCACCGGAATCTGTAGCCGCTGACGAATCTCGCCAATCGCTGCCCAGTTGATGCGTTCGGCACGGTAGCCATCTTCTTTGGTCCGGCCATGCACCACCAGCTCGCTGGCACCCGCCTGCTCCACCGCATCGGCAATCTCAAACTGCCGCGCAGCGGAATCCCAGCCAAGGCGAATTTTCACCGTGACCGGCAGATGCGCTGGTACCGCTGCACGCATCGCTTTTGCGCCGCGATAAATCAGTTCGGGATCTTTGAGTAAGGTGGCGCCGCCGCCGCTGCCGTTAACCAGCTTCGACGGACAGCCGCAATTCAGATCGACGCCCCAGGAACCGAGTTCAACCGCACGCGCGGCGTTCTCAGCCAGCCACTGTGGATGTTGTCCAAGCAGCTGGATGCGTACCCGCGTGCCGCTGGGCGTCCGGCTCTGCTGATGCAGCTCCGGACAGAGACGATAAAACGATTTTGCTGGCAACAGCTGATCCACCACCCGTAAAAACTCGGTGATGCACAGGTCATAATCGTTGACGGCGCTGAGTAATTCCCGCACCAGTGAATCGAGTACGCCTTCCATCGGCGCCAGCAAAACACGCATTATTCGTTGCCGCGGTTACCGGTATTGCCGTTGGCGGCACGGCGCGGACGCGTAAGGCGTGCGCCGTCAGCGGTCGTTGCCTGTGGCGCACGACGTTGGCCGCTGGCCGCTGCCGGACGATCGGAGGAAGCACGACGTTCACCGCCTGCCGCACTGCGATCGCCGCTGCTGCTGCGACGCTCACCGCCAGCGGAACGGTCACGACCGCCGCCCTGTGGTGCACGACCGCGTCCGCCGCCGTTACCACCGCCACCGCCGCCACGCTGCTGGCGACCGTTAAGGATCGGCTCAGCTTTGATGCTTGGATCGGGCTCGTAACCGTCGATAGCCATACGCGGGATTTCACGCTTCAGCAGGCGCTCAATATCACGCAGCAGCTTCAGTTCGTCGACGCATACCAGCGACAACGCTTCACCGGTTGCGGCGGCACGGCCGGTACGGCCAATACGGTGCACGTAATCTTCTGGTACGTTAGGCAGTTCATAGTTCACCACGTGCGGCAGCTCTTCGATATCGAGGCCACGCGCCGCAATATCGGTTGCTACCAGTACGCGAATCTGACCTGATTTGAAATCAGCCAATGCGCGGGTACGTGCGCCCTGGCTCTTGTTGCCGTGGATCGCTGCGGCGGTGATGCCATCTTTATTCAGCTGTTCAGCCAGATGGTTGGCGCCATGCTTGGTGCGGGTAAACACCAGCACCTGCTGCCAGTTATCACGGCCAATCAGGAAAGAGAGCAGCTCGCGCTTACGCTTCTTATCCACCATATGCACGTTCTGGGTAATCTGCTCAGAGGCGGTGTTGCGACGGGCAACCGAGACTTCCTCAGGATTGGTCAGCAGCTTCTCAGCCAGTGACTTGATCTCATCGGAGAAGGTCGCGGAGAACAGCAGGTTCTGACGACGCGCAGGCAGTCGGGACAGCACACGACGGATATCGTGAATAAAGCCCATATCCAGCATACGGTCCGCTTCATCCAGCACCAGAATTTCGACCTTCGACAGGTCTACGGCGTTCTGCTGTGCCAAATCGAGCAGACGGCCCGGGGTGGCAACCAGCACATCAACGCCGCTGCGCAGTTTCATCATCTGCGGGTTAATGCTCACGCCGCCGAAAACCACCAGTGAACGCAGGTTAAGGTATTTACTGTAATCGCTGACGTTTTCACCGATCTGGGCGGCAAGCTCACGGGTTGGCGTGAGGATCAACGCGCGTACCGGACGACGCCCTTTTGGCTGCTCGTCGGCATTGCTCAGCAGTTGCAGCAGCGGCAGGGTAAAACCCGCGGTTTTACCGGTGCCGGTCTGTGCGCTGGCCATCAGGTCGCGACCTGCCAGAACTACAGGAATGGCCTGCTTCTGGATAGGAGTAGGTTCCTGGTAGCCTTGCTCGGCAACCGCACGCAGAATATCGGCACTCAGGCCGAGAGAATCAAAAGACATAAATGAGGCTAACTCCGGTCTCCGCCCTGACCGATATTCTCGGCGTAGTTTCCAGGGGGAAAAATGACGCCAGCCTGAGCTGACGTTTGAAAGGGGGCACAAACTACGGTGCGTAAGCGACGGAGTATATCAGCTTTCGCAACGCTCCGCGAGTCAGGGTTGCGTAAACAAACTTTCGCGATAACGAAACAGCTCGGCGTCGGTTTTGATGCTGAGCTTGCGCAGCGCCGACTGCTTCTGCCCACTGATGGTTTTGCGGCTGCGTTTATATTTCAGGGCAATTTCACCAACGCTCATGCCATCAAGAAAACAGCGCAGCACCTCCGATTCACGCGCACTGAGCGCGGCAACCGCCAGGCTGGTGCCGCTGGGCTCGCCTATCTCTTTGCGGACATCCTGCATCTCCCAGTCGAGCATATCGGTGAGAAAGATTTTTCCCTGCGCCACGTAGCGAATCGCCTTAACGATGGTTTGCGGATGTTCGCTTTTGCCGACAAACCCCTTGATGCCCGCCTTCATCGCCATGCGGATGACCGCCGGGCTTTCCAGCGAGGAGGTCAGCAGGATTTTCAGCCGTGGGTAGCGCGTCATCAAATTGCGAATCAGCGCCAGACCATCGATTTCGCCCTCTTCCAGCATGTAATCCAGCAGCAAGACATCCGGGCAGCTGTCACGCAGCGCGGCCAGCAGTTCCGTAGACTGACCAAAACTGCCGGTCAGCTCCAGATCTTTTTCCATACTGAGAAAGTTTTGCATGCCCCAGCGCACGATGGGGTGATCGTCGAGAATGGCAATACGGATGGTAAATGCATGGTGTCTTGTCGCCATAGCCTGCTGCCCTTTAATAACGTCCCTGTTTGTGGCGCGGCGTACAGCCGCCCTGTCCTGTCAAAGAAAAGCGGACGATGGGCTAACTTTCTTAAACCGCAGAGAAAAACAGGCAGCGAAGGCGAAACAGAAACAACAAGGGCCACACGATGGTGGCCCTTGTTACGGCGGGAAAGACCCGTCAGGAACGTTTTTTAACGATGTGACGCGCTGGCTCTTTTGCCAGCAGCGAGACCACCGCCGGGCCAGCCAGCATAATAATGCCTAAACCGCCGACCAGCAGGTTGTTGTGAACCACATGCGATACCAGAAACAGCGTGAGCATCGCGGCGCCAAAATAATAGGTGGTAGTTGCCTCTTCCAGAAAGTCCCCAAGGGTGCGCAGGTGTTCAATGCGCTGGGTGATAATCATCGCGAGACAGACCGTGACATAAGCGGAAATCAAGACCGTGCTGACTTCAATCAGCGCCTGATGTTTCCAGCCCCAAACCAGCGCCGCAATCAGCAGCAAATGCAGGGCAATATGTACACAAGTTTGTCCGGTGACAATCTGGATACGGTTAGACCATTTCATCAGTTTCTCCTGGCAGACCCTGCGGGTCGCCCAAGTGCAACCGGCGGATGTGCCGATGACGAATTTTTTCAGATTAACGCAAATTCAGATTAATACGCAATATTCTGCTGCCGACGTGCGCTGTTTGTGAGCAGCACTACAGTTTATTCTGCGGTCGCAGCAAATCGCGGCGCTATTATGCCACATTCAGACATAAATTTCTTCCGCTGTGCATTTGCCCTGGTTAACTCGTCCGCCAAATTTGCCCTGAGCCGTTATTCAACGCGGGATAAACGCGCGCGTATTATTTGCTTTGGTCAGCATTTTTTGTGACGGGCGCTACACTCTATCCTTATTAAAAAAGAAATGGAGAGCGCCTCAGGTATGTCACATAACGCGCAGGGATTTTCGTTCAAAGTCCTCACGATCAATACGCATAAAGGTTTCACCACTTTCAACCGGCGGTTCATTTTGCCGGAACTGCGTGAAGCAGTACGCGCCACCTCCGCCGACATTGTTTTTTTGCAGGAAGTAATGGGTACGCAGGCGATTCATCCGTTGCACGAGGAGAGTCCGTCAGGCGCGTCACACTATGAATTTCTTGCTGACACCATGTGGAACGATTTTGCCTACGGCCGCAACGCGGTCTACCCCGAAGGCCATCACGGTAACGCGGTGCTGTCGCGCTTTCCCATTATTGACTATAAAAACCGCGACATTTCGGTGCCCGACAGTGAGAAACGCGGCGTGTTGCACTGCCGTATTCAGGTGCCGGATCGCGACAGTGAAGTGCACGTGATGTGCGTACATCTCGGCCTGCGCGACGCGCATCGCAATGCACAGATGCAGATGATGTGCGACATGATCGCCGATCTGCCGCCCGATGCCCCGCTGGTGGTGGCTGGCGATTTCAATGACTGGCAACAACGAGCCAACGCTTTTCTTAAACGCGGTGCCGGGTTGGAAGAGGTGTTCAGCCGCGTCAATGGCCGTCCGGCGCGCACCTTTCCTGCCCGCTTCCCCATTTTACGTCTTGACCGCATTTATGTGCGCAATGCGGGCATCAGTCATCCGTGGGCGCTACCAGCTAAACCCTGGTCACACCTGTCCGATCACGCCCCGCTGGCCGTGGAGATCCATTTATGAGTGTTGAATGGCGCGACGGTAACCGTATCGTCCTGCTTGAAAACGGCGAGGAATTTTTCCCGCGCGTGTTTGAAGCTATCCGGCGGGCTCAGCAGTTCCTGCTGCTGGAGACCTTTATTCTGTTTGAAGATAACGTTGGCAATGCGCTACATGAAGTCGTGCTGGAAGCCGCACAGCGCGGCGTCAAAGTAGAAATGATGGTTGACGGTTACGGCTCGCCCGATCTCTCGCCTGAATTCGTCAACAGCCTGACCTCTGCTGGCGTGCGCTTTGTCTATTACGATCCGCGACCGCTGGTGATGGGCATGCGCACTAACGTCTTCCGACGCCTGCACCGTAAAATCGTGGCGATCGATGGCGATATCGCCTTTGTTGGCGGCATTAACTTCTCGGCCGAGCACAACATCAGCTTTGGCCCCGAGGCAAAACAGGATTACGCCATTGAGGTCAAAGGCCCGATTGTCGATGACATCACGCGCTATGTCCGGGATGCGATGGGCAGCGAACAGATTACGCGCCGCTGGCGCTATCATCGTCACCATCGGCCCGCGCGCAATAGCACGCCGGGTGACGCGCAGGCGCTGTTTGTCTGGCGCGACAATGATGAGCATCGCGACGACATTGAGCAGCATTATCTCGATATGCTGCGCGAGGCCAAAACCTCAGTTACCATCGCCAACGCCTACTTTTTCCCTGGTTATCACATGCTGCGCGAAATGCGCAATGCCGCGCAGCGCGGCGTCACCGTAAGGCTGGTGGTGCAGGGCGAACCGGATATGCCGATTGTGAAAGTGGGAGCAGAACTGCTCTATAACTATCTGGTTGAAGGCGGTGTGGAGGTATACGAATATATTCGCCGCCCGCTGCACGGCAAAGTAGCGGTTATGGATAACCACTGGGCGACGGTGGGTTCCAGCAACCTCGATCCACTGAGTCTGTCGCTCAACCTTGAAGCTAACCTGATTATTCACGACAGCGATTTTAACCAGCGTCTGAGCAGCAACCTCGATCGGCTGATTGCGGAGGATTGCGTGCGCGTCGATGAAGCAAAACTGCCGAAGCGTAACTGGTGGCAACTCACGCGCGGCGTGCTGGTATTCCATTTTCTGCGCCATTTCCCGGCGATTGCCGGCTGGCTGCCGGCGCATACGCCGAAGCTGGCGCAGGTCGATCCGCCAGTGCAGCCTGAGATGGAAACCCAGGATCGCGTAACCCCCAATAACGAAGGAGCCAAACCCTGATGGCAAAGAGACATTCGACATGGCGAGTGGCCAAAAAAATTCTGACCTGGCTCTTTTTTATCGCGGTTGTCGTGCTGCTGGTCGTGTACGCCCGCAAGGTAAACTGGGAAGACGTGTATAACGTCGTCATCAACTATAACCGCATTGCCATTCTCAGCGCCGTTGGGCTGGTGATCGTCAGCTATCTTACCTACGGCATTTACGACCTGATTGGCCAGGCCTACTGTGGCCACAAGCTGGCAAAAAGTCAGGTCATGCTGGTGTCGTTTATCTGTTATGCCTTTAACCTGACGCTGAGCACCTGGGTGGGCGGTGTCGCCATGCGCTATCGCCTCTATTCGCGGCTCGGCCTGTCGGGCAGCACCATTACGCGTATCTTTTCGCTGAGTATCGCTACCAACTGGCTGGGCTATATTCTGGTGGCGGGCGTGGTGTTTAGCGCCAGCATGGTGCCGATTCCACCCGGTTGGTTTGTAGGTGAAGGCACGCTGCGGCTGATCGGTATTCTGCTATTGATTTCCGTGGTGGTCTATCTCGGCTTCTGCGCCTTTTCTAAACGCCGTCGCTGGGTAATCAAAGGGCAAAAGCTGGCGCTGCCGTCACTGCGCATGGCGCTGTTTCAGTATGCGGTGTCCAGCGCCAACTGGCTGGTGATGGGCACGATTATTTGGCTGCTGCTGGGCCAGAAGGTGGACTATCAGATTGTGCTGGGCGTGCTGCTGATCAGCAGTATTGCGGGCGTGATTATTCATATTCCTGCCGGTATTGGCGTACTGGAAGCGGTGTTTCTGGCGCTGCTCAGCGGCCAGAATGTCTCTCATGGCACCATTATCGCTGCACTGCTCGCCTACCGCGTGCTCTACTTCATTCTGCCGCTGCTGCTGGCGTTGATCCTTTATCTCTGGCTGGAGAGTCGGGCGAAGCATTTGCGACAGCATAATGAGCGGAAAATGGAGCAGTCGCAGTAAATAAAAAGGCCGGCATTATGCCGGCCTTTCTGTTGTTGCTGCCCTGCCCGCTGGTTAGCGGCGGTTGCCAAAAATGCGCAGCAGCATCAGGAACAGGTTGATGAAGTCGAGATAAAGCGTCAGCGCACCCAGAATTGAGTAACGACGCAGATTCTCGCGATCGTCAACGTCGATGCCTTCCCCAATGTTCTTCAGCTTCTGCGTGTCATACGCGGTCAGGCCAACAAACACCAGTACGCCGATATAGGTAATCGCCCACATCAGCGGCGTGCTTTTCAGCCAAATGTTCACCAGCGACGCCAGCACAATGCCGATCAACGCCATAAACAGCAGGCTGCCCATGCGGCTCAGATCGCGTTTGGTGGTATAGCCATAAAAGCTCATCACGCCGAACATACCACCGGTGACCACAAAGGTGCTGGCAATCGATGAATAGGTGTAGACGAGAAAGATGCTCGCCATGGTGACGCCGGTCAGCGCTGAATAGAGCATAAACAAGGCGGTCGCGGTGGCGCCGCTGAGCTTATGCACCAGCCCGGAAAGCACAAAAACCAGCGCCAGCTGAGCAATAATCAGCCCAAAAAAGGTCACGCGGCTGGCAAACACCAGCTCCATAACCGCTGGCGTGCGGGCGGCAAACCAGGCAACAAACGCGGTAAGCAGCAGGCCGCAGGTCATCCAGCCATAAACCTGGGCCATATAAGTTTGCAGACCGGCACTGGCCTGTGAAGCAACGGAACCATTTGAACGTGGATATCGATCCATGATGCACCTCTGTTAGCTAAGGAGAAACAGCACTAAGTGTGGCACAGTTTTTCTGCCCTGCGCCAGCCAGCGTTAACGTCGCTGCATGCACTGTTGATAACGGCCATCAACACGCTGGGCGAACCAGGCGGTGGTCAAATTTCGGGTGATTTTCGGGCTCTTCAGCTTGATGCCGGGCAGCATTTCTCGCGGCAGCTTACGGCCAGCCATTTTATCAGCCAGCAGATAAACCTGCTTGTAAAGCGTGGTGTGGCTGAACTTTTCGCTGTCGCCCTGCTGCAGATCGCGACGAATTTCACTCTGGCTCATATCCAGCTGCTTCGCCAGCGTGCGCACCGCCAGTTCAGTGGTGCCTGGCTTATCGCTGTCATAGAGGATCAGGTCGCCATCCAGCGCTAAATCCATGCCGGTTGCCTTCGCAACCGCGGCCTGGAACGCCGCATTGCGGCTGGCGTACCAGCCGGCGTTAAAATCAGCAAAGCGATAGAGCGGCGCGCTGTAGTCCACCGGATAACCTAGCAGATGTTTGGTACCAAACCAGACGCCACCGCGACGGCTGAACACCTCGCGACGAATGGAACCGTCAACCGGCCACGGATAGCCCGCAGCGTGCGCTTCGGCAAAAGCGATGCTGACCTGCATCGGCCCGCCGGTATGCACCGGATTCAGGTTGCCAAACAGCGTCTGCCCCATCGGCACCATATTGATAAAGTCATCAAAAATTTCGCTCAGCTCTTTCTCATTGCGCACTTTATCGAGGCGCCCGGCGTAACTTTTGCCGTTTGACGAAGGGATCTGCAGCGCGGTACGCACCAGAAAGGCCGGAATATGCAGCTTTGCCGCGCGGCGGTTAATCTCGCCCCAAGCTATTTTCCCCAGGCCCGGCACGGAAGATTCCGCATTCATGCCCGATTCCTGATCGGCCACCGCAATGACCGCACAGATATTGCTGGCGCTGGCATCCAGCTGCTGCGTACGAAACGCGGTATAGATATCGGTCGCCCAGCCCGCTTTATCGCTGACTTTTGCCGGCAGCAGCTTTTCGATCTGCGCCTTCACATCCTGCGGCTGACGTGCGGGCGCCTCTGGCGTTTTTTTACTGCTGCTACAGGCGGCAAGCAGCAGCACCGTGGACACGGCGGCAAGGCGTTTTATGGTGGTCAATGACATTCCTGTTCCCTGGCAAGCTCAAAGTGAAGAACCTTACCACTCCCTGCCGCGCAATCCAGCAGATTAAACGGATTTTTCACTGCCGTTGCGCCTGTTAAGCCGCCGAAGTTGAACTATGTTTAGCGGTTCCAACAGGTAACAAAAGGTTATGCAATGCGAACGCTATGTCTTACCGCGGCGCTGGCACTTCTGCTCAGCGGCTGCGGCGCCAACAACACGCCGGCACAGGTCAACACGCCCGGTGCGCCGACCTCAGCCAAAATGAAAACCCTTGCTACCGGCGCGACGCTGATGCAGTCACGTCCGCCGATTGATGCCATCAGCACCTATCTCGACGGTTTTCATTTTTACAGCGGCGATAAAAATGGCCAGATGGAAGCGCACCATTACGTCACCGTGTTGAATGACGATGTGATGCAGGCGCTGATCTATGACGGCAATACCGCCGACGCGCGCTTAATGGGCGTGGAATACATTATCAGCGAACGGCTCTATAAAACGCTGCCGGACGATGAGAAAAAGCTGTGGCACAGCCATCAGTATGAGGTGAAATCGGGCACGCTGATCGCGCCTGGCCTGCCGGATGTCGCTGATAACGCGCTGATGAAAAAAATCGTCAACACCTACGGCAAAACGTGGCACACCTGGCACACCGATCGCGACAAAACGCTGCCGCTGGGCGTACCGGCCTTGATGATGGGCTTTACCGCCGACGGTCAACTCGATCCGCGTCTGTTAGCGGACCGCGATAAGCGCTTCAAGGTCGACAGCAAGGCGATCAAGGCACAGCGTGCCGATATTATTGCGCATCCGCCGGTGAAAGGCGCTAACGCCTGGCAGGATGGCGAAACCTACCAGCTACAGCGCGTGAAAGGCGCAGGCGAACAGAAACGGGGCAGCACCGGCTTTGGCCCGGCCGAGCAGCTCTCCGCCGACAGCCACCAGCACTGATTTACGCCCAGCGCGCAGCGGCCTGCTGGTCGCTGTCGCGGGCGTCCACCCAGCGTTCGCCTTCCGGCGTTTTTTCCCGCTTCCAGAACGGCGCGCGGGTCTTCAGATAATCCATAATAAATTCAGCGGCGGCAAAGGCGTCGCCGCGGTGTACGCTGCTGACGCCAACCAGCACAATCTCGTCGCCGGGAAACATTTCGCCGACGCGGTGAATCACCGTGACGCGACCCAGCCTCCAGCGATCACGGGCGGTGTCGACAATCTCCGCCAGCGCCTTTTCGGTCATGCCGGGATAGTGCTCCAGCGACAGCGCCGCAACGTCATCGCCGAGATTATGATTACGCACCTTGCCGGTGAAGGTCACCACGGCGCCATCTTCATCATCGGCCGCCAGCCAGTGATACTCCTCCGCCATGGCAAAAGTAGCCTGCTCGACCCGAATCCGCGTTTGCATATCAGCCTCCGGTCACCGGTGGGAAAAACGCTACCTCATCGCCCGAGCGGATAGCGTGGTCGGGCGACACCAGCGTCTGGTTTACCGCCGCCAGCAGCTTGCCTGCATCGAGCGCCAGCGCCCAACGATCGCCACGGGCGGCCAGCGCCGTGCGCAGCTCGGCCACGGTGGCATATTCCGCTGGCACCGTCAGGCTGGCGGTGCCGGTCAGTTCACGCACCTGCGCAAAAAACAGCACCTTAATCATGAGGCACCGCCTGGAAATCACCTGATTTGCCGCCGCTTTTACTCACCAGCCGCAGCTGTTCAATGGTGATATCTTTCTGCACCGCTTTGCACATGTCGTAAATGGTTAACGCCGCCACCGAGGCGGCGGTTAACGCTTCCATCTCAACGCCGGTTTTGCCGGTCAGTCGACATAGCGATTCGATGCGCACGCGATTTTTCTCTGGCTCAGCCTGCAACGCAATCTCCACTTTGCTGAGCATCAGCGGATGGCATAACGGAATCAGCTCCCAGGTACGTTTGGCCGCCTGAATACCGGCAATACGCGCGGTGGCAAAGACGTCGCCTTTATGGTGACTGCCTTGCAGGATCATCGCCAGCGTGGCGGGCGCCATGACAACAAACGCCTCGGCGCGCGCTTCGCGTACCGTTTCTGCTTTGGTGGATACATCCACCATGTGCGCCTCGCCCGAGGCGTTAATATGGGTAAATTGCGACATAGTTATAGCGTCTTCAAATGCGAAACAAAGTGACAGGGTTTAGTGCGGGCATCGAGCTGATCGACAATGATACGATCCCAGGCGATATGGCAGGCGCTTTCCGAGCCGGGCATAGCGAAAATCAACGTGCCGTTAGCCATGCCAGCCACCGCGCGTGATTGCAGCGTGCTGCTGCCGATCTCCTCCCAGGAGAGCATGCGGAACACTTCGCCAAACCCCTCAATCTGCCGATCGAACAGCGGCAAAAGCGCCTCTGGCGTGGTGTTTTTTCGGTTAAAACCGGTGCCGCCGTTAATCAGCACCACCTGCACATCCTCACTGGCGATCCAGCGAGAGACGATGGCGCGAATGCGGTAGAGATCGTTTTTGACGATCGCATGATCCACCACCTGATGACCCGCTTCTTTCGCCGCTGCACGCAGGTAATCGCCGGAGGTGTCATCACTGGCATCGCGACTGTCGGAAACGGTCAGCACCGCAACGGCGACAGGAATAAATTCAACGGGCGCTTTCATGGTTTGCTCCTGCGTTAACCACCGATAAAAGAGAGATTCTGGGTAATGCCGGTATTCCCCTGATGGAGAAAGTGCGTCTGCTTTTTCTGTCCCAGGCTGCGGGCAATGCGCGCCTGCAGTTCATCCTGCTGATCGTCAGAGGCAAGCAGATCGCGCAGCGGCACGCCGCCGTCGCCAAACAGACAGAGATGCAGATTGCCTACCGCCGACACGCGCAGCCGGTTGCAGCTGGCGCAGAAATCTTTCTCATAGGACATGATCAAGCCGATCTCACCGCGGTATTCGGGATGAGTAAATACCTGCGCCGGGCCATCGCTGCGCGCGCGCGGCTGACGCTGCCAGCCTTGCATAATCAGCTGATCACGGATCACTTCTCCCGAAATATGATGACGACGGAACAGCGCACTGTGATCGCCGGTCTCCATCAGCTCGATAAACCGCAGCTGAATCGGTCGTTCGCGGATCCAGTTCAAAAAGCTTTGCAGGCTGTTGTGGTTCAGATCGCGCATCAGCACGCTGTTGACTTTGATCTTCTCAAATCCAGCCTCGAACGCGGCGTCAATACCGGCCATCACCTGATGAAACTTATCCTGGCCGGTGATGGCGTGGAACTGCCGCGGATCGAGGCTGTCGATGCTGACGTTAATCGACGTCAGCCCGGCATCGCGCCACTCGGCCACATCGCGGGCCATACGGTAACCGTTGGTGGTGACCGCAATCTGACGAATGCCGGGATTTTCACGCACCGCCGCGATGATGTCGGTAAAGTCGCGCCGCATCGAAGGCTCGCCGCCGGTCAGGCGCACTTTATCCGTACCGGATTCGGCAAACGCACGGGTAATACGGCGGATCTCCTCCAGAGAGAGGAAACTTTTGTTGGCCGCGCCGTTGGGCTTGTAGCCGTCAGGCAGGCAGTAAGTACAACGGAAGTTACAAACGTCCGTGATCGACAGGCGCAAGTAATAAAACTTGCGCTCAAAAGCATCAGTTAATTGTGGCACCAGTACACCTTTCCAAATTCGGGAGATGCAGGCATTTCTTTCTGCACCCTGGCAGCTCGATGGCTGCGGCCAGCACACCCTATCCGAAGACGTAGGCGGGAAGGCTATAGTGTGATTGCCGACGGGCAAAAACGTTGAAGACAAATAATAGCGCTAAATTCTGTGACTCGCCACGCGACTTTTCGCTGTATATTTATGTACATATCGCTTTTTCAACGCATTTTCTCCGCCAGTTACGTTAAGATAACCAGGAATTTTCGTACCGCTTGTTGTCACACTTTTTCGCGTCTGAGCATGTCAAAAAGCACAACAGTCAGTTTTCAGTCGCCACGCCCTGATGCGCGCAGGCAAGGAGTTTTATGAATCGTACACTGGCAGATCTTGATCGCGTTGTTGCCCTGGGCGGCGGCCATGGTTTGGGGCGCGTCATGTCTGCCCTCTCGCCGCTGGGATCGAGATTAACCGGCATTGTGACCACCACTGATAACGGCGGCTCAACTGGCCGCATTCGCCGCTCCGAAGGCGGTATCGCCTGGGGCGATATGCGTAACTGTATCAACCAGCTGATCACCGAGCCCAGCGTCGGTTCGGCGATGTTCGAGTACCGTTTTACCGGCAACGGCGAGCTGGCGGGCCATAACCTCGGCAACCTGATTCTAAAGGCGCTGGATCATCTCAGCGTGCGGCCGCTGGAGGCGATCAACATCATTCGCAACCTGCTCAAGGTAGACGCTTTTCTGATCCCGATGTCGGAGCAGCCGGTGGATCTGGTGGCGATGGATCAGGAAGGTAATATGATCTGGGGCGAAACTGAGATCGATACCATGAAACAGCCGCCGCAGGAGTTAATGCTGCATCCGGCGGTGCAGCCCACCCGCGAAGCGCTGGAGGCCATCAAGCAGGCGGACCTGATTCTGATCGGGCCGGGCAGTTTTTACACCAGCCTGATGCCGATTCTGCTGATGCCGGAAATGGCGCAGGCGCTGCGCCGTACTTCAGCCACCATGGTATTTATCGGCAACCTGGGGCGTGAGCTGAGCCCAGCCGCCGCCAGCCTGACCCTTGCGGATAAGCTGGCGCTGCTGGAAAAATATATTGGTAAACGCGTGATTGATGCCGCGGTGGTCAGCCCGCACGCCGATATCCAGGGCGTGGAAGATCGGCTGATCGTGCAGCATCCGCTCGAAGCCGCCGACATTCGCTATCGCCACGACCGCCAGCTGCTGCGCGTGGCGCTGGAGCACGTATTGCAGGCGATCTAAACCGGCGGCGCGCCTGCGCCGCCGTTGTCCCCGTCAGGAGGCAGCAATAAACAGATCGCGCAGCTGGTGAAGCTGGTCGCGCGTCTGTGCTGCCTCTTCGAACTCCAGGTTCTGCGCGTGCTGCTGCATCTTGCCTTCCAGCTCGTGAATCTTCTTCTGCAGCGCCTGCGGCGTCAGTGCCAGGTAATTGGCTTCGGTTTCTGCCGCGCCTTTGGCGGTGCCTTTGCCGCCGCGGCCTTTCGGCTTGCTCATGCCCTGGCCAAGCTCCAGAATATCAGTGATCTTCTTGTTCAGGCCCTGCGGCGTAATGCCATTTTCGGCATTGTACTGCTGCTGTTTTTCACGGCGACGTTCGGTCTCTTCAATGGCGCGCGCCATCGATGGCGTGATCTTATCGCCGTAGAGAATGGCCTTGCCGTTGATGTTACGCGCCGCACGACCGATGGTCTGAATCAGCGAACGCTCCGAGCGCAGGAAGCCCTCTTTATCGGCATCCAGAATGGCCACCAGCGACACTTCCGGCATATCGAGCCCCTCACGCAGCAGGTTGATACCGACCAGTACGTTAAACTCGCCGAGGCGCAGATCGCGAATGATCTCCATACGTTCAACGGTGTCGATATCGGAGTGCAGATAGCGCACGCGCTCACCGTGCTCTTCGAGGTATTCCGTGAGATCTTCCGCCATTCGCTTAGTCAGCACCGTCACCAGCACACGCTCGTTAACCGCCACGCGCTTGCGGATCTCCGACATCAGATCGTCTACCTGGGTAGCGACCGGGCGGACTTCAAGGAGCGGATCCAGCAGGCCAGTTGGGCGCACCAGCTGATCGATCACCTCGTCGCCGGACTTCTCCAGTTCATACTTACCAGGCGTGGCCGAAACGTAGATGGTCTGCGGCGCCATCGCCTCAAACTCTTCAAACTTCATTGGACGGTTATCCAGCGCAGACGGCAAGCGGAAGCCATACTCCACCAGCGTCTCTTTACGCGCCCGGTCGCCTTTGTACATGCCGCCAATTTGCGGAATGGTCACGTGCGACTCATCGACAATCAGCAGGCCGTCAGCCGGCAAATAGTCAAACAGCGTTGGCGGCGGCTGGCCCGGTCCGCGGCCAGAGAGATAACGCGAATAGTTTTCGATGCCCGAACAGTAGCCAAGCTCATTCATCATTTCGAGGTCGAACTGGGTACGCTGGGAAATACGCTGCTCTTCCAGCAGCTTGTTGTTGGCCAGCAGCGTTTGCCGCCGATCGGCCAGCTCAACTTTAATATCTTCCATCGCCTGCAAAATGCGCTCACGCGGCGTCACGTAGTGCGTTTTAGGATAAATAGTGTAACGCGGCACCACCGACTCAATCTGGCCGGTCAGTGGATCAAACAGCGACAGCCGCTCCACCTCTTCATCAAACAGCTCAACGCGCAGCGCAATGTCATCGGACTCCGCCGGGAAGATGTCGATAACTTCACCGCGCACGCGGAAGGTGCCGCGCTGGAAAGCCTGATCGTTACGCGCATATTGCAGCTCGGTGAGTCGGCGCAAAATGCTACGCTGATCGATGATCATGCCGCGCGTCAGGTGCAGCATCATTTTCAGATAGAGATCGGGATCGCCCAGACCGTAAATTGCCGATACCGAGGCCACCACAATAACGTCGCGGCGTTCCAGCAACGCTTTGGTCGCTGAGAGACGCATCTGCTCGATGTGTTCGTTAACCGAGGCATCTTTCTCGATAAAGGTGTCGGAGCTGGGCACATAGGCTTCCGGCTGGTAATAGTCGTAGTAAGAGACAAAGTATTCCACGGCGTTATCGGGGAAAAACTCTTTCATCTCACCATAGAGTTGGGCCGCCAGCGTTTTATTGGGTGCTAAAACCATGGCCGGGCGGTTGAGATCCGCGATCACGTTGGCCACGGTAAAGGTTTTACCTGAACCGGTTACGCCAAGCAGCGTTTGGTGGGCAAGACCCGATTCCAGCCCCTCTTCCAAACGACGAATCGCTTCTGGCTGATCGCCGGAGGGTTTAAAAGCGGAATTAAGTTTAAATACTTTGCTCATTGCTGGGTTACCTGGAGATGAAATGCGCGAGCCGGAGAGTAATTTTACTCGCCATTTGAAATTTTTCCAGTTAAAAATACTGGATGTAATACCAGTGTTTATCCATACTGCATTGTGCCGTGCGGCTGTGCCTGATTCCGGCGTGATGAATAACCGCACAACCTGCGTTGTTGCGCAATCTTATCCCCAAACGGGATGGACTTTTAACATTTGTCAATAGTGTGACAGCAGATCTCTGGCTGCGAATATTAACCGGCTCAGACGGGCTTGATTTTAACTAACATATTGAAAGAAAATGCATTGTTCTTAAAGGCCAGATTCCCGCCACTTCAGGCTGAAGCCGCGTCCCCTCTCGCTTGTAGAATGTTTTCAGACACTAATGCACATGGTTATCCACAGGAATGGTGGATAACTGATTTTAGCGCCCATGGCATATGGGGTGTATAAATCTTCCCCCGCCCTGGCCATCGAGGCAAAATTATTTTTTTTCGTCTTTCTTTGCACTTTCTTGTCAGAGTAACCCGCCCAAATGCTATACGTCATGCGGCCTGAAACTGATTCGTAGCGTGGCGTCAATCCCCGTACCGCACTTTTTTTAGTCCATATTGTTACCGCACTGCACCACCAGCGTCATTACCCAGGCACCGCAAAAGTGCAGGAAATTATTTACGCCGGTAATTGATAAATTTCTCTGACCATTTCAGCCGTGTCCTGGCGGGGCGGCGTCGGTTTTATACTCTCGTCAGCATTGGCCTGGTTTTTGCACTATTGGTTCAGCCTGGCACGAGCGACAGCAACCGCGTCCATCGGCCCGACAGCAGAGGTTGCAGCCTGACGGCACAACGCAGCGGCGACTGATTCAACATGAAACAGAAAGAGAGGTGTCTGATGCTACGTTTACGTTCGGTAAATCAATTCTACGGTCCTAATCATATCCTGTGGGATGTTGATCTCGAACTGCCGCCCGGCACCTGTACCGGCATTTTAGGGCGTCCCGGCATGGGGAAAACCACGCTGGTTAACTGCATTATGGGTAACCTGCCGGTGAACAGCGGCAGCATGACCTGGCAGGAGAAAGATTCGCCGCCGGAAGATATGCTGCTGCTGCCGATGGAGAAACGGGCGCGCATGGGGATTGGCTATGTGCCGCAGGGGCGACAGATCTTCTCCCAGATGAGCGTGGAAGATAACCTGCTGATTGCGCTGCTGGCCGGTCAGGACGATCGCCACCGTGCTATTCCGGCCATGGTTTACGATCTCTTCCCTACGCTCTATTCAGTGCGCCAGAAGCGTGGCGGTGATTTGCCGATTGAACAGCAACAGCAGCTGGCACTGGCGCGTGCGTTGGTGCTTGAACCCAAGCTGCTGATTCTGGATGAGCCCACCGAAGGCATGTCGCCCTGGCTGGAAGAGGAGATGGGCAACCTGCTGTACCGACTGAACCACGATTTTGGCCTGACGATTCTGCTGCTGGAACAGCGGCTCTCATTTATTCGCCGCGTGGCGGATTACTTCCTGCTGCTGCACCGCGGACGTAACGTGGCACAAGGAAAAATGGCCCAGCTCGACGACCTCACCATCAATAAATGGCTGGCCGTCTGATGCTGTTTACGCCTGCGGCAGGCTCAGCCACTGCCCCGCTTCCGCAAACTGTGCGCTGTCTGGCAGCCAGGGAATTTCGCCCAGACAGGGTGCAGCGAGCCGCGCGTGCAGCGTCTGCAAATAGGCCTGATGCCGCTTGCCCGGCGGCGTCACGCCGTTGGCAATCCAGCCAGCAAACGGCAGCCCGGCGGCGCGGATGGCATCGGCGGTCAACAGCGCGTGATTAATACAGCCGAGCTTGATGCCGACCACCAGAATCACCGGCAGCTGCTCCTGCTTCACCCAGTCTGCAAAGGTCAAATTCTCTGCCAGCGGCGTATACCAGCCGCCTGCGCCTTCCACCAACACCCATTCAGCCTGCTCAGCAATGTGTGCCAGCCCGGCTGAGAGCCGCGCAGCGGTGATCGGGCGTTGCTCTTCGGCGCTGAGAATATGCGGCGCGGTAGGTTCAGCAAATGCCAGTGGGTTAACCTCGTCGTAACTCAGCACCACAGAACCGTAGCGTTGCAGCGCCAGCGCATCGCTGTTGCGCAGCCCCTGCACAGTCATGTCGCAACCTGAAGCCACCGGTTTGTAGCCCGCGCAGCGCAGTCCCGCCCGGCTGGCGGCCTGCAGAAGGGCGCTGCTGGCCACGGTTTTACCCACTTCAGTATCGGTTCCGGTAACGAACCAGCGTTTAGTCACCATCAATTACTCCATAAAACAGATGATAGGTCAGCAGATAGCCGCGGGCATCCTGTGGCCATGCCGCTTCCAGCTGTTGCAGGCGCGAGCGCGTGAGCAGCGTATGCGTACGGCCCTGCGGTAAATGGGTGGCGCCGATGCCTTTCAGCGAGCGCATCGCCTGCAGCACGCCGGGAAAGGCCAGCGTCAGCGTTTCGTGCTGCCAGTGCAGCGGCAAACCGGTACAGAGGGCGACAATCTGTGCCTGCGTGAGGAAACGGTTAGCGTGCGGCGCCGCATCCACCGCTTGCCAGGCGTGATGCACCTCGCTGAGTGAATCGGCGGTCAGGGTGGAAAACAGCACCTTGCCGCCGACGCGCGTGACGCGGCGACACTCGTCCAGTGCCCGACGCAGATCGCTGCACCACTGTACGGCAAGATTGCTCCAGGTGAGATCAACACAGCGGTCAGCCAGCGGCAGCTGTTCAATATCACCTGCCAGATAGCTGCTGGCCGCCTGTTGACCCGCCGCCTGCGCCAGCATGCCCGGCGAGAGATCAAGTGCGATCACCTCGTGCCCCTGCTGTTGCCAGCGCTGGCTGAACCAGCCGGTGCCGCAGCCTGCATCCAGCACTCGCTGCGCAGGCGGTAGGGTCACCAGCGACATCAGCTTTTCGCCTGCCGCACGCTGCAGCGCTGCGTGCTGGTCATAGGCGCTGGCCGCCCGGCCAAAAGCACGAGCAACCGCGCGCTTATCGATCGTGGCTTGCATCAAGCGCCTCCAGAAGATAATCGATATCCGCAGGCTGATGCGCAGCGGATAAAGTAATGCGTAAACGGGCGCTGCCCGGCGGCACCGTGGGCGGCCGAATCGCGCTGACCCAGCAGCCCGCCTGACGCAGCCGCTGTGCCAGCGCCAGTGCCGCGGCGTTATCACCGACCAGCAGGGGCTGAATGGCGCTTGAGGAATCAAGCAGGCTCAGGCCGCGCTCGGCAGCACCGGCGCGAAAATGTTGAATATTGTCTTGCAGGCGCTGCCGTTCGCTGTCGGCCAGCTTGATGGCGCTGAGCGCCGCATCCAGCGCACAGATCTGCGCGGGCGGCATGGCAGTGCTGTAAATCAGATGGCGGGCAAACTGCAACATGTAATCGGCAACATCCTCACTGCACAGCAGCGCCGCGCCGCCGCAGCCAAATGCTTTGCCAAAGGTGATCACCAGCAGTTCCGGCTTGACCTGCTGTTGCCAACAGCTGCCGCGTCCGCCCTCGCCGACCACGCCGATGCCGTGCGCATCATCAACCATCATCCAGCCGCTGGCGGCGTGAGTGCTGACCGCCAGTTCGGCCAGCGGCGCGCTGTCGCCATCCATGCTGAAAATGCCTTCGGTGATCACCAGGGTTTCTCCGGCGCACGGTTTCGCCAGCAGGCGATCGAGGCTGGCGCTCTGGTTGTGGCTGAAGCGGCGCAGCTCTGCCGGACTGAGGTGCGCTGCTTCCAGAATTGACGCGTGCGCCAGCTTATCCGCCAGCAGCCGATCGCCTTTGGCCATCATCGCCGCCACGATCGCCTGATTGGCGGCAAAACCGGAGATAAACAGCAGCGCGCGCGGATAGCCGAGCCATTCCGCCAGCCGGGCTTCAAAGCGCTGTTGCAGTGGATGATAACCAGTGACGTGCGCCGAGCCGCCGGCGCCGTTGCCGTAGCGCAGCGCGCCGTCGTGCCAGGCGGCGGCAAGGCGCGTATCCTGCGCCAGGCCGAGGTAATCATTGGCGGAGAAATTACGCAGCCGCTGGCCGTCGGCCTCAATCCAGCCGGGGCCGCTGGCGGTGGTCGGCTGCCGACGCCGCAGCGCCTGCTGCTGCTGACGCTGCTCCAGCGCGGCGCCAATGCGCTGCTGCCAACTCATGACAGAGCGGCGTTGTAGAACTGTTCGCTGTCGCCGTGGGTCAGCTGCTCGGTAAGTTGCTGCTGCTGGGCCACGTCGCCATGAACGGTGGTGGTGTGTTCCGGATTAAGGCCGAGTTTGCGGAACAGCAGCAGGTCGGTATCTTCTTCCGGATTAGGCGTAGTCAGCAGCTTGCAGCCGTAAAAAATGGAGTTGGCTCCGGCCATAAAGCACATCGCCTGCGTCTGTTCGCTCATCTGCTCGCGCCCGGCGGAGAGCCGCACATGAGAACGCGGCATCATGATACGCGCCACCGCAATAGTGCGGATGAAATCAAAGGGATCGACGTCGTCGTTATCCGCCATTGGCGTGCCTTTGACCTTCACCAGCATATTGATCGGCACGCTTTCAGGTGGCACCGGCAGGTTGGCCAGCTGCATCAACAATCCGGCCCGATCGGTAACCGTTTCGCCAAGGCCCACAATGCCACCGGAACAGACTTTGATTCCGGCATCGCGCACCTTATCCAACGTATCAAGACGTTCCTGATAGCTGCGGGTAGTGATGACGTTGCCATAGAACTCCGGCGAGGTATCGAGGTTGTGATTGTAAAAATCGAGTCCGGCGTCGGCCAGCTGCTGCGCCTGACGGTCGCTGAGCGTGCCCAGCGTCATGCAGGTTTCCATGCCCAGTTCACGCACGCCCTGCACCATTTTTTCCAGATAAGGCATGTCGCGTTCGTGCGGATTCTTCCATGCGGCACCCATGCAGAAACGGCTGGATCCGGCAGCTTTGGCCTTGCGCGCCGAGGCGAGCACCTCATCCACTTCCATCAACCGCTCCGACTCCAGCCCGGTTTTGTAACGTGCGCTCTGCGGGCAGTATTTACAGTCTTCCGGGCAGGCGCCGGTCTTGATCGATAACAGCGTGCTGACCTGCACCTGACGCGGATCAAAGTGCTGACGGTGCACCTGTTGCGCCTCAAAAAGTAGCTCAAGAAAGGGTTTGTTAAACAGCGCCTGGGTTTGTGCCAGGCTCCAGCGTTGTGTCATTGCGAACTCCAGAAAAGGGGTGATTAACCCTGACAATCGTGGTTATACTTGTAAACTAAATCTTTTTAATTTGGTTTACAACTCCCTGATGACACCCGCCGATCTCGCATTTGATCGCCAGCATATCTGGCACCCTTACACCTCAATGTCTGAACCGCTGCCCTGCTATCCGGTGGTGGCCGCACGCGACACCCGACTGCAACTCGCCGATGGCCGTGAGCTGGTGGATGGCATGTCGTCATGGTGGGCGGCGATTCATGGCTACAACCATCCGCGGCTGAATGCAGCGATGCATAACCAGATTGCCGCCATGTCGCACGTGATGTTTGGCGGCATTACCCATCCGGCAGCGGTGGCGCTCTGTCGGCAACTGGTGGCGATGACGCCCGCACCGCTGGAGTGCGTGTTTCTGGCCGATTCCGGCTCGGTGGCGGTAGAAGTGGCGATGAAGATGGCGCTGCAATACTGGCAGGCACGCGGCGAACGGCGGCAGCGCTTTTTGACCCTGCGCCGCGGCTATCACGGCGATACCTTTGCCGCCATGTCGGTGTGCGATCCGCAAAATTCGATGCACAGCCTCTATGAGGGCTATCTGCCCACGCACCTGTTTGCCCGTGAGCCGCAGTGCGCTTTTGGCGATGCCTGGCACGATGAAGACATTAACGATTTTGCCGCGCTGCTCGAACAGCACGGCAGCGCGGTGGCCGCGGTGATTCTGGAGCCGATTGTGCAGGGCGCGGGTGGTATGCGCTTCTATCATCCACGCTATTTGCAACGGGTGCGCGAGCTGTGCGACCAACATGGCGTGCTGCTGATTGCCGATGAGATCGCCACCGGCTTTGGCCGTACCGGTCGGCTATTCGCCTGTGAACATGCGGCAGTCGTGCCGGATCTGATCTGCGTCGGTAAAGCGCTGACCGGCGGCACCATGACGCTCTCCGCCACGCTGACCACGCGCGCGGTGGCGGATACCATCAGCAACGGCGCGGCGGGCTGCTTTATGCACGGCCCTACTTTTATGGCTAATCCGCTCGCCTGCGCCGTGGCCAGCGAAAGCCTGGCGATGCTGCAGGAGAATCAGTGGCAGCAGCAGGTCAGCGCCATTGAAACGCAGCTGCGCCAGGCCTTGTTACCGCTGGCCGATCACCCTGCCGTGGCCGATGCCCGCGTGCTGGGTGCCATCGGCGTGATTGAGACTCATCAGCCGGTGGATACCGCAGCGATTCAGGCGTTCTTTGTTGATCGTGGCGTCTGGATCCGCCCCTTTGGCCGGCTAATTTATTTGATGCCGCCATACATCATCAGCCGCGAGGCGCTCACCGCACTGACCGCTGCTATTGCGGCTGCACTTGATCGCCCGCAGCTGTTTCAAAAAATGTAATGGCAGGCGCAGCGCAGCGGTATGCACTACGCTTCTATGCAAACCATAACCAAGGAGCGAAGTATGCCGCAGTCAACAGAGATGAATCGCCGAATTGTGCTGGCGTCGCGCCCACAGGGTGCACCCACACAAGAAAATTTTCGCCAGGAGCAGCAGTCGGTTCCACAGCCTGGCAAAGGAGAGATTCTGCTTCGGACCATCTGGCTCTCGCTTGATCCTTATATGCGCGGCCGCATGAGCGACGCCCCTTCCTACGTGGCCCCTTACGAGATAGGTGACGTGCCTGGCGCGGGCACCGTTGCCGTGGTCGAACAGTCGCAGCATGATGATTATGCGCCGGGCGACTGGGTCGTCAGCCAGAGCGGCTGGCAGGATTACGCCATTTCAAATGGCGAAGGCCTGTATAAACTCAGCGGTCCGGTGCTGAAGCACCCTTCCTGGGCGCTGGGCATGCTGGGCATGACCGGTTTCACCGCCTACATGGGCCTGCTGGATATCGGCAAACCGCAGCCGGGCGAAACCGTTGTGGTGGCCGCCGCCACCGGCGCCGTCGGCTCAATGGTTGGCCAGATTGCCAAAATCAAAGGGTGCCGGGTGATTGGTATCGCCGGTGGCGAAGAGAAATGCCGTTATGCCACCGAGACGCTGGGCTTTGACGCCTGCCTCGACCATCGCAGCGACGATCTGGCCAATGCGCTGAAACAGCATTGTCCGCAGGGCATTGATGTCTATTTCGAAAGCGTTGGCGGCAAAGTATTTGATGCCGTGCTGCCGCTGATGAACACCAAAGGTCGTATTCCGGTGTGCGGGCTGATTGCTGACTACAACAGCGGCGCCGACCTGCCTGAAGGACCAAACCGCCTGCCGCTGTTCCAGAGCGCCATTCTGCGTAAGCGTCTGCACGTGCAGGGCTTTATTATCAATCAGGATTACCCGAACGACTTTGACGGTTTCTTTAAGCAGATGAGCCAGTGGATGGAGGAAGATCGTCTGGTGTTCCGCGAACATATCGTTGAAGGACTGGAGAATGCCGTGCCGGCCTTTATTGGCCTGCTGGCGGGTAAAAACTTTGGCAAAGTGGTTGTGCGCATCGCTGATGACCAACCGGAGAGCAAATAATGAAAATTTTGATGGTATTGACCTCGCATGGCCAGCTGGGCGACAGTGGCGAAAAAACCGGTTTCTGGCTGGAGGAGCTGGCCGCGCCGTGGTACGTATTCCGCGATGCGGATATCGATGTGGTGCTGGCCTCGCCCGCCGGTGGCAAACCGCCACTCGATCCGAAAAGCTCACAGCCGGAAGCGCAGAGTAAGGTCACCGAGCGTTTTAACAATGATGAGTCCGCGCAGCAGGCACTGGCTAACACCCTTAAACTGGCTGAGATTGACAGCAGTGAGTTTGATGCGGTGTTCTATCCGGGTGGCCACGGCCCGCTGTGGGATTTAGCCGAAGACAAACACAGCATTGCGCTGATCGAAACCTTTTATGCCAATCAGAAGCCCGTGGGCACCGTCTGCCATGCGCCGGGCGTTTTACGTCACGTTCGCAAACCTGACGGCACGCCGCTGGTGCAGGGAAAACGCGTAACTGGTTTTACCAACAGCGAAGAAAAAGCCGTGGGTCTGCTGGATGTGGTGCCGTTTTTGGTTGAAGATGAGCTCAAGCGGCTTGGCGGCCAGTTTGAACGTACCGATGACTGGGGTGCGTTTACCCTTACCGATGGTCATCTGGTCACCGGACAGAACCCGGGATCATCAGAAGTTACCGCCGAGGCGCTATTGAAGTTGCTCCATCAATAACGCAAGGAGTTGTAATGAACCTGTTCAGTCAGGATTTTAACGATGGTGACACCCTGCCGGAAAACCATGTGTTTAACGGTATGGGTTATAAGGGCCGCAATCTTTCGCCCCACCTCGCCTGGGATAAGGTGCCTGCGGGCACCAAAAGTTTTGTTGTAACCTGCTACGATCCCGATGCGCCAACCGGTTCAGGCTGGTGGCACTGGGTGGTGGCGAACCTGCCCGGCAGCGCGACGATGCTGCCGCAGGGCGCAGGTTCAGGCAGCGCCGAGCTGCCTGCCGGTGCGGTGGAATGCCGCACTGACTTCGGTAAACCGGGCTATGGTGGCGCAGCGCCGCCGCCGGGCGAGCGCCATCGTTATATCTTCAGCGTACACGCGCTGGGTATCGACAGAATTGATGTCGATGAGCGCGCAAGCGGCGCCATGGTGGGCTTCAACGTGCATTTCCATGCGTTAGCCAGCGCCACGCTTACCGCGTATTACCTTTGATCAAAAAAGCCCTCGTATGAGGGCTTTTTTTTATCTTCTGGCTTATAACGGCCGAATGGCTACCCACATCGGACCCTGCCCCACGGCATACCGCGCCATCGGCTGTAACAGCCCCTGCTCGCCGCTGATTTTATACACCTGAATGTGATGCGATTTCTGACCGGTGGCGACCAGGAAGCGGCCGGTATGGTCGATGTTAAAGCCGCGCGGCTGCTGTTCTGTTGGCTGATGGCCTTCCAGCGTTAACAGCGCCCCGTCATCACTGACGCTGAAAATAGCAATGACGCTGGCGGTGCGATCGCAGGCGTACAGATGGCGGCCATTAGGTGTGATGTGAATGTCCGCCGCCCAGCGGGTATCACTGAAGCCTGCGGGCATCATATCCAGCGTCTGCACGCAGGCCATTTCACCGTGCGCATTACGCAGCTGCCAGACATCAACGGTGCTGTTGAGCTCATTGATGCAGTAAGCATATTGCTGATTAGGATGGAAGGTCATGTGACGCGGACCTGCGCCTTCTGGCGTGGTGACCTGCGGCTGGGACTGCGGCGTCAGCGTGCCATCGGCGGCGAGGCTAAACAGGCAGATGCGATCCTGCTTCAATGCCGGGACGTAAAGCGTCTGGTTTGCCGCATCGATGTTCGCCGAATGGCAGCCCGCCAGATCCTTAACGACCTGCACGGGTGCCTGCGGCACGCCATCACTGCCGATCGGGCTGACACTGACGCAGGCATCGTTATAGGAGCCCACGAAGACAAACTTTCCGTCGCGATCGGTGGAGATGTGCGTCGGGCTGCCCGGCAGTGGCGCATGGCCCGCTTCGCTCAGCGTGCCATCCTGCGCAATGCGGAAGGCGATAACACGAAAATCGGGTCGTGCACCCACATAGAGAAAGGCATTATCCGGGCTGACGATCATCGGCTGTACCTGACCGGCAACGTCGACCACCTGCAATAGCGTTAATGCACCCTGCTCATCCATCTGCCACGCATGAATCTGCTGGCTTTCCGGGCTGGCGATATAAACGACCTGGTTCATGAATTCTCCTTCATATTCGTTAATGGCTGTGGCAAAGCGTAGCCTGGTTGCCACCGGGGCGGAAAAAATTGATTTGTACGCTGATGGTTTGGTGGCGTCCGTGACCGGGTGTAGACTCAACGCTTTGCTGACACTACAGGTAAGAAGAGATGAGTTACCGCGTTATTGCGCTCGATCTGGACGGCACCCTCCTCACTCCCAACAAAACCATCCTTGACGCTTCGCTGCAGGCGCTGGCCGCTGCGCAGCAGGCTGGCGTGGAGGTGATCATTGTGACCGGACGTCACCATTGTGCTATTCACCCTTTTTATCAGGCGCTGCAGCTGGATACACCTGCTATCTGCTGTAACGGCACCTATTTGTATGATTATCAGGCGAAAAAGGTGCTGGCGGCCGATCCGCTCGGCAAGCCCGAGGCGTTGCAGGTGATCGACAAGCTGGCGCAGAACGCGATTCATGGCCTGCTCTACGTCGATGACGCCATGCTGTATCAAACCGCCACCGGCCATGTGACGCGCACCCTGAACTGGGCGCAGTCGCTGCCGGAAGCGCAACGGCCGAACTTTATTCAGGTGCCGGATCTGGCGCAGGCGGCGCGGGAAGCCACGGCTATCTGGAAGTTTGCGCTCTCCCATCCTGATACGCGGGCGCTGCAACAGTTTGCCGATGGCGTGGAAGCTGAGTTGGGTCTCGCCTGTGAATGGTCATGGCACGATCAGGTGGATATCGCCCAGCGCGGCAACAGCAAAGGCCGCCGGCTGGCGCAGTGGGTGGAGTCCATAGGTTTGCAGATGAGCGACGTCATCGCCTTTGGCGATAACTACAACGATTTGAGCATGCTGGAAAACGTCGGCCTTGGCGTAGCAATGGGCAACGCCGACGCGGCAATTCAGGCGCGTGCCAAACGGGTGATCGGCACGAACCTGGAACCGGGTATTGCGGAGATGCTCTATCAGGAAGTGCTGTAATCAGGCGCTGATCGACACGCTTTTGATCTGCGCCCAGAGCCACAGGCCGACGCGGATATTGAGCTCGTCACGCGCCCACGGCGAGATCCGTGCCCACAGCTCGCTGTTGCCGGTTTTCAGCTTCACCTCGACCTGATCGTCTATCTCAATCAGCTCCAGCACCTGAGCCGGTAAAATATTGCGAATGGTGCTGCTGATCGGCGGCTGAAGCACCAGCGAGACGTCGGCCGCGTTGATGCGAATGCGCAGTGGCGTTTTAAGCGGCGCATCAATGCGACTGACCCACAGCACCTGATCGCCCAGCGCCAGCGCGGTCATCGCATAGCTGGCATGCTGCTCCAGCAGCTGCACGCGCAGCACACTGCTCTGATCGGCGCGCGGTAGCCAGGGACGCATCGTGCTGCTGGCCCACACCTGTTCCAGCGGCCCCCAGGCTTTTACCCTGCCCTGATCCAGCACCAGCACGTTATCCGCCAGCTGTAGAATTTCGTCGAGGCTGTGGGACACGTAGAGCATCGGCGTCTGTACGCGGCGCGCCAGCTGCTGCAGATACGGCAGCACCTCACGCTTGCGCGGCACATCCAGTGACGCCAGCGGCTCATCCAGCAGCAGAATATCGGGCGCAGTGAGCAGCGCCCGACCGATCGCCACCCGCTGCTTCTCGCCGCCGGAGAGCGAGGCAGGAAAACGATCCAGCAGCGCTTCGATACCGAGCAGCGCCACCAGCTCGTCAAACTGCGGCTTCATGCTGGCCGCCATGCCGTAATGCAGGTTGCCGCGCACGCGATAATGGGGAAAAAGGCGGGCATCCTGAAAGACATAACCTACGCGCCGCTTCTCCGGCGGTAAAAACAACCGCTGTTCGCTGTCGCTCAGCAGGCGATCGTTAAGCCGGATATAGCCCTGCTGCGGCTGCGTCAGGCCGCCGATAGCGTTGATTAATGAGGTTTTACCGGCGCCGGAGACGCCAAAAATGGCGGTAATGCCGCTGGCGGGCAGATTGACATCCAGCGTCAGCTGATGATCGCCAAGCCGTTGTGAAAAATGCAGTTCAAGCATGTTAATTTCCCAACCGCTTGCGGCCCCAGCGGGCCAGCCATTCAGAGGCCAGCAGCGAGGCCAGCGCCAGCACGATGGCAATCACACAGAGCCGCGCCGCCGCGCCCTCCGCGCCTGGCGTTTCAATCAGCGTGTACATCGCCAGCGGAAGGGTGCGCGTCTCGCCGGGAATATTGGAAACAAAGGTAATAGTGGCGCCAAATTCGCCCAGCGAACGGGCAAAGGCGAGCACCGTGCCGACAATAATGCCCGGCAGGGTCAGCGGCAAGGTAATGGTAAGGAAAACCCGCAGCCGTCCGGCGCCCAGCGTGCGCGCCGCCTGCTCCAGCCGCACATCCACCGCTTCCAGCGCCAGACGAATGGCGCGCACCAGCAACGGAAAGGCGATCACCGCTGAGGCCAGCGCCGCGCCGCGCCAGCTAAAGGCAAAGCTAATGCCAAACAGATCCCACAGCCAGCTGCCGATAAATCCGCGCCTGCCCAGCGCGATCAGCAGCAAATACCCCACTACCACCGGCGGCAGCACCAGCGGCAGGTGAATCAGGCTGTCGAGCAACGCCTTGCCCGGAAACTGGCAGCGCACCAGAATCCAGGCGAACAGAATCCCCAGCGGCAGGCTACAGGCCACCGCCAACAGGGAAACCTGCAGGCTGAGCGCAACAGCCTGCCATTCAACATCGCTAAGCATCATCTACGAGGCGTGAATCCATAACGTTTAAAAATAGCGGAAGCCTGCGGGCTTTTCAGGTACTGATAAAAAGCAGTAACGGCCGGTGTGCCGCGATCTTTAACGATTGCCAGCGGATATTCCACCGCTTTGTGACTCGATTCAGGAAAAACGCCCACCACGGTCACTTTTTTACTCGCGACCGCATCGGAACCATAAACGATGCCGTAAGGCGCTTCATTGCGTTCCACCAGCGCCAGTGCCGCCCGCACGTTGTTGGCACGCGCCAGCGAAGGTGACAGCTGATCCCAGGCGCCCAGCGTCTGCAATGCCTCTTTGGCATAGATGCCCGCCGGCACATGATCGGGATCGCCGGTTGCCAGCCGTTCGCCGTGCAACAGCGTTTTCCAGTTGGTTTGCGCGTTCAGGGTAACCGGCTGCGGCTTCTCTGCGCTGGGCGCGATCAGCACCAGATCGTTGCCCAGCAACGTCGTGCGGCTGGCATTATCCAGCGCATTTTTCTGCTGCGCATAATCCATCCACTGTTGATCGGCAGAGATAAACAGATCGGCTGGCGCGCCCTGCTCAATCTGCCGCGCCAGTGTGGAAGACGAAGCGTAAGAGGCGACGATTTTCTCCGGCTTATCCTGCTGATACTGCTGCGCAATCTCCTGCAGGGCGTTAGTCAGCGAGGCGGCGGCAAACACGGTAATATTTTCTGCGGCGACGGCGTGACCGCCAGCGGTCAATAGCGCCGCACCCGCGAGCCAGCGGCTCCAGTTAACAGACATGTTCTTCTCCCGGTTTCGTTGTATAAAGAATCATACAGCGTAGCATCTGCAGGTGTCATGCGCTTTAGTCATCAGGGGGTTAACTGCCAGGAGAGCGTATCGCCCGCGCACGGCGGGCAATGGAAAAACGGGGATTACGAACGGTTTTTTGCAGTGTGATCTTTAGAATGACCAAACTTGGAAATGACGTTAAAGAACGCGCCAAAGCCATAAATCAGTCCAAGCATAATTGCCATCACAACCGGCACCATAATGACGGCGACGGCCAGGCTTTTAAGTAATTCCAGCATGCCAGCCTCACTCTTTTCTGAAAGAAGCTATTGTAGCGACAACGAAAAAAAGTGCACTGTGCTTTTTGTGCCCTTTAGCGCGCCGTGACAGCCTGTTCTGGCTCCCATACAATTGCCCTTTATCGACCCTCTGGAGCGGCCATGCAGGCAGACATTTCTCTTATCATTCGGCTACGGCAGAAACTGTTTGCCGATCCGCGCCGCATCGCACTGTTGCAGCAGATTCAGCACACCGGCTCGATCAGTCAGGGCGCAAAACTGGCGGGCATCAGCTATAAAAGCGCCTGGGATGCGATCAATGAGATGAACCAGCTGGCGGATCACACGGTGGTTGAACGCGCGACCGGCGGCAAAGGCGGCGGCGGTGCCACGGTAACCGCCTGGGGCCAGCGGCTAATTCAGCTTTTTGCGCTACTGGAACAGGTGCAGCAAAAGGCGTTTGACGTGCTGCAGGACGATCGGCTGCCGCTCGACAGCCTGCTGGCGGCGATTTCCCGTTTTTCGCTGCAAACCAGCGCCCGCAATCAGCTGTTTGGTCACGTGATGCAGCGCGACCACCAGCCGGTGCAGCAGCATATCGCCGTGATGCTCAACGACGGCATCACCGTGGTGAACGCGGCGATCACCGAGCACAGTGCCGAGCGGCTACAGCTGCAGCCTGGCAAAGAGGTGCTGGTACTGATTAAGGCGCCGTGGATCGGCGTGACGACACAACCGGTTGAGGCGGAAAATCAGCTGGCCTGCACGCTGACGCAGATTGAAACCGGCAGCAGCCACAGCGAACTGTTGCTGACGCTGCCCGGTGGCGAGGTGCTGTGCGCCACGCTAAGCAACGCCGACGTCGACCGTGAAGCGCTGCGTCCCGGCATGCAGGCGATTGCGTATTTTGCCGCCGAGCAGGTGATTATCGCCTCGCTGCTGTAGACCGCTGGTTTGACATTCGTTCAGGCAGCCGTTAAAACCAGCAGTACGGTGCATAATATGGAACACAACATGGCTACGTTGCAAATTACGCAAGGCACGTTTCGTCTTAGTGATACAAAAATCCTCTCTCTGCACGATCTCACCCTACAAGGTGGCGACGCCTGGGCCTTTGTTGGCAGCAATGCCAGCGGTAAATCCTCGCTGGCGCGAGCGCTTTCTGGTGAGCTGACCGCGATGCATGGCGAGGTGCGCAGCGATTTTCAGCGTCCGGTGCGTTTATCGCTGGAGCAGCTGCAACAGCTGGTCAGTGAAGAGTGGCAGCGTAATAACACCGATATGGTCAGCGAAGGCGAAGAGGATACCGGCCTGCTGTCATCTGAAGTTATTCAGGCGGAAGTAAAAGATGCGGCGCGCTGTGAGCAACTGGCCAGCCTGTTCGGCATTACGTCTCTGCTGACCAGACGCTTTAAATATCTTTCAACCGGCGAGACCCGCAAAACGCTGCTCTGTCAGGCGCTGATGGCGCAGCCCGACCTGCTGATTCTCGATGAGCCATTTGATGGCCTCGATCAGCGTTCGCGTGAAAATCTGGGTGAGCTACTGGCCAGGCTCAGCGAGCAGGGTTATACGCTGGTTCTGGTGCTTAACCGGTTCGATGATATTCCGCCGTTTGTGCAGCAGGTTGGCGTGCTGGCCGAATGCACCCTGACCCATGTTGGTGCGCGCGAGGCTATTCTGGCCGAAGCGCTGGTGGCGCAGCTGGCGCACAGTGAGCAGTTGATGGGCATGACCCTGCCGGAAGCGGATTTGACGCCACTTAACGCCCTCGCCACAGAGACGCCGCGCATCGTGCTGCGCGATGGCGTGGTGGCTTATAACGATCGTCCGGTGCTGCATCAGCTTAGCTGGCAGGTGAACGCCGGTGAGCACTGGCAGATTACCGGCCCCAACGGCGCCGGTAAATCCACCCTGCTGAGCCTGGTCACCGGCGATCATCCGCAGGGTTACAGCAACGACCTTACGCTGTTTGGCGTGCGTCGCGGCAGTGGCGAAACCATCTGGGATATCAAGCAGCATATCGGCTACGTCAGCAGCAGCCTGCATCTCGATTATCGGGTCAGCGTCAGCGTTCGCCATGTGGTGCTCTCTGGCTATTTTGATTCGATTGGCCTCTACAATGCGGTTTCCGATCGCCAGGTGGCGCTGAGTAATCAATGGCTGGCGCTGCTGGGCATGCAGACACTTGGCGATGCACCCTTTCACAGCCTGTCGTGGGGCCAACAGCGGCTGGTGCTGATTGCACGCGCGCTGGTAAAGCATCCGACGCTGCTGATTCTGGATGAACCGCTACAGGGACTGGATCCGATTAATCGCCAGCTGGTGCGCCGGTTTATCGACGTGCTGATTGGCGAAGGCGCCACGCAACTGCTGTTTGTCTCTCACCATGCGGAAGATGCGCCTGGTTGCATCACCCATCGTCTGAGCTTTATCGCAGAGGGTGAGCGCTACCGTTATCAGCAGCAGAAAATTCGCTGATCCGACGGGCTACGGCCCGCTGCTTTCCCGGCGGTGCGATTTAACATGGCCAGTCGCTATGTAAGCGCTACCACTTTTCTCCGTGCTTCTCACCACAAGATACCAGGAATAAGCCTGAAATCGCTCTCTCTGAGAAATTAAAGCTTGTGTAAACGATTCCATTTATCCAGGCTTGATCACGCTTTCGTGGCAATAGCTGTGCTACGTTTACCCTAATAATTCTCAAGTTGGCTCGTTACCAGGATTTCTCATGGAAAAATTTAATCCGGTCGATCATCCGCATCGCCGTTATAACCCGTTATCTGACCAGTGGGTGCTGGTCTCTCCGCACCGCGCCAAACGTCCGTGGCAGGGTGCTCAGGAAACGCCGTCGCAGAATCAGCTGCCCACGCACGATCCTGACTGCTTCCTCTGTCCGGGCAATACCCGTGTCACCGGTGACACTAACCCGCAGTACAGCGGCACCTACGTGTTTACCAATGATTTTGCCGCGCTGATGACCGATACGCCGGATGCGCCACAGAGCAGCGATCCGCTGATGCGTTGTGAAAGCGCACGTGGTACCAGCCGCGTAATCTGCTTTTCGCCGGATCACAGCAAAACCCTGCCGGAACTGACGCTGAGCGCGCTGGCTGAAGTGGTGCGCACCTGGCAGGAGCAGACCGCCGAACTGGGTCAGCACTATCCCTGGGTGCAGGTGTTTGAAAACAAAGGCGCCGCGATGGGCTGTTCCAATCCCCATCCACACGGCCAGGTGTGGGCGAACAGCTTCCTGCCTAACGAAGCGCAGCGTGAAGACGATCTGCAGCGGGCCTACTTTGCCCAACACAACAGCCCAATGCTGGTGGATTATGCCGCGCGCGAGCTGGCCGACGGCAGCCGCACCGTGGTGGAAACCGATCACTGGCTGGCCGTGGTGCCGTGGTGGGCGGCGTGGCCGTTTGAAACCATTCTGCTGCCGAAAAGCCACATTCTGCGCCTGACCGATCTCACCGCTGAGCAGCGCACCGATCTGGCGCTGGCGCTGAAAAAGCTAACCAGCCGCTACGACAACCTGTTCCAGTGTTCATTCCCCTACTCCATGGGCTGGCACGGCGCGCCCTTCAACGGTGAAGAGAATGAGCACTGGCAGCTGCATGCCCATTTCTATCCGCCGCTGCTGCGTTCAGCAACGGTGCGTAAATTTATGGTTGGCTATGAAATGCTGGCCGAAACCCAACGTGATTTAACGGCGGAGCAGGCAGCTGAGCGCCTGCGTTCCGTCAGCGATCTGCACTTCCGCGAGGCCTGAGTGACCATGAGCTTAAAGACCCTGACCAACAATATTTTTAACGAGCAGTTTGGCTATCAGCCAACCCACACTATTCAGGCGCCGGGCCGCGTGAACCTGATTGGCGAGCACACCGATTACAACGACGGTTTTGTGTTGCCTTGCGCTATCGATTATCAGACGGTGATCAGCTGCGCGAAACGCGACGATCGGCAGGTGCGCGTTATCGCCGTGGATTACGACAATCAGCAGGATCACTTCTCGCTGGATGAGCCGATTCTCAGCCTGCCGGAGCCAATGTGGGCCAACTACGTGCGCGGCGTGGTGAAGCATATGCAGCAGCGCTGCCCGGAAGTTGGCGGTGTGGACATGGTGATCAGTGGCGACGTGCCGCAGGGTGCCGGTCTGAGCTCCTCCGCCTCGCTGGAAGTGGCGGTGGGTACCGTTCTGCAACAGCTGTGGCACCTGCCAATTGACGGCGCGGCAGTGGCGGTAAATGGCCAGGAAGCGGAAAACCAGTTTGTCGGTTGTAACTGCGGCATCATGGATCAGCTGATCTCCGCGCTGGGCAAACAGGATCACGCGATGCTGCTCGACTGCCGCACGCTGGGTACGCGCCCGGTGCCAATGCCAGACAACGTTGCCGTGGTGATCATCAACACCAACTTCCGTCGCAGCCTGGTGGGCAGTGAATACAATACGCGTCGCCAGCAGTGCGAAACCGGTGCCCGCTTCTTCTCGCAGCCTGCGTTGCGCGACGTCGATATCAATCAGTTTAAAGCGGTGGAAAATGAGCTGGACGCCGACGTCGCCAAACGCGTGCGTCACGTGCTGACCGAGAACGCGCGCACGCTGGAAGCGGCCGACGCGCTGAGCAAAGGCGATCTGAAACGTATGGGCGAACTGATGGCGGAATCGCACGCCTCAATGCGCGACGATTTCGAAATCACCGTGCCGCCGGTGGATACGCTGGTTGAGATTGTGAAAGCGGAAATTGGCGATCGCGGCGGCGTGCGCATGACCGGCGGGGGTTTCGGCGGTTGTGTCGTGGCGCTGATGCCGGAAGAGCTGGTGGAAGGCGTGAAAGCCGCAGTGGCCGCACAGTATGAAGCGAAAACCGGCATCAAAGAGACCTTCTACGTCTGTAAAGCGTCAGCAGGAGCGGGCCAATGCTAAATTCTCACGCACCCGATGGCCAGCCATGGCACATCACGGTGCTGCGCAACCGTAACGGTATGGTTGCAACGTTTATGGATTGGGGTGCCACCTGGCTGTCGGCCCGCGTGCCGATGCAGGATGGCAAGGTGCGCGAAGCGCTGCTCGGCTGCGCCACCCCTTCTGATTACCTGGAACAGACCGCCTATCTTGGCGCGACGGTAGGCCGCTATGCCAATCGCATCGCCAATGCGCGTCTGGAGCAGGAAAATATTCAGCTGATCGCCAATCAGGGCCCACATCAGCTGCACGGCGGCCCGCAAGGGTTCGATCGCCGTCGCTGGCAGATGATCAGCCAGAGCGACAGCGAAGTGCACTATCGTCTGGATTCGCCAGATGGCGATCAGGGCTATCCAGGTAATCTGTTGGTCGATCTCTGGTACCGGCTGGATGATGAAAATCGGCTCAGCATTCACTATCAGGCCACCGTCGATCGGCCCTGCCCGGTTAACCTGACCAATCACGCCTACTTCAATCTTGATGCTGAGCACGGTGATGCGCGTCAGCATCACCTGCAGCTGCACGCCGCGCACTATCTGCCGGTGGATGAGAGCGGCATTCCTGATGGCGGCCTGCAGCCGGTGGCTGACAGCAGCTTCGATTTCCGCGATGGCAAAATTATCGCTACCGATTTCCTGCAGGATGAGCATCAGCGCCGGGTTAAAGGCTACGATCACGCCTTTCTGCTCGACAGCGCCGGCAATGTCAGCCAGACCGCCGCGCAGCTCACTTCTGCGGATGGCAAGCTGCAGCTACGCGTGCACACCTCGGCACCCGCACTGCAGTTTTACAGCGGCAATTATCTGGCCGGTACGCCAGCACGTGAACAGGGGCAGTATGCCGCGCATCAGGGCATCGCGCTGGAGAGTGAATTTCTGCCAGATTCGCCGAATCACGCCGACTGGCCGCAGCCTGATTGCTGGCTGCAGCCAGGTCAACAGTACCAGGCAGAAACCGTCTATCAATTGATCGCGATCGGCTAACGGGTTGAAAAACGCGCACTGCGTTGGCGACAGTCTTACGCCTTGCGCATATTTCAGCTATGGTAACGGGCAGGAACATTGTCGGGCAGGCTATGCCGGCGGTGCTGTTATCATAGAAACGTCACGTATTAAGGAGTGAAGCTATGGCTGTAACTAAGCTGGTTCTGGTTCGTCACGGCGAAAGCCAATGGAATAACGAAAACCGCTTTACCGGTTGGTATGATGTTGATCTCTCTGACAAAGGCCGCACTGAAGCCAAAGCCGCGGGTCAACTGCTGAAAAAAGAAGGTTTTACCTTTGATTTCGCCTACACCTCGGTACTGAAGCGCGCTATCCATACGCTGTGGAACATCCTCGACGAACTGGATCAGGCCTGGCTGCCGGTTGAAAAATCCTGGCGTCTGAACGAGCGTCATTACGGTGCGCTGCAGGGTCTGAACAAAGCTGAAACCGCTGATAAATATGGCGATGAGCAGGTTAAACAGTGGCGCCGTGGTTTCGCGGTCACGCCACCGGAACTGGATCGCGGAGACGAACGTTTCCCTGGCCACGACCCGCGCTACGCTAACCTCAGCGCTGAGCAGCTGCCAACCACCGAAAGCCTGGCGCTGACTATCGATCGCGTTCTGCCATACTGGAACGAAACGATTCTGCCACGTCTGAAAAGCGGCGAGAAAGTGATCATCGCGGCACACGGCAACTCACTGCGTGCGCTGGTGAAATATCTTGATGATATGAGCGAAGAAGAGATTCTTGAGCTGAATATCCCAACCGGCGTGCCGTTGGTGTATGAGTTCGACGAAAACTTCAAACCGATCAAGCACTACTATCTTGGCGATGCCGATGAAATTGCTGCGCGCGCTGCAGCGGTTGCGAATCAGGGTAAAGCGAAGTAATTGATCTGGCGGTTGCCATCCGGCAACCGCTTTTTAACACCCGTCTGTTTACCCTTCCCGACGCTGTTTCACTGCCTGCGCCAGCTGACGCAGTACGTTTTCCGTATCCTGCCAGCCAATACAAGCATCGGTCACGCTTTTACCGTAGACCAGCGGTTCACCGCTCTCCAGGCTCTGATTACCCTCAACCAGATGGCTCTCGATCATCACGCCCATGATCGCCTGCTCACCGCCCGCAATTTGCTGCGCCACATCTTCAGCAACGGTTAGCTGCTTCTGATACTGCTTGCTGCTGTTGGCATGGCTGAAGTCGATCATGATCTGCGCCGGCAGGCCCGCTTTTTCCAGGCCCACTTTCACCGCTTCAACGTGAGAGGCGCTGTAGTTTGGCTCTTTGCCGCCGCGCAGAATGATGTGGCAATCGCCATTACCGCGGGTTTCCACAATCGCCGAATGACCATATTTGGTCACTGAAAGAAAGCAGTGCGGCGCGCTGGCGGCGCCAATGGCGTCGATAGCAACCTTGATGGTGCCGTCGGTGCCGTTTTTAAAGCCTACCGGACAGGAGAGGCCAGAAGAGAGCTCACGGTGCACCTGCGATTCGGTGGTACGTGCGCCGATTGCGCCCCAGCTCATCAGATCGGCCAGATACTGCGGCGTGATCATATCCAGAAATTCGCCCGCTGCCGGCAAGCCGCTGTCGTTGATATCAAGCAGTAGCTTACGCGCGATGCGCAGGCCATCATTAATCTGAAAACTGCCATCCATGTAAGGATCGTTAATCAGCCCTTTCCAGCCAACGGTGGTACGGGGTTTTTCAAAATAGACCCGCATGACGATTTCCAGCTCGCCCCGCAGCGCCTCGCGCAGTGCGAGCAGGCGCGCGCCATACTCCTTCGCCGCCTCAGTATCGTGAATAGAACAGGGACCGATTACCACCAGCAGGCGATCGTCCTGTTTTTGCAGAATATTGTGAATTGCCTGTCGCGATTGCGCCACGGTTTCGGCCGCTTTATCAGAAGCGGGAAATTTTTCAAGCAACGCAACAGGAGGAAGAAGTTCTTTTATCTCCTTGATACGCAAGTCATCGTTTTGATAGTTCATAGGGTTTCCATTGATTTTCTTACCCGATGCGTCCGGGCACAACCCGTTCAATTTATCTCTTCGATCCCGCGCTGTAAATGCACTTTACCGGCGTTGATTCGCAGGCTGATTTGCACTTTTGCCGCCGTTTACTACACTTTTAAGCGTAAGCACTCTGGAACACGGTGTTTTAATCATCTTTTATCTTCTTTGTCAGCCATAGCGGGCCATACGCTCGTTGGGCGCCTGATTTCTCGGCAAACTGCACGCACGGGTTTGGCAGAGCAACAATGAATAATTAACGGGAGTATAATTATGAATAAGATTGCAATGGTATGTCTGGCAGCAGCAATGACTCTGGGTAGTGGTGCAGCGATGGCCGCAGGCGGCAACAACGGGACGTCTAATCAGGCTGCAGATGCCGGTGCCGTGGCGCCAGGCGCAAAAGAGAATCTGCCACCGAACAACGTTGATAACAGCAAAATCAACAACGGTAGTGGTACTTCTCACAGCAGCTCCACGCACAGCAGCAAGCACATGACCGCTGATGAAATCGATCAGAATGCGCAGTGCAAAGATGGCAAATGCCCGAACATCAACCGTAAGGTTGAGACCAAGGTTGGCGGCGGTGAAGTGAACACCAAAACTGACGGCACCACCCAGTAATTCCCCGACGGAGAGCGCAAGCTCTCCGTTTGCTTTATTGCCCCTCCGCTTTTCGCTATGCTGATGCCCCAAAGATTGCTGGAACATCGCTATGGCCGTTCTGTTGTTAATTGACGATCACCCGCTGGTACATGTCGCATTAGAAGCCGCCCTGCCTCATTCTCCTGTTCCGCTGACCCTGATTTCCGTGGCTACCGCCGCTGAAGCACGTGAAGTATTGAGCACGTGCGCCGTTGATCTGATCATTCTGGATGTCAGCCTGGCTGACAGTAATGGCCTGGAAGTGCTGCGCCGCATCAAAGCGCATGACGAACAGCAGAAGGTGCTGATCTATTCAGCCCAACAGGATCAGCACGCCATTCGTACCGCTATGGCGGCGGGCGCAGCCGGGTATATCGTAAAAAGTCAGACCATGGCGCAGCTGCTGTCGGCCATTCTCGCCGTGCTCGGCGGCCATCTTGCCTTTCCACCTCTGGCTGAACCGGAAGAGGCGTCTTCGCTGTTAACCGCGAAAGAGCAGCAGATTCTTAGCCTGCTGGCCCGCGGCTTCTCTAATTTGCAAATTGCCGGACAGCTGCACATCAGCAATAAAACCGTTAGCACCCACAAGAAAAACATTCTGGATAAAACCGGCGCCCGTTCGGTGGTTGAGCTGGCTGAAATCTGGAAAGCACAGCAGTGAGACACATTGCCTGGCTGCTCCTGCTGTGGTGTTTCTGTGCTCAGGCCGCACTGCATGCGGTGAGCAGCATCACGCTGCCGCCACAGATGCTGCTGCCCGCGCAGGAGAAGATCAGCTGGCCGGAGAAAAATCTGCACGTCGGCATTTTGCAGGACAACGGCTCACCGTGGAATATCGTGGTGGGCAGCGATCTTTACGGCGTCAACGCCGACTATCTGAACGCCATCGCTCATCATCACGGCCTGCAGCTCACCATCAACGGCTACGCCGACCTGCCTGCTCTGCTGGCTGCACTGCAACAAGGCAAAATTGATCTGATCTTCGGCGTACCCAAACCGCTGTTACCCACGCAGCTTGCCATCAGCCAGCCGTGGTTTTCCAGCCCGTTGCGTATCTATCGCAGCCGCAGCAATCAGCGTCCGGTGATGTTTAACTCGCGCGAGGCGCAGCTGGCGATCAGCCGGAAATCTTACGCGCTGCTCAACCCGGACTTTGCCGCCAGCCATCACTGGCGACTGTTTGATAACGATCTTCAGGCGCTCTATGCGCTGCTGAATCAGCGCAGCGATTATGTGGTGGCCGATGAAACCACCGCAGGCTTTCTGCTTAGCCAGCTGCAGCAGGGGCAAATTTATCAGCTGGCCTCGTCGCTCGAGCCAGGTCAGCGCGATCTGGTGGCGGCCGCCAGCGATCGGGCGTTAATTGCGCGGCTGAATACCACGTTACGCCAGCTGCCGCTGGATATGGTCAACGCGATTGAAAACCGCTGGAACACGCCGCAGCCGCGTTATCAGGATACCCGCACCAGCCCGCTGACCGCGCTGGAGCAGAACTGGTTACAGCAGCATCCGCAGGCCACCTATGCCGCGCTACGCGATGATTATCCGTGGAGCTACCGTGACAGCAACGGCATGGCGCGCGGATACAGCGTGGAGCTGTTGAATGCGGTCGCACAAACCACCGGCCTGACTTTTCAGCCGCACTGGGTGGATAACCCGCAGCAGGCCGCTGAGCTGCTGAGCCAGTCACGCGTCGATCTCCAGCTGATGCACCCACTCACTGGCAACGAAGGCAATAACGCCACCCTGCCGGTGTGGCGAGCGTTATGGGGCGTTTATACCCGCATGCCGTCCTCGCGCGCGGCGCGCTGGCAGGATTTGCAGGGTCAGCGCGTCGGCGTGCGGCGTGGCGATCTGGGACGTGAGCTGGTGCCCGCGGGCATTCAGGTGCGTGAATTCGATACGCCCACCGCGCTTTATGATGCCCTGAACAGCGGACAGATCGATGCGGTAGTGGATAATGTCTTATCGGCGCGCTGGCTGATTGCCGCACGCTATAACGCCACGCTACAACTCGCTTTTGCCGCCAGCGATACCGCCTGGCCGATCGCCTTTGGCGTCAGCGCACAGGCACCGCTGCTGCGGCAGATTATGGATAAAGGCTTGTTGCGGGTGCCTGCTGATACGCAGCAGCGCCTGCGCGACTACTGGAGCAACAATAGCCGCATCAATACCGGGGATACCATGATGCGCTCGGTATCACAGCTGCTGCTGCTGGCTGCGTTGCTGGCGATTGTCATCCTGCTGATTTTGCTGGCGCGCCGTTATCTGCAACAGCGCCGGGAACAGCAGCAGCGTCTCGCCCTTGAGCGCCAGCGGGCGGAAGCGGAGCGCGCCAGCCAGATGAAAAGTCAGTTTCTGGCTACGGTCAGCCATGAGCTGCGCACGCCGATGCAGGCGATTCTCGGCTTGCTGGAGCTGGAGATCCAGCAGCCAGATGCCAGCAAGCGGCTGGCGATCGTGCACAGCAGCGCCCGCTCGCTGATGACGCTGCTGAACGATCTGCAGGATCATGCAAAAATTGAGAGCAACACCTTTAGCCTGACGCCGGAAGTGGTGGATCTTCGCCGCTGGCTGGAGCAGCTCAACGATCTTTATCAGCCGCTGATGCCAGCCGACGGCCCGCGGTTGATCGTTGCGCCAGGCTCAGCGCTGCCGCCTGCGGTGTGGATCGACAGTGCCAGACTGCAGCAGATCGCGGTGAATCTGATCGGCAACGCGATTAAATTTACTCGTAGCGGCTCGATTACTGTGACGCTGAGTGTTGATGAACAGATCAGCCTGCGGGTGGTTGACAGCGGCATTGGTATTGCGCGGGAAGAACAAGCACGATTGTTTGAACCCTGGTATCAGGCGCCCTCGGGCAAAACCCGGCGCGTGCAGGGGAGCGGGCTTGGCCTGTCGATCTGTCGGGAGCTGGTTACGCGCATGGGTGGCACCATCGCCCTCACCTCCGCGCCGGGCAGCGGCACCGAGGTCAGCGTGACTCTGCCGCTGATGCTGGCTCCCGCCATGGCGCCAACCGCAGAGGAAGCGCCGTTGTCATTCGCTGACCGCAGTCACTGCCGCATCGCCATTGTCGACGATAATCCCACCAACCTGTTGGTGATGGCGCAGCAGCTGGCGGCGCTGGGCGTAAATGCTGAATGTTACGCGGATGGCCGTGCGCTGCTAGCCGCCGATGCTCGTCAGCCGTTTGATCTACTGTTTATCGATCGCATGATGCCGCGCCCCGACGGCCTGCTGCTCGCCGCCCTGCTGCGGCGGCGTGAACGCCAGCGCACGCAGCGCGCGCTGCTGGTGCTGTGTACCGCCGATGCGCAGATGCCTGATGATACGGCGGCGATGAGGCACGTTGATCATCTGCTGCTGAAACCCGTAAGCCAGAAAGCGCTGGCGGCGATTCTGCACACGCTGCCTGGCGATCCTTTGCAGCATCTCAGCACGGATATCCGTCGTCTGGCCAGTGATAACGAGGCATTTATTCCGCGCATTTGCCAGACGCTGCATCAGACCTTTCTTGCCGACCGCGAGGCGCTGCAAGCTGCCATCGCTCAGAACGACTATGCGACGATTGAACAGGCTGCACACCGCATGAAAGGCAGCTGGTTACTGCTGGGCCAGTCGCAGGGAGAGCGGCTCTGTCAGCAGCTGATCGATTGTGCTAAACAGCACAACCTCAGCCAGGCAGAGGCGAAATTACTGATATCATTAACCGATCGATTGTTACTTACTCTGGAGTCTTATGGCGCACACTCATTCCCACGGTGAAGGCGACACTAACCGTGGACGCCTGTTGGCGGCATTTTCCGTTACCGCCTTGTTTATGGTTGCCGAAGTGGTTGGCGGCTGGCTTTCCGGCTCGCTGGCGCTGCTGGCTGATGCCGGTCATATGCTTACCGATGCCGCCGCGCTGCTGATGGCGCTGCTGGCCGTGCAGTTCGCCCGGCGCAAACCCAACGCGCGTCATACCTTTGGCATGCTGCGCCTGACCACGCTGGCGGCCTTTGTTAACGCGCTGGCGCTGCTGGTGATTACCGCACTGATCGTCTGGGAAGCGGTTCGACGTTTTTATCAACCTCAGCCGGTAGCAGGCGGCATGATGCTCGGTATCGCCATTGCCGGGCTGCTGGCTAATCTGCTCTCTTTCTGGCTGCTGCATCGCGGTAGTGAAGAGAAAAACCTGAATGTGCGCGCGGCGGCGCTGCATGTGATGGGCGATCTGCTGGGGTCGGTGGGTGCCATTGTTGCGGCGCTGGTGATCATGTACACCGGCTGGACGCCTGCCGATCCGATTCTGTCGATTCTGGTGTCGCTGCTGGTGTTACGTAGTGGCTGGGCGCTGCTGCGCGAAAGCCTGCATGAGCTGCTGGAAGGCGCACCAGCGTCGATTAACGTTGATAAACTGGCGCGCGATATCACGCGTAATATCCCTGAAGTGCGTAACGTGCACCATCTGCATTTGTGGCAGGTTGGCGAGAAGCCGGTATTAACGCTGCATGTGCAGGTGATTCCGCCGCACGACCATGACGCGCTGCTGCACCGCATTCATCACTACCTGCATGAAACCTGCCAAATTGCGCATGCCACGGTGCAGATGGAGTATCAGGCTTGTGCCGGTCACGATTGTGACCTTGGCGCAGCGCAGGAACATGCGCATCACGATCATGCGCATGCCCACGCCCATCACTGAGTCGACAGCGCCCGTGAACCCTGTTTGCGGGCGCTCTGCATCCACAGCCGTGTGCCGTTCAGGGCGATCACGGTGAGAATCATATATTCCAGCGACATCGCCCAAACGCCCTGACGGGCAAAAATCATTACGCTGATCACGTTGACCACCACCCACAGCAGCCAGTTCTCCACATACTTCCGCGTCATTAAAATCATTGCCACAATCGACAGCACCATCAGGCAGGCATCCCAGAACGGAAACGCATCGGGTTGCAGCGTCGGCATCGCCACCTTCATACCCATGCCCTGCATCAGGTTCACGGCGATGCGGGTCAAAAAGCCAAATACCGGATTGATATAGCGCGTCATCAGGCCGATGCCGACCACGCAGGCAAGACCCCAGCCAATGGCGCTGGGCAACGACAGCCAGCGAATGCGCAGCGCCGTCTGATTATCGCTGGTTTGCCGACTCCAGGCATACCAGCCATAAAGGTTGGCGGCGAAGAAAAAGAGCTGTAGCAGTAGGCTGGCGTAAAGCTGAATCTGGAAAAAGATAATGGCGAACAGCACCACGTTCAGCAGGCCGAACGGATAGTTGATGATTTTCTCTTTACTGGCCAGCCAGATACAGAGCAGTCCGGCCAGCGTGCCGACCGCCTCAATCCACGAGAGATCGTAGCCGCCGGTGCCCAGAGGGATATGAACAAGAATATTTTGCGTGCTGAAGAAATCCATAGCGCACCTTCAGAAGGGTCTCAGGCGTTGCCTTTGACCTTGAGTTTAAGTTCCGCCGCAAAGGATAGCATGCGGTTCAGCGGCACCAGCGCCCTTTCGCGCAGCGCTGCATCAATATGGATTTCATGCTGCGCGCCGCCGTGCTCCAGCCCGTCGGCAATCGCCTGTAGGCCATTCATCGCCATCCACGGACAGTGCGCACAGCTGCGGCAGGTCGCGCCCTCTCCGGCGGTTGGCGCTTCCAGCAGCTTCTTTTCCGGCACCGCCTGCTGCATTTTGTAGAAGATGCCGCGATCGGTAGCCACAATTATTTGCGGATGCGGCAGCGCCTTTGCTGCCTGAATCAGCTGGCTTGTGGAACCCACCGCATCGGCCAGTTCGACAATCGCCTGCGGCGACTCCGGGTGCACCAGCACCGCGGCCTGCGGATAGAGCGCTTTCATTTGTCGTAGCGCCTGCACCTTAAACTCATCGTGCACGATACACGCGCCCTGCCAGCAGAGCACGTCGGCCTGCGTCTGCTGCGTAACGTAACGACCAAGATGACGATCGGGTGCCCAAATGATTTTTTGCCCGAGGCTGTCGAGATGCTCAATCAGCTCAACGGCGATGCTGGAGGTAACGACCCAGTCAGCGCGTGCTTTTACCGCCGCTGAGGTGTTGGCGTAAACCACCACGGTGCGATCGGGATGCGCGTCGCAGAAGGCGTTGAACGCCTCAATGGGACAGCCCAGATCCAGCGAGCATTCTGCCGCCAGCGTCGGCATCAATACGGTTTTTTCCGGGCTAAGAATTTTTGCCGTTTCGCCCATAAAACGCACGCCCGCCACCAGCAGCGTTTTGGCGGGATGCTGGCTGCCAAAGCGCGCCATTTCCAGCGAATCCGCCACGCAGCCGCCGGTCTCTTCGGCCAGCGACTGAATGTCAGGATCGGTATAATAGTGGGCAACCATTACCGCATCTCGCGCCTTCAGCAGCGCTTTAATGCGCGTGCGGTAGTCCGCCTTCTGCTCAGCGTTCAGACGCGCGGGTTTAGGCGGAAAAGGATAGACAGCAGATTCAGGATCAAACATCAGGCTCATCAGGCGCTCTCGTTTCTTCGACTTAACGAAGTTGGCATTTATGGTGGCTGAAATGCGGTTTTTTGCCGCCACTGTTTTATATGCTAAACAAGATAACCAAATAATGGCGTGCTGTCCTGCTATTTCACCTGCGATGCGCCGCTTTCCAGACTGAGCAGGAACGCTTTGATATCCAGCCCGCCAGCGAAGCCAGTCAGCTTACCATTGGCGCCGATAACACGATGACAGGGCGCAATGATCGACACTGGATTTCTGCCGTTAGCGGCGCCCACCGCCCGCATGGCGCTGGGGTGGCCAATCTGCTCGGCGATCTGCTTATAGCTGCGCGTTTCACCGAACGGAATGCTGACCAGTGCGGCCCACACCTTGCGCTGAAATTCGGTGCCGGCAAAATCCAGCGGCAGATCAAAACGCTGGCGCGTACCGGCAAAATATTCCTGTAGCTGCTGCTCCGCCTGTAGCAGCAGCGGATGGTCGGCGTTTTCAATCCGGGGATCGAGCCTGACCCGCCGCGGTGAATCATCCTGCCAGAGAATCGCGGCCAGGCCACGATCGCTGGCGATCAGCGTTAGCACGCCAACCGGGGTAGTGGTGATTTTGTAGTAATAGGACATGGTGCTCTCCTGCTGGGCTTTTCCTCTATTATTACCTTTTTCTTTCGCCCGGCTGGCTGTTTTCGGTCATCAGGATTAAATGTCCGAAAACAGCGAGTGCGAGGATGAAACCCCAGCTATGTTTAGTGTCCGGCACTACCGCCGCAAGGAGAACGGCATGATCGATTCTGATATCGCCTGGCAGGCGCTTACTTCTCGCGACACGCGCTTTGACGGTGTGTTTTTTGTCGGCGTCACCTCGACCGGGATTTACTGCCGTCCCATCTGCCCGGTAAAAGCGCCGCTACAAAAAAACTGCCTGTTTTTTGCTAACGCTGAAGCGGCCGAGAAGGCGAAATTTCGCCCCTGCCTGCGCTGTCGTCCTGAACTGGCGCCGGGAAATGCGCCGGTCGATAACAGCCATCGGGTGGCCGATCTGCTGGTTCAGCGGCTTGAGCAAGGCGCCATTGATGAGACCGAAAGCCTGGAAGAGATTGCCGCGCAGTTTGATCTCAGCCTGCGTCAGCTGCGCCGTATTGTTCATAAAGAGCTGGGCGTTTCGCCGCTTGAACTGCGCCAGACGCGTCGCCTGCTGCTGGCTAAACAGCTGCTGACCGAGACCGCATTGCCGGTGACCGATATCGCCTATGCCAGCGGTTTCGCCAGCCTGCGTCGTTTTAACGACGTGTTTCAGCGCTGTTATCGTATGTCTCCCAGTCAGCTGCGTAAAACCGTGGTGGATGAGCACGCGCCGCCGCTAAACAGCACCTCGACGCTGGAGCTAAGCTATCGTCCGCCATTTGACTGGCAGATTATGCTCGACTTTCTGCGGGGCCATGCGGTGCTGCATATCGAGCATGTTGATGATATCAGCTACAGCCGCACGGTTGCGCTGGGTCAGCATCAGGGCTGGATTCGGGTTACTCATCATCAGAAAAAGCCGGTGCTGCTGGTTGAGTTTACCCATTCGCTGCTGCCGGTACTGCCTGCCCTGCTGCGCCGCCTGCGTAATCTTTTCGATCTGAATGCGCAACCCGCCTGTATCGATGAAGCGCTGCGTCAGGATCCGTTGCTGGCTAAAAGCGTGGCTGATTTTCCGGGCCTGCGCATTCCCGGCGCGTTTGATGGCTTTGAGTTGACGGTGCGCGCTATTCTTGGTCAGCAAATTACCGTAAAAGCGGCGACCACGCTGGGTGGCCGTTTTGCCAACGCCTTTGGCGATAAGATTGAGACGCCGTTTCCGACGCTTAGCCGACTGCCGCCCAGCGCCACGCGCATTCATCACGCCACGCTGGATGAGATCGCCTCGTTGGGCATTATCAGCGCCCGGGCAAAATGTATTCTCGCACTGGCCGAAGCGTGCAGCAGCGGCGCACTGATCCTCGATGCCTGCCCATGGCCGCAAAAAATTATCGCCCAGCTTAAAGCGCTGCCGGGCATCGGTGACTGGACGGCGCAGTATGTTGCCATGCGCGCGCTGCGCTGGCCGGACGCTTTTCCGGCGGGGGATATCGTGATTCGTAATAATCTCGGTGGCATGACCGCGAAGCAGGCAGAGCAGCGTTCGGCAGTTTGGCGCCCCTGGCGCAGCTACGCCGTAATGCACATCTGGCGCAGCCTGGGGAAAAACGGCATCAGGAAGTAGCGATGATAAGCGGTCGCAGCGTGAAACGCAGAAACAACTCTTCAGGGAGCCTTTGTGCGCCTGGTGGGTGTGCAGAAGAGCGCAGGCTTGTGCGCGTTATGCGCCTCGTCTTGCGGGTGATGTTGATGCACCAGCTAATGTAGCTCGCGGCCAGGTAGCCCAACCTGCAGCAGGTTTACATCCTGTAAGTCCAGAAAACAGAAAAGCAAAAAGGCGCCTTTAGGGCGCCTTTTTACATTGGTGGGTCGTGCAGGATTACCCGGCTTCGCCTTGCCCTGCGGACCGTTGCTGTCGCAACGTTGTCTCGCTTTCGCTCGACTCGAACCTGC